>DJWC01000074.1:0-13401 GCA_002441445.1 Pusillimonas sp. UBA6240
AAAAGCCCGAGGAAATGGCCAAGCATCGCGCCATTTTCGAAAAAGGAGCGGTCGAGAAAGGCTACGACGCGGACCTAGCCGTCAAGCTGTTCGACTTGATGGAGAAATTCGCCGGCTACGGCTTCAACAAATCGCACTCCGCCGCCTACGCGCTGATCGCCTATCAGACCGCCTGGCTCAAGGCCTACCATCCCACCGAATTTTTGGCGGCCACACTTTCGTCCGACATGGACGACACCGACAAGGTCCAGATCTTCTGGAAAGACGCCCTCGCCAACGGCGTGGAGGTCCTGCCGCCGGATATCAACGCCTCGGCCTACCGCTTCGAACCTGTGCCGGACGCACATTCCGCGCGCGGCGAACCGCCGCGCACCATGCGCTACGGTCTGGGCGCGGTCAAGGGCACGGGGCAGGCCGCCGTCGAGGAAATCATACGGGCCAGGCAGGAAGGCGGGCCCTACACCAGCCTGTTCGACTTCTGCCGGCGCGTCGACAGGCATACGGTGAACCGCCGCAGCATCGAAGCGCTGATCCGGGCGGGCGCCTTCGACCAGATCTCCGACAACCGCGCCGCCTTGCTGGCGACCGTCCCCAACGCCATCGAGGCGGCCGAACAGGCCGAGCGCAGCGCCAACCAGGTGTCGCTGTTCGCGGACGACGCCAACGACATTGTCGAGGGCGAACTGGCCAAGGTGGCGCCCTGGGATTTGCAGACCCGCCTGACGGAAGAAAAAGTCGCTTTGGGCTTTTACTTCAGCGGGCATCTTTTCGACGCCTGGCGCGATGAAGTGCGCCGCTTCGCGCCCAAGCCCCTGGCGCGGCTGGAGCCCTCGCGCGGCCTGCAATGGTTCGCCGGCGTGCTCTCGGCGCTGCGGCCCAAGATGACCCGGCGCGGCAAAATGCTGTATGCGACGCTGGACGATGGCTCCGCCCAGGTGGAAGTCGCCATTTTCAACGAACTATACGAACAGCACCGCAACCGGCTGCGCGAGGACAGGCTCATCATCATCCACGGCAAGGTCAGCAATGACGACTACTCGGGCGGCCTGCGGGTGTCGGCGGATTCCGTCTACGACTTGCAGCTTGCCCGCGAGGCCAGGGCGCGCAGCCTGCGCATCACATTGAACGGCAACGCCGACGCGGCCCGCCTGCGCCAGTTGCTCAACCCGTTCCGGGCCGAACCTGAAAACGGCGTTCCGGGCGTTCCGGTCGAGGTCCGCCTGCGGCACGACGAGTTCCAGTGCATGGTCCGGCTGGGCGAGGAATGGCGCGTGCGCATGGCGGACGCCCTGCTGGAACAGCTGGAAAGCTGGGCCAGGCCCGACGGCGTGGAGATCAACTATTCATGACGCCTTTGCGCATCCTGCATTCCGAAGCGGCCACCAGTTTCGGCGGCCAGGAACAATACATCTACCGCATGATGGTGGCGATGCGCGAACGCGGCCATCACCTGGAAGCGGTCTGCCAGCCTCATGCCATGCTCGCGCAGCGCTTGCGCGAGGCGGGCTTCACCGTGCACACCACCTTGATGGACGGGCCGGTGAACTTCATCAAGGGCGTGGCTTTCATACGCGGCGTGCTGCGCCGCGGCCATTTCCAGGTGCTGAACACCCATAGCCGCCGCGACACGATACTGGCCGGCTGCGCGGGCCGCCTGGCAGGCACCCCGCTCATCGTGCGCACCCGGCACTTGGCCAACAAAGTGGGCTCGCTGCTGTCCTATACCGTGATCCCGCATCGGGTGACCACGGCCAGCGATTTCGTGCGCAAGCACTTGATCGAACGCGGCGTTCCGCCCGGGCATGTGGCGACGGTCTACCCCGCGGTCGATTTGCCGCCTTTGCGCGAGACTTCGGGCCTGCGCCAGGAATTGCGCCTGGCGGGCAACGACATCGTGGTGGGCTGCGTTGCGGTCATGCGCGCCCAGAAGGGACATAAAGAGCTCATCGACGCCATGGAGCCCATCATCCGCGAGCGGCCCAATGTGCACTTGGTGCTGGTGGGCGGCGGCTCGCCGGTTTTCGAGGAAATCCAGGCTTATGTCGCGGAAAAGCGGCTGGATAAAAGAGTTCATATGCTGGGCATGCGCAGCGATGTTCCCGACCTGCTGGCGGGCTTCGATATTTTCGCCCTGGCCACTCGCAAGGAAGCGTCCGGGACGGTCTTCGTCGAGGCCGGCGCAGCCGGCCTGCCGGTAGTGGGAACCCGGGTCGACGGCGTCCCGGAAATGATGCAGGATGGCGTCAGCGGCATATTGGTGCCGCTGGACGATGTCCCGGCGCTGACGGCAGCCATCCGGCGCCTGGTGGACGATCCCGAGCTGCGCCGCCGGATGGGGCGGGCCGGGCTCGCGTTCTGCCGGGAGCAGGGCCGCTTCAGCGCCGAGGCCATGGTGCGGCGCATAGAATCCTGCTACAGCCGCTGGCTTACGGAGCGACAATCATGAGCAAGGCGCGCAGCGTCCCCGTACTGATGTACCACCACGTTTCGCCGGTGGACGGCATGATCAATGTCACGCCGGCCAACTTCGAGCAGCAACTGCGCTGGCTGAAGCGGCGCGGCTACCGTTCCCTGTCCAGCGAGGAATTCGCCGCCCATCTGGCGGGCGCGCCAGCGCCGGCCCGTTCCGTGCTGATCACCTTCGACGACGGCTATCTGGACAATTGGGTCTACGCCTACCCCCTGCTGAAGCAGTACGGCTACCGCGCCATGGTTTTTCTGGTGACCTCATGGGTCGGGGACGGCCCTTTGCGCCGCCATCTGGGCCAGGGCGATTTACCCGAAACGCCATCCCACCGGGACTGCGAGCAGCGCATAGAGCAAGGCCGGGCCGACGAGGTCGTGCTGCGCTGGAGCGAAATCCGCGCCATGCGCGATGACGGCGTCATGGAATTCCACAGCCATACCCATACCCACACGCGCTGGGACAAGATCGCGCCCGCGGCCAAGAATGTCCACATGGCGGAAGAGCTCGCCCAGTCGCGCGAAGCCTTGCGCCAGCAACTGGGCGGGGTGTCGGACCATTTTTGCTGGCCGCAAGGCTATTTCGACTCCGATTACGTGCGCCTCGCCCAGGACGCCGGCTTCAAGCACTTGTACACGACCCAGGCTTTCGGCCAGAACCGGCCGGGCGGCGACCCGGCCCACATCTACCGCTTCGCCGTGCGCAACACCAGCGGCAATTCCGTGGGCAGGCGCATACAGGTGGCGGCCCATCCCCTTATCGGCCCCATCTTCAATAAATGGAAGCGCTGGAAGCGCAGCCTCAGGAAGCGTGGATGAAGCTGTCGGTCATCATCATCACCAAGAACGAGGCCGCCCACATCGGCGACTGCATCGACTCGGCGGCTTTCGCCGACGAGATCATCGTGCTGGATTCGGGCAGCACGGACGCGACGCGGGACATTGCCGCGGCCAAAGGGGCCAAGGTCGCGACGACGGCCGATTGGCCGGGCTTCGGCCCCCAAAAAAACCGCGCCCTGGATATGGCCACGGGCGAATGGGTGCTGTCGCTGGACGCCGACGAGCGCGTGACCCCCGAACTGGCCGCGGAAATCCAGCGCGAACTGGCCCGGCCGCGCGCTCAAGCCTACAAAATGGCCCGGCTGTCGAACTTCAACGGCCGCTGGATACGGCATTGCGGCTGGTGGCCGGACCACGTGCTGCGCCTGTTCGAGCGCGGCAGCGCCCGCTTCAAGGACGTTGCCGTGCATGAAAGCGTCGTGGCCGACACTCCAGCGGCTGTGCTCCAGGGCCATCTGTTGCATTATCCCTACGCCAATCTGGAAGTCTTCATCGACAAGATCAACCATTATTCGTCGCAGGCGGCGGCGATGATGCACGCCAGAGGCAAGAAAACCAGCATACTGGGCGCCACCGGCCACGCGCTGTGGACTTTCATCCGCATCTACGTCATACGCCGCGGCTTTCTGGACGGTCGGGAAGGCTTTGTGCTGGCCGCCATGGGCGCGGCCGGCAGTTTCTTCCGCTACAATAAATTACTGCTTTTAAGCAAAATAAATAAATAAGGCGTAACCAGGGGTAGCGGGCCTGGCCGCCGGCTCGCGATGAAAATTCTTATCACCGATATCCACCATGGCAACGGGGGTGGCCACGTCACATACGTACTCAGCTTGCTGAGGGGTTTACGGCACCAGCACGATCTGACGGTCGCGGCGCCCGAGACCGGCCGCCTGTACAAACTGGCATCGCTTATGCAGGGCGTGCGCGTGCAGCCCGGCCTGTATACCTCCCGGCCTTTGCCGCTGATCAGGGAAGTCATCCAGTTGCGGCGCTTCCTGAAGCGGGAACGCTTCGATGTCGTGCACGTGAACGGCGGCGCGGATCACCGCCATGTCATGCTCGCCTGCCTGGGCATGCGTCAGCGTCCGGCCATAGTGTGGACCAAACACAACACCAATCGGGTATGCAGCCTGGGCCACCGCCTGCGCGCCTGGCTGGGCACGCATGCCTCCATCGCGGTCTGCGATTATGTGGCGCGCATGCTGGCCGAATCGGGGTATCGGCGCAGGCCCATACACATGGTGCGCAATGGCATAGACCTCGATTACCTGAAACCGGTGGAAGAGGCCGCCAAGCGCGCCTACCGGCGTGCGCTGTTCGGGGAATTGGATGACGGCGTTCTGGTGCTGGGCAGCATAGGTGGCACGGATTTGAACAAGGGCTGGCTGGACTTGGTGCAGGCCGTCGCCGGCCTGGAGCCCGCCCTGCGCCGGCGCTTGCGCATCGTCGTGGCGGGGGATCCGCCCGCCGCGGCCATGCAGCGGCGGGTGCGGGAACTGGGCATGCAGGGCCGGGTGGTCTTCCCCGGCCTGGTGAAGGATGTGCGCCATATATTGGGCGCCAGCGATATCGGTTTTGTGCTGTCCTACCGCGAAGCGGCCTCGTATGCCAGTTGCGAAACCATGGCCATGGGCCTGCCGGCGCTGGTGTCCAATGCCGGCGGCCTGCCGGAAAACGTGCGCGACGGGCTGGACGGCTGGGTCGTGCCGGCGGGCGACATCCCGGCCTTGCAGCGCACCTTGCGCGCCATACTGGCCGAGCCGGCATGCGTGGCGGTCAGGGGCCGGTCCGCGCGCGCCCGGGTGGAACAGGCGTTTTCCACCGCCGGCTTCCTGCGGCAGACCCAAAGCGTGTATGCGCAAGCCAGGGGGCTCGCGGTCTAGCGGCCCGCCCCGATATAATCGTTGCATGATACCCATACTCATGTACCACCAGATCGGCGAGCCGGCGCCCAGGGGTACGCCTTACCGCAGTCTCGTCGTCCATCCCGCGGACTTCCGGCGGCAGATGACTTGGTTGCGCCGCCTGGGCTATCGCGGCCTGTCCATGCGGGATCTCATGCCTTACATACGGGGGGAACGCCGCGGCAAAGTGGTGGGCATCACTTTCGACGACGGCTACCGCAATGTCTACCGCAACGCGCTGCCGGTGCTGCGCGAGCAAGGCTTCACCGCCACCAATTACTTCGTCGCCCGGCAGCTCGATGGCGGCAATGTCTGGGACTACGAAAAAGGCATCGCGCACGCCGACCTGATGTCGGCGGACGAGTTGCGGCAATGGGCCGCCCAGGGCATGGAGGTCGGCTCGCACACGCTGGACCACCCTTACTTGCCCAAGCTGTCGCCGGAACTCGCCGATTACCAGATACGGCAGTCCAAGCGCGAGCTGGAGGAAGTCCTGGGTGCCGAAGTCAGCGCGTTCTGCTACCCTTACGGGGGCGAGAACGCGGAATTGCGCGGCATGGTGCGCAATGCGGGCTACACCAACGCCACCACCACCGCGGGCGGGCTGGCCCGAGCGGATGACGATGTTTACGAATTGCCCAGGGTCACCGTGTCGCGCTCCACCAACATACTCCGCTTCCTGCAAAAATGCATGACCCGGCTGGAAGAAAATCGCCGCAGGCGCCAGTCCGGTGTCTGAGCGCGCCACCCGCTCCGGCCCGAGCCCCGTCCTTGCGGGCGGGAGGGGCGGCAATGCGCCTACGCGGCCCGGATCACCCTCGTCGGCCGGACAGCATGCGGCCGCCAGCCCGGAGTTTTTCACCGATGCCAAAGATATGCCCCCGCCCCGATTGAAAATCGCTTTCGTGGTGGACCGCTTCGGCAACCGCTACGGCGGGGCGGAAGCCTACGGCGTGGAATTGATGCGCGAGCTGGCCGGCGCACACGACATCACCGTCTTTGCACGGGAATACGACCAGGCCTGCGGGCTGGAGCTGCCTTTCGTCTCTTTGCGCTCGTGGCGCCATTGGCCGAGCTGGCTGCGGGTGCTGATATTCGCCTGGCGCGCGCGGCGGGCCACCCGAACCGGCTTCGATATCGTGCATTCCCACATGAACGGCTGGTGCGGCGACGTGGAGGTGGTGCATGTCACGCCGGTGCGCTACAACTGGCGGGTACGCGCCATGCCCGCATTGAAGCGCATGCTGTCCTACGTCAGCCCGCGCGTCCAGACCTATCTCGGGCTGGAGGCCCGGCGCGTGGCGGAACGGGCGGGGCACCGCACAGTGGCCGTGTCGGGCTTGATCGCCGAACAATTGCGCCAGGCTTACGGCGCCGCGCGCGACTTTCCCGTCATACCCCCGGGGGTATCCCCGCCCGATGCCGGCCAAGAAGCCGATGCCGCCCTGATACGGCGAGAACTGGGCCTGGGCGAGGGCGACTGCGTGTGCCTGCTGGTTGCGCGCAATCCGCTGCGCAAAGGCCTGCCCACCGTCTTGAAGGCTTTGGCCGCATTGCCGCAGCGTTACAAGTTGCTGGTGGTGGGCGGCAATGGCGCGACGCGGGACTTCATACAACGCTCGCCCGACTGCCGCGATATGGCCGGCCGCATCAAGCTGGTCGAGGAAACGGCCGAGGTCGGCCGCTATTACGGGGCGGCCGATATCTATGTGCATCCCACGCTGAACGACAGCTTCGGCATGGCGCCGCTGGAAGCCATGTCTTTCGGGCTGCCGGTGATACTCAGCCCCAGTCCATGGTGCGGCTTCGCCCAGTATGTGCGGGACGGGCACGATGCCATGGTGCTTGCGCACCCCGAAGACCACGATCAGTTGGCGCGGTACATAGCGCGGCTGGACGGCGACGCCGGCTTGCGGGCCGCGTTGCTCCGGGGCGCGGGCGAAGTGGTGGCGCGCCATAGCTGGGCCGAAGTCGCCAGCCGGTATGAAGATCTGTACCGGCAGGTCATGGCGGAGCGCTAGGCCGGCTGTCATGGCGCTCATCCTGACATGCCGGATCGCATTGCCCGCCGGTTTTCGGCCGCGGGACATCCTCGCCTTCCATAGCCGCGACACGCAGGCGCTATCCGAAAGCACGACGCCGGCTTCATTTCGCAAAGGAATGATCTGGGACGGATCGCCCGCCTGCCTCAGCGTGGTCTTCAAGCGAGGCGGGGCGCAAGCCGAACTGGCGGTCGACGGCGATCCGTCCGCGGACAGCCAAGCCAGATTCAAGGCCATGGCCAGCCGCATGCTGGGACTGGCGAACGAGGTCGAAGCCTTCGAGCGCCAATACCGCGAACATCCTGTGATCGGCCGCTTGATCGCCGGTCAAGCAGGCTTGCGGGTGCCCGTGGCCGCCACGCCTTTCGAGGCCCTGACCTGGGCGGTCACCGGTCAGCAAGTCAGCGTGGCCGCCGCGGTATCCATACGTCGCAGATTGATACTGGCCCTGGGCAGGCGCCATTCGGGCGGCCTGTTGTGCTATCCCGATCCGGGGCAGATCGCCGCGCAGACGCCGGAAACCCTGCGCCAGGCGGGATACTCCAGGGCGAAAGCCGATACCTTGCTGAATCTGGCGCGCATGATCGCGGGCGGGCAATTGCCGCTGGACGCCTGGGTGGAGGCAGTGCCCGTGGAGGACATCCGCCGCTGTTTGCTGGACGTGCGCGGGGTGGGGCCCTGGACGGTCGATTACACCCTGCTGCGCGGCTTCGGCTGGTTGGATGGCTCCCTGCATGGCGACGTGGCCGTGCGGCGCGGCATACAGGCCTTGACTGGCGCGCCGGAAAAAATCAGCGAAAAACAGGCCGAGGCCTGGCTGGCGGAGTTTTCCCCCTGGCGCGCCCAGCTCGCCGCGCACCTTTGGGCGTCCCTGTCCAGCGCCGCCTACTAATGCCGCGGCCTATCCGCCGCGCCGGACTGTGCTGCGGCTTTCCGCGCTGAAACCTGCTGTGGTCCGCCGAGCCGTAATATGCCGCAGCCTATTCATTTGATATATATCTTCCCGTATCGGCGACGGCTCGCCGCTTTAGCGGTCCGCGTTCCGGCCGTTCGCGGCCCGACCATTCGCGGCCCGGTCATTCGCGGCCCGGCCGTTCGTGGCCCGGTCATTTGGCGCGGTGAGTTCTTCCAAATGTCCCAGCCAGCGCAGGGCATGCTCACGGCTGTTCCCGCACATGCCGGGTTCGGCTTGCAGGGATGAACACACGGCCGGCCGTTCAGGGCGGCCGAATATCCGGCAGCGGCCGTTTTCGTCCAATTGGATGCAGGCCACCCCGGCGGGCTTGCCAAAAGGCATGCCCGGAATGGGACTGGATATGGATGGCGCGATGCAGCAGGCGCCGCAGCCCGGACGGCATCGCATGTTCGTCGCGCCCTAGATCCAGCCCCGGATCCAGTACACCAGCAGGCCTACGTATTCCTTGACGATGGACCGGCTGGCGCTGAGCGCACGCATGCTGGGCTGCCAGAACGAGAACCCCGGATCGCTGGGCACCACGATTTGCGGCGGCGAGGGCGAGGCCACGGCCAGGATGCCCTGCTTGCGGAATACCGCCATGGCGCGCGGCATATGCAGCGCGGAAGTCACCAGCAGGACCCGTTCGATATTGCGCTGCTTCAAGACCTCGGTAGTGTACAGGGCGTTTTCATGCGTCGTAAAGCTGCGGCTTTCCAGCAGCATCGCCTCGGGCGGGATATTCTGCTGCTTCAGGTCGTTGGCCATGACCTGGGCCTCGCTGACCGTGCCTTCCAGGGCGGCACCCGACACCACGATCAAAGGCGCGCGCTGCGCCTTGTACAGCAGGGCGGCCGTGTCCACCCGCGACAGGGCGGTGGCGCTGTTGTAGGGTTCGAACCAGTTGCGCCGGCCGTTGGCCGTGCTGCCGCCGAGCACCACGATGGCCTGCGCCTCGGGCAGCTCCGCCGGCGTTCGATAAGGGTAAAGCTGCTCCAGCCTGCCCCCGGCCCACAGCGACGAGGCGGGCAGCGACCAGAACAGCGCCCAGCCCAGGCCGGTCGCCGCAACCAGAAAGGCCGTGCGCCGCCAACGCACGATGAACAGCACTGCGCCCATCAGCAGTAGGGCAATGCATAAGTTCAGCGGTATCACCAAATTTGTCAAAAAGCTCGAAAGAGTCATTCGCTACCGTTCAAGTTTTTCAGGCAGGAGGGCGAGAACCCGCTGCTCGGTTTCCTCCAGCGTGGGCCAGGCGTGGGCCGCGCCCAGGCATACGGCGCGGTCCGACCAGGGACCGGTGCGTTCGGGCTGGGTGACGCCGAACAAGGTAAGCTGCCGAGCGCCGGCAGCCGCGGCAAGGTGCGATACGCCTGAATCATTGCATACCACCAGCGAGGCAAGTTGGGTGAGTGTAGCAAACGCTCCGAGCTTGACGGGCGGCAGGCAGAGCGCGGTGGGGGCATTGCGCCGGGCGGCCTCGGCTTCAGCCGGCGGCGGGCACATGGCCACGGTATGGCCCTGTTCCTGCAGCCGGCGGGTCAGGGCATCGTAGTGCGGCCAGACCTTGACTTTGCCGCGGTGCAGGCCGGTGGCGGTGGGGGCGATCAGGATGAAGTCGTCTCGATCCAGCCCGGCGTTCCGCAAGGCCTGCATGCCTTCTGAATAATGCCTGTCCGCGAGCCGCAGCTCCAGCCGCCGCCCCGCGGGCAGCGGCCGCGCCGGAAGATTCCAGCGCTTGAGGGCCTGGGTGGTGATGTAATACCAGGACTCCACCGCGTGCAATGCGGCGGCGGGCTTGTTGACCGGCCAGCGCAGGATCAGGCTGCGGCCGTCATCCCGGTAGCCCGCGCTGGGGATGCCGGCGAACTTGAAGACCATGGCGCTGGATAGGGAATCGGGCAGCAGCAGGCCCCGCGGGTGGGCGTGCTGGGCTCTTTTCCTGTGCGCATGGACGGCTGCGCGGTCGGCCCGCCATTGGCCTTTCATTTCAACGAAGCCCGCCAGCTTGTATTCCGCCAGCAGATCCCTGGCCCACGGCCGCGCGCACACGACGACCGGCAGTTGCGTATCCAGCAGCGCGTGCAGGCTGGGCAGGCTCATGCAGACGTCGCCTATCCAGTTCGGCAGGCGCACATAAATGGCGGAAAGCGTAGTCATGAATAATCGCTGCGGGCGGGAGCGTTATGATGGCGGATATCCAACTGAACGCCTGCCTAAGGAACGTTAAAATGGTCGATCCATTAGTATATAAGCGAGTTTATTGTTGAAGTCAGCCAGCGAAGCCGCAACGCCGCGTTCCGCGCCCGCACGATTCGAGCTGTGGCGCCGGATCTACAGCCGGCTGGGCGCCTACTGGAAGACGGTCATATTGGCTGTCGCCCTGGTCAGCGTGGCGGCCGCCACCCAGCCCACCCTGGCGATCATCATGAAACCCCTGCTGGACGACGGGTTCTCCGGGGGCAAACCATCTTATGTCTGGTCCATTCCCCTGGCGGTCGTCGGGCTGATGCTGTTGCGCGGCTTGTGCAGCTACGCCAGTTCCTATCTGCTGGCCTGGGTCGCCAACAACATGCTGCTGGGCCTGCGCAAAGAGATGTTCGACCGCCTGCTGGGCCTATCGGATGAAGACTTCAAGCGCGGCGATTCCGGCCGCCTGCTGAACCGCTTCACCATCGATGCCGGCACGGTCACCGGCCTGGCCACCGAAGTCATCACTGTCGTGGTGCGCGAAGCGCTGGTCGTGGTGGCGCTGCTCTGCGTCTTGCTGTACATGTCGTGGCAGCTCACCTTGATCGTATTGCTGATGCTGCCGGTTTCAACCGTCATCGCCCGCATTTTCATCAAGCGGCTGGGCCGGATCAACCGCGAGACCATAGGCATGAACGCGGAATTGACCCGCGTCGTGCGCGAAGGCATAGACGGCCAGCGCGTGATCAAGCTGTTCGACGGCTATGAGCGCGAGTCCGGCCGCTTCAAATATGTCAACGGCCGCTTGCGGCGCTTCGCCATGCGCGCCGCCAGCGCCGATGCCGCCATGTCCCCGCTCTCGCAGTTTTCCATCGCCTTGTCGGTGGCGGCCGTCATTGCCGTGGCGCTGTACCAGGCGAACCATCACGGCTTGACGGTAGGCAGCTTCGCCGCCTTCATGGCGGCATTGGGCCAGATCTTCGACCCCATGAAGCGGCTGACCAATATCGCCGGCGCCATGCAGCGCATGCTGGTCTCCGCCGAAAGCGTCTTCACGCTCATCGATCAGCAGCCCGAAGAGGAAACGGGGTCCGGGACGCTGCCTCAGCCCGTGCAGGGCCGCGTCGAATTCCGCAATATCGTCCATCGGTTTCCGGACGCCAATACCGACACCCTTTCCGATGTGTCTTTCACGGTCGAGCCGGGGCAGACCGTGGCCCTGGTGGGCCGCTCGGGCAGCGGTAAAACGACTCTGGTCAACATGCTGCCGCGTTTCGTCAAGCCCAACAGCGGCTCCATACTGATAGACGGCATCGACATCCGCGACCTGAGCCTGCAGGGCCTGCGCTCCCAGTTGTCCCTGGTCAGCCAGGACGTCGTGCTGTTCGAGGGAACCATCGCCGAGAACGTCGGCTATGGCGCCTTGCACGAAGCCAGCCAGGAGGAGATCCGCAAGGCGCTGGAGGCGGCGAACCTGCTGGCTTTCGTGGACAGCCTGCCCATGGGGCTGGATACGCCTGTGGGCGAGAATGCCAGCCAGCTTTCGGGCGGGCAGCGGCAGCGCCTGGCGATCGCGCGCGCCCTGATCAAGAATGCGCCCATACTGATCTTGGACGAAGCGACTTCGGCCCTGGACAACGAATCCGAACGGCAGGTGCAGGCGTCCCTGGAACTGCTGATGTCGGGGCGCACCACACTGGTGATCGCGCATCGCTTGTCCACCGTGCAAAATGCCGACCGCATCGTGGTGCTGGATGCCGGCAAGATAGTCGAGCAGGGCCGCCACGAAGAGCTGCTCGCCACGGACGGGCTGTATGCGGCGCTGTATCGCATGCAGTTTCGCGATGACGGATAATGGCGGAATCGCTTATGCAACCGGCGCCGCCCCGGCCGCCCCGTACCGGGTGCGCGCGGGCTCGCCACTTGAAAAGAGAGTGTGAGGCATGAAAAGAATAGCGCTGCTGATCGCATTGATGGCGCTGTCCGGGTGCGCATCCACGCCGCAGGGGCTGCGGCTGGGGGACTTGCGCAGCCCTGATTACTTCCGGGGGGAGCGCGGCATACCCATGACTTTCCCCAAGATTCAGATGGCCTTGATCAAGCACCAGCGCGCCTGCGGCTACGGCCCCGAGTTCACGCTCGACGACCGGGAAACCAGCTACGCGACGATTACATACAAGGCCCCGGGCGACAGCGGCTACGAGCGTACCGTCATCGCCGATCTGACGCAGTATCAAGGCACGCTCATGGAGGAAGAGCGGAGCAGGGCGAAAATCTATAGCTATTATTCGGACGCCGTCGCCAAAGAGCGCATAGAACAACTCTTCGCCGCGATCTTCAAGCCGGGGGTCTGCCCCGAAGCGACGCAGTAGCTTCCGGCAGCCAAGAAGGCCAGCCCCATGCCGCCGAATGCCTTGCGCGGCCATGCTTTTGAACGCATGGCAATTGCGTCGCACCGCAGCCTCATCGCGGCGCGACGCCGCGCCGCCGCCGTCGACCCCTCGTCGCCCGGCGCGGGCGCGCTGAGCGGCTCGGACGATGATCTATACGAGAACGATGTCGTACTGCTCCTGGGAATACTGGCTTTCCACCTCCAGTGAAATGGGCTTGCCTATGAAGTCCCCCAGCATCGCAAGGTGGGCGCTTTCCTCTTCGAGGAACAGGTCGACGATGGCCTGCGACGCCAGAATACGGAATTCCTTGGGATTGAACTGCCGCGATTCGCGCAGTATTTCGCGCAGTATTTCATAACACAGCGTGCGCGCCGTGCGCACATTGCCGCGCGCCTGGCAGGTAGGGCAGGGTTCGCATAGCTGATGGGCCAGCGAGTCGCGCGTGCGTTTGCGTGTCATCTCCACCAGACCCAACTGGCTGAAACCGCTGACAGTCATGCGCGTGCGGTCCTTGCTCAAGGCCTTGTTCAGCTCGGCCAGCACCGAGGCGCGGTGCTCCGGATCGTCCATGTCGATGAAATCCAGGATGATGATGCCGCCCAGGTTGCGCAGCC
>DJWC01000074.1:13407-13931 GCA_002441445.1 Pusillimonas sp. UBA6240
ATGATCAGGTAGCCGCCCGATTTCAAGTCCACCCTGCGCGACAGCGCACGGGCGATTTCTTCATCCACATTGGCGGTGTCGAACAGGGGGCGTTCGCCGCTATAGTGCTTGATGCGATCCAGTACGGACGGGGTATAGGTGCGCGCCCAGTCCAGCAGTTCCTGCGTGGTGCTGCGGGAGTCCACCAGTATGGTCCCTGTGGTGGGGGTGACCATGTCGCGCAGTACGCGCTGGGCCAGGGTCAAATCGGTATAGAGCAGCGAGGGCGAAGGCTGGGATTTGGCCTTGGCCTGTATGCTGGTCCACAAGGTGCGCAGATAGGAATGATCCGCCAGCAATTCATCGTCGGTCGCGCCCTCCGCCTGGGTGCGCACGATGAAGCCGCCGTCATCGTCTTCCGACTTGAACCGCAGCACCCGCTCTTTCAGCGATATGCGGTCTTCCTCCGATTCGATCTTTTGCGAAATGCCGATGTGCGGGTCGTACGGCAAATAGACCAGCATGCGCCCGGCAATGCTGATCTG
>DJWC01000086.1:0-162 GCA_002441445.1 Pusillimonas sp. UBA6240
ATTCGAGCTGGAACACGGCCGTGGTGTTGCCTTCGCTCAGCAGCTTGTAGGCCTGCGGGTCGTCCAGCGGCAGCGCCATGAGGTCGAAGTCGCGCTTGCTTTCATTGAACTGGCGCACGAAGCGCACGGCCCAATCCAGGATGGTGAGGTTGCGCAGGCCCA
>DJWC01000086.1:219-6088 GCA_002441445.1 Pusillimonas sp. UBA6240
GGCGCGATCAGCACGCCGCCCGCGTGCATGCCTATGTTGCGCGTCAGCCCTTCCAGCGGCCGGGCCAGATCGATGAGGGCCTTGACCTCTTCGTCCTGTTCGTAGCGTTCTTTGAAGGTGGGTTCTTCTTCGAGCGCGCGTTCCAGCGTCCAGGGGTCGGCCGGACTGAAGGGGATGAGCTTGGACAGGCCGTCGCACAGGGAATACGGCATTTCCAGCACCCGGCCCACGTCGCGGACCACGGCTTTGGCCCCCAGGGTGCCGAAGGTGGCGATCTGGCTGACGGCGTCCTTACCGTATTTGTACTTGACGTAATCGATGACGCGTTCGCGATTGTCCTGGCAGAAATCGATATCGAAGTCGGGCATGGACACGCGTTCGGGGTTGAGGAAGCGCTCGAACAGCAAGTCGTAGCGTATGGGGTCCAGGTCGGTGATGCCCAGTGAAAACGCCACCAGCGAGCCGGCGCCGGAGCCACGCCCCGGCCCCACCGGCACGCCGTTATTCTTGCCCCAGTTGATGAAGTCGGCCACGATCAGGAAGTAGCCCGGGAAGCCCATGCCGATGATGGTCTTGCATTCCCATTGCAGCCGCTCCATGTATTGCGGGTATTTTTGCTTGCGCTCGGCCTCGTCGGGAAAGAGCTGCACCATGCGCCGCGCCAGCCCTTCTTCCGCCAGCTGGACCAGGTAATCGTCCAGCGTCACGCCTTCGGGCGTGGGGAAGTCCGGCAGGCGCGGCCTGCCCAGCTCCAGCGTGAGGTTGCAGCGCTTGGCGATTTCCACGCTGTTGGCCAGCGCGGAAGGCACGTCGGCGAAGCGCTGCGCCATTTCTTGGGAGCTTTGCAGGTATTGGTCGGGGGTGAAGCGCCGCACGCGCTTGGCGTTGCCCAGTTGCTCGCCTTCGGCGATGCAGACGCGCGCTTCGTGCGCCCGGTGGTCGCTGGCCTGCAGGAATTGGACGGGATGGGTGGCGACCACGGGCAGGCCCAGGCGGCCCGCCAGCCGCATGGCGGCCTGCACATAGGATTCGTCGCCGTCGTGGCCGCTGCGCTGCAATTCGATATAGTAGCTGCCCGGGAATTCCCGCCCCCAGCCGGCGGCCACGGCGGCGGCTTCTTCCATGCGGCCTGCTTCCAGCATGTGGCCGATGTCGCCCGCCCTGCCGCCGGACAGGATGATCAGCCCCGCGCGGCCGCGCAGCCATTCGCGCCGCACTTCGGCGCGGCCGCGGTATTGGTTGTCCAGCCAGGCCTTGCTGAGGATTTCGCACAGCGCCAGGTAACCCTGGTGATTGCTCGCCAGCAGCAGCAGGCGGTATGGCTTGTCGCGGTCATGTTCGTTTTCCAGCCATACGTCGCANNCCGGCGATGGGTTTGACGCCGGCGCCGCGGGCGGCCTTGTAGAATTTGATGAAGCCGAACAGGTTGCAGAGGTCGGTGACGGCCATGGCCGGCTGCCCGTATTCCGCGGCCTTCTTGACGAGTTCAGGAATGCGGGCGAGGCCGTCCACCACCGAAAATTCGGTATGGACGCGCAGGTGTACGAACGAGGGGGCGGAAGATGCTTCAGTCATTCCAGGATTGTACCTAGCTGAGCGGGAATTCTGTTATTCGAAGGTGTCTTCGATGCATCGGGCGCCTAGGATGTGTCCGGCTTGGCGTTCGGGGTGGTTCGAGCGGCTTGGGCGAGGTGGATTTGCACATGATTCCGCACTGTGCTTGCGAGGACCGCTGGCGTGGTTCTTAAGCCGGCGTGTGGGAGGGTTCTTGAGCCGGCGCGGGGGCGGGTTCAGGCGGGGCGCGCGGTCGCTGCGGCCCGCNNCCGCCCCCGCGCCTTGCGGTGTCGAAGATAGTACCGCCGTTACTGCTGTGTATAAGTGTCGAGAGAATCGGCCCGCCTATTGTTACCGCGCATCGGGCGCCGGGGATGTGTCCGGCCTGGCGTTTCGAGGTGGTTTGGGCTGCTTATGCTTTTACGCGTTCCGGCGTTGGAGCGATGCGAAGATCACGAATGCCGCGGTGTTATTCGAAGACGTCTTCGATGCGTTGGGCGTCGAGAATCTGTGCAGTCCAGCGTTCGAGGTCGACTTGATCGGCTTCGACCAGGCGAGTTTTCGCCCAGTCAGGCAAGGTGCCGAACTTGCGGGTGAGAAGCGAGGCGAGCGTGTGGGCGATGCCCTTTTCGTGTTCACGCCTGAGAAGGACGCGTTCGACGGTGTTGATGTAGGTCACTTTATGCTCCTCCTCGATTTGGATGACGGCTTCGACGAAATTGGCTTCCAAGTGGGTAGGCAACACTAGCATAGCATCAAGAATGTTGAATAGCTGCACGATGTCATTTTGCGAGTAGCCGCAGTTGTATAGCAAGGCCACCAGCGCGACCTTGCGATCGAACTGGTGGTCGTCGGGGTGACGGGCGTTGGCTTCGAGTTGGGCCAGGACCACCACTGCGAAGGAGTTGGCAGGGGCCAATGCCAGAAGCTCTTTCATGCGCGGGCGCCAGCTTTCGAGGTGAATGGCGGAGTAGATGAAACTGACGGCGGTGCCGGGGCGTCCGTGAGTATAGGTTTGGGTATCGGAGCCATGGCGGCTGTGGGTCAGCACTGCCAGGCTGTGCAATTCGTCTCGAGGGTGCTTGTGCCATATACGGTGATGATAGACATACATGCGCACGGGCAGGTCTTGGCTCTTGGGGCCTTGCACATCGACATGGATGAGCAGGAAGCCGCGTTTTCTGCCCCGTAGCCGTAGGCGCACGAGTTTGTCGACGTGGCGACGGCCATGTGGGTTGGGCACGCCCAGGCGTTGCAGTTCTTTGTCGAGAAAGACGGGTTTGCGCCAGTCGATCTGAGTGTGCAGTTCGGGGTAAAGTAAAGCCAGAAATTTGGGGAAGTAGGTATCCAGGGCGTTTTTCCAGGCTCCGTCGTAGTCGGCGGGGGTTTTATCGGCGCTGCCGTCATCGGCAGTCGCATGATGCGTTTCTGCATTGGCAGTGCCGCGCTTGGCGCTGTCAGGAGTATGGAGCATGGGAGCGAGTTCTTGAGTCGGCACGGGGTGGGCCCGGGCTAAGCGTGGCGGCCGAAGTCTGGTGATGTAGGAATCACTATAGGCGAATCCGCCAGGCGATGACCTAAGCGTGATGGGTTTTGTCGCTGCGTGGAAGTACGGTATCTTACCGTTGCCGCTGCCTCTGATGCCATGCTGTTTGCGGGATTGGATTCTGCATTGCGCTTGCAGGGGGCCGCCAGGGTGAGTTCTTGAGCTGGTGCGAGGGTAGTTCTTGAGTCGGCGCGTGAACGGATCCAGGCGGGGCGCGCGGTCGCCGCGGCGCTAGCGCCGCATGGCTTCCCAGGCCTTCTGCAGGCGCTTGACGGATACGGGCATGGGGGTGCGTAGTTCTTGTGCGAACAAGGCTACGCGCAGTTCTTCGAGCATCCAGCGGAAGTCGTCCAGTTGCGCGTCGCGTGCGCCTTTCAGGGCGGCGGCTGCGCGCTGGTACTGGGTCAGCAAGGGGGCCATGTCGGCCATCAGGCGCGCGTCGCGCGCGGGGTCGGCGCGCAGTTTGTCGATGCGCACCTGGGCCGCTTTCAAATAGCGCGGGTAATGGGCGAGCTGCCGATAAGGCGTATCGCGCAGAAACCATTTCCCCATCAAGGCCGATTGCTGTTTCTGCAGATCGGCATAGGCCGCGGCATGCGGCTTGGCTTGCGGCAGTTTCTTCTGCAAGGCCGACCATTCCGTCAGGATCTGCTTGGCCAGGCGGGCGATTTCCTGCGCCAGCAAACCCAGCCGCGCCTTGCCTTCGTTGCGCCGAACCTCGAAGGATGGCTGATCGCTGGGCCAGGGCTCGGCCAGGCAGGCCTGGTCCAGCGCGCAGTCGATGATTTGCGTGCGCAGCTCTTCCTGGGTGCCCAGGCTGATGTAGAGCATGCTCATGGAGGTCAGGTCGGGCAGGTTTTTTTCCAGGAACTTGACTTGCTCGCGCAGGGCCAGGCGGAACAGGCGCAACAGGCCGGCATGGTGTTGGCGGCGCGCTTCGGCCGGGTCGTCGAAGACGTCCAGATCGCAATGGGTCTGCCTGTCGATCAGCGCGGGATAGCCGATGAAGGATTGCCCCTTGCGCTTGATCTCCATGATTTCCGGCAGCGGGCCGAAGGTCCAGTCCGTCAATTGTTCATGAGCCAGCGCCTGGGCGACGTGTTCGTCGCGCGCGGCGTACTGCTGGAAAGAAGCCTGCGCCTGCTTGCCGTGTTCGGCCTTGAGCTGATCCAGATTGCGTCCGCCCGACAGCATGCGCCCGTGCTCGTCGACGACTTTGAAGTTCATGAACAAGTGCGCCGGCAAGGTCTCGGGCTTGAAATCGCTGCGCTGCGGGCGGACTTTGACCTGCTCCCACATGTCGGCGGAAATGGCCTCGAGCAGGCCGCGATCCGGGTCGGCGGCGCGGTCGAACCAGCGGTCGACGAACCCAGCCGCGTAGTCGGGCAGCGGGACGCAGTGCCGGCGTATCTTCTGCGGCAGGGACTTGAGCAGCAAATGCACTTTTTCCTTGAGCATGCCGGGCACCAGCCATTCGCAGCGCATCGGGTCGATCTGATTCAAGGCGAACAGCGGCACGGTGAGCGTGACCCCGTCCCGCACGGAACCCGGTTCGAAGTGATAGTCCAGCGCCATTTGCACGCCGTTCCATTCCACCTTCTTGGGAAAGACATCGGTGGTGATGCCCGCCGCGTCATGGCGCATCAAGGCGTCGCGTGTGAGCATCAGCGCCTGCGCTTCGTCCTTGCTCAAGCCCTTGTACCATTTCTCCAGGGTCGCCGTCTGGTGGATATGGGACGGGATGCGCTGATCGTAGAAGGCGTAGATCAGCGCGTCATCCACCAGAATGTCGGGACGGCGCGTCTGGTGCTCAAGCTTCTCGATGGAAGCTACCAATTGCCGGTTGTGCTTAAGGAAAGGCAGGAGCGCGTCGACATCGCCTTCGACCAGCGCCTGGCGGATGAAGATGTCCCGCGCTTCGCCGGGATTGATCTTGCCGAAGTGCACGCGCCGCCCGGTGTAGACCGGCAGGCCGTACAAGGTGGCTTTTTCATTGGCGACGACCTGGCCCGCCTTTTTTTCCCAGCGCGGATCGGACCAGCTGCGCTTGATCAGGTGGGCGCCCACGGACTCAAGCCAGACCGGGTCTATCTTCGCCACGCAGCGGGCATACAGGCGCGTGGTTTCCACCAGTTCGGCGGCGACGATCCAGCGGCCGGCCTTCTTGACCAGCCGCGAACCGGGATGGATATGGAAACGGATATCGCGCGCGCCCTGGTAGGCGCCCGATTCTTCGCTCTTCAGGCCGACGTTGCCCAGCAGCCCCGCCAATAGCGCCTTGTGCGTCTGCTCGTAGGTGGCGTCCAGCGTGTTGACGCGCCAGCCTTGCTCGCCCACCAGCGCGGCAAGCTGGCTGTGCACGTCGCGCCATTCGCGCAGCCGCAACGGCGACAGGAAATTCTGGCGCAGCAGCGCCGCCAGCTTGCGCTGCGAAGCCTTGTGCTCGACCTGCTCTCCATACCAGCGCCACAGCTTCAGATAGGAAATGAATTCGGACTTGTCGTCGCCGAACTTGGCATGGGCGGCCTCGGAAGCCTCGCGTTCCTGCATGGGCCGGTCGCGCGGGTCCTGCACCGACAGNNCGCGCCAGCCGCGGGTCCACCGGCAAGCGGGCCAGCGTCCGGCCGGTTTCGGTCAAATGCTGGTTGTCATCGATGGCGCCCAGTTCCTGCAACAGATGATAGCCATCGGCGATCGCCCGGCCGGGCGGAGCATCCACGAAGGGAAAGGTCTCTATGTCATCCAGCTTCAAGGCCTTCATGCGCAGGA
>DJWC01000101.1 GCA_002441445.1 Pusillimonas sp. UBA6240
CAATGATCACGCTCTCGCCGGCGCCGGTGCTGAAGTCCGTCCGCGGGCCTTCATCCTGCTCGATGATCTGGGTCTTGTCGTCCACCATGATGCCGGCCCACTGCGCGCCCTGCTCCACATTCACGACTGTGAGCGCGCTGCTCGCCAAATTGCCGTTGGCATCGTAGTTGCGCACGTTGCCCGAGGCGTGCGAGCCATTGCCCAATGTCAGAACGACCTTGCCGTCGGCGCCGGCCGCATTGCGGCTGACTTGCAGCAGCGTGCCATTGTTCTGCATCAGCGTCGAGCCGGAGCCGATGGTGATGTTCTGATTACGCTGGGCCGTCCTGATGTCCGACTGCAGGGAGGGGCCGGCGGCCACGATGTTTACCCCATTGAGCGTGGCCGAGTTTTGATCGAGCAGATACACGCCCGCCGAGCCGGAGCCCGTGGCCTGGATGGAACCGCCGGTCATGGCCAGCGTGCTGCCGCCGTTCAGCGCCACGCCGTGGGCATTCGCCCCAGAAGTGCGGATCTGGCTGTTGCTGACGACCAGCGTGCCGCCGCCCTGCGTGGTCGCTTCGGTTGCAAGTCCCGCTGCATTATTACCCCGCGTGCTGACAGCCGAATTGGAAATCGCCGCAATGCCGCCGCTCACCACAACGCCATAGCCTTGCACGGACACCAGGTTGGAACCATTGCTTGCCGTAAAGGTGCTGCCGCTTCCAATCGACGCGATCCTGGAGTTGATGCCTGTCACTTCAAGCCGGGTGTTATTCAAATTTATGGCGCCCGATGTAAGCTCGTCGCCGACAAGAGCGCCGGCCACTGCGCCTGTGCTATTTCTGCCGGTCGTGGTGATGGTTGCGCCATTGACATTAACAATGCCATCACCCATTCCGTTGACGCCGCCCGCGGCGACTATACCGTTACCGCTTTCGTGCGGGGTACTCGGATTGGGATCGCCCTGAACCAAAATAGTGCCGCCGTTGACCGTAGTCAGGCCGCCGTTATAAGCCCAGATGGCATCGCCCACTTGCCCGGTAGTGGTGATGTTCACGTTATTGGTTGTGACCTTGGAGTTTGCGCCTGAAGCGTAGACGCCATAGGCCATGAAGCCGTTGGTGGCAATGTCTCCGCCGCTCAATTCCACATTACCGCCGTTGGTTGCATGAGCGCCATAGGCGCGCTGCCCTTCCGTCAGAATGCGAATATTGTTTACCGTGGCGGATGAGCCGGCGCCATCGGCCGAAACCGCATAGGCGCGCGAGCCGTCGCCGTCCTGCACGCCCTTGCCCTTGGCGTTATTGGTTGTGATTGAACCGCCATCCAGGCTGACCACCCCTCCATTTTCGGCGCGCACGCCATAGCCGTACAAGCCTTCGGTCGTGATGGCTGTATCGGAGCCGGATATCCGCGCGCCCGAGCCGTTGGCGTATAAGCCATAGGCGTTGTTCTGGCTAGTGCGAACGTTGCCGCTTTCAAGCGTAATCGATGTGTTGGGCCCCGCCACAACACCATGTGCAGAAGCGCCGGCAGTCGAAATTGCAAAATCCTTCAATCGGACCGTTGGAGCTACACCGCTGGTGTAAGCCGTAACGCCAAAAGCTCCCGCACCCGATGTTGTGATGGAGCCTCCATTCAGGTTTACGGATGCGCCATCGCTTGCTTCGATGCCATGCGCGTTAACGTTGGCGGTGGTGATTCTTACCTGGTCCCCGATAACTTTCGCACCTTCCTTGCGCGACTGGATACCCAGCGCGTACACGCCCTGGGTGTTGATATCGACGTTACTGAGATCGACCGTAGTGTCCGCGTCGGGATTGCCGGACGGCTTGCCGTAGACTTGAACGCCAAACCCCCGCTCATCAAGGGTATTGATCGTGAGATTGCTAGCACGGATAAGCTCGCCGCCAGCAGGGCCGCTTATGGGGTCGCCGCTTGCCGTAAGGCCGCGTACAAAAGCGCCTTTGGAGGTAATGACGCCCCCGTCAATATTGACTTTGCCGCCATACGTGGCGGCTATCACCGACCCCGCATCAGCATTGGTGGCGCCCACCGCATCCAATGTGACATTGACGCCGATGAGGCTGATCTCGGCATCCGCGCCGCGTGCATCGACTCCGCGCGCTCCGCCGCTAAAGCCGCCTACGGTATTTATCACCGTAGAGTTTTCCAGCCTTATCGAACCATCGCCATCAACAAAAACCAGGCCGGCTTCCGAACTGCCTTTGGAGCCTTGAACAGTAACCCCATCACCGCTTATTACTCCTCCGTTTTTTGCGGTAGCGCTTGTATATGTTGCGCCTTTGGTCAGACCTATTTGTTCATTGTCGGCGAGGGCGTCACCGCCACCATTTGCGTATGCGACGCCATACGCCGCCAGCAAGGCAGTGGCCAGCGCCGTCGCGCGAAATACACCTTTGCTGTTATGTGATGTCCCAACCCTGTTTTTGATTCTTTGCATCATCTTCCCCTTCCGGATCGCCAGCATGCAACTATGGTTCGCCATGGACGGCATAGGTTGCTGCTGCGCGCAAACTAAAGAATTGATACATATATGTAATTTTTTATTGGAATTTAATCACAGTTGGCAATATTTGTAAGTATAAAAATAGGCTAAACGACGTAAGGGTTTTCCATGATGACCTGGCCGATCAACCGTATGCATGGGACCGGACTAGCCCGCCTCCGGCAGCATGATGCACCCTCTCCTGATGCATCCCATTGGATATGTCTTCCCAGACATAAACTGGCATTGCCGCAAGCCAAAATATGCCTTATGTTGCATATTCATTGAAAAGCATATATTATCCGCTGCATGAATCGGCGCCCCGCCCCTGCAAAGAGACGGGGCGCGGGTTTAACTGGACCGACATCTGAGCAAAGGACAACCCATGCCAAAGAAGCCCACCAAGGCGAAAACGGCAGCCGCGGGCGGCAGGCCCAGGCACAAGGAAAAGAATGAAAAACTTCTTTCCCTCGATGCCATCAAAGTGGCGACGCTCAAAGACCTGCGCAAGGCCACGCAGCACACCCAGGAAGATCTCGCCATCGCCCTGGGCGTGGGGCAAGGCACGATCTCGCGCATCGAAAAACGGAGCGATATGCTGGTTTCCACCTTGCAACATTACATAGAAAGCGTAGGCGGCAAATTGCAGATTCTGGCCACCTTCCCGAATCGCCCGGCGCTGGTCGTCGAACGCTTGGGCAAAAAGCCCACGCCCGTACGCAGAGATCCCAATGTCAAGCCTCCCGGCCCCAATTCCCTGCCGGCCACCTGATAGACGATGCACACCATACCCACCCCCTACTACCTCATCGATAAGTCCGCCTTGCAGCGCAACCTGGACGCCATCGACTACATACGCGAACACTCAGGCGCCAAAGTGCTGCTGGCCCTGAAGTGCTTCGCAACCTGGTCGGTGTTCGACCTGATGCGCCGGCACATGGACGGCACCACCTCCTCGTCGCTCTACGAAGTCAAGCTGGGCCGGCAGAAGTTCGGCGGCGAAACCCATGCATACAGCGTCGCCTTCGCCGACCACGAAATCGACGAGGTCGTGGCGCATTGCGACAAGATCATCTTCAATTCCGCCAACCAGCTGGAACGCTATGCTTCCCGCGTCCAGGGCAAGCCCGTGGGCCTGCGCCTGAACCCCGGCGTAAGCTGCGCGGGCTTCGACCTGGCCGATCCCGCCCGCGCTTACAGCCGGCTGGGCGAAAGCGACCCGGACCGCATCCTGTCGCTCGCAGGCCGCCTGGATGGCGTCATGATCCACAACAATTGCGAGAACAGGGATTTCGCGCGCTTCGACGACCTGCTCGCGCAGACCGAGCAGCGTTTCGCGCCCGTCTTGCGCAAACTGAAATGGGTCAGCCTGGGCGGCGGCATCAGCTTCACCGCGCAAGGCTATCCGCTGGATGCCTTCTGCGCGCGCCTGCGCCGCTTCGCGCAGGAATATGGCGTACAAGTCTACCTGGAACCCGGTGAAGCGGCGGTGCGCCACAGCACGACGCTGGAAGTCAGCGTGCTGGACATCGGCTTCAACGGCAAGCAACTGGCCGTGGTGGACAGCTCCACCGAAGCCCATATGCTGGATCTGCTGATCTACCGCGAAACCGCGCCCATCGGCAATGGCGCGGGCGAGCATCAGTACATGATCTGCGGCAAAACCTGCCTGGCCGGCGACATCTTCGGCGACGCCCGCTTTGCGGCGCCGCTGCAGATAGGCGACCGCATTTCGATCGGCGATGCCGGCGGGTACACCATGGTGAAAAAGAACTGGTTCAACGGCGTCAACATGCCGTCGATCGCCGTGAAAGAAGCCGATGGCTCCGTGCGCCTGGTGCGCGAATTTTCCTTTGACGAATACGTCAACAGTCTGTCCTGACAGCACTGCTCTCTTAATTCTTAAATTGGGGGATGATCCAATGAAACGCAATGTCCTTATTATCGGCGCCGGCGGTGTAGCCCACGTAGCAGCGCACAAATGCGCTCAGAACAATATTCTGCTGGGCGACATTCACATCGCCTCGCGCACGCTCGGCAAGTGTCAGGCCATCATCGCCTCGATCAAAGACAAAGGCAGCCAGCGCGGGCCGGGGCGTTTGCAGGCCCACGAACTGGATGCGCTGGACATCGAGGCCACCAAAGCCCTGATCCGCGCCACGGGCAGCCAGATCGTCCTGAATCTGGGCTCTCCCTTTTTGAACATGTCGGTCCTGCAAGCCTGCATAGAAACCGGCGCGGCCTACCTGGACACCGCCATCCACGAAGATCCCGCCAAGGTTTGCGAAACCCCGCCCTGGTACGACAACTACGAATGGAAGCGCAAGGATGCCTGCGAGCAGGCGGGCGTGACCGCCATACTCGGCGTCGGATTCGACCCCGGCGTGGTGAACGCTTACGGCCGCTACGCCATGGACGCTTATTTCGACCAGGTCGACTCCATCGATATCATCGACATCAACGCCGGCAGCCATGGCCGCTATTTCGCCACGAATTTCGACCCCGAAATCAATTTCCGCGAATTCACTTCCACGGTATGGTCGTGGGAAGAAAGCCAGTGGAAGGCCAATGCCATGTTCGAACGCAGCCAGGTCTGGGACTTGCCGGTGGTCGGCAAGAACACCGCCTACCTGACCGGGCACGACGAACTGCACTCCATGTCCAGGCACCTGGGGGTGCCCAATATCCGCTTCTGGATGGGCTTCGGGGATCATTACATCAATGTATTCACAGTGCTGAAGAACCTGGGCCTGCTGTCCGAAAAGCCGGTGCGCACCGCGGAAGGCCTGGAAGTCGTGCCGCTCAAGGTCGTCAAGGCCGTGCTGCCGGATCCCGCCTCGCTGGCGGCCGGTTACACCGGCAAGACCTGCATAGGCGATCTCGTCAAAGGCACGAAGAATGGCAAACCGCAGGAAGTCCTGATCTATAACATCTGCGATCACGAGGAAAGCTACGAAGAGGTCGGCAGCCAGGCCATCTCCTACACAGCGGGGGTGCCCGCAGTCGCCGCCGCCATGCTGATCGCCGATGGCGTCTGGGATGCGGGCCGCATGGTCAATGTGGAAGAACTGGATCCAAAGCCGTTCATCGAGTTGATGAACCGCATAGGCCTGGTGACACGGGTGCGCGACGCACACGGCGACCGCGTGCTGCATCCGCAAGGCGAACACGCGACCGAACACGCAACGGCGGTCGGCGCGCTCAAGCGCACCCAAAAGGTATCGGCCCATTACTACGCCAAGCCGGAACGCGCCATAGCCGAGCGCCGGCCATTCGTGAAACAGCCCCTGGCCGCTGAAACCCAGGTGGCAAGCAGGGACCTTCCCTAGGCAATACCCCTTGGCATACGGTTATCCGCGCCCTCCCCGCCGCCGGGCCCGCCATGATCGAACACCGCTATCGATTCCACATGGGCGGTATGCATGAACATGTTGATCACGCCGGCGCTGCCCAGGCGGTAGCGCCCCGTGTGCACCAGGATGGCCGCGTCGCGGGCCAGCGTAAGCGGGTTGCAGGAAACATAGACAATGCGCGCGGGGCGTTCCCACGAGTCCAGCCGCGCCAGGGCTTCGGCCACGGCACGCGCGCCTTCCCGGGGCGGGTCCATCAGCATGCGGTCGTAGCGGCCCATGGAGCGCAGGCCTTGCGCATCGAGCTCGAACAGATTCCGCGCCTCGAAGCGCACGCGGCCGTCCAGACCGTGGGCGGCGGCGGCCTTGCGCGCGCGCTCGATCAAGGCCGCACTGGCTTCGATGCCCACCACGGCGCGCGCCCTGGTGGCCAATGGCAAAGTGAAATTGCCCAGCCCGCAGAACAGGTCGGCGACACGATCGCCGGGCTGCGCGTCCAGCAATGCCACGGCGCGCGACACCAATGCCCGATTGACCAGCGGGTTGACCTGGGTGAAGTCGGTCGGACGGTACGCGATGCGCAGGCCGAACTCCGGCAGGCCGTAGGCCAGCGCGTCGGCATCTTCCTGATCCAACGGCATGGCCGTTTGCGGCCCGCCGGCCTGCAGCCACCAGACAATCGCGTGCCGGCGTCCGAATTCGCGCAAGCGATCCAGGTCGCGGCCGAGCAGCGGCGTCAAATGGCGCAAGACCAGCGCAATCGCCGCATCCCCCACCGCCACCTCGATCTGCGGAATGCGATCGGGCGCCGACATGCCGGCCACCAAGGCGCGCAGGGGCGCCAGCAAACCGGCGACACGAGCGGGCAGCACGTGGCAGGCCTGGATGTCGGCGATATAGCTGCTGTTGCGCTGATGAAAACCGATGATCACGCGTCCGGCGCCCGGCAGCACATGAACCTTGAGGCGCGCGCGATGCCGATAGCCCCAGGCGAGGCCCTGCAGCGGCGGCAGGATGCGCCGAGGCTTTAAAGCGACCCGCGCAAAGGCGTCTTCCAGCAAGCGCTGCTTTACCGCCACTTGGGCGGCGGGCTCCAGATGCTGCATGACGCAGCCGCCGCACACCCCGAAGCTCGCGCAGCGCGGCTCGACGCGTTGCGACGAGGCGTGCCGCAGCTCGTCGATGCGGGCGACATCATGCCGCGCGCCGCCGCGCAGCGTGGCGACGGTCACCCGCTCGCCCGGCAGGGCGCCTTCGACAAAGACCGTTTTTCCCGCGCGATGGGCAAGGCCTCTGGCCTGCCCATCCAGGGATTCGATAGTAAGTTCTTCCATATTGCAAGGCGCGGGCGCGCCCGTTCACGCGGTATCGCCCGCCCGCCGCCTGCTGCCCCGCCGCTTGCGTCGCCAGGGCCACGGGCATGACGATGCATCGGGGCGCGGTGCTGTGTGTTTCCGGCTGCCGGACCGGCAATATTGTATAGCGTTGTACTGGTATGGGAGCTTATCGCATAGCCAAAGTCAGTAGCGGTTGGGCACCCAATTGACGATATCGGGAAATATATAGACCAGCACTACGCTGCCCAGCATGATGAAGATGAAAGGCGTGACTCCCCGCGCTACTACCGATAGCGGCGTACCTGCGATAGCCTGGATGACGAATAGATTCATGCCCACCGGCGGCGTTATCAGGGCCAGCTCGATGAGTATGACAAAGTAGATGCCGAACCAGATCGAATCTATGCCCAGGTCCAGCACCGTCGGGAACAATACCGGTACCATGATGAGCAGCATGGACAGACTTTCGAGGAATAGCCCGATGATCAGAAGAACAGCGGTCACCAGGATAAGAAAGCCGTCCACTGAAGAAATGTGAGTGTCGACTACCTGGGACAACATGGCCGGCACTTGGTACAAGGTGATGGCCTTGCCGAATATCTTTGCACCAATGACGATAAGGAAGAGCACGATGGTGGTCTTCAGAGTCTGGCTTACCGCATCGAAAAATTGCCGCAGCGACAAGCTGCGCAATACGAAAGCGGTAAGAATAAAGGATGCGAATGCGCCTACGGCCGAGGCTTCCGTTGGCGTGAAGGCGCCGGCATATATACCGCCTATGATCAGGACGGCTAGCAGGATGGTCGGCAGGGCCCGCAATGTGGCGGCCCATTTCTCGCTGCTGCCGGCCTTTTGTTCCTGCCCGTACAGCTTGGTCCTCCAGGCATAGTAGACCGTATAAATGCCAAATAGCACGATCAACAAAATACCAGGACCGACCCCGGCCAGGAACAGTTTCCCTATGCTTTCCTCGGTAATCACACCGTATACGATCAGAGGGATCGAAGGCGGGATCAGTATGCCAAGAGTGCCGCCAGCCGCGAGCAGACCCAAGGTAAAACCCCTGCCATAACCGCGCTTGGTCATCTCGGGTATGGCCACTGTCGCCACTGTGGCGGCGGTGGCCACCGAGCTGCCGGAAATTGCCGAGAAAATACCGCAAGAAAGCAGGGCCGATATGCCCAGCCCGCCCGGCCAATGCCCCACCCATTTCTGGACCGCTTCGAACAAGTCCTTGCCCACCCCGCCCTTCAGAAGCAGGTTGGACATGAGCAGAAACAGAGGCACGGAAAGCAGAACGAAGTTGTCCAGCGCGCCATGCAAGTTCTGCGCCACCATGGCCAGCGGCAAGTCCCTGAGCAGGAGCAGCGCCGCCCCCAGCCCGGCCAGTGAAAACGCCACCGGCACACCAAGAAACAACAGGGTCAGCAGCGCGATGCCAATATAGAGCAGGGTCACGGACGGGCCTCTTCTTTGGGCGGCAAGGAGGATTGTGCTTTGGATAAGTCCACTTCCCCATCTGGCAGGAAAGATGGCGGGCCACGAAATGGTAGCCGTATCAATTCGGCTGCGGCCTGCAGCATCAGCAGCGCGAAACCCAATACGACCGGCAGCTCGGCTATCCAGTTAGGCAGGGCCAGCATGGTGGGCTGGCGCCGGCCCAGGCGGATGGAATCGGCGACAACGTCCCAGCCCTTGACTACGGCCACCAGGGAAAACAGAAGAATAACGACCAGCGCCACGGCCTCTAGTATGTAGCGCAGCCACAAAGGCGCCACGCCGAGCACAGCGGTAATGCGTATCATCTTGCCGTCTTTCAAGACCAGCGCCATGCCCAGATACGTGAACCAGACCTGCAGGGTGACCGAGATATCCTGCGTCCACTGGGTGGGCGCATGGAAGAAATAGCGCGCCACCGCTTCGTAAGACAATACCGCCGTGATGAAAATAAGCATGAGAACGCCGATTTTCCCGCACATGTCGGCGATGCGGTCGACATAGCGCAGCATGCCGCTGCTTTCGATAGCGCCTGGGTTTGACATAGATGGATCCAGTTTCGTCAGAGACGGGCGGACGGGTGAGGGCGCGGCGAGCGCCCCGCGGCCCGATGGCTCATGTCAATACAGCTTTTTGATTTCGTCGACCAAACGCTTGCCCACATCCCCCGCCGTCTGTATATAGGTTTCCACAGCCGGGGCCGCAGCAGCTTGCCATGCCTTCACCTGATCCGGCGTCAGATGGATGACCTTCATCTTGGTTTTCTCTGCAATGAACTTCTCGGATTCCAGGTTTTCATCTTTGGTGGCGGCGCGTAGGGTCTCTTCCGCGGATTTCGCCGCCGTGGAGATCCACCCCTTTTCCTGCTCCGATAGCGAGTTCCAGAGCTTATCGTTGATGACGACCAGAAACTCGGTCTGGGCGTGATTGGTAATAGTGACGGAATCCATGACCTCGAACAGCTTACGGGATTGAATGGCGGTCGTGCCGGTCATGCCTACGTCAACGGTGCCGCGCTGATAGGCGATGAATTGTTCCGAGCCGCCGATCTTCACAGGAATACCGCCCACCGCATTGATGAAGTCGCCGGACGGCTTGCCCAGCACTCTCACCTTCTTGCCTTTCATGTCTTCCGGAATGACGACCGGCTTTCCCTTGGACAGCAATTGAACCGGGCCGTAGTCCTGCCACCACAGCACACGCGTTCCGGTCGACCTGATGAGTTCATCGATTTCCTTGCGCACGGGGCTGTCCAGCGCGGCCGCCTTGCCCAATACCTCGTAGCTGGGAAAGAGAAAGGCGACGGAAAACAAGCCGGTGGCCGGCAAGGTGCCGGCGTATTCATCGATCAGCACCAGACCCATGTCTATGGCTCCGGAGGACACGGCCTGGGGAACTTCGCTGCCCTTGTACAGCTGCGCCGAGTCGTAGAGCTGCAACTTGATTTCGCCGTTGGAGGCCTTTTCGACCTGATTCTTGAAATAGACGATATTCGCGCCGACCGGGTGTTTGGTATTGACCTGCAGCGTCACCTTCAACGTGCGCGCCGCTTCGGCCGATAGGCTGGCGCACATCAGCAGCGAGGCGCAGGCCGACAAGCATAATGATTTGAATATACGTTGCTGCATGGTGATCTCCTCCTGGGGAAATATGTGCGGGGCTTGGCCGTCCTGCACGGTAATTCATGGTGCGCCCGGCAATTCGCCCGGCTGCCTGTTTCTGCTTCTATCCGCGTTCATCCCGCTTTGTCCGACCTCGCCCCGAAGCGCGTGGCTCGCACTTGAATACCAAGCCGGCTTGCCGCAACGAAAGTGTCGTTCATCCTATTTACTGACCGATTGTATACAATGAAAAAATTTGAAGTCAATCAGTACTGTCCCGCCTGCGCCGGATCGCCGTCTGTATTGCTTGCGACGCAGCGCTGGGCGGCCCGATATCCGGCGGACAGGTGCGCACGCATTACGCTCTCCGCCCAGACCGGGTCTCGCGCGGCAAGAGCATCCACCAGTTCCCGATGGTGAGCCATGCTGCGGGCGATTTCGGCCGGCTCGTAGAGCCTGAACGTGCGCCGCACCAGTGACGCGGAGATGACTTGCCGCAGCAAGGTTTCCAGACGTTCGCTGTGCGCGGCACGCTGCACGCCCACATGAAACCGCTCATTCAGTACCGCGAGCCGCTGCCAGAGCGAGACGTCCGGGCTATCGGCCATGCACAGCCTTTGGCATTCCTCCATATCGGCGCACAGGCTATATAGCTCCTCGACTTCATCGGGCGCAATGCGCGCGGCCGCGAGTTGCGCGCCATAGGATTCGAGCTGCAGCCTCAAGCCGAAGATATCGTTCAAATCTTCGTCGCTCCATTTCTGCAGGCGGCTTCCCATATTGGGCACGGTTTCGACCATGCCTTCCAGAGTCAGGCGGCGCAACGCCTCGCGCACCGGCGTCCGGCTGACCCCTATCTGCCGGGCGAGGTCCCCTTCCTTCAACGGAGCGCCATCTGGCCAATGGTTTTGCAGTATTCGGCCCTTTATCCATTGATATGTACTTTCGGCGGTATGGCCGTGCCGGGCGGATGTCTTCATTTCAAGCTCCGGTCAGACGGAAGTGCCGCGCAAGCGGGAAGCCCTTCTCTCCTTTGCCGGCCTTGCGGCTTGCCAGCTCCTCGCCTCCCGCGAGCTTCCCTACCGTTGGAACGAATACCCATGTTCGAGCCCATGGTTAAAAAATAGTTAATATTTCCACGATTATTGTATACAATCTTGGGGTCAGCATATGAATTATTCCCTAGCCGGAGCCTCCATGATCACCGCAGCCGAGAAACGTCAACGCCTTAACACCCGCCTGAAGGAACCCGGCATCCTGGTTGCGCCCGGCATTTTCGACATGATTTCCACACGGCTGGCCGACAGCATGGGCTTCGATCTGCTTTACATGACGGGCTATGGCTCCGTCGCCTCCTATCTGGGTTTGCCCGATGCCGGGCTGGCCACCTACACGGACATGGTGAACCGCGCCAGCGCCTTTGCGCAATGCGCTCATACTCCTCTCATCGCCGACGGCGACACGGGCTATGGCGGCTTATTGAATGTCGCGCACACAATCAAGGGCTACGAAGCGGGCGGAGCGGCGGGCATACAGCTGGAGGACCAGGAATTTCCCAAGAAGTGCGGGCATACCCCAGGGCGTCGCGTGATACCAGCCGCAGACATGGTCAAGAAAATACGTGTCGCGGTTGACGCGCGTTCCAGCGCCGACTTCCTGATTGTCGCCCGCACCGACGCCAGGACGACGCTGGGCATAGACGAAGCTTTGCGGCGCGCCGAAGCCTATGCACAAGCCGGCGCTGACATCCTCTTCGTAGAGTCGCCGGAATCCCCCGAGGAAATGGCCCGGATCGCCGCCGCGATCGACAAGCCTGTCCTGATCAATAATGTGGAGGGCGGGCGCACCCCGTTGCTGCCTAAAGACGAACTGGAAAAGATGGGGTTCAAGCTGGCGATCTATCCGGCCACCGGGTTTCTGGCTGCAGGCCATGCGCTGGCCCAGGCCTACGAAGCCCTGTCGAGGGACGGCTCTTCCAGCGCCCTGCAAGGCCGTCTGTATGATTTTGAGTCGTTCAACCAGCTTATAGGGTTTCCCGAAGTTTGGGAGTTCGATAAAACTTATGCGGACGACAAACCGGACGCAAGCTGAGCAGTTCCCGACTCAACAGCGGGACGGGCCGGAAACGACCCATCCCGCCGTTTTGCTCAGCGCACCACGAAGCCGGCGCCCACGGGGTCGTTGCGGTCGATCACCCAGCGCGCCGTGCCCAGAATGCTGGCCGTGCCTTTCACCGTGGGCCGCACGCCGCGCTTGCCGTTCAGGTCGACCTCGCCCAGCAGGCAGCCCTCGAACGTGCCGGTGCCAAGCAGGCCTTCGGATTTGATGGGCTGGTTGAAGCCCAGCTTGCCGCGCGCTTCGAACATGGCCATCATGGCGCTGGTTCCCGTGCCGCCGGGCGAACGGTCGAGCTGGCCGCCGCTGAACACATGCACATTCTTGTACATGGCCCCGGGCAAGGTGGGCTCGTGCCAGAAGGTCATGAAATTGAGATCGTTGATGTGCTTTTGCGTGGGGTGCTGGATTTTGTACTGCTTGTTCAGCTGCTCACGGGCGATCAGCCCCATTTCTATGAGTTCCTTGCCATTGTCGGGCGTAATGCGCAAGCCCGACGAGGTCAGGTCGATGATGCCGAAATAATTGCCGCCCCAGACGATGTCGGCCTTGAGGTCGCCGTAGCCCGGCAAGGTGACATGCAGGTCCTGGGCTTCGACATAGGCCGGCACATTTTCGAAGCGGGTGGATATCACCTTGTCATCGACGGAATCCACTTCGGCCACGACCAGGCCGGCGGTGGTCTCGAAGCGCACGATGGTCTTGCCGGTCTGGCTGCGCGGCACCATGCCCAGCGCCACCATCACCATGGCGACGGCTATCGTGCCGTGGCCGCACATATGGGAATACGCCGCGCCATCGATGTAGATCAGGCCCGCATCGTAGTCGGGCCCCGACGGAGGAGTGAGGAATACGCCGAACATGTCGTTGTGGCCGCGGGGTTCGCGCATCAAGGCCTTGCGCACCCAGTCGTAGTGCTCAGTCAGGAAGGCCCTCTTTTCCAGGATGGTGGATCCTGGGGGATAAGGTATGCCGCTGTGGATGATGCACAAGGGCTCGCCCTCAGTGTGCGTGTAGATCACGTCGAAAATATCCTGCTGTTGCATGCTGCGTTCTCCTGCGTTTTCAGTTGCGCTGTTGTTTGTCCGAAAAAACGTCCAGGCCCACGATGAGGTCCACGAACGTGATGACGACGATGGAAATGAAGATGGTGATAGCGGAAACCGCCGCGATGGAAGGGTCCACGGAATACTGCACATAGTTGAAAAGCTGCACCGGTATCGTATTGAGCACGGCGGTGGTGTTGAACATGGACAGCTCCACGTTGATCCACGAAGTGATGAAGCCGAAAATCGCGCCGCTGATCAAACCCGGCTTCATCAAGGGCAGCGTTATCTTGCGGAAAGTCGTCCAGGGCGACGCGCCCAAATCCGCCGAAGCGCGCTCGAATTCCATGTGCTCGCGCGTCAGCACGACCGACAGCGATTTCAGGATGAAGGGAGTGACGATCAGCACATGCCCCACCAGCAGCGCCCAGAAGGTCTGCGCGAAGCCCAGGTAGCCGGTGAACTGCAGCAGCGCCGATCCCAGCACCAGGTAAGGCAATACCAGCGGGGCCGACCACACGGCGGCCAGCAAGGCCTTGCCCGGGAAATCATGCCTGGCCAGCAGCAGCGCGCTGGGTATGGCGATCAGCACGCCCAAGGCCGTGGCGCAGGCCGCCAGCAGCGTGCTGGTGGCGAAGGACATCATGTAGGTGTTGTCGGCCAGTACCGCGCCGTACCATTTCAGCGTCCAGCCCTGCGGCGGGAAGCTGAGGTAGTCGGTGCCGGTCATGGACGAGCCGATGATGACCACCAGCGGCAGCAGCAGGAATCCCAGGGCGACCAGGGCGACGAATCTGACTGCAATTCTTGCGGGCATCTCAGCGTTCTCCTTTGACACGGCCTATGTGATTGGCCACGCCCACCAGGGCGAGCGTCAGCACCAGCAGCACAATGCTCAGCGCCCCGCCGTAATTGAAGTTGAATACAGTGCTGTACTGCTGGTAGATCAGCATGGACAGGACGGTGACGCGGCCGCCCGATAGCAGCGCTGGCGTGACATAGGCGCTGGCCGCCAGGGCGAACACCATGATGGCGCCGGAAGCCAGGCCCGGCAGCGACAAGGGCAAAGTAATGTGGAAAAAGGTTTGCGCGGGGGAAGCGCCCAGGTCTTTGGATGCGTTTTCCAGGCTGCGGTCGATGCGCGACAGCGCCGTGCCTATGGACAGCACCGCGAACGGCAGCAGGATGTAGACCAGGCCTATCAGGATGCCCAGCTCGGCGCCCAGAAAACGGACCGGGCGGTCCACCAGGCCCATGCCTCTGAGGAAATCATTGACCATGCCATTGCGGCCCAGCATGATCATCCAGCCGAAGGAGCGGACGATATTGCTGGTGAACAAGGGCACGATCAGCACGATGATGCAGATGCGGCGCCATAGATCCGAGCGCACGATGCGCACCAGATACCATGCCAGCGGGTAAGCCACCAGCAGGCAGAGCGCCGTGGCGAACAGCGCGATGCGGAATGTGGTCAGGATGACATCCCAGTGGTATTGATCCAGCAGCACCTTGGCGTAATTGACGCCGGACAGCGCGCCGATCGACGCGTCCATCAGGCTGGAGACCAGGACCACGCCCAGCGGCGCCAGGAAGAACACCGTGAAAAACAGCAAGGGCGCTGCTGCAAGCTTCAAGATGAGGGCGGCGCGCGACGACATCTTATGCCTCCACCAGGTGGACGCGCTCCGCCGGCAGATGGACATGCACGGCGTCGCCCTTTTGCAGATCGAGATCATTGGCGCCGAGCCGGCGCGCCTCAATGGCCGTGCCGTTTAGGTCCAGATAAACCGTGGTGTGGCTGCCGATATTGACGACGCTCTCCACCTTGGCCATGCCCGCCGAGCCCGCCGTCGCCTCGCGGGACACGCCGATGTCTTCGGGGCGCAGCATGGCCACGACCCCGCCCTGCCCGGCGCGCAGCGCCCGTCCCACGGCCATGCCGCAACACGACAGGCGCAATTCGCCATCGACCGCCTCGCAGGCGAGCAAGTTGGCATCGCCGATGAAATCGGCGACGAAGCGGCTGCGCGGTTGCTTATAGATTTCGTCGCCGGTGCCGATCTGCTCGATGGTCCCCTGGTTCATGACCACGATGCGGTCGGCCATGGCCATCGCCTCTTCCTGGTCATGCGTCACGAAAATGAAAGAGATCCCGAGTTTTTCCTGCAGCGCCTTGAGTTCCAATTGCATGCGCTTGCGCAGCTTCAGATCCAGCGCCGACAGCGGTTCGTCCAGCAACAGCAGCCTGGGCCGGTTGACGATGGCCCGGGCCAGCGCGATGCGCTGGCGCTGGCCGCCCGACATCTGCGCCGGATAGCGGCCGGACAAATCCTGCAGGCCCACCATGTCCAGCGCCTCCAGGGCGCGGCGGTGGGCTTCCGCCTTCTTGATGCCCGCGCGCAAAGGGCCGTAGGCCACGTTGTCCAGCACCGTCATATGCGGGAACAGCGCATAGCTCTGGAATACGGTGTTCAGCGTGCGCTTGTGCGCCGGCAGCGCGGTGACATCGGCGCCGTCGATGAATATGCTGCCGGTATCGGGCTCGAGAAAACCGGCGAGCGTCGCCAGCAGCGTCGTCTTGCCGCAGCCGCTGGGGCCCAGCAGCGCCACGAACTCGCCCTGCTGCACATCCAGGCATACATCGTTGAGGGCCTTGTATTTACGCTGGAAAGTCTTGGTGACATGCTGAACGGACAATAGCGCTGCCATGGCGAATGATCCCCGATCAAAGAAAAAGGCGAATGCCGGCGGTGCGCAGCCAGGGCCGCGCACAACGTCTCTATGGTTTATCGACTATTTATTATTGATTATTTGCGAACGACTTCGCGGTTCCAGGCGTCCGTGATGGAAGCGCGCAGCTTGTTGATCTCCGACCAGTCCAGCAGGTTGAGCTTGGAGATATCGCCGTTCACGCCCCAGGGCATTTTTTCCTGCACGCTTGCGTCGACCTGCACGTCTTTCACCGCCGGCCCCAGATACAGGTTCTTGGCCAGGCATTGGGCGGATTCCTTGGTAAACGCCTGATTGATGAACTTTTCCGCTCCCGACTGGTTGGGCGAACCCTTGACCAGGTGGACGCGGGCATCCGTCGCCCATACCCCTTCCTTGGGCACGGAGAAGCCGATGGGCAGCCCTTTGTCGGCCAGTCCCCAGGCGCCGACGTTGAAATGCGCGCCGATGACGGCTTCGCCCGACTGGAAGGAGTTGCTGGCGGCGCCCGAACTATCGAAATAGGCGGCGACATCCAGCTTCTTCAGCTTCTGGTAGACGGGTGTCAGGTCGCTGAGCGGCGTCTTCCAGATATTCGCCAGAAAGACGATGAAAGGTATGCCGGCGGAGTTGGCGGGCGACGGAATCACCACCGCGCCCGCGTAGTCCGGGTTCCAGAGCTCTTCCCACGATGCGGGCGCCTTGGAGATCTCCTTCTTGTTGTAGGCGATGCCCAGCGAGTAGTAGCCGATGCTGCCGGCGAAGTTGTCGCCGCCGCCGTTCTTGTACACCGCCGGCTTCTGCAGATTGCCCAGGTTGGGTACGCTGTCGAGTTTGATCGGCCGCAGCAGCCCGTCCGCGTCGGCCAGTTCGCTGATGCCGCCGTCCAGAAACGCAACGTCTATTTCAGGCTGACCTTTCTGCTGCCGCAATTTGGCCAGCGTCGTGTTCGACGTCCCGATCTCCGGGATGACCTTGATGCCCGTCGCCTTGGTGTAAGGGTCGGCGATGCAGCTCTGGAACGCGTCGCCCCAGTTGCCGCCGTACCACGCGACGCGCAAGTCCTGCGCTTGTGCGGCGGTAGCCATGGCCATGGCTCCGAACACGGCGGCGGCGGAATATTTGTTGAATGCTTTGGTCTTGTTCAGTGCTTTCATGTTGCCCTCCTCGAATACGGCCCCTTCGGACCGCGTAGCTAGCACGTGTCTCATGCCGGGCTTACATGATGCGATCGAACCACGACTTTAAATTGAATAAGATAGACAAAAAACAGTATATTAACGACATCGCGAAGCGGTGCCTGCGCAGCGGGGCGGAAGGCGCGGCAGCAAAGAGGCGGATATCCCGGCGCCGCCCGGCAATCGCGGCGGCGCATGCATTTCAAGCACAGGAGGCTCATGTCCATCGCCCATATCAAACAGGATGCCAGACGGGACGCCGTCAAACAGGATGCCGCGGAAAAGCCCTTGCGGATCGGCATAGTCCTGCTGGACGAATTCACGCTGACGGCCTTCGCCGGCTTCCTGGACGTGCTGCGCCTGGCGTCGGACTACGGCGGCAAGAGCCGGCAGATTCTGATCAACTGGTCCATCATGAGCGTGGACGGGCTGGCCCGGCGGTCCAGCGCGGGCACCTTGCACGGCGAGTTGTCGGATTTGCAGGACGTCGGCGGCTTCGACTATATCGCGGTCTGCGGCGGCAACAGCTATGCCAACACGACGTCTTATTCCGCCAAGCTGTCCAACTGGCTGGTGCAAGCCCATCGCCAGGGCATCCCCCTGCTGGGCCTGTGCACCGGCACTTTCGCCATCGCCCATGCCGGCCTGGTCCAGCAAGGCGAGGTATGCGTGCACTGGAATGTCATCGGCGAATTCCAGCGCCGCTTTCCCGGCATCAAGTGCAAGAACGACCATCTGTTCATCGATGCGGGGCGATTGATCACCTGCGCGGGGTCCACGGCCGCCATCGACCTCGCCCTGTATCTGCTGACACGGCACTACGGCCGCGACAAGGCCCAGCAGGCCCTGCGCCATATGATGCTGTTCACCATCCGCCCGGCGCGGCTGCCGCAAGCCCATTTCTATGTCGACTTGGACAATGTCCAGGACATACGCGTCCACAAGGCCGTCTATTACATCGAGCAGCGCATCGACGATTTGCCCTCGGTCGCCGACATCGCCGCCCACGTGGGGGTCAGCCCGCGGCAGCTCGAACGCATCCTGAAAGCGTCATTGAACACCACGCCCGCCGCGCTGCAGCGCATGATCCGGCTGCAGTATGGAAAATGGCGCATCACCAACACGCGCGACACCATCACCGATATCGCACTGAGCTGCGGCTTCGCCGACAGCTCCCATTTTTCCAGGGAATTCAAAGCCTTGTTCGGCAAGCCGCCGCGGGCTTTCCGGGCCGCCGCATAGCAAGGCCTTCGCGCGGACGAGCCCGCGGCCCGGAGCCCGATTCAAACCGCGCTCAGCGCAGCATCGCGGGCCGCTTGGGGTGGAATTGCCAGCCGGGCGCCAGGTACTGCATGGCCTGCGCATCGTCGCGCGCGCCCAGGCCATGCTGCAGGTAAAGCCGGTGCGCCGCTTCGACTTTTTCCATATCCAGCGTCACGCCCAGCCCCGGGCTGGAGGGCACCTGCACATAGCCGTCCACGATCCGCGGCGGGTCTTGCGTCAGGCGCTGCCCATCCTGCCATATCCAGTGCGTGTCGATGGCCGTTACCCGCCCCGGAGCGGCCGCCGCCACATGGGTGAACATGGCAAGAGAAACATCGAAATGGTTGTTGGAATGCGAGCCCCAGGTCAGGCCCCAGTCGCGGCAGGTCTGGCCCACGCGCACGCTGCCCGCCATGGTCCAGAAATGCGGGTCGGCCAGCGGGATATCGACGCTTTGCAAAGCCAGGGCGTGCGCCATCTGGCGGCTGTCGGTCGCCACCATATTGGTCGCCGTCGGCAGGCCGGTGGCGCGGCGGAACTCGGCCATGACTTCGCGCCCGGAAAAACCATCCTCGGCGCCGCAGGGGTCTTCCGCGTAAGCCAGCACGCCTCGCATATCGCGCATATAGCGTATCGCCTCGTCCAACGGCCAGGCGCCGTTGGGGTCGAGCGTGATGCGCGCTTGAGGAAAACGCTCATGCAGAGCGCGTATGGCCTGTATTTCGTCTTCCCCGCGCAGCACACCGCCCTTCAGCTTGAAGTCCTGGAAGCCGTAGCGGGCCTGCGCCGCGACCGCGAGATCGACGATCGCTTCCGGAGTGAGCGCGGCTTCGTTGCGCAGGCGCTCCCAGTCGCTCGGGGCGTCGGGTTCGCTGCGGTAAGGCAGCGGAGTGCGGCGCCGATCGCCTATGTAAAACAGATAGCCCAACATCTGCACGCGCTCGCGCTGCTGCCCCTCGCCCAATAGCGCCGCCACGGGCACGTCCAGAAACTGGCCCAGCAGATCCAGCATGGCGCATTCGACAGCGGTGGCCGCATGTATCGCGACCCGCAGATCGAAGGTCTGTTGTCCGCGGCCGCCTTTGTCCAGATCGGCGTAGCGCTGCAGGACGATTTGCATCATGCGGTTCCATTGGCCGACAGGCTGGCCGATCAGCAGCTTGGCGGCCTCGTCCAGCGTGGCGCGGATGCGTTCGCCGCCGGGCACTTCGCCGACGCCGCGCCGCCCGGCGCTGTCCTGCAGGACCAGCAGGTTGCGCGTGAAAAAAGGACCGTGCGCGCCCGACAGGTTCAGCAGCATGCTGTCCTGTCCGGCTACCGGGATGGCGCGCGCATCGGTGACGACGGGCGTTGCGGTGGTCTGCGTCATGTACTGCGGTCTCCGTCAAAAAGTGTTGCGGCTCAATCCGCCCCGATCTTGCGCTGCTGGATGATCTGTTTCCAGCGGTCCGATTCGCGCTGCTGGAATGCCGCGAATTCCTCCGGCGTGTTGGCGACGATTTCGAAACCGACATCGACGAAGCGCTGGCGGACTTCGGGCTCGTTGATCGCCTTCACCAGGGCCGCATGCAGCTTGTTCTTGATATCGGCGGGCAAGTTGCGCGGCGCGACGACCGCTTGCCAGGAATAGACGTCCGCATTCTTCACGCCCGTCTCGTCCAGGGTGGGCACATCGGGCAGCAGGGACGAGCGCTTCAGGCTGGTAATGGCCAATGCGCGCAGTTTACCGCTCCGGATATGCGGCAATACGGCATTGATGTTCTGGAAAGATGCCGTGACCTGGGAGCCCAGCAGGTCCTGGATGGCGGGCGCCCCGCCCTTGTAAGGAACATGCAGGCCCGTGCTGCCGCTCTGCTGCCAGAACAGTTCGGCCGTCAGGTGATCGGAAGACCCTACGCCCGAGGAAGCGAACGTCAGGCTGCGCGGCGCTTGCTTTGCCGCCTTGACCAGATCGCCCACCGTTTTATACGGGGAAGCGGCGGGCACGACCAGCACATTGGGCGCCTGTACGGCGACCGTGAGAAGATCGAAATCCTTACCGGCGTCGTAGGGTACGGATTTCAGCAAATGCGGCGCGATGACCAGCGGCCCCAGTGACGTGACCATCAAGGTATAGCCGTCGGGCGCGGCGCGCGCAACATGGTTGGCGCCTATGGTGCCCGTCGCCCCCGCCTTGTTGTCCACCACAAAGCTCTGGCCCAACTGGCGCTGCAGCGAAGGGGTAAGCGAACGCGCCAGCGTGTCGGTGGACCCGCCGGGCGGGAATGGAACGACTATGGTCACGGCGTGATCGGGCCACGCAAACGCCGGGGCCGATGCCGCTATCGCTGCGCCCAAAGCCAGCGCGGTAAGTATTTTCTTCATGGCTAGTCTCCTGCTTGCTCGTTATGGATGGATAAAGGGAAGGGCCGAACAAGGCTGCGGCCCCGGATACTGCTGGATGCGGTGTCTTACTGCTCGCCCAGTTTCCGGATCAGCGCGCCCAGCTGCTCGGCTTCCTCCGGCTTCAGGTCCGTCAAGGGTGCGCGCACCGGGCCTGCATCGCGCCCGACCAGCCTCGCGCCGGCCTTGACGATGCTGACCGCATAGCCCGGCCCGCGATTGCGTATCTCGAGATAGGGCATGAAGAATTCGCGCAGCAGGCGATGCTGTGTGGCCGTGTCGTCCTGGGCGACGGCATGGTAGAACTGCATGGCCGTTTTGGGGATGAAGTTGAAGACGGCGGACGAATATACGGGGGTGCCCAGCGCCTTGTAGGCCGCCGCGTAGACCTCGGCCGTGGCCAGCCCGCCGAGATAGGCCAGGCGATCGCCCATTTTCAGGTAAATGGAAGACATCAGTTCGATGTCGCCGATGCCGTCCTTGAAGCCGATGAGATTGGGGCAGCGTTCGGCCAGGACGGCCAGCGACTGCGGCGTCAGCCTGCAGACGTTGCGGTTGTAGACCACCACCCCGAGGGATACGCTGTCGCACACCTGCTGTATATGGGCGATCAGGCCTTCCTGGCCGGCCTCCGTCAGATAGTGCGGCAGCAGGAGCACGCCCTGGGCGCCCGCCCTTTCCGCCGCCTGGGCGCACTGGATGGCGAACCGCGTCGGGCCGCCGGCGCCGGCGATGATGGGCACTTTGCCGCGGCACGCGTCCACGGCGGCTTGGATGATGAGCGGATATTCCCGCCCGTCCAGTGAAAAGAATTCCCCTGTGCCGCCCGCCGCGAACAGCGCTTTGGCGCCATAGGGCGCCAGCCATTCCAGCCGCTGGGCATAGGCGCGCGCGTTGAACTCGCCGGCCGCATCGAAATCAGTCAAGGGAAAGGATAATAATCCGTCGGAAAGAACGGCTTTTAGTTCTTGAGGGTCCATGCGCACTCGTCAATAAGGGGCCAATAAGGAGCCAAGGGTCCGGGAGATCCGGCATGTCCAGCGATCAAGCCTGGCATGTCATCAGTCGTCTGATGACTGATGTGTAGCGATATTCTTGTATACTCTGCCCAATGCTGTCAAGCGTTTTTTAAATCGGATATGCCTACCACCTCTTCATTGCATGCGGCCGGCGGCCGGCGCTCTCGCGGGCTGGTGCCCGAAATCGTCGGCCAGCTGACCGCCGCCATACAAAAAGGCGAACTGCGGCCGGGCGATAAATTGCCCACCGAATCCGTGCTGATGGAGCGTTTCCAGGTCAGCCGCACGGTGGTGCGCGAGGCGATTTCCAGTCTGCAGGCGGCGGGCCTGGTGTCCACGCGCCACGGGATCGGCACATTCGTGCTCGAACCGTCCGCGAGCGGCAACTTTCGCATCGCCACGGAGGACCTGGAAACATTGGATGATGTGATCGCCGTGCTGGAACTGCGCATCAGCCTGGAAACAGAGGCGGCGGGCCTGGCCGCCCAGCGCCGCAACGACGGGCAATTGGCGCAAATGCAGGCCGCACTCGAGGCGTTCAGCGCCATGATAGAACACCCTTCCGACGCGGCGGCCAGCGATTTCCAGTTTCATCTGGAAGTGGCGCGCGCGACGGGCAATCGCCATTTTGCGGACTTGATGACCTACCTGGGCGCCATGATCATCCCGCGCACGCGGATCAATACTGCGCAAAACGCCCCCGAAGGCCGCCGTTCTTATCTGGAGCGCGTCCACGCGGAACATTTAAGCATCTTCAATGCCATCCGCGACCGCGATAGCGACAAGGCGCGCGCGGCCATGCGCACGCACCTGACCAACAGCCGCGACCGCCTGTGCGCGGCCCGGCAAGTGAAAGGCTGATGCCGCCCTACTGCTCGGCGGCTTTTTGCACCAGCAGCGGCAAGGAGGAAAAACCGCTGGCGGGGTAATGGGCCTTGACGATGAGGACGTCCGGGGCCATGCCGATGTGCCGCGTGCCGGCCAGCAGTTCCTCTATGATGACGCGCAATTCCAGGCGAGCCAGCGGCGCGCCGGGACAGACATGTATGCCGGCGCCGTACAGCAAGTTCAGCGAGGGGTCGCGATCGAGGCGGAATTCGTCCGGATCGCCGAAGACATCTTCGTCGCGGTTGGCCGATATCCAGTTCAGCGCCACGCGTTCGCCCGCCTGCAGGTCGCGGCCGCGCACCTGCACGGGCCGGACCACGCGGCGGCGGTTCATGACCAGCGGTCCGTGCATGCGCAGGATTTCGTCTATGGCCGCGGGCAGCAGGCCCGGCTCGCCGCGCAGCAAGGTCTGCACATCGGGATTCGCCGCCAGGTAATGCGCCAATATGCCTACCGAGGCGGCCAGGGTGCCTAGTTCGCCCACCGTCCAGTTGCGTATGATGCTGACGATTTCGTCTTCGGTGAGCAGCCTGCCGTCCACCCGCTCGCGCAGCAGGCGGGAAGTGACATCGTCGGCGCAGCCCTTGGCGCCCTGGCGGCGATGCTCGAGCAGGGTTTTCACATACCCATCGAATTCCTCGGCCACCCTGGCCATGGCGTCCGGATCAGCCACGAACGTGGCGGCGTGGTTCTTCCGCATCCACTGGTGCAGCGGCTCGTGCAGGCTGTCGGGCCAGCCCATGAAGGCGCACTGGACCTGCAGGGCGAATGGTTGGGCGAACCGGGACATCAGCTCTATCTGGCCTTCCGGCAGCCCGGCCACCAGCGAGCGCGCCTCGGCGCGGCAAACCGGCTCGAATTCGCGCATGCGCTGCGCGTTGAAGTAGGGTTCGATCAGCCGCCGGAAAGCGGTGTGCTGCGGCGGATCCATGCCATTGGGCACCGACGGATAGCGCGACACCGCATTGCTGTAGGTATCGTGGTCCAGCAAGGCGCGCAACACGTCCTCGTGCTTGAGCAGCGATGTGTAGCCATACTTGCTGCGCGCCACCGGACAGGTCCGGCGCATTTCGTCGTAGGCTGCAAGCTGGTTTTTCAATACGGCCTCGGATCTGGGGTCCCAGTCGGGCTGCTGCTGTTCGCTCATGATTCCTCTTTCAACAATGGCTGATACGCCTTGCGGCGATGGCTGCGGACGCCGGACGCAAGCGCTCGGACCCCGTTTGCTATTATGCACGGCGAAATGGCGCCGATAAACTTGTATCTGGCTGCTGCTTGATCCATCTCAATGTAATATCATGCGTACCGATCGTACCGCCCCGCAAGGAATGCTGACGTGGAGCAAGCACAATATTGGCTTTTCCTGAAGATTGCTAAGCACCCGCGCATATTTTCCTTCGGAGCGGGCTTGGCGATCGCCGGCCTTTTGATGGCCGCCACCATTGCGTCCATCCTGATCACCGACAAGGCGAACACGGCGGAACGGCACGAACGGGCGTCGCAACTGGCGAATGACCTGATGTCGGAAAGCATTTCGCTGCTGGACCACCTGCAGGCCCACAACGATACGTCCTGCGACATGCCGTCCATCACGCATTTGAACGCGGACATGCTGCACTACCACTACATCCGCGAAGTAGGCGTGCTGGACGCCGAGGGGCGGCTGATCTGCACCAGCTCCATGGGGCGTTTGCCGCAACCCGTGAAACACGGCCTCCCTCCCCTTCCGGGCCCGGCCGGGATGGAAATCTACACCAACGTGCCCTTGCAGGTATTGCAGGAAGCCGGCACCGCCACGATCGTGCAGCGCGGCCGATTCAATGCGGCGCTCAGCGCCCGGGCCGTCTCCGAGTTGCTGGAGGGCGCCGACTTGATATGGCTGCCTTCCAACGGAAAGCTGACCGTCCTGGATCATGGCTTGATGGAACGGAATATCCGTAAAGAATGGCGCAAGGCCGCCGAAAATGCGGACGCCGGCGGCTGGGCCTTGCGGCGCGCGGGATATGAGCTGATATCCGTGGAACCTGAATTCGGCTGGGTGCTGCAAACCCGCCGCTCCTGGATGCAGGTGGCCGACCAGTACCGCCTGCTGCTGATTCCGCTGCTCGCCGGCTCGGTGCTGTTCGCCTTCCTGGCCATGGCCGCGCTGGCGCCGGCCGTAAGGCAGCTGCGCAGCGTCCAGCGACGGCTGCGCTTTCTGTGCCAGGAGACGCATATCGTCCTGAGCTACCAACCCATCTTCCAGCTCAGCCCCAGGCGCGTGATCGGCTGCGAAACACTGATGCAGATGCAGGAAGAGAACGAAGTCTGGTGTCCCGATCAGGTCATCCCCGGCATCCTGAGCCGCGGGCTGGCCCGCCGCTTCGACCACGCCGTCGCGCGCAAGGCGATACGCGAGCTGACCACCCACTTGCCGCCGCAGACGGAAAAATTCCGGCTCGCGGTGAACTTCTTTCCTGAAAGCATAGACCGCGCCACGCTGAGCCCGGTTCTGGATAAAGCGCTGTCCGAGGCGGGCCGCAGCGATATCCAGCTCTGCCTGGGGATCACCGAGTACAGCGCATCCGCCGATCTCGCCGCGGACATCCAATATCTCAGGCGTCGCGGCTATCTTATCTCCGTCGATGATTTCGGCACCGGCTATTCCAATCTGAAATCCGTGGCGCGGCTGTCGCCGGATTATCTCAAGATGGAAAAATCATTCGCCATGGAGCTCGATGCCAGCAATATGCGCGGCTCCCTGATCAAGGAAATCGTCGCCATCGCCCAAACCGTCGGCGCCGAGGTCGTGGCGGAAGGGGTGGAAAACGAAGAGCAGGCCCGGCTGCTGCACGGGATGGGCGTGCGCTACGGACAAGGCTACGGCCTGGGCCGCCCCCTGCCGCTGCAAGAGTTTCTCGACTTCCTTCAAACATCGCAAGCAGGCTCCGCCCGCCCCGCCTCGTCCGGCCCGGCGAACGAAGTGTGACGCGGCTCCTCCCGTTCATATTCCTGCAACAGCGGGGCGTGATACTGGCGGCTGTCAACCACCGCGCGGTTCATTGCCATACCGGAGCCCATCATGCATGTTTCCTCCTTCGATTCCGAAGACCTGCCCACCAATATCTCGTCGAATGAACATTTTCAGGCGGTGGTGGAGCGCGCGCGCAGCCGCCGCGGCTTTCTGAAGACCGGCCTGGGCTTGTCCGCGGCCATGTTTCTGGCCGGGCCGGCGGCGGTTTTAGCCAACGCGGGCAACCAGGCCGCGGCCGGCGCCCCGCCCCTGCTGGGCTTCAAAGGCATCCCGGCATCGACCGCTGACACTGTCCAGATCGCCGCGGGCTATACCGCAACCGTATTCGCGCCTTGGGGCACACCCTTGTTCAAGGGCGACCCCGCATGGAAGAAGGACGCCGGCGATGGCGCCGCGGCGCAGGCCCGCCAGGCGGGCGACAACCACGACGGCATCCATTTCTTCTCCATCGGCGGCAGCAATGACGAAGGCTTGCTGGTGATGAACCATGAATACACGACGGTCGACAAAGGCGCTTATACCTGGCTCTTCGGACCGGGGGGCACCGAACCCTGGAGCGCCGACAAGGCAAGCAAGGCGATGAACGCCCATGGCGTGTCGGTGATCCATATCGTCCGCAATGGCGCCGGCAAGTGGGAGATCAAGCTGGACTCGCAATACAACCGCCGCATCACCGCCTCCACCGAAATGGCGCTGACCGGCCCCGCGGCCGGCCACGGCCTGTTGAAAACCAGCGCCGACCCCAGCGGCCGCCGCGTCCTTGGCACCTTCAATAATTGCGGGAATGGCTGGACGCCCTGGAACACTTATCTGGCCTGCGAGGAAAACTTCAACAACTATTTCGGCACGACGTCGGGCGCGGACAAGCGCGACGCGGCGCAAAAGCGCTATGGAATTTCCCCGCAAGGCAGCGAATACCGCTGGGAGGAATTCGTGGACCGCTTTGATTACGCCAAGGAACCCAACGAGTCCAACCGCCATGGCTGGATCGTGGAGATCGACCCCTTCGATCCCAAGTCCGTTCCCAAAAAGCAGACGGCGCTGGGCCGCTTCAAGCACGAAAACGCCGCCTGTACGCTCAGCGCCGACCAGCGCATCGTCGTCTATATGGGCGACGACCAGCGGGATGACTACATCTACAAGTTCGTGTCGGACGGCGTCTACCAGGAAGGCGGCGACAATTCCAGCCTGCTCGATGCCGGCAAACTGTATGTCGCGCGCTTCAACGACGGCCAGGCCGGCGAGGGCTATATGGGCGGCGGCGAGTGGCTGCTGCTGGACAAGTCGGCCAATGCCGCTCTGGCGTCGGATGCGAAATTCGCCAGCCAGGCCGAAGTGCTGATCCATGCCCGCCTGGCGGCCGACGCGGTCGGCGCCACGAAGATGGACCGGCCCGAATGGGTCAGCGTCCACCCGATGACGGGCGAAGTCTATGCAACGCTGACCAACAACGATCAACGGAAAACCGTCGACGCGGCCAATCCGCGTCCCGCCAATGTCTATGGCCAGATCATCCGCTGGCGCGAAGCGGGCGGCGATGCCGCCGCCACCAGGTTCGAATGGGACCTCTTCGTACTGGCCGGCAACCCCATCAAATATACCGACCGCAAGAATCTGAAATCCGGCTCCGCCACTATTACGGCGGACAATGCTTTCAACAGTCCCGACGGTTTGGCCTTCGATACGGCCGGACGCCTGTGGATACAGACCGACGGCAAATACAGCAACAGCGGCGACTATGAGGGACAGGGCAATAACCAGATGCTTTGCGCCGACCCCGTAAGCAGGGAGATCCGCCGCTTCCTGGTCGGCCCGAGGGAATGCGAGGTGACCGGCATCGCTTTCACCCCGGACAGCCGCTGCATGTTCGTCAATATCCAGCACCCGGGCGAAGGCGGCGACAGCCATTGGCCCGACGGCGGCGCTGCACTGCCCCGCTCGGCCACGCTTATCATCACCAAGGACGATGGCGGCGTGATCGGCGCTTGATCTTCAAAGCTTTCTCCGGGAACCGCGCCCGGCCAGTCTTGCCACCCGCCGGCATTCAGCCACGGGCGGTGCAGCCGCCGCCGGTGGAAATTGGCGGTATAGTTCAGGGACTACGAACAGGAGGGACTATGGATCCATTCATGCAGGCGGCATTGGAAGAAGCGCGGCAAGGGCTGGAGGAAGGCGGCATACCTATCGGCTCGGTCATTGTCCACAAGAACCGCATCCTGGGGCGCGGCCACAACCGGCGCGTACAGCAGGGCAGCGCCATCCTGCATGGCGAGATGGACGCCTTCGAACAGGCGGGCCGCCAGCCGGCCGAGGTCTATCGCGAATCGGTGCTGTACACGACGCTGTCGCCCTGCGCCATGTGCACCGGCGCCATCCTGCTTTATGGCATACCGAAAGTCATCATCGGCGAAAACCGGACTTTCATGGGCGAAGAGGAATGGCTGCGGGCGCGCGGCGTGCAAGTCCAGGTGCTGCAGGATCCGGAATGCATCGCATTGATGCGCGACTTCATCGCCAGCAAGCCCGAACTGTGGAATGAGGATATCGGCGAGCCCCACCAGACTTGAAGGCCGCCGGCGGCCCGCCGGCAAAAAACCTACGGGCGCGCCAGCCCCAGATGTCCGCGCAAGGTGCTGGCCTGATAGTCTTTGCGGAACAGGCCGCGGCGCTGCAGCACGGGCACCACGTGGTCGACGAAATCCTGGATGCTGCCCGGCAAGGCCGGCGGCATCAGGTTGAAACCGTCCGCGCCCTCGTTCAGGAACCAGCGCTCCATTTCATCGGCGATGCTTTCAGGCGTGCCGACCATGGTGCAATGCCCTCCCCCGGCCGCCAGCCTTCCCAGCAGCTGGCGCAGCGTGGGCTTTTCGGTCTCGACGATGCGCAGCACCGTCGCATAGCGGCCCTTGGGCCCTGTGAACTGTTCCAGCGGCGGCAAGGCAGGCACGGGCGCATCCAGTTCCCAGCCCATGCAGTCCCGCCCCACGTACAGACCCAGTTGCCGCAAGGCGTCCTGCGGCGGCAGCAGCTCGTCCAGTTCACGCTGCTTGGCGCGCGCTTCGGCCTGCGTCGAGCCCACATAGGTGACCAGGCCCGGCATGATGGGCACCGGATCGCCGCGGCCGGCCGCGCGCACGCGGCGCTTGACGTCGCGATAGTATTCCTGGGCCGCCGGCAGGTCGTAGGCGACCGCGTAGATGGCCTCGGCGCGGCGCGCGGCGAGGTCCCGCCCTTGCTCCGATGCGCCGGCCTGGAACAGCACGGGATGGCCCTGCGGCGGGCGCGGCACCGTCAGCGGCCCGTCGACGCGGAAATGCCTGCCCTTATGCAATATCGGACGCACCAGGGCTGGGTCGGCATAGACGCCCTGCCGGTCGATCTTCAAGGCGCCATCGCCCCAGGAATCCCACAGGCGCAGGGCCGCGTCGATGAACTCTTCGGCGCGCGCATAGCGCCAATCGTGGTCGGGCATGGTTTCGAAGCCGTGATTGCGGGCCTCGGCGTCGAACATCGACGTCACGACATTCCAGCCCATTCTGCCGCGCGAGATGTGATCCAGCGAAGCCATCATGCGGGCGGCATGGAAAGGGGTGAAAAAAGTGCTGGAAACAGTGCTGATCAGGCCTATGCGTTCGGTCGCCCGGCTGATGGCGGCCATGGCCGTCAAAGGCTCGAAAAACCAGCGCGGGCCGTCCGCCGGATTGTCGGCGGAATGCCCGTCGGCAAAGAAGATGGCGTCCAGCTTGCCGCTTTCGGCGATCTGCGCCAGCTCTTCGAGGTAGGCGATATCGCCCACGCGCTCTACCGCGGAGCGGGGATGGCGCCACGCGGCGCGATGGTGCCCGCAGCCGAAAATGAACAGGTTGATATGCATCTGGCGCTGCTGCGCCGCGTTTTCGGTGTGCCGTGCCATGCCGCCGCCCATCAGCCTTTCACCAGGCCGCCGTCCACGATCAAGTTCTGCCCCGTGACGGAGCGCGACCAGGGCGATGCGAAGAACAGGGCGGCGTCGGCGAATTCCGCGGGCGTGGTGACTTTGCGCAGCGGCGTGCTGGATGCGATCAGGTCGAAGACCGCCTCGGGTGTGGCGGCCGATGCATCCGTGGTGCGCAGCAAGCCGCCGGACACCATGTTGACAGTGATGCCGAAGGGGCCCAAGTCCTGCGACAGGGTGCGGGTCAGCGACAGCAGCCCGGCCTTGGCGGCGGTGTAATCGTGATAAGGCACGACGGGATTCTGGAACAGGTTGGTGCCCACATTGATGATGCGCCCGAAGCCCGCCGCGCGCATGGCCGGCAGCGCCGCCTGCGTGGTGTTCAGGGCGCCGCGCAGCACGCCTTCGAGCTGTTGCTGCAGCGCGTCCCAGGCCAGGACGTCGGCGTGCGGACGGGCATCGCCATTGAAGGAAAAAGCCGGCAGTGCATTGTTGACGACGGTGCGGACCGGCGCGCCGAAGTGTTCGCGCGCGCGGTCGAGCATGGCGCCCACCTGGCCGGGATCGCAGACATCCGCCTGCAGGGCGATGGCCCGGCCCGCCGCCTCGTCCGCCAATGCGCGGGCGCTTTCCGCGCTGTGCAGATAATTGACCACCACTCGCCCGCCTTCGCGCAGGAAGGCGCGCGCCAGATGGGCGCCCAGGCCCCGGCCGGCGCCGGTGACCAGGATGACTTGTTCGTTGATGGGAAGCGCTGCGCGGTCGTTCTTCATGCCATACCTTTACGAATGCGGCGAAGGTAGGATCGAACGGCGGATGGTCCGCTAGCCCGAGGCTGACATCCCTTCGCCAGTACTAACTGGAGCAGGTTCGACGGGTTTGAATCTCAGCCCGGTGTGGGGGCACCCCGTGTCGCAAGCTGCAACCATAGCACAGAAATGCGCGCGGCAGTGGCTGGCGATTGACAAGTGCGCGCCTGCTGCCTTAAGCTAGCCGCCGTTCCTGGGGGAGCCCGCGTATCGGGCTGAGATTCCGCACCTGGCGGTAACCCTTAGAACCTGATCCGGATAATGCCGGCGAAGGGAAGGATGCCCGCCATCGCTTGCCGCTCCCCTTCCGCCATGCATTTCGCGCTGCGCCGTTCCGGCGGGCGCCCCGGCTTATGCGTGTCCGGATTTGGACCTTGGAAGGAACGAATATGTCTGCAAGCGCCTCGACCATAGTGTGGCTGTCCTTGTTCTCCGCGATCTTCGCGATTTCCGGCGTCGTGTATTCGCGGCGCGACCGCGGCAGCCTGGAAGACTACGTCATCGCCAGGAACAGTCAAAGCACGGCCGCCACCATGCTGACCCTGCTGGCCACTTCGCTGGGCGCCTGGATATTGTTCGCGCCGGCCCAGGCCGCGACCTGGGGCGGCCTGGCCGCCGTCATCGGCTATGCCCTGGGCGCAATGTCGCCCCGCCTATTGATGATCCCGCTGGGGCGGCGCATGCGCGAACTGATACCGCAAGGGCATACACTGACCGAATTCGTGGTGGCGCGCTATGGCCGCGGCATGTACGGCCTGACCTTGCTGATCATGCTGTTCTTCATGTTCATCACGCTCTCGGCCGAGATCACCGCGATCGCCAAGCTGGTGACCCTGCTGGCCCCTGTTCCCCTTTGGGCGACCGCCGCCATCGTCATGGTGTCGACGCTGATCTACACTTCCTACGGCGGCTTGCGCGCCACCATCTTCACCGACAAGATCCAGATGGCGGTCATCGTGCCTTTGCTGCTGCTCCTGCTCGTGCTGGGCTGGCAGGCCGCCGGGGGCCTGGGACCCACCTTGGCGGGCCTGCAAGCCAAGGCGCCGCAGTTGCTGCAACTGACGGATCCCGTCGGCGTCAAAGCCGGCCTGACTTTTTTCGTGGCCATCCTCCTGACCGGGCTGTTCCACCAGGGCAACTGGCAGCGCGTCTACGCGGCGCGCGATGTGCGCAGCATGCGGCGTGGCTTCCTGACAGGCGGGCTGCTGGCCGCACCCGTGATCTTCGTCATGGGCCTGTTCGGGCTGGCCTTCGTCGGCTTGGGCCATACGGGCGACAGCTCCGTGGCCTTGTTCAGCGTCGTCTTCCCCCACCTGCCCGGCTGGTTCGCCATCGCGCTGATTCCGCTAGGTCTGGCGCTGGTCATGAGCACGGCCGACACCGCCATCAGCGCCGTGTCCAGCATCATCGCGGTCGACGTGCGCAGACTGTTCCCGGAGATCAGCAAGAGCACCCTGATGGGCTTGTCGCGCTGGCTGATCTATTTGCTCGCCATACCAGTCATCATCCTGGCGGCGCAAGGCTACAGCGTGCTCTATCTTTTCCTGCTGGCCGACCTCTTCTGCTCGGCGGCGGCCTTTCCTGTTTTCCTTGGCCTGTACAACCGCCGCCATGACGGCCTGTCGGCCGTCGTCAGCACGGTGTGCGGCCTGGTGGCCGGCACGCTGCTCTTCCCCGCGCCGGGCGAAAAACCCGTCTACCTGCTCGAATCCTTCCTGCTCGCCGCCCTGGTCCCCGCGGCGGTTTCCTTGCTGATGCTGAAACTGCGCCAGCCCGGCCGCCTCTTCGACTACCGCCACTTCCACGCGACGATACGCAGCCTGGATGATTAGGCCGGCCTTGCCGGGGCCCGCTGCGGTTTACGGCGGCTCCCGGCGCAGGGCTATTTTTCTCCGAGCGCCTCCGAAGCCGCGCAGCCGGCCGTCTGCAGGACGATCAGCGCCATTTGTTCAGCCACTTCCTCGGCGCGCAGCGGCCCGCTGTCCCGATACCAGGTAAAAAGCCAGGTCAGCATGCCGCTGATGGATTGCGCTATGACGCGCTCGTCGGCTTCGTAGTGAAATTCGCCGGCCGCCTTGCCTTGGCGCAAGATGTCTATCATTATTTCCCGGAACCTGGTGTCGCTATGCTTCAATTGGGCCAACGATGAAGGAGGCAAGTGCTTCACCTCGCGGAACAAGACCGCCAGGGGCTGGCTGCCTTCGACAATGCGCAGCGACACTTCATAAATGATGGAGTGCATCAACTGCGCGGGGCTTTGCGCATCGGCTTTGGCTATCGTCTCGGCAAGACTGGCGACCAGATGGCTGGTCTGGTTGCACACGGCCGCGAGCAAGGCGATCTTGCTCGGGAAGTAACTGTAGATCATCGGTTTTCCGATGGCCAGCGTCGATGCGATGTCGTCCATCGAAGTGCGGGAAAAGCCTTTGGTATAAAACAGTTCGCTTGCGACGCGCAGGATCTGTTCCCGTTTCCAATCCGCGACCTGGTCTTTCAGAGTTTTCATTTCCATACGCCGGAGCCAATGCGTGATATGTCGACGGCTCTATCATAATGATAAAGCGGCAAAGCGGCACGCCCAAGGCTGACTGATCGAAGGGCTCCTCCGGTATTCAAAGCCCTTCAGCTCATCTTCGAAGGCAGCCAAAGGACCACGCTGGGGAAGGCCATAATGAAGGCGATCAGTATGACATGCGCCAGGACATGAGGCCAGATTCCGCGGAACACCTCTTCGACCGGGATGCGGGTCACTTTGGACACCACAAACACATTCAGTCCGACAGGCGGCGTCACGATGCCGACTTCCGCCAGCAGAATGACGACCACCCCGAACCATACGGGATCGAAACCCAGGCTGGTGATGAGCGGAAGCATGATCGGAATGGTGAGGATCAAGATCGATATCTGGTCCAGAAAGCATCCCAGTATCAAATACAGGACCGCGATGAAAACCAGAATGACCCATGGGCTCCAGCCGGATGCGGCCACCTGGGCGACCAAGTCCTGCGTGGCCCCGGTGATAGTCAAGAATGTGCCGAAAACATTGGCGCATACGATGATGAGGCCTATCATTGCGGACGTGACGCAAGTCTTGATCAAGGCCAGGCGGAAATTGGCCCGCGTCAGCTTGCCGCTCTTGAGCGTCAACAGGAATGCGCCCAGGGCGCCGAGCGCCGAGGCCTCGACGGGTGTCGCGATGCCTGTGTAGATCAGCCCCGTGACCAGCCCGAAAAGCAGCATGAAGGGGCCGGCCACTTTGAGCGACGCGAGCTTTTCCGCCCACGGCGCTTTGCTGCCGACCGGCGCCAGCGACGGGTTCAGCCAGATCATGATCCGGATGGTCAATGCGATCGTCAATGTGACCAGTATCCCGGGGACGATGCCGGCGATCAGCAATTGGCCGATATTGGCCCCGCTGAGCAAGCCGTAGAAGATGATGGCAATGCTGGGGGGTATGAGCATGGCCAGCGTGCCTGAAATGGACACGATGCCCGTCGCGAATTTCCGTTCGTAGCCGTTTTGCAGCATGGCCGGCACGCTGGATGTGGACAGTGTGGCCGCGGCTGCCGCACTCGAACCCGAGATGGCGCCGAATGCCGCTCCGGTGACCGCCGTGGCGATGCCCAGGCCGCCGCGCCAGCTTCGGGTCCAGGCGGCGATGGCATTGAACAGCGTCAGCGAAATGCCGCTCGTCACCATGAACTCCGCCATGAGCAGGAACATGGGAATGGTGATGAGCTCGTAGCTGTTCAGCGCCGAGGTCGGGCCTGTGCCCAGGATGCCCAACAGCAGATCCGGTCCGCCTTGCAGCAGCAGCCCGACGCTGCCGGCGATCAGCAGGCCGAAGGCGACCGGCACGCCGGCGGCCAGCAAACCGAGGAGCACGACAATTCCGATCAGGACATTCATTGTGTGACCTCTTCCAGTTCATCCAGGCGACGGGCGAGGCCGATGCTGTGGAATGCGGCTTCGTTCACCGTCGCCACGAAATAGCATGCCGAAAAGTGCACGGACCGCAGCGCGAGCACGAGAATGCCCCAGGCGACCAGCGCTTTGGATATCCATACCGGCCACAAGATGACGCCGGCCAATACATCGTCGTTGGTGAATGAAACAATGCTTTCGTGGACCGCGCTGTGCCCCACCAGGAGCAGCAATATCCCGCTGGCGAGAAAACCGGCGGCGCTCATCAGGAAGGCGGCGGGCCGCGGCAATTTGCTCGCGAAGAAATCCACCGCCAGATGGCCGTGATGCGCCAGCGTATATGAAAAGGCCAGATAAAAGGACGCAAGAAGCACGTAGTTCATCAGGAAGTCGTACCACCAGGTCAGCGGACTCGATACGACGTACCGCAAGATGACGTCGACGCCGGTGACGAACATCATCATAAGAATTCCCAATGACGCGACGACGATGCCGACGGCCTCAAGAAGCGAGAGGCTCCGATGCAAAGCCATCAGGATGACGGCGAGACTTCCACTGAACCGTTGTGTGCTCATTGCGCCTCCATGCCAGCCAGGTCAGCTGCCGACTTTGCTGCGAAACACGTCCAGGATCTTGGTTCCGGGGCGGCCGCGCTGATCCAGGCCCTGCGCCCAGCTCTTGTATATCTCGCCATAATGCTCGGTGATCTTCTTGACGTCGGCGGCGGGAAGGTCGGTCGGCTTCATGCCTCCCTTCTTGAGCGATTCCACTTCCGCCGCATCCGAGGAGTCGACATATTCGCAATGCGATTTGGTAGCGTATTTGCCGGCTTCAACCAGGATATCCTGGAGATCCTTGGGGATCTTGCTCCAGCTTTTTTCGCTGATCACCCAGTAGTCGACGAAGCTGCCCACCCCCAGGTTCGGCGTCCAGTGCTTGATCACCTCGTGCAGGCCCCATGGCTTGACGCTCAAAATAGGCCAGAAAACACCATCCAGGGTGCCGCGCTGCAAAGAGATCAAGACATCGGGCCCGGCCATCCGAATGGAAACCGCGTCCAGAAGCTTGGCGGTCTGATCCATGGGACCGCCCGCGGTGCGCAACTTCAGGCCCTTGAAGTCGTCGGCGGTTTTGACCTCTTTCTTGGTCGTCATGACCCGGTAAGAGCCTATTGCCGCCGTGAAAAGGTTGCGCACGCCATTCGGCTTGAACTCCGCCGCGTCCAGTTCGCCTCCAGGACCCGCCATTTCGGCGAGGGCATAGCTGCCTTTGCAGGCTCCTTCATAGATGCCGGGAAGTTCCGCCACGCCTGCGAGCGGAAACTTGTCGGTGATGTAGGCCGGAGCGATATTGACGATATCCGCTACGCCGGACTGCACCATTTGCAAAGAGTCCTTGGCCTTGCCCAATTGCTCGGCGGGAAAGAACTTGAACTGGATCCGGCCTTTGGAAAGCTCTGTCGCCTTGTCCATGAAGACTTTGCCGCCATGGCTGGATACATGATGGGACAGCGGCATCCAGTCGCCTACGCGAAGGGTGATGCTGTCCTGCGCGGCGGCGGCGCCGGAAACGCCGATTGCGGCGAGAAGGGCCGCTACGGCAGTGAGACGGTATGCAAAACGAGGGCGATTCATGGGATGTCTCCTGTGATGTTGCGCTTTCTGTGAGGAAAACTATGGGCCTTCTATGGAGCCTTGGCTGGCTTGCGGCTTTGCAGATATGCTGCGCGCGCGTTCTGCGAGGCGCCGTCGCGCAGCCCCGAATACAACAGATGGGCGTCGGCGAACGCGTTTGCGCCGCTGACGAGCGATTCGCGCGCGGCCATGATTTGTTGCTTGGTTGCTTCGAGCACCAGGCTGGACCGCAACAAAAGGGTTTCTGTCGACCGCCCCACCCTGTCTTCAAGCATGTGCCGGGGCACGACGTCGTTGAGCATGCCCAGGCGCAGAGCGCGATCGGCAGGCATGAACTCGCACAGCAAGGTGAACTCGGTCGCCATCAATGGCCCGAGTTCCCGGACCAGCAGCGGGATGCCCCCCCAGGCCAACGGAATCCCCAGCGCCGTTTCAGGCAGCAGGAAGGTGGCGTCTTCCGACGCATAACGGAAATCGCAGGCGGCGGCGAGCACCACACCGCCGCCTATGCAATGCCCATGAACCGCGGCGATCGTGATCGCGCGCATATGCAAAATCACATCGGTCAGCTCACTGCCGAGCGCTACGATGCTTCGCACTTCTTCGGGCGATGCGTCGGGTGAGAAGTTGTTCAAATCGAAGCCGGAACAGAAGCCCGCCCCGTTGCCGCCGAACACGACTACTTTGATATCGGATCGACCGTTGAACCAGCGGGCGCCGTCGATGATGTCTTGCATCATTTGCCGGTTGAAGGCGTTCCGAGTCGCGGGCCGATTCAATCGCAAGCGGCCGGCTGCGCCGTCCAGCGTGATTTCTATCGTGTCGAAAGCGGGGATGTTTGATTGCATGAATGATGTTTCTTGGTAAATGGACGGTATGGGCTGGAGTTATTGCTCAAGTGGCCTGCCCGGCGGCCCGCTACTTGGCTGCGCCCGCTGTCTCCTTCACGCTTTCCCGCAGCTGCCGCTTCAGCACTTTCCCGGATACGTTCTTGGGCAGCTCATCGCAAATGAAAACCCGCTTAGGCAATTTGTAGCCGGCGAGGATGCCGCGGGTCCGGGCTATGATGTCTTCTTCCTTAGCCGCCTGGCCTTTTTTCAGCACCACGAAGGCGGTAACGGCTTCTCCCCATTTAGGATCCGGCACGCCGACGATGGCGACTTCACTGATTTCGGGATTTGCCTTCATGACCGCCATTTCGACTTCGATCGAATAGACGTTTTCGCCGCCCGACTTGATCATGTCTTTCTTGCGATCCACAAAGAACAGGAATCCGTCCTCGTCGCGATAGCCAAGGTCGCCGGTATGCAGCCATCCGTTGCGCAGCACTTGCGCGTTGGCTTCAGGGCGCTTGTAGTACCCCTTGAACACATTCGGCCCGCGAACGACGATCTCGCCCACCTCGCCGTCGGGCAAGGTGTTATCGTTATCGTCCACCACGCGAACGTCGTTGTACCAGACCGGCTTGCCCAGGGTGTTGGGCTTGACGATCATGTCGGCCGTGAATTCAGTCGTCGTGACGATGGGCGCCGCTTCGGTCAAGCCGTACATGAAATACATGCTTTCCACCCCAAGTTCATTCAGAACCCGCGCGACCATTTCAGGTGAATATTTGGCAGCCGCCGACATAATGCGCCGCAGGGACGTCAAGTCGTATTTGCGGCGCAGAGGCGAATCCAGCAATTGAATCAACGGAGCGACGAGAATGTAGGCCAGCGTGATGCGATGCTTCTCGATGAGCCGGCAGGCCTCTTCGGGTTCCCACTGGCTCATGATCACCATGGGCAGGCCGCGTGCGATGAAGGTCGTCGTCTGCGTATGCAGTCCGCTGACGTGATTCATGGGCATGGATAATAAAAAGCAGTCGTACTGCTGCGGCGGCACGTAGGTCAGCGCGAACAGCGAGTCCCATAGTATGTTTCCGTGCGCCAGGACGGCGCCTTTGGGTAGCCCCGTCGTGCCGGAGGTGTACATGATGATGGCATCATCGGAGCCGTTCACGGCTATGTCCGGTTCGTCCGCCGTAGCGGCGGCCGTCAGCGCCTCGTACTGCAAGGCGTCCGGCGACGTATTGGCGCCTCCATAAACCACCACCTGAATTCCGGGAATCCGGTCGCGGAACCGGGCAAGCATTTCCTGGAAGCCGGCTTCTACGAACAGCACCTTGTTGTCGGCGTCTTTGATGATGAAAGCGACCTCTTCGGCGGAAAGACGCCAATTGATGGTGCCGAAGACAACGCCGGCCTTGGCCGATCCATGGCAAAGCTCGAGATACTGGATAGAATTTTTTCCCAGTATGGCCACGTGGTCTCCCTTGGCCATGCCGAGACCGATCAGCGCATGCGCGGCGCGGTTGACGCGGGCGTTGTATTCCTTGAAGGTGCAGCGTTCATCATTGAAGATCATCGCTGTCCTGTGCGGGTACTGCTCCGCCGCACGGCGGACGACCGAGCCCATGGTGAGCGCATCGATTCCTGTCTGCATGTCGTGTATCCTCCAAAACTTGTGAGTACGATACATAACTATGCAGTTTTACACACTACGGGAAAACCCGGCAAAGTGCAAAATGCCTTTGGGAGTAAGGGTATCCAAATGAGCGGGAATATCGCCATTCCAATGGATTGCTTCCGCCATTGGCGGCGTAGACTGCTTCGATAATCGGTGGCGTGCATTGCCATGCCCCGCCAGAGGCGGCAGCGGCCCCGGGGGCGGCGCTAGGGCTTGCTCGACCCCTGCTGGTCGGACAGATAGCTGATCATCCGGATGGCCACCGCCGAAGTCTGCTGCATGTGCTCGACACAGGCCAGCCAGGCCTCGGCCTCGTCATTGGCGCGTATGGCTTCGCCTATCCTGGACATTTCCCGCAGGGTGTTGCTGATGCGCCCCGGACTGAGTATGGATGTGGCGCGCAGCCGCGCTATCTTGGCATGCAGGTCTTCCAGGCTGTGCTTGAGTACTTTGTTGTAGCAGCCGTCCAGCAGCGCGGCATAAAAATCCTCTATGGCCTTGAGCTGCGCGGCCACATCGCCGGTCTGCACCGCGGTTTCCAGCATTCGCAGGGCCTGATCCAGGTTTTCGCGCTGCTCCACTGTCGCCAGATTGATGAAATTTCTGGCGGCCAGCCCCTCGAGCACCGAACGCACTTGATAGATATCGGCGGCTTCCTGGGCATCCAGCGTCGCCACCCTTACGCCGCGATTGGGCTCATTCACCACATAGCCTTCGCGCGCCAGCACCTGCAGGGCCTCTCTTACAGAGGAACGGCTGGCGCCGGTCAGCTCGCATAGCGCCTTTTCGGTCAAGCGGGAGCCCGGCCGCAGCCTGCCCGCCATGATTTCTTCTTTGACTTTCTTGGCGATCGCGGAACGTTTGAGTGTCATCAGCGCATGGAAAAGTTGAAGAGGGGGACGAATGGACCCGCAATCATAGCCTTTTGCCGGACATCATAAACCCCGCCACCTACCATTTTGACTTCATCGGCGTCGATGCCCAGTCTTTCATCGGTTTATTTTACAGATGGTTCTCTATTTTTTGTCTGACAATTTGTGTTATATTGATCGATAATTTATTAAATAGTTCCATACATAGCTGCTTGCCTTCGAAGGCGCGCGATGGACGGAGCCATAACGGAAACAAGGCATTCGGCTTCGGGACGCCAAGAGGCGAACCCGTGCATGAGGACGGCAAGGCCATGAGGCCAGGCACACAAGAGGAAGCAATGAGCAATTGGAACGATCCTAAATACCAGAACCTGTCGAATGCCGAGATCTCGGATGCGCTGGACTTTTTCGGCTTGCCGGGCAGCTCGCCCGGCCTGTCTTGCGTGACGGGCGAGCACCGGATTTTCGGTCCGGCTTTCACGGTGCGGTTCGCGCCCGCCGATCCGCAAGCCATAGGCACGGTCGGCGACTATATCGACGATGTGCAGCCGGGCCAGGTCGTCGTGCTGGACAATGAGGGCCGTAGCGACTGCACGGTCTGGGGCGGGATACTGAGCCAGGTCGCGCAGGCGCGGAACATAGCGGGCACAGTCATCAACGGCGTATGCCGCGATTCCGAAGAAGCCGTGCAATGCGGCTACCCTATTTTCAGCCGCGGCGTATTCATGCGCACCGGCAAGGACCGCGTGCAGGTCGAAGCCGTGGGCGGCAGCGTTTCGCTCGGCGAAGTCCGGGTCAATCCTGGCGATATCGTCGTGGGCGACCGCGATGGCATAGTCGTCATCCCCGCGGCGCGCGCGGACGAAGTCCTGGAACGCGCCTTGAAGACGCATCAGACGGAAAAAGAGATCGTGCAAGCGGTAAGAGCGGGCGCCACGCTTAAAGAGGCCCGCGAAAAACTGGGCTATCACCTCCTGCAGCGCAGCGAGCAGCCCGCCGATGCCGACCGCCCATAGCCTTACCACCGACACTGAGGAGATTTAAATGCAGTTGAAAAAGCATGTCCGCGCCGCCACCAAACTGGCAGGCGCTTTATTGATGGCCGGCCTGGCATCGACGGCGGTCCCGGCTGCCGCGCAGGAACTGGAGTGCGCCCATGTGGTCATCATTTCGCCCTATCCGCCCGGCGGCACCACCGATATCCTCGCCCGCCTGCTGGCCCCCGAAATGCAGAAGGAACTCGGCGTCACCGTCATCGTGGACAACAAGCCCGGCGCCAGCAGCAACATAGGCACTGAATTCGTGGGCCGCGCTAAGCCGGACGGCTGCACGCTCTTGCTGGGCAACAACACCGGCGTGGTGATCAACCGCAATCTGTACAAGCTGCGGCTGGACCCCGTCGAAAGCCTGGCGCCGGTGGGCGAAGTGGCCGCCGTTCCACTGGTGCTGTATGTCAATCCGTCGAAGATGGAGGTCACCTCCCCGGCGCAGCTGATCGACACGCTCAAGCAAAACCCCGACAAGTACAGCTTCGCCTCGGGCGGCAGCGGCAGCCCGCAGCATCTGGCCGGCGAACTGATCAAGCAAAGCAAGTCGGTGAATATGCTGCATGTGCCGTATCGCGGCCAAGGGCCGGCCTTGTCTGACGTCATTGCGGGACACGTGCCCATCGCATTCGAAACCACCACCGTGCTGGTGCCGCATATCAAGTCCGGAGCAGTGCGGCCGCTGGCCATTACCAGCGCCAAACGCAGCAAGGCCCTGCCCGACGTCCCCACCATGGACGAGTCCGGCTTCCCTGGCTTTGTCATCGAGAATTGGTACGGAGTGTTCGCGCCTGCCGGTACGCCGCAGCCCATCATCGCAAAGCTGAATAAGGCGGTGAACGTCGCCCTGAAAGCGCCCAACGTCGTTCAGGCATTGAATAAGATGGGTTCGTCCGACGTCGCGGGTTCGGCCGAGGAGTTCTCGAGCTTCATCGCCAAAGAGGCTCCGGTCTGGAAAGAAGTCGTTCAGAAATCAGGCGCTAAAATAGACTGACGGCGCGCTGAAGCGCCGCTTTTTACGGAGTTTTCATATGGATGCTTTGGCCAAGTTGTTCGAGGGCGTGCCCTCTTCCATCATCAGCGACATCATGCGCAGAATCGCCGGGGCCCGCACCCTGAAGCCGCGCCACGCCAGCGGCGGCCTGGTCGGCACCGCCTATACCGTCAAGGTAAGGTCCGGCGACAATCTGTATATACACGACGCCTTGCGCAAGATACAGCCGGGGCAGGTGCTGGTGGTGGACGGCGAAGGCCATACCGACCGCGCGCTGGTCGGTGAAATCATGATGAGCGCCGCCAGGATGCGCGGCGTGGCGGGCTTCGTCATCGACGGGTCCATACGCGATTCGGACGCATTCGCCACGCACAATTTCCCCTGCTATTCCAAAGGCGTCACGCACCAAGGCCCGTTGAAGAACGGCCCGGGCGAGCTGAATGTCCCCGTGGCCATCGACGGCTGCGTGGTCAACCCCGGCGACATCGTGGTGGGCGATCCCGACGGTGTGGTTTTCATTCCGCGCGACAAGGCCGAGGAAGTGGCTGCCGCGAGCCGCAAGAAGATGGCCGTCGAGGCCGCTGTGCTGGCCGGCATCGCCAAGGGCGAATATGACGACTCCTGGATAGACGGCGCGCTGAAGGCTCAACTGGTATAGGCCTGCAAGCCCGGCTGGGTGGCATGAACATGTCCGGGCGCAGCGTGCACTAAGGCCCATACCAAACCGCGATGCGCCCTTTGACGAAGACCGGCGCCGGCAAAGGGCCTTTGCCCGGCGCTTCATGCACCAGGAACATGGGCCGGGATGCATCCAGGCCATTGAAAGCGTCCGTGGTGATGGCGCTGCCCGCCATGGGCACGCAATGGTCCAGGCTGTTCCAGCACAAGGATGTGCGCAGGACGGCATTGCCGGAATAAGACCGGCCCGCATGCACCGAGACGATGCCCTGCTTGCCCGCGTGTCCGTCCGCAATGCCGGCAGGCGGGCTATACCGCACTATTACCTGCGCGCCGCGATGGTTCAAGGGCGGGCTGACCGCATCTTGCGACCACACCAGGCTGCCGGCATGCGCGCAGCCGGCCGCGATAAAGAAAACCAGCGGCGCCGCCGCGCGGCGGACGGCGCTGCGCAGGGTGGCATGGGCTGGCCGGGCCGGCGCGGAAACGATTGCATAAACCATGCAAGCCGGCGCTAAACGGGCCGCAGAGGCCGCGCGAGCGAGCGGAGAACGGATCGCACTGGCCGGGCGAGTTGGCGCGGTACGAATGGCATAGCCCATGCGGGCCGCTGCGGGTTTCAAAGTAAACATGGACGCTATTCTGCGCTAAAGTGGAAAGAGCGCCAATAGCATAACCGTGCCCTAGGGCCGTACCGCAGGGCTGTGCCGCGCTGCGGCGCCGAGACTCACCATGGCCAAGACCGATCCGGATCCCCGTCCCGAACCCCCTCCCCGCCCCGACAACAGCGAATGTTGCGGCGGGGGCTGCAATCCCTGCGTGTTCGATTTCTACGAAGAATCCATGGATATGTACCGCGCCGAGCTACGCGCCTGGGAAGCCCGCCATAAAGGCGAAAAAGCCTCCAAACCCCGACGGACGCGGCGTGGAAGGCTGGACTGATCGGGGTCATTCCTCCAGACGAAAGCACGCGGCTGAATGCAAAAAAAGGCCCGCTGGCCACGCAGGCCGGCGAGCCCAGAACCTGACGCTATGGTCAGGCAGCACTGGCCTTATCTTCGCCGGAACACCCCGCTAAGCAGGGCCAGGACGGCGAGTACGATGAAAATAAAGAAAAGGATTTGCGCGATCGACGCCGCGCCGGCGGCGATGCCGCCGAACCCCAGCAGGGCCGCGACAATGGCGATCACGAAAAAAACTGCGGCGTAATAAAGCATGGTGTCCTCCTTCGCGGGCTCATGCCCGGTCTAGCTATGCAACGGCTGCGGCGCCGCGCCTGCCCGTCGCCCCGCCCAGAAGATGGCAACTGGGCGCGGCGCTCGTCGAGCCCGCATCAGGGATGCAGGCCGGCGGAGCGATGCAGGCTAGCGTTTCCCGCCCACCTCCGGCCCCCGACGCCGGGGCCGGCGTCGCGGCCGACGGCCGGACTGGCAACCAATGGCCGGCAACCAAGGGCTTAGGGATTCCTGTCAAAGAAATCCTTCACTTCGCGCTCCGCTTCTTCGCGGGTGCGGCCATAGCGTTCCTGGACCAGGCCCGCCAGCCTGTCGGCATCGCCGTCGATCTGCGTCAGCTCATCGTCGGTCAATTTCCCCCAGGCGATCTTGGCTTTGCCCATCAATTGTTTCCATTGGCCTTCCATAGTGTCTTTATTCATGGTGTTCCCCTTTTTGAAGAATACGTCTCTACCCTAAACGCTCGCTGCCGGCTTGGGCGCGACGAAATTACAGCGGATGTAACGAGATGCCGGACAGACCTATAAGCAGGCTTCGCGGCCGGCCGAAATACAGCCTAGCAAGTTTCAGGCCCGCGCCGGGGTCGCCGGCTTCGCGCTGCGGCGCCGCCACCCGACGCAAGCTCCATCGCCGCGGGCCATGGCGCGCATGCAGCGTGTCCTGCGCATGGCCTTGCGCCATCGTCGATTTATTTCGCCAACGCTCTCTTGCCGCCGTCCGGCCGCGACGCCATGGAACCTGCGCCGCGCAACATCCGCTTATCAAACAGAAGCGCCGCGTAACACTGCAAGGGCAAGCCCCACGCCGGCGCAAAGCTGATAAACTGTATATAAAATCAGTGTTCCAGACGCCGCGCGCATTTCGCCCGGCCTCCATGCCCAGCCTCCATCATGTCGCCCAACCCGCCGCCGGTGCCCATTTGGTACTACCTGGATAACTTCCAGTTCGTCCTCCAATGGCTGAAACACCGCTACAGCGACTTGCTGGACTCCCAGGAGCTCCGGTTCCTGGACGACTTCGCCGCCATGCCGCAGGCATCGCGCGGCTTGCTGGTGCGCATGATCATGCGCAANNGTTTCGCGCGAGCAAGCTGCGCTACCCTGAGATCGGCGATGCCGCGCAGGCCGCCGCGCCCTTGATCGAACGGATGTGGATATCGGACCGGCCCGCCATCAGCCTGGACGAGCTGTTCAAGCTTTTCACCAAGGCCGAACTCGCGGATCGATTCGGGCTGCGGCCGCAGACGCAGGGCCAATCCAAGCAAGAGCTATTGAACAGCTTGCGCGCCCGCTTTCCCGCCGCTCTGACCCTGGCGCAATGGCAGCAGCCGCATCCACCGCAAACCCTGGAATGCATCTACAAAGTCGATATTTCCGCCATGTGCGACCGCTTCCGGCTGATGTTCTTCGGCAATCTCGCTCAGGACTGGAATGAGTTCGTGCTGGCGGATCTGGGCCTGTATCGCTACGAGAAAGTCGGCTTCCCCGAATCCGCGCGCGCCTTCCATACGCGCCGGGAAGTCGATGACTACCTGCATCTGCATGAATGCAGGGAAGGCCTGCTTGCGATCACCGACCCCGCCGCCGCCCGGCAGTCCGAGGAGGCGGCATGCGCGCAGGGGCTCACGCTCGACGACATACTGGCCGCCGTACCGGCCGAACCTTATGCCAACGAATGGCTGGAATCGCGCCGCGGCAAGCTGCTGTTGCGCATCGGTCTGCAGTACGAACGCCGGGGCGCATGGGAACGCGCGCTGGACAGCTACGTCCGCTGCGCGTATCCAGGGGTGCGCGCGCGCCGCATACGGGTGCTGGAACGATCCGCGCAATTCGAGGCGGCGCGCATGCTGGCGGAGCAGGCCGTGCTGGATCCTGAAAGCGAGGAAGAGCGGCAGACCCTGGCGCGCATGATGCCGCGCCTGCGGCGCCGCTGCGGCCTGCCGCGCATACCCGCGCAGGCGGCCGGCGCGCCGCTGCGCCTGGACCTCGCGCTGCCCGCAACACCGCTGCGTGTCGAAGAACAGGTAAGAAGCCATCTCTGCCGGCACGGCGCCCCGGCTTTCTATGTAGAAAACGCCCTGGTCAATTCGCTCTTCGGGCTGCTCTGCTGGGACGCGGTATTCGCCGCCGTGCCGGGCGCCTTCTTCCACCCCTTCCAGCAAGGCCCGGCCGATCTGCTGCAAGGCGGCTTCCATGACCGGCGCCGCGCACTTTTCGACGCCTGCTTCGCCCAGCTGCGCAGCGGCCGGTACCAGGACACCATACGGCGCAATTTCGCCGCCAAGGCGGGCATCCAGTCGCCCTTCGTTTATTGGGGCGCGCTGACCGCCGAGCTGCTCGAACTGGCGCTCCTATGCATGTCCGCCGAACAATTGGCGCTGCTGTTTCATCGCCTCTTGCAAGACGTGCGCGGCAACCGCTCGGGGCTGCCCGACCTCATCCAGTTCTGGCCGGCCGACAGGCGGTACCGCCTGATCGAGGTCAAAGGGCCGGGCGACCGGCTGCAATACAACCAGTTGCGCTGGCTGGACTACTGCGCCGGACACGGCATCCCGGTCAGCGTCTGCTACGTCAATCGCGGCGCCGGCTCATGAAGTACAGCGTCGCCGTCCGCGCCTTGTGCGAATTCACCGCCCGCAGCGGCGACCTGGACTTGCGCTTCACTCCGGCACCCACCGCGCTGGAAGGCATGGAGGGCCATGCGGCGGTCAGAAGCCGGCGTTCCAAGGACTACGAATCGGAAATCAGCCTGTCCTGCGACTACCGCGAGCTGACCGTGCGCGGGCGGGCCGACGGCTACGATCCGCACTTGAACAGGCTGGAAGAAATCAAGACCTATCGCGGCCGCCTGGACGCGATGCCGGAGAACCACAGGGCCTTGCATTGGGCGCAAGCCAAAGTCTATGCGCATCTGCTGTGCGCGCAGCGGGGGCTGCCTGAAATCCATGTGGCCCTTGTCTATTACGACATCGTCGAGCGCAAGGAAACCGTGCTGACGGAGACCTGCGGCGCCGATGCGCTGGCCCGGCATTTCCATCTGCAGTGCGACCGCTATGCCGATTGGGCCGAAAGCGAGCTGCGGCACAGGTCCGCACGCGACCGCTACCTCGAAGCGCTGCGCTTTCCCCATGGCGCTTTCCGGCCCGGGCAGCGGCAGTTGGCCGAAACCGTATACAAGGCCGCGCGCGCGGGCCGCTGCGTGCTGGCCCAGGCTCCCACCGGCATAGGCAAGACGGCGGCGACGCTATTCCCTATGCTCAAGGCCTGCGTGGGGGGCAATCTGGACAAGGTCTTTTTCCTGACGGCGAAAACTACCGGCCGCCGCCTGGCGCTCGACACGCTGGCCATGCTGGCCGGACCGCAAGAGCCAGGCGCCGACCCCCGCTTGCGCGTGCTGGAATTGACCGCCAGAGAAAAGGCCTGCGAGCATCCGGATCGGGCTTGCCACGGCGCTTCCTGCCCTTTGGCCGAAGGGTTTTACGATCGCCTGCCGGCGGCCCGCCGCCAGGCCTGCGGCCTGCAAATGCTCGACCGGGACGCGCTGCGCGGCATCGCGCGCGAACACCGCATCTGCCCCTACTGGCTCAGCCACGACCTGGCCCAATGGAGCGACGTCATCGTCGGCGATTACAACTATTACTTCGATTCATCCGCGCTGCTGCATAGCCTGTCCGCGGCCCGACAATGGCGAGCCGGCGTGCTGGTGGACGAAGCCCACAACCTGCTGGAACGCGCCCGCGGCATGTACAGCATCGAGCTGCGCGAAACCGAGCTGTACGCGGCGCGGGACGCCGCGCCCGCCGTGTTGCGCAAAGCATTCACCCCCCTGCTGCGCAGCTGGCGCGCCTGCCATCGCGACCAAGCCGAGGCCTACCGGGCCTATCCCGACATTCCGGCGCAATTCCATGCCGCGCTGCTGCGCATGAGCGCCGCCATCGCGCAGCACATGGATGCGGCGGATGCACCCATGGACCCGGCGCTGCAGCGCTTCTATTTCGATGCCCTGCATTTCCTGCGCCTGGCCGAGAGCTTCGGCGCGCATTCCATCTTCGACATAAAGCTGGCCCAGCCCCCGGGCAAGGCGCGCGTGCGCGCCACCCTGTCCCTGCGCAACATGATACCGGCGCCTTTTCTCGCTCCGCGCTTCGAGTCCTGCCATAGCGCCATCTTGTTCTCGGCGACCTTGACGCCCGTCCATTTCTATCTGGACACGCTGGGCCTGCCCGCCGACACGGTGGGCCTGGATGTGGAATCGCCCTTCAAGGCGGATCAATTGCAGCTGCGGATCAGCCGGCGGATATCGACACGCTACGTGCACCGGCGCCAGTCGCTGGGCCCCATCGCCGCGCTCATGGGCGCCCAATACCGGGAGCGGCCCGGCAACTACCTGAGCTACTTCAGCAGCTTCGATTACCTGAGCCAGGCCGCCGATGAATTCGCGCGCCGCTTTCCCGACATTCCCATCTGGCGCCAAGCGCCCGGCATGAGCGAAACCGAAAGGGAACGATTCCTGGCGCGCTTCAGCGAAAGCGGCTCGGGCATAGGCTTCGCCGTCCTGGGCGGCGCCTTCGCCGAAGGCGTGGATCTGCCGGGCAGCCGGCTCATCGGCGCATTCGTTTCCACCCTGGGACTTCCCCAGATCAATCCCGTGAACGAACAGTTGAAGCAATGCATGGGCGCGGTCTTCGGCGCCGAACGCGGCTACGACTACGCCTACCTCTATCCGGGCCTGCAAAAAGTGGTGCAGGCGGCGGGACGGGTCATCCGCTCGTGCACGGACAGCGGCGTGCTGCACCTGATCGACGACCGCTATGGACAGGCGCGCATACAGGCCCTGCTGCCCAGATGGTGGCGGGTCGAATGCGGCAACGGGACCGCCGCCCTACAACCTTATCGGGAATAGGGTTCCGGGCCTGTTTCGGGCTGCGGATATCTACAATGGACGCACGATCCCATCCCATTTCATCCAACAGAAAGGAATCCAACGTGCCTAGCGATACATCCCTGCCCATACTCTCGGAAGGCGTCCATCCGTTCGACGCGCGGGGCGTAGCCAAGCGCTTTCGCCACGCCGCCATCTTCGGCGCCCTGTCGGCCCTGCAGCCGGGTGAAACCATGCGGTTCTGCAACGATCACGACCCTTTGCCGCTGCTGCAGCAATTGAAGGGGCATTTCGGCGACGATATCCAGATCGAATACCTGTCGCGCCAGCCGGGCGAGATCGTCATCGATTTCAAGATCGTAGGCTAGACTGCCCACTGGCGCCCGCCGCGGCGCACCCCAGGCCGCGGGCTCGGCGAGCATACTCAGCGTTCGTCGACGCCCGGCGTGCCGGCGCGGCATCAGCCGCGCGCCTTCCAGCCATCCCCGCAGTTCAGTAATCCCTGCTTCAGCAATCCCACACCGACGCCTTGCGGTTTTTTACCGCAAGGCGTTTTGAATTTAAGCTGCATCAAGCAATTCGAAAATAGTCGCGGCTTGGCGTTGACCACGGATAACCACTACATATAGTATTTGCCAATATCGAAAACACAAAATGTAGTGATACAGGGTAAAACAATGAGCCATATCGACGTCCAATCCTCCATCGATGAATACCTGCAGAAAAAAGACTGGCGGGTCAATGCCAATGCCAACCAGGGATACTCGCTGGGCGGGCTCATCCTGAATGTATCGGGCAAGGTCATCGCCAATTATTGGCTAGACAATGTGTATCCGCCAGCAATTGGCCGCGCCCATCGCGAGGCCGACCTGCACATACACGACCTGGACATGCTTTCGGGATACTGCGCGGGATGGTCGCTGCGCACATTGCTGAATGAAGGCTTGAACGGCATCCCCGGCAAGGTCGAATCGGGCCCGCCCCGGCACATGTCCAGCGCCATAGGCCAGATCGTCAATTTTTTGGGGACGCTGCAAAATGAATGGGCGGGGGCGCAGGCCTTCAGCTCCTTCGACACCTATATGGCCCCCTTCGTCCGCAACGACAATCTGTCCTACGCCGAAGTTCGGCAAGCCATGCAGGAGCTGATCTACAACCTGAACGTGCCGTCGCGCTGGGGCACCCAGAC
>DJWC01000177.1 GCA_002441445.1 Pusillimonas sp. UBA6240
CCAGCGCCTTCACCACCATGCTCGACGAAATGAATCACGGCGGTAAGATCGCCATGCTCGGCATACCGCCTGCCGGCTTCGGCATAGATTGGACCAAAGTGATTTTCAAGGGCCTGGAAATCAAGGGTATTTATGGCCGCGAAATGTTCGAGACCTGGTACAAGATGGTGGCCATGCTGCAAAGCGGGCTGGATCTTGCGCCCATCATCACGCACCGGTTTCCCGTCGCCGACTACCGCGCCGGCTTCGACGCCATGTTGTCCGGGCAGAGCGGCAAGGTGATACTTGACTGGGCGGCCTGACGCTGCGGGGCCTGGGCTGCGCCGGTCTGATCTTGCGCCCGATATGCCGCGGCCCGGCCTAGCGCGGCCCGGCCTGGCGCGGCCCGATGGTTTGAATGCGGCGATCCGGGCTCCGCTGCCGATGCGCGGCGGCGTGGGTCCCAGCCGCGTGTATCTGCCCGAGGGTGATTGGGTCAGCTTGCTGGATTTCCTGCTGGAACGCTTTCCGCACGTTCCGCCCGATGTCCTGCGGGCCCGGCTGGCGCGCGGCGATATCGTCGATGCGGCCGGCCATGCGCAACGCCCGTCCAGCCCTTATACGGCCCGGCGCTGGCTGTGGTATTACCGTGAAGTGTCGGCCGAAGCGCCCGTTCCTTTCGATCTGCCGGTGCTGTTTCGCGATGACTTGCTGGTGGCCGTGGACAAGCCGCATTTCCTGGCCAGCATACCGGGCGGCCGCTATTTGCAGGAAACGGCATTGACACGGCTGCGGCGCGATCTGGACCTGCCCGAACTCAGTCCCTTGCACCGGCTGGACCGCGATACGGCCGGCGTGCTGCTGTTTTGCTTGCGGCCCGAAAGCCGGGGAGCCTACCAGACGCTTTTTCAGACACACAAGGTGGAAAAGGAATACGAGGCGCTGGCGCCATGGCGGGCCGAACTATCCTTGCCGCTGCTGCGGCGCAGCCGTCTTCGGCAGCGGACGGGGCACTTCACCATGCAGGAAGTTCCGGGGGAGCCCAATAGCGCGACCCATATCGAATTGATGGCCGAGGAGCGCGGGCTGGGCCGCTACAGGCTGCGGCCGCATACCGGCCGCAAACACCAGTTGCGCGTCCACATGAGCGGGCTGGGCGTTCCGATTCGCAATGACGGCTTTTATCCGGAGCTATTGCCCTATGCCGAGCCGGACGACTTCAGCCGCCCCTTGCAATTGCTGGCCCGCGCCATCGAGTTCACCGACCCGCTCACCGGCGCCCGCAGGCGTTTCGAAAGCCGCCGGCGCCTGCAATGGCCGCCGGATGCTTGAAGCGGCGGAACCCGTTCTGCCGGGTTTGCGCTTGGTCGAGCAAGCCGGCGCGTTCGAGCGAATGTGCGGACCCGCCCGACGGCACGCGCTAATAATTGTCGAAGCAGGACTGGATGAAGGCCCGGTCCCGTGCCGCCGTCAGGGCGAGCATCAGCAGGATGCGCGCCTTCTGAGGGTTTAGCGCGGCGGCGCAGACCAGGCCGCGGCGCGTGTCGATGGGGCTGGGCGTCACCACGCCGGCTCCCGTACGGCTGCTGCGCACGCAGACGATCTTGTTCCTGGCCGCCAGCCGCAAGCCTTTTTCAGCTTGCGGCGACAGGCTGCCGTTGCCGGTGCCCGCCACCACGATGCCTTGCACGCCCGCCTGTATGGATGCTTCATACAGATGCAGGCCGGCGTCCTGGTGATCGTAGAGAATGTCCACCCTGGGCAGCAGTTTGATTCCGTCCAGGCTGAAGCGCGGCCTCGCCTCCGCTTCGGCGGGAAGGTAATAGAGCTCGAGGCGGCCGTCGGCGATCTGGCCCAGGCAGCCCTGCGCCGGCGCCGCGAAGGCCCCGGCCAGCGTAGTGTGGCGCTTGCTGATGTAGCGCGCGGCGTGGAGGGTATCGTCCAGCACCGCCAGCACGCCCAGGCCGCGGACACGGGGGTGCGTGGCGGCCAGCACGGCGTTGTACAGGTTGAGCGGGCCGTCGGCGCTGAGCGCCGAGGCGGGGCGCATGGCGCCGGTCAGCACGACCGGCTTGGGGCTTTGCTTCAAGGTCAGGTCGAGGAAGCAGGCCGTTTCCTCCAGTGTGTCGGTGCCATGCGTAATGACGACGGCCTGCACGGCGGGATCGGCCAAGGCCTTGTCGACCCGAGCGGCCAGTTTCAGCAGCATTTTCCCGCTCATGGCGCGGCTGTCCACGTTCAATACCTGGCGGGCCCGTATATGAGCCAAGGTCGTAATGTCGGGCACCGCGGCCAGCAAGTCGTCGACGCTTTGGCTCAGGGCGTAGCCCGACATGGCGGTCGAAGCCGCCGCGGTCGAAGCAATGGTGCCTCCCGTGGCCAGCAGGGCGATAGTGGGCAGCTCGGACATGCAGTCGGTTTCCGGATGGTGGCCAGCCAGGCTGGTGCTGGAGAGGTGGTCCAAAACGCTGCATTTTAGCCTTGGGGCTTGTGGACGCCAAAGGACATCGGCGTTATCAAGGCGCGCGGCGCAGTTCCGCGGGAGGGTATTTGATCTGCGCGCGGTACTTGGACACGGTGCGGCGCGCCACGATCACCCCTTCGCGCTCCAGCTTGCTGGCCAGCATCACATCCGATAAGGGTTCGCGCGGGTCTTCGGCCTCTATCATTTCCTGGATAAGGGCGCGCACCGCCACCGCCGAGCATGTGCCGCCCGAACGGGTGGCCAGCTCGCGCGAGAAGAAATGCTTGAATTCATATACTCCGCGCGGCGATGCCAGGTATTTGTTGCTCGTCGCCCGCGATACCGTGGACTCATGCATGCCCAACTCTTCGGCGATTTCGCTCAGCATCATCGGCCGCAAGGCGATTTCCCCATAGTCGAAAAAAGTCTGCTGACGGGCGACGATGGCTTGCGCCACGCGTTGGATGGTGCTGCTGCGCTGTTCCAGGCTGCGCATGAGCCAGCGCGCTTCCTGCAAGGCTTGCGCCATGGGGCCGCGATCGCTGTAGCGGGTTTCGCGGAATAGCTGCGCATACAGATTGTTCAAGCGCGCCTGGGGCACGGCATCGGTATTGGTGAACGCCACCCAAAGCTTGCCGACTTTGCGCACCACCACGTCCGGCACGACATAGCAGGAAGGGTCGATGGCCGTATAGCTCGCGCCCGGCCGGGGATCGAGCTTGCGTATCAACAGGCCCGCTTCCTGGGCCTCTTCGGGCTTGACGCCCAAGAGGCGCGCCAAACCCGCGTAATCGGACCGGCCCAGGCGATCCAGGTGATCCTGGGCGATGGCCAGCGCCAGGTCCACGCCGGGCGTATCGGCGGGCAGCGCTTTCAATTGCAGCGCGAGGCACTCGGACAGGCTGCGCGCGGCGATACCCGGTTTGCCGGCCTGCTGGACCAGGCGCAGGGCAACTTCCCACTCTTCCGCGCTGGGAGGCGGTGAAAATTGTTCGGGCCCCGCCAGTTCAGTCGGCGGCACTCGCAGATAGCCGTCATCGTCGATCGCTTCAATGATGAATTGCACCAGGCAGCGGTCGCGTTCGCTGAGCTGATAGCTGCATAAATTGCTTTCCAGGGCATCTTGCAAGGTCGTGGTTTCGCGCGCCCATTGGCCGACATCCGTATCGGCCGGGCCGGCGCCGCGGCTGGTGGGATAGTCGCCCGAGTAGCCGGTGCCGCCATCCGGCGCGCCGGACTCCAGATACTGGGGCGCGGGCGCGTCCGCGGTGACGGCGGCATCGGCGCCATCCGCTCCGTCGGAGCGCAGCTTCATCGCGGAGGCCTCGTCCGCATGATCCAGTCCTTCCGGCGCATGCGCATCCAGAACTCCGGCCGGCGCGGCTTTGCCCGCCAAAGCATCGGGCGTGGCGCTGCCGGACGCATCTTCTTGCTCTTCCAGGAAGGGGTTGTTGGCGATGGCCTCCACGACCTCGCGGCTGAAATCCAGCGTGGACATCTGCAACAGCTTGACGGATTGCTGCAAGCGGGGCGTCAGCGTCATTTGCTGGCGGACCTGTAACTCATAAGTCATTTGCGGCACTTCGTGTCTCCCTATTCGAGTTGATTGTTGAACACGCACTTCTAGTTCCACGCAATATCCATGCCAGCTTGTGAGGCCTTCGGGCGGTATGTATCCGCTCGTTTCCGGAACGCCGATGCACCCGGCCTTACGGGCCCTTGCGTCGTATCAAAATGTGTCGACGCGGGCGGCCGCCGGCTGTAAGCCTTGTTCCGGCATGTATGCGAACTAGACAAATTACCGACCCATGTAAGAAGTGCCGCGGGCGCATCCGCGGGTGTCGCCGCAATGAAAAGCGGTAGCGGCACAGGGTTTGCTATTGCCGGGCAGACCTTCAGCAATCCAGACCAAGGAGAAAGCGGTGAACGACGATCAAGCACGACGCAGGCGCTCTGGCGATCATGATTTTCCACGCGGCCATGACGATGATTCCTTCAATGACCAGCGCAACCCGCAGCCGGGTCTGGGCAACCGCCCGCGGCATTGGCAGGGCCGCGGGACGGGCGAGCGCGGGCCTTGGCACGACGAGCCGGAATTCGACCGGCGCTACCCCGCCGGCCCAGGCAACCAATATGGCCGGGCGGGAGATTACGGCCGCGGCCATGGACATGCAGCCGAATCCGAACCATACGGTGGTTCGGGGCGCGGCGGTCCGGGGCGCTCCAGCCAGGGGCGCGCAAGCCCGCAATATGCGGACGAGGACTTCGGCCGCGGCCGGGAAGAAATGAGGGACGAAGGCTATGCGGGACGCGGCTACCCGCGCGAGCATGTACACCAGCAGGACGAATTGCTGCCAGGCCGGCGCTTCGGCGGCCGGCATCCCGGCGGCGATTGGCGCTCGGATGATTGGCGCTCCGACGATTGGTCTCCCGGTGGCCGGCACTCCGGTGGCCGGCACTCCGGTGGCCAGCGTCCCGGCGGCCAGCATTTCGGCGCGCACAACATAGGCCCTGATGAAAGGCTGTACAGCCGCAGCGCGGACCCGGGCCAAAGCAGCTATGGCGGCTTCAGGAACGAAGACACGCGCTATCAGGCGCAGCAGGAACCGCGCCAGCAGCGCATTCTGCCCAAGGGTTATACGCGATCCGACGAACGGTTGCGGGAAGACGTGTGCGAACGCCTGGCCCATAGCGGCCTGGATGTCGGCGATGTGTCCGTATCGGTGTCCGAAGGCAGGGTGACGCTGGAAGGCGCCGTCAAGGACCGCGCCAGCAAGCACGCCATAGAAAACTGCGTCGATGACTGCCTGGGCGTGCAGGACATCGACAACAGAATACGCGTGAATCGAGACGGCGGCGGCAAGCCGGTATCCATTGGAGCATGATCATGAAGATAGCCATCGTCAGCGAACATGCTTCCCCCATCGCGCAGGCCGGCGGAGTGGACAGCGGCGGCCAGAATATCTATGTGGCGCATGTCGCCCGCCAATTGGCGCTGCTGGGCCATAGCGTCGACGTCTTCACCCGCCTGGACAGCCCCTACCTCCCGGTCGAAATAGAATGGAATGGCGGCGAGTGCGGAAGCGCACATAACGGCACGCATAACGGCATGCGCAGTGGGACGCATAAGGGCGCGGCCAGCGGCATATGCAACGGCAACAGCGGTGGCGTGCGCATCGTGCACGTGCCGGCGGGCCCGGCCCGTGCCATCCCCAAGGAGAACCTGCTGCCCTATATGGGCGACTTCGCCTCGTACATGGAGCGCTATTTCGCAAGCAGCGATGAAGCCTATGACTTGATACACGCCAATTTCTTCATGTCCGCCCTGGCCAGCCTGCCTGTGGCGCGCAGTGCCGGGATTCCGCTGGCCGTGACTTTCCATGCATTGGGGCGCGTGCGGCGCATGCATCAGGCCGGCGCCGATCTTTTCCCCGATTCCCGATTCGAGATCGAAGACGAGATCGTCCGCTGCGCCGATCGCATCATCGCGGAGTGCCCGGAAGACCGGCATGACCTGATCAATCTGTACGGCGCGCAGCCCGAGCGCATCAGCATGGTGCCTTGCGGTTTCGATGAAGACGAGATGCGGCCGATGGACGCGGCCCAAGCGCGCCAGCGCCTGGGCTGGGACCCGGACGCATTCTATCTTTTGCAGCTCGGGCGCATGGTGCCGCGCAAGGGCGTGGACAACGTCATACGGGCGCTGGCGCGCTTGCGCAATACGCATGGCGTCAACGCGCGGCTTTGCGTGGTGGGCGGCAATGCCGCCAATCCATCGGAAGAAGACACGCCCGAGCTGGGGCGCCTGCGCGGCATCGCGGAGGAAGAGGGCGTGGCGCAGTTCGTTGAGTTTGCCGGCCGGCGCGGCCGCAACCAGCTGTGCCGCTATTACTGCGCCGCCGATGTTTTTGTCACCACCCCATGGTACGAGCCCTTCGGCATCACGCCGGTGGAGGCCATGGCTTGCGCGAAGCCGGTGGTGGGCTCGGATACGGGCGGCATACGCTACACGGTGGTCGACGGCAAGACGGGTTTCCTCGTGCCGCCCAAAGACCCCGACGCACTGGCCGGGAAACTGAACATCCTGGCTTCCGATCGAGCCTTGGCGCGCAGCATGGGCTTGGCGGGCAGGCAGCGCTCAATGCGTCTTTTCACCTGGCCGCAAGTGGGCAAACAGCTGGCGGGCATCTTCCAGGAGATGGCGGCCGCGCATGCGGTGGTCCCGCATGCGCGCCTGGACCTGCGGGATGAGATCAGCCGCAAGGCGGGCCTGCGGCCAGCCGGCCTTCTGGACGCCCGCCGCGGGGATGCCCGCCACGGGGACCCCCGTCGCGGGAAACCAGACGCCCGGACGCCCGGCATGTTGCTCGGCGGCGCCGTGCATACCGACTTGGCTTGACACAAACCACAGGGAGAGGAAGCACCATGGATGTTTATGATCTCGATCCGGTGGCCGGCACTCCGGCGGCCGGCGCCCAGACAGGCGCAAGCCTCGCCAACAATTCGAAATCGGCCGCCGGAACGCCGGCCGCCCGCCCTCGCGGCGAGCCGGCCCGCTACGACACGCTGGAAGGCCGCGTCGTCCTGGTGACGGGCGCGGGACGCGGTTTGGGCGCCGCGATCTGCGAAACGCTTGCGGCGGAAGGCGCGCACGTGGCGGCTTTGGACATCGACGAAAGCGCCGCGGCAAGCGTGGCGGAGCGCTGCAATACGGGGCCCGGGCGGGCGCGCGCCTTCAAGCTGGACGTAGGCGACGAGGCGCAGGTGCGCGAGGCGCTCCGGCAAGTCGCGTCCGCATTCGGCCGCCTGGACGCCGTCGTCAACAACGCCGGCATAGACGTCACGGTGGGCATCCGCGAATTGAGCAGCGCCGATTGGGAACGGGTGATACGCACCAACCTGACCGGCCCCTTCCTGATGGCCAAGCACTGCCTGGAATACCTGGCGCCCGGCGGGCACATTGTCAATATCGCTTCGACCGCCGCCCGCCGCGCCTGGCCCAATGCCAGCGTCTACCACGCCAGCAAATGGGGCCTCCTGGGATTGAGCCATGCGCTGCACGCCGAACTGCGCGGCGGCGGCGTCAAGGTGACGGCCCTGATCGCGGGCGGCATGCGCACGCCGTTTTTGCTGGACCGCTTTCCCGACATCGACGTCGGCCTGCTGCAGGATCCCATGAACGTGGCGCGGACGCTGCGGTTCGTCCTGACTCAGCCGCCGGAAACCGTGATTCCGGAGCTCATGGTCCTGCCGATGAAAGAAACATCATGGCCATGACCATGAGCACCGGCGCGGGTTTTCGGGCGCGCCGCATCGGACCAGGCAGACCCGTCGCCGCGAGGGGGCAGCCGCCGGCCTTGCGCGGCCGGGATGGAGGCGCTGCGGGCGCCATGCCGGAACGCCGCGCCGGGCCGGCCATCTTCCTGGACAAGGACGGCACCCTGTTGGCCGATGTGCCCTACAACGTGAACCCGGACCGCATGCGCTTCGCCCCGGGGGCCAGGGCCGGCCTGGCGCGTTTGGCGCGCCTGGGCCTGCCCTTGATCGTGATCAGCAACCAGCCCGGCGTCGCCCTGGGCAAGTTCGGCATCGACGACCTGCAGCCCATGCGGCGCAAGCTGGAAGCCATGTTCCTGGAGGCTGGAGCGAGCATGCTGGATTTCTGCTTCTGCCCCCATCATCCCCAAGGGGTGCATCCCGCCTATACGAAAATATGCGATTGCCGCAAGCCGGCGCCCGGACTGCTGTGCGGCGCGGCGGGCAGGCATGGCATAGACATCGTGGCCTCCTGGTTCATCGGCGACATTCTGGACGATGTCGAAGCGGGCCGGCGGGCCGGCTGCCATACGCTGTTGCTGGATAACGGCAACGAGACGGAATGGCGGGGCAGCGAATGGCGCAGGCCCGACCATGTCGCCGCCGATCTGGACGAAGCCAGCCTCTGGCTGGTCCATGGCGGCGCGCTGCGGCATGCGGGGGCGCTGCCATGACGGCTCGCATCGATGATTGGAGTTCCGTGGAGCGGGTGCTGTGCGTGCGGCTGGACAACATGGGCGATGTCTTGATGACCACGCCCGCCATCCGGGCGCTGAAAGAATCCCGGCCTGGACGGCATGTCTGTCTGTTGGCGTCGCGCTCCGGCGCTTTTCTGGCGCCCTATCTGTCCGATGTGGACGCGGTCCTTTCTTACGACGCGGCCTGGGTCAAGAACGGCTCGTCGGGCAATGAGCAGGATTGGGGCGCCATCGCATCGCTGCGCCGGGGCAGCTACGATGCCGCCGTGATCTTCACCGTGTTCAGCCAAAGCGCCTTACCGGCGGCGGTCATGTGCCATTTGGCCGGCATACCCCGCGTGCTGGCGCATGCGCGCGAGAACCCCTATCGGCTGCTGAATCCCTGGGTGAAAGACACCGAGCCGGAATCCGGGATACGCCACGAAGTGCAGCGCCAGCTCGATCTGGTGGCGGCGGTGGGCGCGTGCTGCGGCGACGCCAGGCTGCGTTTCAGCACACGCGCCGCCGACCGGGCATCCCTGCGCCGCCGCTTGCGGGAGCAGGGCGTGGACGGCCGCGCCGGCGGCATAGTCGTGCATTGCGGCGCCACGGCGGAATCGCGGCGTTACGCGGCGGAAGGCTTCGCGCAGGCGCTGGCGCTGCTGCGGGACGCGGGCCGGACTCTGTTCCTGACGGGCAGCCAGGCCGAGCGTACGCTGACCGAATTCGTGGCGGACAAGGCGGGCCCCGGCTTGCGGCTTTGCAATCTGGCGGGCTGCCTGACGCTGGGCGAGCTGGCCTGCCTGATCGAGGATGCGCACCTATTGATTTCCAATAACACGGGGCCGGTGCACATCGCCGCGGCCGTGCAGACGCCGGTGGTGGATCTCTATGCGCTGACCAATCCGCAGCACACGCCATGGATGGTCGAGCAGCGCGTGCTGTCCTGCGACATGCCTTGCAAATACTGTTATCGCAGCGTGTGCCCGCAAGGGCATAACGCCTGCCTGAACGGCGTAGCCCCCGAAGCCGTGGCTCAGGCCGCCTATGATCTTCTGGAGGACAAAGCATGCATACATTAGGAATCAATGCGGCATTCCATGATTGTTCCGCCGCATTGGTGCGCGACGGCGTGCCGGTCGCGGCGGCGGAAGAAGAGCGGTTCACCCGGATCAAGCACGGCAAACGGCCCGTGCCCTTTTCGACCTGGCAACTGCCTTATAACGCCATCGACTATTGCCTGCGCGAGGCGGGCCTGGATTTGCGCGATGTGGACCATATCGCCTATTCCTTCGATCCGAAGATCTTGCTGCCCGAGCTGGCTCCGGAAGGCGTCTTTCGCCTGCCCATGGAGCCGTCGGCCGCGCCCAAAGCGCCGAACGGCGGATCGCCCTGGGATCCTCTCTTTCTGTCGTACATCATCAATGCGCCGCGCCAGCTGGCCGACGGCGTTCCGCATCATTTGCAGCGGCGCTATGCCGGCGCCGGCCTGGACAGCATCCTGGAACGCTGGCAATTCGTCGAACACCATCTGACGCACGAAGCCAGCGCCTTCCTGGCCAGCCCCTATGAAGACGCGGCGGTGCTGGCCATGGACGGCCGCGGCGAACGCGCATCCACCAGCTATGGGCATTACCGCAACGGCAAGTACGACAGAATCCGGCAGATCAACCTGCCGCATTCACTGGGCCTGCTGTACGAGGACGTGACCCGCTATCTGGGATTTCTGCATTCCTCCGACGAGTACAAGGTCATGGCCCTGGCGTCTTACGGCCGGGCGCATTACATGGACGAGTTCCGCGACATCCTGCGGACGGACGGCCACGGCGGCTATACGCTGCACGCCGCCGATCTCGAGGCCCGCTTCGGCCCGCCCCGCGTACGCGGCGAGGCGTTCGAAGACCGCCATGCGGATATCGCCCATTCCTTGCAGTGCGTGCTGGAAGAAACGGTGCTGGACATGGCGCGCTGGCTGCGCAGCGCCACTCAGTCCGACAACCTGTGCATGGCGGGCGGCGTGGCGCTCAATTGCGTGATGAACGCCAAACTGGCCGATGCGGGGATCTTCAAGAACGTATGGGTGCAGCCCGCGGCGGGCGATGCCGGCACCTCGCTGGGGGCGGCGCTGTGGGTGGATTTTCACCACAGAGAGGCCGATCGCCGCGGCTGGGTCATGGACCACGCCTACCTGGGGCCGGCTTACAGCGATGAAGAAATCGAGGCCTTTCTGCAGCGTTCCCATATCGCCTACGAGCGCCTGGATGATATCGCCGCCGCGGCCGCCGATCTGCTGGCCGAAGAGAAAATCATAGGCTGGTTCCAGGGGCGCATGGAATTCGGTCCGCGAGCGCTGGGCGCGCGTTCCATATTGGCCTCGCCGCGCGATGCCCTGATGCAGGCGCGCTTGAATGAACTGAAGGACCGCGAGGATTTCCGGCCGGTGGCGCCGGTCATCCTGGCCGAGCGCGCCCATGAATGGTTCGATGCGCGCGGCAAACCCGGCATCGAAGCGCCCTTCATGCTGTTCGTATTCGATGTCCTGACGGATAAAGCGGCGGCCATACCGGCCGTGCGGCATATCGACGGAACGGCGCGCGTGCAGACGGTCAGCAGCCGCCAGCATCCCTTGCTCCATGAGCTGCTGACGGCCTTCGAAGCGCGCACCGGCGTGCCGGTGCTGGTCAATACTTCGTTCAACACGCGCGGCGAGCCGGTGGTGTGCAGCCCTCGCGACGCCTTGGAATCATTCTGGACCTCGCCGCTGGATGCGCTGGTGATAGGCAGCTTTTTGGTGGAGAAACCGTAATGGATGTGATGGATGTCCGGCAGCAGCCCGCGCGGCCTTGGGTCTCGGTGGTGGTCCCTACTTATCGGCGCCCCGATCTGCTGGAGCGCTGCCTGCAGGCGTTGCAAAGGCAGTCGCTGGCGGGCGAGGACTTCGAAATACTGGTTTGCGACGATGGGCCCAGCGTGCAGACCAAGGCCGTCGTTGCGGCGGCCCAGAGCCGCTGCCAGGGCCGCCCGCGCATCGAATATATCGCCGTAAGGGATACCCAAGGGCCGGCGGGCGCGCGCAATGCCGGCTGGCGGAAGGCGGCCGCGCCCATAGTTGCTTTTACCGATGACGATACCGTGCCTGAACCAGGCTGGCTGGAAGCCGGCATGCAGGCCATGGCTTCGGGGGTGGAAGCGGCTGTCGGGCGCATCGTCATGCCTTTGCCGCAGCATCCCACCGATTACGAACGGGATGCCGCGCGCCTGTCGGAGGCCGAGTTCGCGACGGCCAACTGTTTTGTCCGGCGCGAGGCGCTGGAGGCGGTGGGCGGCTTCGACCAGCGCTATACCCAGGCCTGGCGCGAGGACTCCGACCTGCAATTCTCATTGCTGGAGCGCGGCTACAGCATTGCCGCGGCGCCGGCGGCCGTCGTCATCCATCCCTTGCGGCCGGCCCGGTTCGCAACCAGCATCGGCATGCAGAAGAAAATCATGTTCGATGTGCTGCTGTGCAAGAAATATCCGGCCCTGTACCGGGAGCGCATACGCAGCGGCCCGCCCTGGTTCTATCTGTCGATCACAGCGATGCTGCTGCTTGCGGTGTTCGCCCTGCTGGCGGGGCAGACGGCGCTGGCCGCGGCCGCGCTGGGCGCCTGGGCGGCGCTGAGCCTGGTGTTTTTCCTGCGCCGCTTGTGGGCCAGTTCCTTGACTCCGCGCAATGTGGTGGAGCTGCTCATCACCTCGGCGGTCATTCCGCCGCTGTCCATATTCTGGCGGGCGGTGGGGGCGGCGCGTTTCGGCAGGGCCTTGCCATGAACCGGCTTGCGGTCCTGCCCGCGCAGCCCAGGCGCATCGCCATATTGCGCGCGCTCAATCTCGGGGATCTGCTGTGCACGGTGCCGGCCTTGCGCGCCTTGCGACTGGCCTATCCGCAAGCATGGATCGCGCTGGTGGGGCTGGAAGGCGCCCGGCCTTTGGTGCAGCGGTTTCGCCATTATCTGGATGCGCTGCTGCCTTTTCCCGGCGATCCCGCTTTTCCGGAGCAGCCGGCGCGGCCAGACGAACTGCCGGATTTTTATCGCCATGTGCGCAGCCTGCGGTTCGACCTGGTTTTGCAGATGCATGGCAGCGGCCCGCAGTCCAACAAGATCGCGCAGGCCATGGGCGCCGCCTGCTGGGCCGGGTTCGTGCCGCATGCCGGCGAAGAACAGCCGGGCCGGCTGATGGCATGGCCGGATGCCTTGCCGGAAATCAAGCGCTACCTGGCGCTGCTGCGCTACCTCGGCTTGCCGGCGGACGACGCAAGACTGGAATTTCCCCTGTCGGCGGATGACTGCAAGGAAGCCGATACCGTCGCGCGCAATGCCGGCATCGATCCCGCGCGCACTGTTTTTTTTCACCCCGGCGCCCGGCTGGAGTCCAGGCGCTGGCCGCCGCAGCGCTTTGCCGCCGTCGCGCGGGCCCTGGCCGACGACGGCTGGCAGATCGCCATCACCGGCAGCCGCGAAGAACTCGCCCTGGAGCAGGCGCTGGCCGACCAGTTGCAGCGGCCGGCGGCGCGTTTGTGCGGCGCGACTTCGCTGGGCGGCCTGGCCGCGCTGCTGCAGCGCGGGCGCCTGCTGGTCAGCAACGACACCGGAGTCTCCCATGTCGCCGCGGCGATAGGGCTGCGCAGCGTCATCGTCGCCTGCGGCAGCGACGTGCGGCGCTGGGCGCCGCTGGACGCCGAGCGCCACATGGTGCTGCATTACGATACCGCTTGCCGGCCTTGCGCTTATCAGCGCTGCCCGATAGGGCATCCCTGCGCGCTGGCGGTCGGCGTGGACGAAGTATTGGCGCAGGCCAGGAAGCAGCTGGCGAAGGGGAGCTGCAAAGGGGAAAACCATGAACGGACTTGAACGCCAGCGCGTGCTGGTGGCCGGCGGCGCCGGCTTCCTGGGGGCCAACCTGTGCCGGCGCCTGCTGCGCGAAGGCCACGAGGTCATCTGCCTGGACAACTTCCTGACCGGCAAGCAAAGCAATATCGACGACCTTGCGGACGATCCCGCTTTCACCTTGCTGCGCCACGATGTCATCGAGCCGATGGACGAGGGCATCCGGCCGGCGCGCATCTATAACCTGGCCTGCGCCGCGTCGCCCAAGCACTATCAGGCCGACCCCGTCCATACCTTGCGCACCTGCGTGGATGGCGCCTACAACCTGCTGGAGCTCGCGCGCCGCTGCGGCGCCCGCATACTCCAAGCCTCGACCAGCGAAGTCTATGGCGACCCGGACGTCCATCCCCAGCCCGAAAGCTATCGCGGCAAAGTGAATATCGTGGGCATCAGGTCGTGCTATGACGAGGGCAAGCGCTGCGCCGAAACCCTGTTCGCCGATTACGGCCGCTGCAAGGGCGTGCAGGTAAAAATTGCACGCATATTCAACACTTACGGGCCTTACATGGCGGCCGACGACGGCAGGGTCGTGTCCAATTTCATCGTCCAGGCGCTGTCCGGAAGCAAGCTGACGATTTATGGAGACGGCAGCCAGACGCGCGCCCTGTGCTATGTGGACGACTTGATCGACGGCCTGGTCGGCTTGATGAACGGGCCCGATACTTTCCAGGGGCCGGTGAACCTGGGCGGGGCGCAGGAAGTCACGATACAGGAAATCGCCCGGCATATCTGCGCCCTGACGGGGACGGAACCGCGGTTCGAGTACTTGCCGCTGCCGCCGGACGACCCCGTGCAGCGCCTGCCGGTGACGACATTGGCCGAGCGTCATCTGGGCTGGCGCCCCAAGGTGGGCCTGGAACAGGGGCTGCAGCGTACGATCGCGTATTTCCGCGACCGCCTCAAGCCGGCTCGGCGGGAACAGTCTTGCGGAATTGCTCCAGGCGGTTATAAAGCGTTTTCGGGCTGATGCCCAATGCCAGCGCGGTGCGGCGCCGGTCGCCGCCGTAGTAGTCCAGAGTCGCCATGATGATGGAATGCTGCGCGCTGTTCAGCGGCGTGCCGATGGGGATTTTCAGGAAGCCCTGTTTTATTTCCGGCGGCAGCAAGCGCAAACTGGAGGTGAGGGGAGGGATGTCCACCACTTTATCGGCCAGTATGTAAGCACGCGTGACCACATTCTTGAGTTCGCGGATATTCCCCGGCCAGGAGTAGGAAAGCAATCTTTCCGAGGACTCGGCCGAAAAGGTCTTGAACGTTTTTTCCTGTTCGTTCAGCTCATCCAGAAAACGCTGCGCCAGGTAGGAAATATCCGATTGCCGCTCGCGCAGCGCGGGTACGCGTACGGGGAAAACGGCGAGCCTGTACAGCAGGTCCGAGCGGAAAATGCCGTCGCGTATGGCTTCCTTGGGATTCCTATTGGTGGCGGCGATGATGCGCACGTCGGTGGACAGGTGCTCGGACCCGCCCACCCTGTGGTACTGGCCGGTTTCCAGCACGCGCAGCAATTGCACCTGGATGGCAAACGGCATTTCGGTGACTTCGTCCAGAAACAGCGTACCCGTATGCGCTTTTTCGAAGCAGCCCATGGCGGTGGAGCTGGCCCCCGTAAAGCTGCCTTTTTCGTGGCCGAACAGTTCGCTTTCAGCCAGGGTGGGCGTGATGGCGCCGCAATTCAATGCGATGAAAGGCGCGTCGCGCCTGGCGCTGCGGCTATGGATCGCGCGCGCGACGACTTCCTTGCCGGTTCCGCTTTCGCCTACGAGCAGGACGCTGGCATCGGTGGGCGCCGCTTTGACGATATTGCGCGCCAATTCGAAGGCGGCTGACGATCGGCCCAGGATTTTGGACGACTTGAGCATGGTATGCAGTCTAATATGAAATAAATATGCGATCAAAATATTAACAATTCGTTTCGTTTGACATGCATCTTTACGCTGGCTATCTAAGAAAGCGCGTAGGATGAAGTCGAGAAAATATGTTAAGAATAGGACTGGTATTTCATCGCTTGAATTTATTTTGAGCGCCGGTGAGCGCAAGGCCGGGAAACCAATTTTTGAAGAGTTTATATGCCGCATCTACTGATCGTGGACGACGAACCCTCCATTCGGGAGCTCATCGCCGAGATCGCCGACGAAGACGGGTACACGGTTGCCCAGGCGGGCGACATCAGGCAGGCACGCATACAAATCGAACGCCAGAAACCGGATGTCGTCTTGCTGGATATGCAATTGCCCGACGGCAATGGCATAGAGTTCTGGAAGGAGTTGGAACTATCCGGCACCGAAGTGGTTTTCATTACCGGCTATTCGAGCGTGGACAGCGCGGTCCAGGCTCTGCGCTTCGGCGCGGTGGACTATCTTTTGAAACCCATCAGCCTGCGCCGCCTGAAAACCGTGCTGGCCCAGCTGAAGGGCATGCTGAAGCAGCCTCCGGCGCTGGCTTCTTCCGACTGCTTCGCCAAAATGATAGGCAAATCCCGCGCCATGCAATTATTGTGCGCCCACATCGAAAAAGTGGCGCCCACCCAGGCGACGGTGCTGCTGGTCGGCGAAAGCGGAACCGGCAAGGAATTGGCCGCCGAAGCCATCCACCTGGCCAGCCCCCGCCACGATAAACCCTTCCTGCCCATCAACTGCGGGGCGATCTCGCCCAACCTCATCGAAAGCGAGCTTTTCGGTCACGAGAAGGGCAGTTTCACAGGGGCGGACAAGCAGCACAAAGGCTATTTCGAGCGGGCGCGGGGCGGCACCTTGTTCCTGGATGAAATCACCGAAATGTCCATGGAACTGCAAGTGCGCCTGCTCAGGGTGCTGGAGTCCGGATGTTTCATGCGCGTGGGCACGCACGAAGAAATCGAGGCGGACGTCCGCGTCATTGCCGCCACCAACCGCAATCCGGAGCAGGCGGTCGCCAGCGGGGCGCTGCGCGAGGATCTCTATCATCGCCTCAGCGTCTTTCCGCTCGAGCTGCCGCCCTTGCGCGACCGCGACGACGATGTCCTGCTCCTGGCCGAGTATTTTCTGCAAAAACTCAATGAAGAAAATCGCAGCGCCAAAGTATTCGCGCCCGAAGCCAAGCAGGCCATGAAGGAATATTCATGGCCCGGCAATATCCGGGAATTGCGCAATTACGTGTACCGCAGCTACATACTGGCCGACGATGTCATCAAGGGCGATTTCAATTCCTTCGAGCTGGAGGCGCATTCGGCGGGTTGGGGGTCGGACATCCTGGTGCCGGTCGGCGTCCCGCTGGCGGACGCCAATCGGCAGCTCATACTCGCGACCTTGAAGCAGTGCGGCGGCGTGAAGAAAGTGGCCGCGGAAATGCTGGGCATCAGCCTGAAGACCTTGTACAACCGCCTGGAAGAATACGGCAGCAACGGCGATATCGACGAATCATCCTCCCGGACGCGTTGATCCTGCTGCATGGCGTCTGTCTTGTAAGAGACCTATAGGCACGCTATATGCTGCGCGGTCACGCGATATATTCAATGGATGGATAGCCGAATGACCACTGAAGGGCGCGCGACCATAGTCGTGCTTACGCACAACAGGCGGGTGCAGTTGCTGAATACCTTGGCCGCCTTGGAGAAACTGCCGGGCAACTGGCCCATCATCGTCATGGATAACGGCTCGCGCGACGGCACCGCCGCCGCGGTCAGCCTGCGCTTTCCGAGCGTCATGCTGATCAGGGCGCGGCGCAACCTCGGCGCGGCGGGGCGCAACATCGCCGCCGCTTATGTCCACACGCCGTATATCGCTTTCTGCGATGACGATACGCAATGGGATCCGGGCTCGCTGCAGCGGGCCGTAGACGTCATGGACGACGGCCCGGCTATCGCCGTGCTCAACGCCTGCGTCCATGTGGGGCCTATGCGTCTGATGGATCCGACATGCCAGGCCATGGCCAAGAGCCCTCTGGCGCGCGGGCAACTGCCCGGCCCGCGGCTGTTGGGCTTCATGGCGGGCGCCTGCGTCATGCGCACTCGCGCCTTTTATGACGTCGGCGGCTATTGGCCGCCGCTCTTCATAGGCGGCGAGGAAGAATTGATGGCGCTGGACCTTGCCGAGCGAGGCTGGAGCATGGTGTACATGGAGGACGTCGTCACCCGCCATTTCCCCAGCAAATTGCGCGACTCGCCGCTGCGCCACCGCCTGCTGGTGCGCAACGCGATCTGGGTGGCGTGGATGCGCCGCCCCGCGAAAGCCGCTTGGCGTGAAACTTGGCGCCAGCTGGCGCGCGCCAAGGCGCGCCGCACATTATTCCTGTCCACGATAGACGCGTTGACCGGCCTTCCGCGCGCCCTGCGCAGCCGCCGCGTCGTATCGCCCCAAGTCGAAGCCATGCGCCGGCTGCTGGATCAAACGCCCAAGGAAGCCGTGGCGGCGCCTGCCGTTTCCGGCGTGCCGCGGCATTCCAATCACTCTTGGCCGCGGGCCTGAACTGCCCCAAGCCCGCGCGGGGCCGCAACCCGGCGCCCCTCTAACGTCCCCCCGAACCGGCGCCTTAATGCAGCGGCGGGTTTTCCGAAGGCGGCTGCTCGGGGTCGCGGATGCGGTCGGGCTCTTCACGCGGGGGAAGGTCCACCTCTTTGCCGGGGTCGCCCGGGGGCGGCGGGCTGGGTGGCACGGAGGGGTCATGCTCGGGCGGCTCCGGCACATGCGCCCGCAGGCATGGCGGCCTTCGCGCCGAATGGGTGATGCGTACTGTAGCTGGCCTCATCGTCCTGTTCTCCTATGGATGTAAAGCGTATTGCAGGCTGGACTGGACTCCCGCTTGCAAGACACGTGCCCGGACTCGCGTCAGAGGGCTTCGCCGGCCATGGAAACCCGGGCACGCCGCTTGCTGCTAGCAACCCGAGTCTCAGCATAGATCTCGCATCCCGGCCGCTTGCAAAAGCCGCGGAACGGACGGGATCGAACTAGGCCGACCCATACCGTTGCGGAGCCCGGAAAGAGCTCCGGCGCATCACCCCCGCAGGCCGGGGAATAGGAGAACATTGTGGCGATGAAGATACTGGCTGTGACTTCCGAGGTTTTTCCCTTGGCGAAGACGGGCGGTTTGGGGGATGCGGTAAGCGGGTTGGCGCACGCGCTATGCAACAGCGGCGCCCAACTCACGCTCATGCTTCCCGCCTATCCGGCGGCGCTGCGCAAATTGGGCCCTGCGCGGCAGCTGGCGGTGCTTCAGGACATGCCCGGCGGCGACGCCACATTGCTGGGCGCTCACTGCCACGAACTTGGCGTGCCGGTGCTGCTGCTGAAGAACGATGCCTTGTACGACCGCAAAGGCCTGTATATGGCCCCGGACGGTTCGGAGTACGAGGACAACGCTGTACGTTTTGCGGCGCTGGCCCAGGCGGCCGCCCGGGTGGCGCGCGGAATAGCCGGGGTGCCGCGCCCGCACATCGTCCATGCGCACGACTGGCATGCGGCCCTGACTCCGCTCTTCATCCGCCAGCTTCATGTCGAAGACGTAAAGACGGTGCTGACTTTGCACAACATCGCCTTTCAGGGCATATTCCCCATGGAACTGGCGCCGCAACTCGGCCTGGAGCCGTCCTACTGCAATAGCGCGGGCCTGGAGTTCTGGGGCCGCATGAATTTCCTGAAGGCCGGCATACGCTATGCCGACCTCATTACTGTGGTCAGCCGCAATTATGCGCGCGAAATCTTGACCCCGCGCTTTGGCTGCGGGCTGGAAGGGGTGCTGGCCGAAAGGCGCAGCGATCTCATCTCGATACCCAACGGCATCGACACCGCGCTCTGGAATCCGCAGGACGACGAATACCTCGATGGCCTGGCCTTCAGCTGGGAGCGCCTCGCCGACAAGGCGGTATGCAAGAGCCGGCTGCAGAAGGCGTTCGGCCTGGCCGGGGCGCCGCGGGCGACGCTGATGGCCATGGGTAGCCGGCTGACCACCCAGAAAATGGCGGATGTGGCGGCGCAGGCCCTGCCTCTTGCGCTGGAAGCCCACCCGGAATTGCAGGTATGCGTGATCGGCGAGGGCGACAAGCAGCTGGAGCAGGCGCTGTCGGCGCTGGAACGGCAATATCCGGGCCGTTGCGGCGTGCATGTGGGCTTTGACGAGGCCGAGGCCCATATGCTGCATGCCGGGGCGGACGTGCTGCTGCATGGCAGCCGGTTCGAGCCTTTCGGCCTGACGCCGCTGTATTCGATGCGCTATGGAACCATACCCATAGGGTCGAGAGTGGGCGGCATGGCCGACACCATACTGGACCCGGGCATGCACCGGCCGGCCGGCGCCATGCGCGCCGCCACCGGCATACTGTTCGAAGGGGAGCAGCCGCGGGACATGGCGCAGGCCATAGACCGCGCGATGACGCTGCATCGCATGCCGGAGATCTGGCGCGCCATGCAGATGAACGGCATGCGTGCCGACTTTAGCTGGACCAACACCGCCCCCGCCTATCTCTCCGCCTTCCAGGCCTTGCGGCCGGATGTCGCGCTGGGCCGTATCCCGGAAGTCCAGCGCGATCCGCAGCAGCCCCTGCGGCCGCGCCCGCTCGTGGCATCCGCCGTGGGCCTGGCTCGTCAAGCTCCCAGGCTGGGGCATGGCAAGCTGGCGCAACGCGTGCCTGCCGCGGGCATCGCGCCTAGCCCGCTGGCGGCCGGCGAGGTCTCCGCGGCTTGATGGCGATGCGTATCTATTATGTATCTCCTTCGGAATGGAACCGCGAGGCGGCCGCCGGGACCGCCGCGCAACGCTGGGAGGCCTTGATCCGCGAAGCCGATGAGCTAGGCTTCGACACGGTCATGGCGCCGCCGCTTTCCACGCCGGAGGCTGGGCGGGCCGGCGCGTGGGCCGGCCCCCATGCCGATATGCGGACCCTGTCCGATGCCTTGGGCGCCGCGCCCTTATGCGCCGAACAGGGCTTGGGCTTCATGATGGACTTGCTTGCCGAGGACATCGCGGCGGATACGGTGGAGCAGTGGGTGGAAAGGCTGGCGACCTGGTGCGCGGCGGGTGTGGCGGGATATTGCTGCCATAAGCTCGCGGCTCTGCCGGCCGCTGGCTGGGCCCGCTTGATGCAAGGGGTGCACGAGCGTCATCCGGATTGTGTATTCATGGCCTGGACGCCTGGGATGACGCCTGCGCAGCTCGAAGAGCTGAGCGCTTGCGGCTTCCTCTACACCTTCAATTCCCTGCCTTGGTGGGATTACCGATCCGGATGGCTGCTGGAGGAACAAGAGCGCCTGGCCAAAGTGGCCGCCTGCATCGCTCCGCTGGCGGATATTGCGCGCTCCGGGCGGGGGCTGCCGTCCGGACCGCAGAGCGCCGCCCAGGCGCAGCGGATGCTGTGGACGGCCGCCTTCATGGGCGACGGCCTGCTCATGCCGCAAGGCATGGAGCATCCGGCCGGCCGGCGCGCCGTTGCGGACGCCAACCGCTGGCAGGCGTCGCGGGCCCATGTCGGCGGGCCCATGCGCATGCTCACCGGGCCCCTGTCCGGCGTGACCGCCGTGTTCAGGCCCGGCGACAAGGCCGCCGTGCTCGCGCTCAATGCCGATACGCATGCCGCCGCGGCGGTGGACCGGGCCATGCTGGCGTCGCGATTGCCGGACGGCTACGTCCTGGATGCCGATGCGCCGGATGCGCTGGAGGAAGCCGGATATAGTCTGATTTCCGCCGCGCCGGCTGTGCCGGTCAAGGCGACCGGCGGCATTTCGCTGGTCAAGGCCGGCTCGCCTTCCCCGCTGACTGAAGCGCGCATCGCCATAGAAAGCGTTGCGCCTCAGGTGGATGGCGGGCGCTTTCCCGTCAAGCGCTGCCTCGGGCAGACGCTGCATGTGGAGGCCGATGTATTCATGGACGGTCACAGCCGCCTTGCCGTCAGCCTGTTGTGGAAGGCGGTCGATGAAAGCCAGTGGCGCCGCGTCGCCATGCGGCCGCTGGGCAACGACCGATGGGGCGCTGAATTCATGCCGGAACGGCTGGGACGCCATTGCTATACCGTGCAGGCCTGGTACGACAGTTGGGGATCGCACTGCGATGCCCTGAAGAAAAAGCATGATGCGGGCCAGAACGTGTCCCTGGAAGTGGAAGAGGCCCGCATGCTCATGGCCGACGCCTTGGAGCGCGTGCGAGACGATCTGCCGGATGACGCAACGGAACTGGCGGCCATGCTGCGCGAGATCGGCCAGCCCCAAAGGGTCAGGCCCAAGGCGCGCCGTGGGCTGTTGCTGACCGGCTACGCCGCCCAGGCGCCCGAAGTGAAACCCATACCGCTGGCCGATAGCCGGCACATAGACATCGTGCTTTCCGAAGCCACCGCCGAAAGAATGCGTGCGGTCGACATGCGGCCTTTTGAAGTCACCGATCGCATCTATCCCCTGACGGTGGAACGCCGCGAAGCGGGCTACGCGAGCTGGTATGAGCTGTTCCCGCGTTCGCAAAGCGCAACGCCGGGCGTGCACGGCACATTCAAGGATGTCGAGGCACGCTTGCCCTTTATCCAGGAGATGGGTTTCGATGTGCTCTACATGCCGCCCATCCATCCGATAGGCTTGGCCAACCGCAAGGGCCGCAACAATGCCTTGTCCGCGAGCGAGGGCGACCCTGGCAGCCCCTATGCCATCGGTTCCGCGCAAGGCGGACATGACGCCGTCCACCCGGAACTGGGCGCCATCGACGACTTCCGCGATCTCGTGCGGGCGGCGCAGCGCCGCAACATCGAGATCGCCATGGATTTCGCCATACAGTGCTCGCCCGACCATCCCTGGCTGGGCCGCCATCCGGAATGGTTCGATTGGCGCGCCGACGGTTCGCTGCGCTACGCCGAGAATCCCCCCAAGCGCTATGAAGACATCGTCAATCCCGATTTCTATCTGGGCGGCGCCGCGTTGTGGCGCGCCTTGCGCGATGTGGTGCTGTTCTGGGTGGATCAGGGGGTGCGCCTGTTCCGCGTGGACAACCCGCACACCAAGCCCCTGCCTTTCTGGCAATGGCTGATCGCGGAAGTGCAGGGCGCCCATCCCGATGTCGTTTTTCTTTCCGAGGCCTTCACCCGGCCGCGGATGATGTACCGGCTTGCCAAAGTGGGATTCTCGCAGTCGTACACCTATTTCACCTGGCGCCATGGCAAGCAGGAATTGACGGACTATTTGACCGAGCTGTCCACGCCGCCCGTGGCCGACTTCTTCCGGCCGCATTTCTTCGTCAACACGCCGGACATCAACCCCTATTTCCTGCAAGGCCCGGGCAGGCCGGGCTTCCTGATCCGGGCGGCGCTGGCCGCCACCACGTCGGGATTGTGGGGCATGTATAACGGCTTCGAGCTCTGCGAGGCCGGCAGCGTCGCCGGGAAAGAGGAATACCAGGATTCCGAGAAATACCAGCTGCGTTCATGGGACTGGGACAGGCCGGGCAACATCATCGCCGAAATCACCCAGCTGAACCGCATGCGGCGCCTGAACCCCGCGCTGCAGACGCATCTGGGCATACGCTTCCATCGCGTGGACAACGACCAGATTCTGTTCTTTACCAAGTCCACGCCCGAAGAGGACAACATCGTGCTGGTGGCCATCAGCCTGGATCCGCACGCACGCCAGGGGGGAACCCTGGAGCTGCCGGTCTGGCAATGGCCATGGGCGGGAGACAGGCTGCGGCTCGAGGATTTGTTCGAGGAGGGGCGCTTCGAGCTGCAAGGCAATCGGCGATACATAGAGTTGACGCCGGAAAGGCCTTTCCTGGCCTGGCGCTTGCTGCCTGCAGCGCAAACATGAACGAAACAGAGAAACTATGGCCGTGCTCGAGAAGGAACGATCGGAACAGCAGCCTGACCCGCTCTGGTACAAGGATGCGGTCATCTATCAATTGCATGTCAAGTCGTTCTTCGACGCCAACGATGACGGCCAGGGCGACTTCCAGGGGCTGGTCGCCAAGCTGGACTACATCGCCAGCCTGGGCGTCAACACAGTGTGGCTGCTGCCTTTCTACCCATCGCCCCGCCTCGATGACGGCTACGACATCGCGGAGTATCGAGGCGTGCATGAAGACTACGGCTCGCTGGCCGACGTCAGGAAATTCATCAAGGCGGCGCATCAGCGCGGGCTGAGGGTGATCACCGAACTGGTGGTCAACCACACTTCCGACCAGCATGCCTGGTTCCAGCGCGCGCGCCGCGCCAAGCCGGGCTCCGCCGCCCGAAACTTCTATGTATGGTCGGACAATGACCAGGCGTATTCGGGCACCCGCATCATCTTCTGCGACACGGAGAAATCCAACTGGACCTGGGATCCGGTGGCGGGCGCCTATTTCTGGCATCGCTTCTATTCCCATCAGCCGGACTTGAACTACGACAACCCGCAGGTGCTGAAAGCCGTTATCGGGATTATGCGCTTCTGGCTGGACATGGGCGTGGACGGGCTGCGCCTGGACGCCGTGCCTTACCTGGTGGAGCGCGAAGGCACGAATAATGAAAATCTGCCCGAGACCCACGCGGTCCTGAAGAAAATACGCGCGGCGCTGGATCAGCAATATCCCGACCGCATGCTGCTGGCGGAAGCCAACCAATGGCCGGAGGATGCGCAGGAATACTTCGGCGAGGGCGACGAATGCCACATGTCTTTCCACTTCCCCTTGATGCCGCGCATGTATATGGCGATCGCCCGGGCCGACCGCCTGCCCATCACCGATATCATGCAGCAGACGCCGGAGATTCCCGAGAACTGCCAGTGGGCCATCTTTCTGCGTAACCATGACGAGCTGACGCTGGAAATGGTCACCAGCAGCGAGCGCGACTACCTTTGGGACGTATATGCGGCCGACCGCCGCGCCCGCATCAACCTGGGGATACGCCGGCGCCTTGCGCCTTTGCTGGAACGGGACAGGCGGCGCATAGAGCTGATGAAAAGCCTGCTTCTGTCCATGCCCGGCACGCCCGTGCTGTATTACGGCGACGAAATAGGCATGGGGGACAACATCCATCTGGGCGACCGCGACGGCGTGCGCACCCCCATGCAATGGAGCCCCGACCGCAACGGCGGCTTTTCCAGGGCCGATCCCGAGCGCTTGTCGCTGCCGGTGCTGATGGGGCCTTTGTACGGCTACGAGGCGGTGAATGTGGAAGCGCAGCAGCGCGATCCCCATTCGCTGCTCAACTGGACCCGCCGCATGCTGAGCAAGCGGCAGCAGACACGCGCCTTCGGGCGCGGCAGCCTGCGCTTCCTGTATCCCGGCAACCGCAAAATACTGGCTTATCTGCGCGAGTACGACAAGCAGACATTGCTCTGCGTGGCCAATCTTTCCAATGCGTCGCAGCCGGTGGAGCTGGACCTATCTTTCCTGGCGGGCCGCGTGCCCATCGAGCTGCTGGGCGGCACGCCTTTCCCCACCATAGGCGAGCTGCCTTATCTGTTGACCCTGCCGCCCTACGGCTTCTATTGGTTCGAGCTGAGCAGCAGCGCCGCGCCTCCCGCCTGGCATGCCACCAGTCCGCCGCAGATGCCGGAGTACCGCACGCTGGTATTGCGCCGCCGGCCCGGCTATCAACTGCTGGAAGGTTCGCGCCGCATTCTTTGCAAGGAAATCCTGCCGCTGTATTTTTCCCGCCAGCGCTGGTTCGCGGGCGACTGCACGGGCCCGGCGGCCATCCGCTATATCGTGCCGCTGCCCCCCGCCAACGCCCCGGGCGACGGCCGCGCCGAACTGTTCCTGGCCGAATTCACCGTCGATTGCGATGGCGCCTCCTTGGGGAATGTTTTCTTGCCTTTCGCCTTGCTCTGGTCCGAGACCGTTGCCGGCATGCCCGCCCAATATGCGCTTGCGCGGGTGCGGCGCAGCGCGGAGCTGGGCTTGGTGACCGATGCCTACTCGGTGCCGGAATTTGCGCTGGCGCTGCTGGCGGCGTGGCGGCAGGGACGGACTCTTTCCATAGGGGCGGAGGCGGACGGCGGCAAGCTGTGCTTCCGCCCCGAGCCCGCCCTAGACGAGCTGGAATGGCCGGACGATCTGGAGATAGGCTGGTTCCATGGCGAGCAGACCAATAGTTCCATGCTGCTGGGCGAGCTCGCGGTATTGAAGCTGGTGCGCAATCCCGTGGCCGGAGTCCATCCGGAAGCCGAAATGACGCGGCGCCTGACCCGGGCCGGCTATGGCAATTCGGCGGCATTGCTCGGCGAGCTGGTGCGCATGGACGCGGACGGCACGCCTCATACATTGGCCCTGCTGCACAAGCGTGTGGGGAACCAGGGCGACGCATGGGCCTGGACGCGCGACTATCTGACCCGCACCCTGGACGATGCCGCCCTGACGGGGGAAAGCGCCGCCGACTACGAAGAAGAGCTGCGCGGCTATACCGCCATCGCGTCCATGATAGGCAAGCGCCTGTCCGAGCTGCATGCCGTGCTGGCGCAAGCCACCGAAGATCCGGACTTCGCCCCGGTATCGGCCGCCAAGCGCGATGCGCAGGCCTGGGCCAAGGATGTGCGCGCCATGTTCCTCGCCGCCTTGAAAACGCTGGCGGCGAAAAAGGACAAAGGCGAACTGGCGGAACCGGCATTGCAGCAATTGGCCGAACTCGAAGCGAAGCGCAAGGATCTGCTGGCGCGGGTGGATGCGCTCGCGCTCGACCTGGTCGGCACTCCCTTGATCCGGATACACGGGGATTTCCACCTTGGCCAAGTCCTGGTCGCCCAGAACGACGTCTATCTGATCGATTTCGAGGGCGAGCCGGCAAGGCCGCTGCAAGAGCGCCGCATCAAAGCCTGCCCTTGGCGCGATGTGGCGGGCTTGATGCGTTCGATCGACTATGCGGCCTCCGCCTTCCTGATGCAGGATCCGGCGGCGCCGCCGCAGACGCTCGGCAAGGACGAGCCCGCCGACGCCGAGGCTGCCGGGGCGCCCGCGGCGGCGGCCATGCTGCAGCAAAGACGCCATCTGCTGGAGCGCTTCTGCGCGACGGCGACTGCCGCCTTCCTCGAGGGCTACCGCAATGACGGGGCGCCGACGATAGCCGCAGCGGAAGCGCAGGTTGCGCCGCCCGCCGACGGCGCGCCGGAAGGCGGCGCCCTGCTCGATTTGGCCTTGTTCGAAAAGGCCGCGTACGAGGTAGGCTATGAAGCGGCGCACCGACCGGACTGGATCGGCATTCCCTTGGCGGGCCTGGTCAGGGTGGCCAGGCGCATGCTGGCCGATTCGGACGGGCCGCAAACAGGTGATAAAACATCATGAAGCAAGGCGACGAACTCAAAGCGCGGCAAAGCCCCGACCCCGGTTTTCTGCTGGGCGAGCTGGACATGCATCTGATCGCGGAGGGCCGGCACTGGCGGCTGGCGGACTGCCTGGGCGCGCATGTCATGACCGTGGGCGGCGTGCAGGGCGTGCGTTTCGCCGTCTGGGCGCCCAATGCGCGCAGCGTATCCGTCGTGGGCGATTTCAACGGCTGGGATGGCCGCAAAAATCCCATGCGCCTGCGCCGCGAATGCGGGGTATGGGAAGCCTTCGTGCCGGGCATAGGGACGGGCGCCTTGTACAAATACGAGCTGCATGGCGCCAACGGCGGCATGCTGGCGCTGAAAGCGGACCCGCTGGCGCGGCAGACCGAATTGCCGCCGCGCACCGCCTCGGTGGTGGCCGCGTCCGGTGATTTCAGCTGGACGGATCAAGCATGGATGGATGGGCGCGCGCGGCGCCAGAGCCCGGATGCGCCCATTTCGATCTACGAGGCGCATCTGGGTTCATGGATGTCGGGGCCGGAGTCGGGCGCCAGCCTGTGGAGCACGATCGGGCCGCGACTGATCGCGTATGTCAAGGATATGGGCTTCACCCATATCGAGCTGCTGCCCATCACCGAACATCCTTTCGGCGGCTCATGGGGTTATCAGCCCCTGGGCCTGTTCGCGCCTTCGGCGCGCTATGGCACTCCGGAAGAATTCGCCGCTTTCGTGGATGCCTGCCATGGCGCTGGGCTGGGCTTGATCCTGGACTGGGTTCCGGCGCACTTTCCGTCGGACCCCCATGGGCTGGCCTGGTTCGATGGGACGGCGCTGTATGAGCATGCCGACCCGCGGCAGGGTTTGCATCCCGACTGGAATACCCTGATCTACAACATGGGCCGCCATGAAGTGCGCAACTTTTTGCTGGCCAGCGCCATGGAATGGCTGCGCCGCTATCATGTGGACGGCCTGCGGGTGGATGCGGTGGCGTCCATGCTGTATCTGGATTACAGCCGCGACCCCGGGCAATGGACGCCCAATCGCTATGGAGGGCGCGAGAACCTGGAAGCGGTGGACTTCCTGCAGCAGCTCAACGCCCATGTGGCCGAGCATTGCCCCGGCGCCATCATGATCGCCGAGGAATCCACGGCCTGGCCCGGCGTCACCGCAAAAAGCGGTGAAGGCGGCCTGGGTTTCCAGTACAAATGGAATATGGGCTGGATGCACGATACTTTGCGCTACATGCAGCGCGAGCCTATATACCGCCGCTATCATCACAATGACATGACTTTCGGCATGGTGTATGCCTATTCCGAGCGTTTCATTCTGCCTTTGTCGCACGATGAAGTGGTGCACGGCAAGGGATCGCTGCTGGGCAAGATGCCCGGCGACCGTTGGCAGCGTCATGCGAATTTGCGGGCCTACTATGGATTCATGTGGGCCCATCCGGGCAAGAAACTGCTGTTCATGGGCGGCGAGCTTGCCCAGGCCGGCGAATGGAATCACGACGGCCAGATCGACTGGGCCTGCCTGGCGGACGGGCTGCACGCCGGCGTCCAGGCGCTGCTGCGCGATCTGAATACCTTGTATGCGGCCACGCCGGCGCTGTATGGCGGCGACGCCGTCCCCGAAGGCTTCACCTGGGTGATCGGCGACGACTATGCCAACAGCGTCTTCGCATTCCTGCGCCAGCATGGGGGGCAGGTCGCGTTGGTGGTGAGCAACATGACGCCCGTGCCGCGCAGCGACTATCGCATAGGCGTGCCTGTCGCGGGGCGATGGGCGGAGCGCCTGAATACGGATGGCCAGGCTTACGGAGGATCCAACATGGGCAATCAGGGCGGAGTTTCCAGCGAGCCGCAGCCGTCGCACGGCTATGGACAGTCGCTATCATTGACCTTGCCGCCGCTGGCCACCGTGATCTTCATCGCCGAAGGGAGCCTGCCATGAACACCGCCTTGCCGGACCGCCTGTTCCCGGGCCAACCGTATCCGCTGGGCGCCATCAGCGACGGCCTGGGTGTGAACTTCGCCGTGTTCTCCGCCAACGCCACCAAGATAGAACTGTGCATATTCGACCCGCGGGGGCGCAAAGAGCTGCGGCGCTATCCCATGCCCGAATGCACGGATGAAATATGGCACGGCTACCTGCCGGGCGCCGAGCCCGGGCTGATGTACGGCTATCGCGCCTATGGCCCTTACGATCCGAAAAACGGGCACAGATTCAATCCGCAAAAACTGCTGATCGACCCCTACGCCCGCAAGCTGGAAGGCCCGGTGCGCTGGTCGGACGCCCTGTTCGGCTACCGGCTCCAGCATCCCAAAGAGGACCTGAGCCTGGATCGCCGGGATTCAATGGCGCTGGTGCCCAAATGCGTGGTGACCAGCGAAAGCTTCAACTGGGGCGCGCAGGACCTGGTCCACACGCCCTGGGAACACACCATCATCTACGAGGCCCATGTGCGCGGCCTGTCGATGCGCCGCGAAGACCTGCGGCGCGATCAGCGCGGCGGCAGCGCGGCGCTGGGGGATCCGCGCTTCATCGAGCATCTGCACAAACTGGGCGTCACGGCGATCGAGCTGCTGCCCATACATGCCTTTCTGCAGGATCGTTTCCTGCTGGAGCGCGGCCTGCGCAATTACTGGGGCTACAACACCCTGGCGTTCTTTGCGCCGGAACCCGCCTATCTGTCCAATGGCAGGACCAACGACTTGCGCATGGCCATACGCAGACTGCAAAGCGCCGGCATAGAAGTGATCCTGGACGTGGTCTACAACCATACTTGCGAAGGCAACCAGCTCGGGCCCACGCTATCGTGGCGCGGGATGGACAACGCCAGCTACTACCGCCTGGTGCCGGGCGACGAGCGCTACTACATCAATGACACCGGCTGCGGCAATACGGTGAATCTTTCCCATCCCCGAGTCTTGCAGATGGTCATGGACTCGCTGCGCTATTGGGCGCAAAGCTATCGCATCGACGGCTTTCGCTTCGACCTGGGCGTTACCCTGGGGCGCGAAGGCACCGGCTTCGACCCCGGATCGGGTTTTTTCGACGCCATATTGCAGGATCCCGTGCTGTCGCGTCTGAAGCTGATTTCCGAGCCATGGGATATGGGCCCCGACGGCTACCAGCTCGGCAACCATCCGCCCGGCTTCGCCGAATGGAACGATAGGTTCCGCGACGGCATACGGCGCTTCTGGGGCGGCGAGCCCGGCCTGCGCGGCGAGCTGGGCGGATGGCTGATGGGTTCGCCGGAGATCTTCGACCGGCGCCATCGCCGGCCATGGGCGTCGGTCAACTTCCTGGCCTCCCACGATGGCTTCACGGCGCGCGACATAGTCAGCTACAACGAAAAACACAATGAGGCCAATGGCGATGAAAACGCGGACGGCCATAGCGAGAATTTCAGCAGCAACTGGGGGGTGGAAGGCCCCAGCGATGATGCGCAGATCGAAGCCTTGCGCAGCTGCGTGCTCAAGTCCATGCTGGCGACCGTTTTCTTATCCAACGGAACCCCCATGCTGCTCGCCGGCGACGAGTTCGGCAACAGCCAGGGCGGCAACAACAACGCCTATTGCCAGGACAATGAAACCTCGTGGCTCGACTGGGCCCAGGCGGCGGCGCCGCGGGGCCGCGAGATGATCGATTTCATCGGACGCCTGGCGGCCTTGCGGCGCAAGCATCCTTCCTTGCGCATGGCGCGCTATATGGATGGCAGCCACGAGGTGGTTCCAGGTTTGCCGCGCGTATCATGGTTCGACCTGGACGGCCAGCCCATGAGCGTGGCGGCCTGGGGCTTTGCGGAGGGACGCGTGCTGGGGCTGCGGCGCGCCTGCGTGCTGGATCATGGCGGGATCGACCTGACTTTTCTGTTGATCAACGGCGGGGCGGATGCCGTCGAATTCCAGCTGCCCGAGCAAAACTGTTCATGGGTGTGCGAACTCGATACGGCCGCCGGCGGCAAGGCGGCGCCCGGCAAGAAACGCATCGGGTTGGGCGCCCACGGGGTCGTGCTGCTGGCGGCGAGCCTGCCGGCGGGCCGCAGGCTGGATGCGCAATGAGATGAAGGCATTGCCAAACAAGGTCGAGGATGATGTGGATCTACAGTGCAGGCGGTTCACCTACCAATATGGGGCGATTCCACTGGCCGGCGGCGAGCTGCGCTTTCGCTTGTGGGCGCCCGGGATCAAACAGGTCTGGCTGGAGCTGCAAGGGGGTTGCGGCGGAGGGCAGCGCAGCATGCCCATGCAGGCCCGCGCCGACGGCTTCCACGAACTGATTTGCGCCTGCCCGGCGGGCACGCGCTACAAATATCGCCTGGATAGCGGCCTGGTGGTGCCGGACCCGGCCTCGCGCCTGCAGGACGGCGACGTTCACGATGCCAGCATCGTAGTGGACGACGGCGCCTATGCCTGGAGCAATGCGGACTGGCGCGGGCGGCCTTGGGAAGAGTCCGTCATCTACGAAATACATGTCGGCCTTGCCGGCGGCTTCCGCGGCGTGCAGGAGCGGCTTGCCGATCTGGAAGAATTGGGCGTGACCGCCATAGAGCTCATGCCCATAGCCGAGTTTCCGGGCGCGCGGAACTGGGGCTACGACGGCGTACTGCCTTACGCGCCGGACTGCTCTTACGGCAGTCCCAACGACTTGAAGATGCTGATCGACACCGCGCACAGCATGGGCATGCAAGTTCTGCTGGATGTGGTCTACAACCATTTCGGCCCCGACGGCAATTTTCTTTCGGCCTACGCGCCGGAGTTCTTCCGCAGCGATATCCAGACGCCATGGGGGCCCGCCATCGATTTCCGCCGGCCGGCCGTGCGCGCCTTTTTCGCGGAGAGCGCCTTGTATTGGCTGCGGGAGTATCGCTTCGACGGCCTGCGCCTGGATGCCGTGCACGCCATCGCCAGCCAGGACTGGCTGCCGGAGCTGGCGGCCTTCCTGCGCGGATGCCTGGGTCCTGAACGGCATGTGCATCTGATTCTGGAGAATGACGACAACGCCGCCCGCTTGCTGCAGGAAGGCTACGACGCGCAGTGGAACGATGACGCACACCATGTGCTGCACACCATGCTGACGGGTGAAACGCAAGGCTATTACGCCGCTTACGCCGAGGACCCCACGCGCGACCTGGCGCGCTGCCTGGCGGAGGGCTTCGTCTATCAGGGCCAGCCCAGCAGCTGGCGCAAGGGCGCGCCGCGCGGCGAACCCAGCCGGCACCTGCCGCCCACCGCCTTTATATTCTTCCTGCAGAATCATGATCAGGTCGGCAACCGCGCGTATGGCGAAAGGTTGACGGCCTTGTGCCGGGACAATGCGCCGGCCCTGCAGGCCGCCATCGCGCTGCAGATGCTGACGCCGCATATTCCCATGCTGTTCGTCGGCGAAGAATACGGCTCTGTGTCGCCGTTCCTGTATTTCACCAGTTTCCGCGAAGCGAAGCTGGCCGCGGCGGTGCGCGAAGGCCGGCGCAACGAATTCGCGGCGTTCAAGGAATTTTCCGATCCGCAGGCCCGGGCGTCCATTCCCGACCCGAACGATGAAAGCACCTGGGAACGCTCGAAAGCCCTGCCCGCATACCCCGAAGAGCGCTGCAAATCATGGCGCGCACGCTACAAGGCATTGCTGGATGTGCGGCGCCAGTTCATCACGCCGGGCCTGGCCGGGGCGCGCAGCGTGTCGGCCGATGTGCTGGGCCGTTACGCCGTCAAGGTTTGCTGGCGCCTGGGCAACGGCAGCCTGCTGCGGCTGTATTGCAACCTGTCGGATCAGGCCGCCGCCTTGCCGGATTCGCCCTCGCGCAACGAGGTCATCCTCTACGTCAGCGGGCAGTCGGCGGACAATGCGTTGCGTCAGGGGCAGATATTGCCCGGCAGCACGATCGCGACGCTGGAGATGCAGGCGCCCGGCAACGGCGCGGCCGCGGCGGGGGAGCATCCATGAACACGAGCGCGGACGGCGCGGCGGCCGGCGGCTTGCAGCGCCTGGCGCAAGCCGCCGGCTTCATGGTGCACTGGCGGGATGCCTTCGGCGCGCCGCATCAAGTCGGCGATGAGGTGCTGCGCAATTTGCTGGCGGCCATGGGCTTGCCGGCCGGCAGCCCGGCGCAGATCGGCGAAAGCCTGAAACGGCTCGAACAAGAGGCGCAGGCGCAGACCGCCAATCTGCTCGTCGTGGACCAGGGCGCGGCTCCCCTGTTTCCATGGTCCGGTCCGCCGGCTTATCGATTGACGCTGGAAAGCGGCAGGACGCTGGGCGGCCTGGCCAGCCCCGCCGGCCCGGGCCTGGTGCGCCTCGCGCCGCTGCAAGAAGTGGGTTATCACGCGCTGGAAATAGGCGATAGCCGCCGCATGCTGGCTGTCTGCCCGGCGCGCTGTCCTTCGGTGGCCGAGCGCATGGGCAGCCGGCGCGGGACGGCCCCGCCTTGGGGCGTGGCCGCGCAAATCTACAGCCTGCGCGGCGCGGAACCGGGCTGCGGCGGTGATTACACATTGCTGGCGCGGCTGGCGGAAGAGGCCGCCCGGCATGGCGCGGCCGCTGTTGCGATCAGCCCGGTCCACGCCATGTTCAGTGCCGCGCCGTCGCGCTATAGCCCTTATTCGCCTTCCAATCGGCTGTTCCTCAATGCCGCTTACATCGACCCCGCGCACGCCCTGGACGTGGCCGCCATGGCCGGCCGCGAAGAAGACGTGCTCATGCATGGCGGCGCTTGCGCGGACGCGAACCATGTGAACTGGGAAGAGGCGCAGCCGCGCCGGCTGCGGCTGCTGCGCCAGGCATACGCAGGCTTCCGGCGGCGCGGCGCCCATCCCCTGGCCGAGGAGCTGCAGGCATTCAGCGACCGTGGAGGCGTGGCTCTGCGGCGCCATGCGGTTTTCGAAGCGCTGCATGCATCGCATGTACAGCACTTGGGCCCCGAGCATGGCTGGCAGGACTGGCCCCCTTCATTGCGCGATCCGGCCTCGGCGGCTGTCGCGGCCTTTGCGGAAAGCCATGCGGAGGAGGTCGGCTTCCATGTCTTCCTGCAGTGGCTGGCGCATCAAGGCATGCTGGCGGCGCAGCAGCGGGCGCTGGATGCCGGCATGCCCATAGGCCTGATCGCGGACCTGGCCATAGGCACCGATCCGCGCGGCAGCCATGCCTGGAGCAGCCAGGCGGAAATCCTGCCGGGCGTATCCCTGGGCGCGCCGCCCGACCTGTACCAAGCCGCGGGACAAAACTGGGGGCTGACGGCCATGTCGCCGCGCGCTTTGCAGGCGGAGCGCTATGCCTCCTTCATTGCTCTGCTGCGCGCCGCGTTCGCCGTCGCCGGCGGATTGCGTATCGACCATATACTGGGCTTGATGCGCATGTGGGTGATCGCCCCCGGCGCCTCTGCGGCGGACGGGGCCTATCTGCGCTATCCGCTGGAGGACATGCTGCGCCTGCTCGCCCTGGAAGCATGGCGCAACCATGCCATCGTCATCGGCGAGAATCTGGGCACGGTGCCGGAAGGCTTGAACGAGCGTCTGGCCGCCAGCGGGATACTTGGCATGAACGTGCTGTGGTTCCAGCGCGAGGACGAGAAAACCGGTGAAGGCGGCGCTGCGTCCGCGTGCGTGTTTCTTCCGCCATCGAGCTGGCCGTCCGCGGCGGTGTCCATGACCACGACCCACGACCTGCCCACGGTGGCCGGCTGGTGGGCGGGACGCGACCTGTACTGGCGCGACCGTCTGAGCCCCCAAGGCGCAAAGCCCGACATCGCCGCCGCGCGGGCTATGCGCGAGCGAGAGAAAGCGGCATTGTGGGCGTCCGTGCAATCGACCGTCTGCTCGGCGGTGCAAGGCGATGCATCCGGGGATGCCGCCCTCGGTGGCGCCTGCGGATCGCGCGGCGGGCCGGCCGCCGAAGCGGCGTCGGCCGCGCCATCGGCCCTCTCGCCGCCGGCTTCCGCGCCATCGGGCGCCGCAGCGCCGGCCGCCGCGGCACCGGGTACTGCACCGCCAGCCACAGCACCGATTGCATCCATACTATGCTATGTGGCCAGCGCGCCCAGCCCCTTGTTCATCGCGCCGCTGGAAGATCTGCTGGGCATGGAAGATCAGCCCAACCTGCCGGGGGGCCACAAAGACTACCCCAGCTGGACGCAAATAGCGCCCTTGCCGGTCGACGCCGTCTTCAAGGACGGCGCCGTGCTGCGCCGTATCGCAGCCATAGAGCGGGGCAGGAGGGCATCGTGAGCATCCCGCGTTCCACGGTCCGGCTGCAAGTGCATGGCGGCTTCACCCTTTACGATGCCTGCGAACAAGTCGACTACTTCGCCGGCCTGGGGATCAGCCATTACTATCTATCCCCCATCAGCCAGGCGCGGCCCGGGTCCGCCCATGGCTACGATGTGGTCGATCATTCGGTGGTCGGCGAAGAGCTCGGCGGCGAGAAGGCCTTGCGCTGCCTGGCCCAGGCGCTGCGCAAGCGCGATATGGGGCTGATACTGGATATCGTTCCCAATCACATGGCCACCCATCGGCGCAATCGCTGGTGGTGGGACGTGCTGCAGCACGGCCGGCATAGCGAGTACGCCCATTGCTTCGACATAGACTGGCAGGCTCCCGGCCTGCGTGGCAAGGTGCTGGCGCCCTTCCTGGCCAGGCCGTACGGGGAAAGCCTGCGCGACGGCAGCCTGCGTGTGGCGGTGGACGAAGACAGCGGCTCGCCGGTCATAGAGGCCTGCGGCGCGCATTATCCCATCGCCGCCGGCACGCTGCACGCCATGGGCATGGACGGCCGCCAGGCCGCCCGGTACTACGACGGCGCGGACGCCGAAGGCAGACAGCGCCTGCATGATTTGCTGGAAAGACAGCATTATCGGCTGGCCTGGTGGCGCTGCGCGGCCGACTGCATCAATTGGCGCCGCTTCTTTGAAATCAGCGATTTGATCGGCGTGCGGGTGGAGCAGCCCGCGGTATTCGACGCCGTGCACGCTTTGCCGCTGCGCCTATACGCCGAAGGGGTGATAGATGGCCTGCGCATCGATCATGTCGACGGCCTGGCCGATCCGGCCGCCTATTGCCGCCGCTTGCGGGCGGCCCTGCAGGCCCGCGAGGGTGAGCGCCCCGAAGCATTGCGGGGCGGGCCGGCCTGGCTGGTGGTGGAAAAAATATTGGCGCCGGCGGAGGCACTCGCGGGCGACTGGCGGGTGGACGGCACGAGCGGCTACGACTTCATGGAGCAAGCCGGCGCCTTGCTGCACGATCCCCGGGGCGAGCCGGCCCTGACGCAGGAATGGGTGCGCGTGTCCGGGGACGCGCGCCCCGTGGAGGCATATGTGCGCGACGCCCGCGCCCTGATGCTGCGGCGGCATTTCGTTGCAGAGCGCAGAGCCCTGCTGCACAGGCTCGTCGGGCTCGCCCAGTCGGGCATAGAGGCCCGGGACTGGAGCGCGGAAGCCATAGGGCGGATGCTGGATGAAATCCTGCTGGACTTTCCCCATTATCGCAGCTATGCGGGGCAGGGCGGCCGCTCCGCCGCCGATGCGCGGCTGTTTGCCCGCCTGATGGGCCGGGTGCGGACGCGGCTGCATCCTTATGACCGGCAGGACGCGGCCATGCTGCTCGATTGGCTGGATGCTCACCTGGGCGGCAGGCCTCTGGCCGCGGCCGCCGCGCCGGTCTCGATCCCGCTGCGGGAACTGCCACCGGGCGCCTCCGCGTCCGAGGGCCGCGCCGCGGGAGATTCTGTTGATGAGGCGGCCATCGATGCACACCTCGATGGGCCCCATGTTGCGCCTGTCGGCGGCTCCCCCGTTGCCCAGCCTCCCGTAGGCGGGCCCCCCTTAGGCGGGCCCCCCAATATTTCTCCGGGCGAGCTTCAGCGCGAAGCGGTACGGCGCTTTCAGCAGCTGACGCCGCCGCTGGCCGCCAAGTCGCTGGAAGACACCGTGTTCTACCGCTACGGACGCTTGCTGTCGCGCAACGAAGTCGGCGCGGATCCCGCGCAATTCTCCTTGAGCGTCGATGGCTTCCATCGGCAAGGCGCATGGCGCGCAGCCGCCGCGCCCCAAGCCATGCTGGCGACGGCGACGCACGACCACAAGCGCGGCGAAGATGCGCGGGCGCGCCTGGCCGTATTGAGCGAGATCCCCGCCGAATGGCTGGCGGCGGTGGCGCGCTGGGAAGCCATGGCCACCGGCGCCGGCGCTGCTCCCGCCGCCGCGGAGCGATACATGCTTTACCAGACCATGGTGGCCGCCTGGCCGCCGGATCTGGAGCCGGACGACGAGGAAGGCATGGCGGCGTTCGGCGAGCGGCTGAAGCAATGGCAGACCAAAGCGCTGCGCGAAGCCAAGCAGAGCAGCAGCTGGGTGGAGCCCGATCTGATCCACGAACGCAAGGCCGCGGCCTTCATCGACGGCATGATGCCGGGGAGACGCGGCCACGCCATCCTGGCCGATATGGCGGGCTTCGTACGCCGCCTGGCGCCTGCCGGCGCCGTCAACAGCCTGGCCCAGGCCGTATTGCGCCTGAGCATGCCGGGCGTGCCGGATCTTTACCAGGGGACCGAGTTCTGGGATTTCAGCCTGGTGGACCCCGACAACCGCCGGCCGGTCGATTTCAAGTCGCGGCGCGATGGCTTGCAACAGCTATCCGGCCGGAGCATGGAAGAGCTATTGGCCAATTGGAAGGACGGGCGCATCAAACAGGCGGTGCTGGCCCGCGCTTACGCTTTGCGCGCCGCCATGCCGGAAGTCTTCGCCCACGGAAGCTACCAGCCCCTGGCGCCGCAGGGAGCGGCCAGCGGGCACGCCATCGCCTATGCTCGCCGCAGCTCCCAAGGCGCAGCCGTCTTCGTGCTGGCGCCGCTGCGCTGCGCGGCGGGCATCGAAGCCGGCGGGGCGGGATGCGAGCCCGACCAGGCGGGATACGAACCCAGGATAGCCCGCGGTTTCTGGCGGGATACCCACGTCGTCCTGCCGGACCGCTACGCGGGCGCGGAGCTGCATAATGCCTTGACGGGCGGCAGCCATCGCTCAGGGGAGGATGGCCGGCTGATGCTGGCGGACGTATTGAGCGGGTTGCCGGTGGCGATGCTGCGGGCTGCGTAGCACAGCCTGCAAGCCGGCCGGATCAGGGGCGCAGGCCGTGGATCGGGCGTACGCCCGGCCGGATCATGGATGCAGGCCCGGTTGAATCAGGCCTGCCGACCAGGCCGGATCAGGGGTACAGGCCGCGCACTTCGCGCGCTTCCAGGATGCGCGAGCAGGCGGTAATGAAGGCGGCGGTGCGCTGCGTGACCTGGTGCTCCTTGGCGACCGCGGCCACCGACGTGTAGGCGTTGCGCATCATGGCTTCGAGGCGGTGGTTGATTTCCTGTTCCGTCCAGAAGAAGCTGGAGAAGTCCTGCACCCATTCAAAATAGCTGACCGTTACCCCGCCGGCATTGGCGATCACATCGGGCACGACCAGGATGCCGTTGGAGGTCAGGATGTCGTCGGCTTCCGGCGTGGTGGGGCCGTTGGCGCCTTCGATGACGATGCGGGCCCGCACGCTGCCGGCATTGCCTTCGTGCAATTGCCCTTCCAGCGCCGCCGGAATGAGGATTTCCGTTTCCAGCGCCCAGAATTCCTCCGCCTTCAGGCTGTCGGTATCCGGCGCCCCGGCCACGCCGCCATGCTCTTCCGCGTGCTGCAGCAGCGACAAGATGTTCAGGCCATTGGAATTGTGCACGCAGCCCGTGTGATCCTGGATGGCGATGACTTTGGCGCCGGATTCATAAAAGAGCCGCGCCGCCGTGCCGCCCACATTGCCGAAGCCCTGTATGATGACGCGGGCGCCTTCTATGGGGATGCCCGCGTCGCGCGCCGCTTCGCAGGCCACCACGTACACGCCGCGGCCGGTCGCTTCGACGCGCCCCAGGCTGCCGCCCAGCGAAATGGGCTTGCCGGTCACCACACCCGTGGTGGTCGCGCCTTCGTTCATGGAATAGGTGTCCATCATCCA
>DJWC01000152.1 GCA_002441445.1 Pusillimonas sp. UBA6240
CCGATCTGGAACGCCGTCTTCAGTTCGCTGGTGACGAAAGCCGGCACGAGCACCCTCAGGGGCACTTGCGCGGGGGTCTCGAACTCCCCGGCGTTGGCCATGTTGGCGAACAGCGCCAGGTCCGCTTCGCGCGTCTGGTTCAGCATGAAGGCGTGCAGCGGCTTGACGCCCCGGTCCAGCGCTTCCTCCATGGCGATGGCGCCGCTGCTGAGCGGTTGGTAGGCGTCCTGGTAGATCTGGTCGAAGACCGGCGACATGGCGTAGAAGGTCAGGAACAGCGCAATGCCGATCAGCACCGAATTGGGCGGCGAGGCGCCGGTGCCCATGGCGTTGCGCAACAGCCCCAGCACGATGATGATGCGGGTGAAGCCCGTCATCATCATCAGCATGGCCGGCAGGAAAGACATCATGGTCAGCAGGACCAGCGTCTGTATGCTCAGCGACCATGTCTGGCTGCCGTCCGCATTGGAAGTGGATGTGATGGCCGGCAGGGCGGCCTGGGCGAAGGCGGAAGCCGGCAGGAACAGGGCGATCAGCAGCAGAGCCGCCAGGACCGGTCCCGCCTGCGGCAGGGCGCGCACACGCGTGCTGTGGCGGAATAATGCGGCGAAAAAATTCATGAGGAAAGCCGGTGGATGGTGTTCAGCGGCCCTTCAGGACCTTGCGCAGCGCCAGGGCGAACGCCGGCGATTCGGCGGAGCCGCCGGACGGCGGCGCAGCGGGCTCGGCCGGCATGCCGGGCGCGAGCGGCGGCAGCGTATGAAGCAGGGAAATCTGCTGAGCCGTGACGCCCAGCACCAGGCGGGCGTCCTCGACCTGCACCACGCTGACGAAGCTGCGCCCGCCCAGGCTCTGGCTGCCCAGCACCTTGATGGCTTGCGGGTTGGCCGAGCGCAGCCAGCCGGACCTGCGCATGGCCCAGGCGCAGGCCAGGATCATGGCGACGATGAATATCAGACTGATGATCAGGCGCAGGACGGCGGCTTCGCTCATGGCGCGCTCAGCGGCGGCTGTTCAGCCGGTTGATGCGGTCGGAAGGCGTGATGATGTCGGTGACGCGTATGCCGTATTTTTCATCCACCACCACGACTTCCCCTTGCGCGATCAGGTAGCCGTTCACATAGATATCCATCGGTTCGCCGGCCAGCCCGTCCAGTTCCACGACCGACCCCTGGCCCAATTGCAGAATGTTCTTGATCGTCAACCGCGTGCGCCCCAGTTCCACGGACAGTTGCACGGGAATGTCCATGATCATGTCGATGTCGCTGTCGCCGTCCATCGATGCGTTCTGGGACAGCGGCTGGAATACTTGGGCCGCCGCGGGCACGGCGGCGGCCCCCAGATCGGATGCCGCCGCCGGCGGCGCGGCGTTCTGGGCGGCGGTCTGTTCCGCCAGAGCGCTGGCCCAGTCGTCGGCGGCCTGGGTCAAGCCGTCGGCCTGGGTCGCCTGCTGGCGGGTATGGGCCGCCTGCTCGGACAGCGCGGCGGCCCAATCGATGCCCATGTCGTCGGGCGTTTCGTTTTCTTTGGCGAAATCGTTGTCGGATTCAGTCATTTCGGTGTACTCAAGAGAAGTCGTTTTCGGAGTTCGCCAGTATTTTTTTCACGCGCAGGGCATAGCGTCCATTGAAAGTGCCGTAGCCGCATTCCATGACCGGGACGCCGTCCACATGCGCCGTAATGGTGGCGGGAATCTCGATCGGCAGGATATCGTTGACCTTCAGCTTCATGAGCTGGGCGACGGTGGTGTCGACGCGCGCGAATTCCGCCGACAGCTCCACGTCGGCGTTGCGCACCTGGCGGGATAGCTGATTCATCCAGCGCTGGTCTATGGCTTCGACATTGGCATCCTGCAAGGGCCGGGTAAGCAGGTCGCGCACCGGCTCTATCATGGAATAGGGCAGGCAGATGCTCAGATTGCCGCCGCTCGCGCCCAGTTCGATATTGAAGGAGCTGACCACCACGATTTCATTGCCGCTGGTCACGCTGGCGAACTTGGTATGCATTTCCGAGCGTATGTACTCGAACTCCACCGGATAGACCCGTTCCCATCCCCTGCCGTAGCTGCTCAGCGTGATATTCAGCAGGCGGCGGATGATGCGCTGCTCGGTGATGGTGAAGTCGCGTCCCTCCACCCGCGTGTTGTAGCGCCCATGGCCGCCGAACATGCTGTCTATCACCAGAAACACCAGGTTGGGGTCGAAAGTGAAAAGGGCCACGCCGCGCAGCGGCTTCATGGCGACCATGTTCAGGTTGCTGGGAACAGGCAGATTTCGTTCGAAGTCCGAGTACTTCTGTATGCGTATCGAGCCCACCGTAATATCGGCGTTGCGGCGCATGAAGGACAGCAGGGAGGAGCGCAGGCGGCGCGCGAAGCGTTCATTGATGAGCTCCAGGGTCTGCATCCTGTGGCGCACCACCCGGTCGGGAGAGCTCAAGTCATAAGGACGTATGCCGCTGGTATCTTGCTCGACCGGGGCCTTTTCGGTATTCTCGCCCGTTACGCCCGCCAGCAGGGCATCGACTTCGTCCTGAGACAGTAAGCTTTGGTATGACATTACTGGATCACGAAAGCTGTGAACAATACGGCATTGATTCCGGGGCCCTGGGGCTGCGGCAGGTAAGGCTCTTCGATCTTCTCCTTGATCAGGGCGACCAGGCTGGCGCGACCCTCGGGCGTCTGCACATGGTCCGCTTTCTGCTCCGACAGCACGCGCAGTATGCGGTCGCGCACTTCGGGCATGTATTCGACGATCAGCCTGCGCGAGGGTTCGTCTTCCAGGCGCAGCGTGATGGCGACATACAAGATGCGGTTGTTGCGCTCCGTGCGCAAGGTGACCGTGAAGGGCTCCAGCGGGGTGAAGATGGGCTTGGCCGCGGTCTCGGGCTTCGATTCAGGCGCCGCCTTATCGCTGGATGCCGTCTGCCCGACCCTGGTCGAATAGAACAAGGTGCCGCCCACGCTGGCGGCGACGATAAGGACGATCGCCGCTAACGATTTGACTAGCTTGGCGATCTTTTGGGGTTCATTCTTGGCCATGGCGTTTGGCGAGCGGGAATCGAGGGAATACTCTGTTGGGTAAGGGATGAGCCGCTACATTGTGCCGCAAGGCGGCCAGGGCGATGGACTCGAATAGGGGACTGAAAACTCGCTAGCTTGGCAATTTGGCGGGCAATCGCTGGGCATGGTCAGGCAAAGGTGTCGACCAGGGCATTGGGCGCCGCTGTGCGGGCGCGCGGCGCGGGCGCGGCGGCGCCGGCGATGCCGCCGGCATAGTCCGGCCCGCCTTCGTTCCCCCGGCGATCGCCGCTGCCGGACGACGGGTCGCCAAAAGCCTGGCCCGCCTGCCCGTGGTCGCTGACGCTGGCCTGCCCCAGCGACAGGCCCGACTGCGCCAGCAATTGCTGCAATTGGGGCAGGGCATTCTCCACGGCTTGACGGACTGCCGCATGGGGCGACACAAAAGCAGCATTGGCGACGCTGTCCTGAATATTGATGGAAATGCGCAAAGGCCCGAGTTCGGGCGGATCGAGGCGCAATTCGGCGGTATGCGGCGTCTTGCCATCCGCGGACTGGACGATGGACAGAAACTGCCGTCCGAACTCCATGCCCCATTGCGAGCTTTGCAGCGGCGAGGCCATGGCCAATGGCGCCGATGGCGCGGCCAGGCTTGCGGGACCCTGAAGCATCGGGCTCAGCGCCGGCGACAACTGCGCGGAGGCGGCTGCGCCCGAAGATGCGTTCGCTTCGGCCGCCGTGGGAAGCAGGCCCGCTTCCGCAACCAGGCCGGAAGGCGTTTCGCTGGCGGCGCGGCTTGTACCGGCGATGATGAAGTCGGGCATGGACACCAGCCTGGCCTGGCCCTGCTCGGCGGCCTGCATGCGCGCCTGCATGGCCAGAACGGCCTGACGGGCGCCGGCCAGGCTGGCGGCCTTGCCTGGCGCCGCGGAGAAACGCGGCGAGGGAAGGCGGGCCTGCGCATCGTCCCGGCCGGTGGGGGCGGATGCCTTGAGCCCCGCCATTGCGCCCACGAGCGCGTCCGATTCAGCTGCGGCCTGTCCGGGTGATTTCAGCCTGCCCGAATCCGCCTCCGCCCTTCCATGAATGGCGGCGTTTTCCAGCGCATCCAGCGCGGCGCCCTGGGCCGGCAGGCCGGAGGGGCCGCGATCGGCGCCGGCCGCCCGCCCTGGCGCCGATCCGTGGGCGTTTGGGGATTGCTGCACGGCCGCGGCTTCGGCCGCGATATTCAGCGCGATCTGCGGCAGGTTGGCGCCCGTCACAGCGCCGTCCGGCGCTGCGTCCGCATCGCTTGCGGCGTCAGCATTGTTTTTGGCGGCTGTGTTCGCGCGCCGGCCCGCAGGGCTTTGCCCTGGCAAAGCCGCGTCGTCCGCGCCGCTCTGCGCCGATGAAGGGCGGGCGGCATCTTTGCCCGCCGGTGTTTTTTCATGGGTTTGCGTGTGAATGGCGTGCTGGCGGTTCAATACGCTGGAGAAGCCGCTATCCGCCTGATCGCTTTGGTTGCGGCCGGAAGGGGTGTTCGAGGGCAGGGCGGCGGATATCATGGCGGTATTCATTGCGAGTTCCTAGTGTGCCGGCCGCAAGCGGCGGTACATGGCGGCGGAATTCTCGTCGGCCGCCAGTTGTTCGGCCCGGTTTTCCTGAGCCAGCCGCTGCTGCACCTGGCGGGTTTGCAGCGCCTCGTACGAGTTCAGGCGCCGCTTTTCCGCATACCAGCTTCGGCGCCCATCTTCGAGTCTGCTGTCGATTTGCGCCACGATCCTATTTTGCTGTGAAATGGCTTCATCCAAAGTGGCGATAAACTGCCTAAAGTTATGGTAATTCGACGCCGACAGCCCCGCTTCCGTCGCTTTTTGCAAGCGCTCCGCATAATCCTGGCGGTAGGTTTGCAGGGCGGATAGCTGCGATTCGGCGTTGTTGCGTTCGGCGGTCAATTGCTGCAGCATCCTGCCCGCTTTGTCGGCATTGTCCTTGGCCAGATCTATCAAGACGGGCAAAGAGGAAGACTCGGCTTTAGCCATGGTTCACTCCGTTGAATGGCAAACCGCCGACTGCGCCGCCGCCTTTGCCCAGCACCGCCGCCAGGTCGGAAGCCGCCGATGGATAATCGATGCGGGTTTCTATGCCTTGCTGCAGATAGGCTTCGAGCCAGGGGTATTTATCGATGGCCTCGTCGATCTGCGGGTCGTTGCCCGGCGTGTACGCGCCCACCGCGATCAGATCGCGGTTGCGCTGGTAGCGCGACAGCATTTTCTTGAACTGATGCACCAGGGTGAATTGCTCGCGCGGGACAATGGCGGACATCACCCGCGAGATGGATGCCTCGATGTCGATGGCGGGATAGTGTCCCGATTCGGCCAGGCTGCGCGACAGCACGACATGGCCGTCGAGAATGGCGCGCGCCGAATCGGCGATGGGATCCTGCTGGTCGTCGCCTTCCGTCAGCACGGTATAAAAGGCGGTAATGGAGCCGGCCGGCCGGTTGCCGACAGGCGCGCCATTGCCGGCGCGCTCCACCAGCGCCGGCAGCTTCGCGAAAACCGATGGCGGATAGCCTTTGGTGGCGGGCGGCTCGCCGATGGCCAGGGCGATTTCGCGCTGAGCCATGGCATAGCGGGTCAGCGAGTCCATGATCAGCAACACATGCTTGCCCTGGTCCCGGAAGTATTCGGCGAGCTTGGTCGCATAGACGGCGCCCTGCAGGCGCAGCAAAGGCGAGACATCGGCCGGCGCCGCCACCACCACCGAGCGCATCAGCCCTTCGGGGCCCAGATTATGCTCGATGAATTCCTTCACTTCGCGTCCGCGCTCGCCGATCAGGCCCACGACGATGATGTCGGCCTGGGTGTAGCGCGCCATCATGCCCAGCAGCACGCTTTTGCCCACGCCGGATCCCGCGAACAGGCCCATGCGCTGGC
>DJWC01000040.1 GCA_002441445.1 Pusillimonas sp. UBA6240
TCACCTGGAAGGTGCGCGGGCGCAGTATGAGCCAGATGCCGGAGCCCGCCAGCACGCCTATGGCCAGGGCAAGAATGATTTCCATCAGCGATGTCCTTGTTTAGCCGGGGCCGGCGTGGAAATTGGAATCGGCTTCCTGAACAGCCGCAGCGACTGGTGGGCCAGCGCGACCAGCATCAGCACCGTCGCGCCCACCACGAGCATGTAGACGCCGATATCGAACAGCAGCACGCTCGAAACATGGACATGGCCGATGACGGGCAGGAGCACATCGATGCTGATGGCCGACAGAAAGGGCTTGGCGGCCCACCAGACCGACATGGCGGCGCCGCCCGCCGCGAGCAGGCCGCAGGCTATCCAGTATTGCGGATGGATGCGCGGCCGCGCTTCGACCCAGATCACGCCGCCCACCATATATTGCAGAATGATGGCGGTGGCCATGATGAGGCCGCCCACGAAGCCGCCGCCGGGCAGGTTATGGCCGCGCAGTAGGAAATACAGGGAGATCAGGGCGGCCATGGGCAGCAGCAGCCGCACCAGCACGGCGGGCACTTTCATGACGCCGTCCGGCACGGGGGCCTTGGGATCGGGCTCCGCGAAGCGGCCCAGCAGCCTGGTGCCGTCCAGCGGCCGCTGGCGAGCCTTGGGCAGGCTCATGGTTTCCGGGGGCGGCCGGAAGCGGCGCAGCAGCGCGTAGACGGTCAGGGCGACGATGCCCAGCACAGTGATTTCGCCAAAGGTATCGAAACCCCGGAAGTCCACCAATATGACGTTGACCACGTTGGCGCCGCCGCCCAGCGGCAGGGACTGCTCGACGAAGAACGAGGAAATGCCTTCGGGCAGCGGGCGGGTGAACACGGCGTAAGCGATGGCCGACAGGCCGGCGCCGCTGATGATGGCGATGATCAGGTCGCGGAAGCGCCGGACGAAAGCCCTGACGGTGTTCTGCAACAGGGGCTTGTCGTCGTCCTCGCCCTCGACCCGCGGCGGCAGCCAGCGCAGGCCCAGCAGGATGAGGACGATGGTGACCACTTCCACGGCAAGCTGCGTCAGGGCGAGATCGGGGGCGGACAGCCAGGCGAAAGTCAGCGCGGTGGCCAGGCCGGCGCCGCCCGAGAGCAGCAGCGAAGCGGGCCGGTGGTATTTGGCCTGCCTGGCGGCGCTGATGGCGCAGGCCGCGCCCGCCACCCACAGCAGCGCGAAGAAGGGGTCGATCGCGGTGGAGATTTCAGGCTGCAGCCAGCCGCCCGGCAGCAGGGGCAGCATGGCGACAAAGAAGGTGCACAGGACGGTCAGCAGCAATTGCGGCTGCAATCGCGGCGAGCGCGTCCAGCTCAACAGGACGACCGACGCCGCGTCCAGTCCTTCGAGCAGGGCTTCGAAGCTGCGGCGCCCGTCGAGGCGGTAGATCAGCGGCGCCTTGCCGGGCCGGCGCTGCTGGCGCGGCCCCAGCAGCCAGAGCAGGACTATGCCGCCGCCCAAGGCCAGGAAGCTCATGGCCAGCGGAAGATTGAAGCCATGCCAGACGCGCAGATCGTACTGAGGCATGTCGGCGCCGAGTATGGCCTGCACCGCATTGTGCAGGAAAGGCCCCAGCGTATAGCTGGGCAGCATGCCGACCACCAGGCAGGTCAGGACCAGGATGGCGCTGGGTATGAGCATGCGCAAGGGCGGCTCGTGGGGGGCGCGCGGAAGGTCGCGCGGCGCCGGGCCGAAGAACACCTGAAGGATGAAACGCAGCGAGTACGCCACGCTGAACGCGCCCGCCGCCACGGCGATGGCGGGCAGGGCCGTGCGGCTGAACCAGTTGCCCGACATGAACACGGTTTCAGCGAAGAACATTTCTTTCGAGATGAAGCCGTTCAGCAGGGGCACGCCCGCCATCGAGGCCGCGGCCACCACGGCCAGCGTGGCGGTGATGGGCATGCTGCGGTACAGCCCCGACAGGCGGCTGAGATCGCGCGTGCCGGTTTCATGGTCGACGATGCCGGCGGCCATGAAGAGCGAGGCCTTGAAGGTGGCGTGATTGATCATGTGGAAGACCGCGGCCACCAGGGCGAGCTTGCTGTCCATGCCCAGCAGCAGCGTGATCAGGCCCAGGTGGCTGATGGTCGAATACGCAAGCACGCCTTTCATGTCCATCTGGAAGGTGGCGGCATAGGCGCCCAGCGCCAGCGAGACCAAGCCGGCCCCGCCTATGATCCAGGCCCATTCCTGGGTGCCGGCGAGCACGGGCCACAGCCGCGCCAGCAGGAACACCCCCGCCTTGACCATGGTGGCCGAGTGCAGGTAAGCCGATACCGGCGTGGGCGCCGCCATGGCGTTGGGCAGCCAGACATGGAAGGGGAATTGCGCGCTTTTGCTCAGCGCGCCCAGCGCGATGAGGACCAGGATGGCCGTATACCAGGGATGGGTGCGGATGATGTCGCCGGAAGCCAGGACCTGATCCAGGTCGTAGCTGCCCACCACCTGCCCGAGCATCAGCATGCCGGCCAGCAGGCACAGTCCGCCGGCGCCGGTGATGATCAGCGACATGCGCGCGCCGCGGCGCGCGTCCAGCCGGTGATGCCAATAGGCGATCAGCATGAACGAGGACAGGCTGGTCAGTTCCCAGAATATGACCAGCTGGATCAGATTGCCCGACAGCACGACCCCCAGCATGGAGCCCATGAAGGCCTGGAAGAAGGAGAAAAAGCGCGGCACGGGATCCTGCGGAGACAGGTAATAGCGCGCGTACAGCACGATGAGCGCGCCCATCGTGGTGATGATCATGGAAAACAGCCAGGAATAGCCATCCATGCGCAGGGTGAAATCCATCCCCAGTTCCGGAATCCAGCTTATAGTGGTCTTGACGATGCGGCCGTCCACGGCGTTGGGGAATTCGGTAAACACCAGGACGGAACAGGCGATCGCCACGAACCCCGCCAGCCAGGCTTCCAGCTTGCGCGCGTTCTCGGGCAGCAATGCAGCGACGATGCTGCCTGCGAAAGGCAGGGCAAGTATGAATATCAACGACATGTGGGAAGGGAGGGTTGCAATTGAATGATTCCAGCCTAAATAATACGATATGTTTTGTTCAGCTCCGAGAAAGCCGTCCATGGCGGGCTCCGCGCGTGCGCCTGCTGGCTTCTTCGCGCGCAGGTGGCGGCAATTCCGCCCCTATTGACCTAAGTCAAGAACAGAAGGGGTCATCGGCGTGAAAATGTCGCTCATGCATAGTACCGTTACTGCGCCGGCTGGAAATCAAAGGGCGGGCGGTACAGCGATGCAACCCGGAGCAAGGTCCATGGATGTAAGCACCGCGGCATATGACCGCACTACTTTTTTTTCCCCCGATATCGAAATTTCCGAAGCGTTGATACGCCGCTTCGACAGCTCCGGCCCGCGCTATACCTCCTACCCGACGGCGGACCGTTTCAAGGCCGCCTACACCGAACAGTCTTATATGGGCTATCTGGCGCAGCGGGCGACCGCGGGCGCGAATCCGCCCCTGTCGGTGTATGTGCACCTGCCCTTCTGCGAAAAGCTGTGCTATTTCTGCGCCTGTAACAAGATCATCACCCAGGACCATGGCCGCAGCGCCGAATATCTGGATTATCTGGAAAAGGAAATGGCAATGGTCGCCGGCCATCTGGGGCCGGACCGCAAGACGGCGCAGCTGCATCTGGGCGGGGGCACGCCGACCTTTCTCAGCGCCGCCGAGCTCACCCGCCTGATGGACGGCCTGCGCCGCCATTTCGAATTCACCTCCGATGCGGAACTGGGCGTGGAAATCGATCCGCGCACGGTAAACGACGCTACCTTGGCCATGCTGGCGGGGCTGGGCTTCAACCGCACCAGTTTCGGCATACAGGATTTCGATCCGGCGGTGCAGGCCGCCGTCAACCGCATCCAGCCCCTGGATATGGTGGAAAGGGCGCTGCAGGCCAGCCGCAACGCCGGCTTCCAGTCTGTGAACACCGATCTGATCTACGGCCTGCCCAAGCAAAGCGTCGCCAGTTTCGACCGCACACTCGATGAAGTGCTGCGCCTGTCGCCGGACCGCATCGCCCTGTACAACTACGCCCATCTGCCCAGCCGCTTCAAGGCGCAGCGGCTGATCCATGCGGCGGACCTGCCCAGCGCCGAAGAACGCCTGCAGATCTTCCTGCTGTCCACGCGCCGGCTGCTCCAGGCCGGCTATGTGTACATAGGCCTGGACCACTTCGCCAAGCCGGACGACGAGCTGAACAAGGCCAGGCTGGACAAAAGCCTGCATCGCAACTTCCAGGGCTATACCACGCGCGCGGAGCTGGACATGATCGGCTTCGGCGTGTCCGCCATCGGCAAGGTGGGCGCTTCCTACAGCGCTTCGGTGCGCAGCCTGAATGCTTATTATCATGCGCTGGACGAGGGACGCCTGCCGATAGAGCGCGGCTTCGATCTCGATGCCGACGACCTGCTGCGGCGCGAGGTCATCATGGACCTGATGTGCAGCATGCCTCTAGATTTTCACGCGCTGAACCGCGACCACGGCATAGACTTCCTGCGCTATTTCGCGCCCGAGATCGAACGCCTGGCGCCGTTTTCCGAGGCCGGCCTGATCGAACTGGACGAAACCAGCCTGAAGGTCACGCCCAAGGGGCGCTTGTTCGTGCGCGGCATAGGCATGGTTTTCGACAAATATCTGGCCCAGCCCACGGTGTCGACGTATTCGAAACTGATCTGAATGATATGGATGGGCGTTGCGGACGAGGGACGCGGACGGGCGCTCGGGCCGGGCGCGCGGCTGTCAGCCTACCGGCGGGTACTGGCCGGGGCGGTTTTCTGGCGCAGCAGGTAGATGGTGACGCCGATGCCGGGGATCAGGAGCAGGCCGCGTATCCAGGGCAGGGGCGCGAACCAGGCCGACACCGCCAGCGAGGCCCACAGCAGGGCCAGCGCCCAGATTTTGGCGCGCAGGGGGATGCCGCGGTTGCTCTGGAAGGCGAGCAGGTAGGGGCCGATGTAGCGGCTGGCCATTAGCTGGCGATGCAGGCGTTCGGAGCCCCGCAGGTAGCACGCCGACGCCAGCAGCAGGAACGGGGTGGCGGGCAGCAAAGGCAGGAATATGCCCAATATGCCCAGCGCCAGGGCCAGCGTACCGATGATGTTGAGCAGGAGTTTGACCATTGCGGGTAGGGGCGCCGGTTTGCGTCGGCAGCGAGGGGCTGCGAGGTGTAGTGACGATGGCTTTATTGAATTCTAACAATTTGCTTGCCTTGCCGCGGCGGGGCATACGGAGGGAGCGATGACGACAGGAAAAGCGCGCATACGGGATTTTCTCGTCAGGATACCTTTATTCAACGAACTGGACGGCCAGGAGCTGGACCGCATCGCGGCGGGCGCCAGCGAAATCCAGTTGGCGCGCGGGGATATGGTCTTTCGCCGGGGCGAACCTTGCGTGGGCTTCCACACCGTCGTTTACGGGCAGATCAAGCTGATATTCGTTTCTCCCATGGGCAGCGAAAAAGTGGTGCGCATCATCGGCCCCGGCGACAGCTTCGGCGAAGCGCTGATGTTCATGGAGAAGAACTATATCGTTTCCGCGCAGGCGCTGGCCGACACGTTGCTGCTGCATGTGGGCAAGGCGGCGATCTTCAGGGAAATCGACACCCAGCCGGGCTTTGCGCGCAAGATGCTGGCGGGCCTGAGCCAGCGCCTGCACAGCCTGGTCAGCGATGTGGAAGCCTATTCCCTGCGCTCGGGAACGCAGCGGGTAAGCGCCTTCCTGCTCGGCGGCAAGCGCTGCGAGAACGGCCACCAGTTCCGGCTGGACACCAGCAAGACGGTGATCGCATCCCGCCTGAACCTGACCCCCGAGCATTTTTCACGCATATTGCACGATCTGGGCGCGCAGGGGCTGATACGGGTGAAGGGGCGCGACATCACCATACTGGATGCCGAGCGGCTGGCTTCGTACCAGGGGTGATCCGGCCTCAGGCCTTCGGCGCCAGCGCGGCGGCGATGTCCCTGCGCGCCTCCAGGTAGCGCCGCAGGGCCCGCCAGATATTCCAGCACAGCCAGGACGTGGAGGCCGCCATGGCCAGTGCGGCGGCATGCGCGGACAGAGCGGGCCGCAGGCTGGCCAGCAGCATCAGCACGACGGCCGCGAGATGAATGCGGAATTGCGGCCGGGCGATGTGGTCCGGAATGAAATCCTTGACCTTGGGCACGACCCGCAAGGCCACCATCAAGTCCTTCTGGGCGTGGTACCACAACAGAAAAGGCAGGATCTTATACAGCATGCCGTTCACCGCCGACCAGGCGAAGCCCACGATGAACAGCACGCCCAGCAAGACCGACAAATCCGCCACCTGGGCCGCATGCAGCAGCCAGACGGGCGGCGTGGCGGCCAGGCAGGCCAGCGACACGCGCCAGAACAGCGTGGTGGTGTCCGGCTCCGGCCGCTTGCGATGGCGCAATAGCTGGAAGGTGACGATCGCGAATACCAGGTAGCAGGCGAGCAGCGCCGCGGCCAGCACGAAGCCGGCCTCCCATTGGGCGGCCGAAGGCAGCATGGCGTTGGCTGTCAGAACGGCCAGCAGCACGAAAATGGTCAGGGCCAGCCAGCGCGTGACAGGCCTGGGATAAAGTTCGGTCACCTGGAACATCGGTATGACCTGATAGGCGATGCCGATGACCAGCAGCCCCACCCAGCCCAGCAGGCCCCAGGCGCCGTGCAGGTTGGTCAGCTGCCGAGGCAGCGGCAGAGCCAGGGCCATGCTGCCCGCCAGCGCCCCGCCCAGCAAGGCGGTGAGCAGCAATGACGCCAGCGCCAGCCTTACGGCGGACAGTATCTCGGCCGAACCCTTGCTGGCCTGCTTGCGGTCGCGCCACAGCCCGCCGGCCGCGGCGGCCAGGAACCACAGCAGGCCCGCCAACAGCATGGCCGCGGCCGCGCCGAATAATCGCGGTTCCACCCATAGAAAGCCGGCCGCCAGGGCCAGCGCTCCCAGGCAGAGCAGGCTGTGTACCACGCCGGCCGTCGCGCGCGGCGCGAGCACGCTGATGCCGGTGGCGACCGGCATCACCTGCATCAGGGCGCCCGCCATGGCGTTGCCCAATACCCCCAGGGTGAATAAATGGGTCAGGGCCAGCGCGTAGCCATTCCAGCGCGACGCCAGCGAAACCGGGCCCGCCCAGAGCATCAGCAGGGCGGCGAGCAAGGCGAACAGGGGCGCGGATGACAGGAAGCGCAGCGGCACGCCCAAAGGGGGCGACGCCTTGAAAGCCAGGGCGCGCTGCATCAGCGTTTGCGCCGGATGAGGATTTCGTAGTGGCCGCTGTCCGCGAGGCCGGCCTGGTAGGCGTAGCCGTTTTTGTCCAGGATGCCATACAGCGGCCGCGGCTCGCGGTCTATGAGCATGAGCAGGGAATTGTCGCTGGCCAGGGTATCCAGCGCTTCCAGCACGCGCTCCAGCGGCTCGGGCGGCTCCAGGCCGCGCACATCCAGCAGATGGGTCTGTTCGTCTTTCATCATGGGTCTACTTTACATGCAGCACGGGAAGCAGGCTAGCATAGGCCTCTCGTCCGTCGGGGATTTTCGCATCGCCGTAAAACACGGAACCTTGATATTTATTAAGGAACGTCCGCCTGTCTGCCTGCATAGTTGCATAGTGCTTAATTGCGCCGATTATGTGTATTTATAGTAAAGGACGATTATTGTGTTCCAAACCGCATTGAAACGCCTCACGCTCAAAGGCAAGTCCCTGCTGCCCATCGTACAAGGCGGCATGGGCGTGGGCGTTTCCGCCCACCGCCTGGCGGGCACGGTGGCGTCGCTAGGCGCCATGGGTACTATCTCCAGCGTCGATTTGCGCCGCCACCATCCCGACCTGATGCTGCAGACGGGGCGTTCGCGCAACAAGGAACTGATCAACTCGGTCAATCTGCTCGCTCTGGACCGCGAAGTGCACGCCGCCAAGGAAATGTCCCGCGGCAAAGGGCTGGTGGCCGTCAACGTCATGCGCGCCGTGTCCGAATATGCCGCCTATGTCCGGCAGGCCTGCGAGAGCGAGGCGGACGCCGTGGTCGTGGGCGCCGGGCTGCCTCTGGATCTGCCCGAGCTGACGACCGATTTTCCCAAGGTGGCGATCATTCCCGTCCTGTCCGATGTGCGCGGCATAGGCCTGATCCTGAAAAAATGGATGCGCAAGAACCGCTTGCCGGACGCCATCGTCATCGAGAACCCCAAGTACGCCGCCGGCCACCTGGGGGCGCCGGTCGCCGAGGCGATGAGCAGCCCCAATTTCGCTTTCTCGAACGTCCTGGCCGGCGCCAAGCAGTTGTTCCGCGACCTGGGCCTGGAAAAAGAAAACATCCCGCTGATCACAGCCGGCGGCGTGCATAGCCATGAGCAAGTGGTGGAACTGCTCGGCATGGGCGCCAGCGCCGTGCAATTGGGTTCGGCTTTCGCCGTCACCGAAGAAGGCGACGCCCACCCCAACTTCAAGAAGGTGCTGGTCGAGGCCAAGCCCGAAGACATCGTCACGTTCATGAGCGTGGCGGGTCTGCCGGCCAGGGCGGTGCGCACGCCATGGCTGGCCAATTATCTGGAGAAGGAGGAAAAGCTGCAGCGCATCGCCAAGAAGCGGCCGTGCACGGTCGGCTTCGACTGCCTGGCATCCTGCGGCCTGCGCGACGGCATCAGCAAGCACGGCCAGTTCTGCATAGATACGCAGCTGGCGTTCGCGCTGGCCGGTGACATCAAGCGCGGCCTGTTCTTCCGGGGCTCTGAAAAGCTGCCCTTCGGCAACGCCATACGTTCGGCGCGCGATCTGATCGAATACCTGCTGACGGGCATCAAGCCGGCGCTTGCGGCGATCACGCCCGCGCCTACGGTGCGGCCGGCCGATGCGCTGGTTCCAGCCTGACAGACACGATTTTTACACAGCATGATGAATCAAACTATCCCGCCCGGCGCGGCCGGGGCGGGCGCCCCTGCGCCCAAAATGGAACTGCTTTGTCCGGCCGGCAGCCTGCCGGCCCTGAAAGCGGCGGTCGACCATGGCGCCGATTGCGTCTATCTGGGGTTTCGCGACGCCACCAACGCGCGCAACTTCGCCGGCCTGAACTTCGACGAAGCGGCGATAAACGAAGGCATACGCTATGCGCACGCCCAGGGCGTCAAGGTCCTGCTGGCGCTGAACACCTACCCCCAGCCTTCGGGCTACGAGTTGTGGCGCTCCGCCGTGGACCGCGCCGCGGCCAGCGGCATCGACGCCCTGATCGTGGCGGATCCGGGCTTGATGCAATACGCCCACCGGCATCATCCCGGGCTGGCGCTGCATCTGTCGGTACAGGGTTCGGCGACCAACGTGGAAGCGATCGCTTTCTACCAACGGCATTTCGGCGTCGTGCGCGCCGTGCTGC
>DJWC01000162.1:0-78795 GCA_002441445.1 Pusillimonas sp. UBA6240
CGCGAACGCATACGCCAGATCGAGGCCAAGGCCTTGCGCAAGCTGCGCCACCCCAGCCGCGCGGACAAGCTCAAGAGCTTCCTGGAAGGCCAATAGCACCGTGGTTCTTCCTGTGGCTGGTCGTGGTCCGGCCTGCCACAGCGGCGAAAAATGCTATCTCTGTGGATCGCTGGACAGCCCCCTGAAATTATTATTCAACTTCAGAGGGCTGTTCCATTTACAAAGCGGATCTGGATACAGCCAGTGTGCGTGAGCTACCGCCGTTGCGAAAACGCGGGCTGCTGGCAACCAGCGTTTACCGTGGACTTGTGCCAGCTGCTGAACGAGCATCACGTACCGGAATCGACTACTGCAACACCCCCATCCAATACGAGATGCTTATGCTCGTCCGATCTGCACTGAAAAACCCAGCAGGTTTCTTCTCGCCATAATTCAATGCATAGTGTCTCGCCTGGGTAGACAATACCCGCATATCGAGCGGAGATCCGGCGCAGTTGGCCAGGATCTCCTGCACAAGCTATTTTAATAATCAGGAAAGACACGATGCCTAAGGAGCATAGACCGTGAAGGATGGGACGCTTAAACCCGGCTTCCTGGGCAACCGCCGGATCGACATGCAGAAGGTTCGCATCGCCAGATAATCGATAGATGAGTGCTTGCGCTCTGGTTGTAGCCCATTTCTCCTGGAAATCAGCAGGCCGTTCAGGAATACGCTCGGCAGTCCGACCCGGTGGCGGCGGGCCTTCAAAGCCACCGTTACCTCGAGCAAGGGCACGAGCGCGCATACGGGATAGAAGCTTACCGGAGGCAACATCCGTCAGGTCACGCTCCCAGTGTATTAACGCACCTTTTTCCCGCCCGCGATCAAATACATCTGTTACTCGAACTTGAGAGATTACAGTGCCCGCTGTCGGCAACTCGTGAAAGATTTCCAGATCATGCGATAAGGCAACGAGATGCTTGCCGTCTATATAACTATCAGGCTCCCACATCCAGGCAGCAGGTGATCCCAGCGTAGCGGCGAAAGTCGGGACGCTCAGCAAGCCATTTTCGTAAACGAAACGGAGATGCAGGGGGTCTGCAGGCTCATTTCCAATCCCTATACCCAATGCGTAGAGCATGGTGTCGCGCGTGGTGTAGGACTGCGTTGTAGCGGGAAACTGGCGAAAAGGCAGCTGCGCGATAGACATCGGGAATTACACTGGCGCATGGAAGCGGCTAAGCGACGAGCTGTGCAATATCAGTATCTGCATATCCAAGCTGCTCTAGTATTTGACGGGTATGCTCACCGAGCAAAGGAGGGGCGCTTCGGACCGATCCCGGCGATGCTGAAAATTTCGTTGGAATGTCCGGCATCACAAGCTCCCCTTCACTTGGAGATGCAACCACTTTAAAGAAATCTGTTTCTTCAAGATGCGGATCGCACCGCATGTCGTCCAGCGTATGGGCTGGACTCGCGGGGATGTCAGCACTTTCAAAACCAGCAAGCCAGTCGGCGCGGCTTTTGGCTTCCAAGCGACTTTCAACTATTGCATACAGCTCTTCGATATGGTTCATTCGACTGCCGATTGTTTTAAATCTCGCGTCGTCTTTGAGTGCTGGCACCCCTAGCAGTGTAAACAGCCGGTGCCATTGGGCATCGGTGTTGGCGATCAAGCAAATTGGGCCATCTTTTGTTTTCAAGGGCCGATGATAAGTATTGAACACGCGGTGGTAGCCTAACGAAGGCGCTTGTTCCCCTTGCGCGGGCATAAAAACCGCATCCGCCATATGTTCCAGAAGATTGAAGGCAACAGTGGCTTCGAGCATGGGTACGGCAACAGCCTGGCCCTTGCCTGTCCGCTCTCGATGAAATAATGCTGTCGTAATCGCGGAGTACAAGAATGTGCCGCAAAGCTTGTCGGCAAATAACATGGGCATGTACATGCTCTGGCCAGACATCTTTTCATTGATGCCGACCACTCCGCTAAGCCCCTGGATAATGTCATCGTAAGCCGGCCGATCAAAATATCGTCCGCCCGCTCCAAACCCCTGCGCAGATGCGTAAATAAGCCGGGGATACCTTGATGCTAGCCTATCGTAGTCCAGACCCAGCTTTTTCAATGCGCTCAGCCGCATGTTGTGCACCAAAACGTCTGCGGTTGACAACAGCCTGTGCAATGCTTCCATAGCGAGAGACTGTTTGAGATCGAGCACTACACTCATCTTGTTGCGATTCAAGTTAAGGAAAAATGAGCCCATACAGGCGCTCTTTCTTTTACCTATCAGCCTGGTTGGATCTCCTGCGGGAGGCTCGATTTTTATGACTTCTGCGCCCATGTCGCCCAGCATCTGGCTGGCCACCGGACCGAACACAAAATTGGATAAATCGACTACCCGTATTCCTGACAGGGCGCCTTGCATTCTGTTTTCTCCTTTCATCATCACTGGGCTGTGGCACTGTGGCGTCGCTCAATCCTGCTGCGAGAGTCTCAGGCGCGCCTGTTTAACAATATCGCCGCCAATAATGAGGCGCTGAACTTCTGTTGCGCCCTCGTAGATTCGCAAAGCACGTATTTCTCTATAAAGGCGTTCCACAGTGGATCCCGAGAGCACGCCGGAGGCGCCCCATATTTGTACGGCCGAATCAATGACGCGCTGCGCCTCTTCAGTTGATGTCATCTTCGCCATGGCTGCTTCTCGGGTAATGTTTGAGCCTCTGTCCTTGCTCCAGGCTGCCCGATAGACTAATAGCGCCGAGCTATCGATTGCTGTCGCCATGTCGGCCAAAGTAGAGCGGGCTATTTGCGTATCTGATAGATGGCCGCCAAACATGGAACGAGATATCGCCCTTTGCACGGCTTCATCGTAAGCTTTTCTTGCAAAGCCCAATGCGGCTGCGCCAACTGACGTCCGGAATATATCAAGAGTGCGCATAGCAAGTTTGAAGCCGTCGCCCAGAGTGCCGATCAAATTGGACGCGGGCACTTTGCACCGATCGAAACGCAAGAGCGCTAAAGGATGGGGCGCAATGACATCTAATCTTTCTGCGATCTGCAGACCGGGTGTTCCAGCCTCAACCACAATCGCTGATATACCGGAGGAGCGGCTGGAGCCTGGCTCACGTGCGAAAACCACATAAAAGTCTGCAATGCCGCCGTTGGAAATCCATGTTTTCTCGCCGTTAAGAATGAAATGGTCGTTCTCTTTCTGGACGGTGCACTGCATGCCCGAGACATCGGAACCCGCAAGAGGTTCAGATAAAGCGAACGCGGCGATGGCCTCTCCGGATGACACTCTGTTCAAAAATCTTGCCTTGAGTGCAGTATTGCCCGCCAACGAAATTGCTCCGGAGCCTAGACCCTGCATGGCAAAGGCGAAGTCAGCCAACCCGCAGTATTGAGCGAGGGTCTCGCGTATTAGTCCAACGGCACGCGTATCGATGCTTGCCATGCCCTGCGGTCCCTCCTTGGGTACGCAATGATGCAGTAGTCCTGCCGCACCCAGGCGTTTAACCAATAGTTGACATGTTTTGTCAACGTCAGCGGTACTGGCATGCGGTGGCAGCTCAATATCTGAAAGGTTGTTTTGCGCCCATTGGTGAACATGACGCGCCATGTCTCGGTGCTCATCATCAAAGAACGGCCAGTCAAGGTAAGCAAGGTCAGGCTGGTAGGTCGCCGCGCGCATCATGGTGAGTTCTCAAGTTTGGTGATGTTGACAAATAATACTACGCAGCAGTATTATTATCAACAACTAGCCCGCTCAACTTTCTTTCGGCCTCGAAACAATCGTCCACAGAGTCGGTAAGTTGCATAATTTCCCATAGGAAGCGCATATGAGTTTGCCTTTATCAGGATTGCTGGTTGTGGCCGTTGAACAAGCCGCAGCTGCTCCGTATGCATCGTCACGCCTTGCTGATGCGGGCGCGCGCGTGATCAAGATTGAGCGCCCCGAAGGCGATTTCGCTCGAGGCTATGATCACGCTGTCCATGGAGAAAGCACTTATTTTGTGTGGCTCAATCGCGGGAAGGAGTCCATAACTCTTGATTTCAGCGAGCCCGAAGATGCGAAATTTCTTCAAAAACTGATCGCTAAGGCCGACGTATTCATTCAAAATCTTGGCCCTGGTGCAGCCAGGCGTGCTGGTTTTGACTGGGAAACGCTTCGTGCCAGGTATCCCCGGCTTATTACTTGTGACATCACGGGATATGGAGAAACCGGCCCTCTGGCTGACATGCGTGCTTACGATTTGCTCGTGCAGGCGGAAAGCGGTATTGCATCTGTTACAGGGACTCCAGAAGCCCCCGGTCGTATTGGCATTTCTGCTTGCGACATAGGTACTGGTATGTATGCGCACGCTGCCATTCTTGAGGCGCTATTAAAACGCAGCGTCACTGGAGAAGGCAGCGCTATTCATGTTTCGCTTTTTGAGTCGATGTGCGATTGGATGGCCATACCTTTACTGCATTACGATTATGGAAACACCATTTGGCCAAGGGTAGGGTTAGCACACCCCACTATTGCGCCCTACGGCGCATTCCCTGTCGGCGGTGCTCACGGGCACGCCTCAATCATCCTCCTTGGCATACAGAATGACGGTGAATGGCGCAGGTTTGCAGCGGAAGTACTGAAACGCAGCGAGCTGCTTGAGCGACCCGAGTTCGCTACCAATCAATTACGCGTCAAGAATCGCGAGTCTTTGAACCAGCTGATCACCGAATTCTTTGACACCATCGCCATTGACGAATTGCGTGATCGCTTGAGAAAGGCACGCGTCGCATTCTCGTCCGTCAACAGTATAGAAGATCTGTCCAGGCATCCTCATTTGCGGCGGCAGTCTGTTGAGACGGCTGGAGGATTGGCCTATATCGTTGCGCCGCCTGCTACGTTCAGGGGAGAGCCCCGCGATTTAGGTCCAGTGCCTTCTATTGGACAACATAGCGAATCTATCCGTAACGAGTTCAGCTCGTCATCGGACGAACTTCCCGCCACATAAGAATCTTATGGCTCGAAAACGTCAAATTGGAACCCCTGCGGGGAATGAAAAGCAGCAGGCCATCCTGGATGCTGCTGCTGAAGTATTCATGCGGCTTGGCTTTGCCTCCACGTCGCTGGATGATATCAGCGAGCAGTATGGCGCCACCAAAGGCATCATTTATTATCACTTCCGCAACAAAACCAACCTGTTCTTTGCGGTGCTGCATCGCGCGATGGAGCTTACCCGTTCAGCAATTGAACCAGAAGCATTGAGTGAAGGATCCGCGCGGGAGCGTCTTGCACGTATGGCCAATGCTCATGCGCATCTTATGATGGAGCATCTGGCCTATTTACGCGTGTCCGGTTTAGGGGCCCAGCTTCATTTAAGCGGACGCACATCTGAAGCCGAACGTGAGCAGATGCGCGCAATTACCGAGATGCGGGACAAGAACGAGCAGCTATACATACAGGTCATTGATGAAGGAATAGCAAATAAGGAGTTTCGCACAGTAAACAGCAGGATTGCGGTCAAACCATTGCTGGGCGCACTGAACTGGACTTCTCGCTGGTACCGGCCGCGAGAAGGAGAGACCTATGAGGACAGAAATAAGCTGGCACGAGAGATCTCCGACTTTGTAGTCCATGCCTTCCTTCCGCAACCTTCCCGGAATGCTCATGAAGAATAAGATAATCGTTGAAAAAAGTGGGTATGTGACCACCATCGTCATCAACAGGCCTGAGGTCAAGAATGCCTTGGACAAAGACGCGACAGTTCAGTTGGCGGGCGCCATTCAGGATTTTGAGCAGGATGACGAAGCTCGCGTTGCCGTCCTATGTGGCGCAGGTGGCAGCTTTTGCGCCGGCGCCGACCTCAAGGAATTGGCGAGCGGTGTGAAATATGATGCATGGGCGGGCATCGATGGCCCTCTGGCACATCCGGCCAAAAAGCCGGTTATTGCTGCGATAGAAGGGCATGCATGCGCGGGTGGACTTGGGGTAGCGCTGTGGTGTGACCTTCGAGTCGCGGACGAGTCCGCATCATTCGCTGTGCTCTCGAGGCGTTGGGGTGTGCCCATGAGCGATGGCACCACTGTACGGCTCCCTCGCATCATCGGCACTGGCAATGCGCTCGATATGCTATTGTCCGCCCGAATCGTCTCTGCCAAAGAGGCCTTAGGCATGGGATTAATCACCCGGCTGGTACCTGCCGGAACGGTGCGCAATGCCGCCGAAGAGATTGCCAGATCCATTGCCAGGTTTCCGCAAACTGCCATGCGCTCAGACCGCGAGTCCGTATATAGACAGGCAGACTTATCTCTTATAGATGCTCTGGAGCTGGAAGCGCGGCTTGCTGAACGCGCCAAGGAGACAGAGGCCACCGCAGGGGCATCCCGCTTTGCGGCTGGTGCGGGGCGTCATGGGAGCATTTCATGAAAGCCGTTGTATGCGACGCATTTGGATTGGAGCATGCTTCGGTAAAAGAAGTGAGCTCACCCCCCATTTTTCCCGAAGGCGTTCGTATTGCGGTGCATTCGGCAGGAGTGAGTTTTGCCAACATACTGGTTATCGACGGGAAACATCAGAATAAATGGAGTCCGCCCTTTACGCCAGGAACGGAAGTAGCGGGCACCGTCATTGAGTGCGGGAATGAAACAAGTCATTTTCAGGCAGGCGATCGCGTTGTGGCCGGCGTTAAGACGGGCGGCTACGCGCAAGAGGTGGTTGCGACTGAGTCGAATGTTTTCAGGCTGCCTGATGCCGTTGATTTTGACGCAGCGGTGCAATTTCCGACCATTTACGCGACTGCCTATGGAGCATTGAAATGGAAAGCTGCCATCCAGCCTGGTGAGGTACTCCTGGTTCATGGCGCGGCAGGCGGCAGCGGCCTGGCTGCTGTCGAGATCGGCAAATTGCTTGGTGCGCGTGTCATGGCTACGGCCGGAAGCGACGCGAAAACCCATGCTGTCAAACAGCACGGCGCTGATTTGGCCTTGAATTACCGGAGGGTTGATTTCAGAGAAGCTGTGCTCCAGGCTACAGGAGGCAGAGGCGCAGACGTGATTTTTGATCCAGTCGGGGGAGAGACATTCCGCGCCTCATTGCGGTGCATCGCACCTGATGGTCGCATTATCCCTATGGGTTTCGCCAGCGGCGATATTCCCCAAATTCCTGCCAACATTGTGTTGGTAAAAAACATTACGGTGATAGGACTCTATTGGGGTTATTACATGGGCTGGGCGCGCCACGCTCCTCCTGAAGGAACCGATGCTCGCGTTCGGGCCGCCTTTGAAGAATTACTTGGATGGGCCGCAACAAAGAAACTGAATCCGGCTACCTACAAAATTTTTGATTTAGCTGACTTCGCTCAAGCCTTGCATACGCTTTCAGAAAGGGAAGTCATCGGGCGTGTCGTATTACGTCCATAAGCAAATATTCCATTTTCTCGACACACTTATAAAGGAGACATTCAATGAGAAAACTACTTGGCTCACTCTTGTTGGGCACGATCGCTGGCGTCACCTGGTGCCAGGCCGCCGTTGCAAATAATTATCCAGAGCATCCTATAAAGTTAATCGTACCCTATCCTCCCGGCTCTGGCACTGATACTGTGGCGCGCTACACTGCAAAACGCCTGGAAGAGAAGCTATCCCAAACCATAGTTGTTGAAAACAGGCCTGGTGGCAATGCGATCATTGCAGCGCAGGCAGTCATCCAAAGCAAACCAGACGGATACACACTGCTATGGGCGGCCAACGGACCCGTTACGACGAATGTGGCCTTGCATAAGAAGCTGCCCTATGACCCATTGACCGATCTGGCCCCTGTGGCGCGTTTAGCGCTGTCTCCGATGGGACTGTATGTTCCAGCGAAATCACCATATAAATCGGCAACCGAGCTTCTGAACGCTGCTAAAAAGGCACCTATGTCGTTAAATGCCGGTAGCGGAAGTGCCACATATAACATCGCCACTGAATGGTTGCTCTCATTGGCCGATGCACGCGCAACCATCGTTAATTACGGTGGCAGCGCACCTACTATTACGGCGTTAGCTGGTGGCCAAACGGATTTCACTATCGTTGAATATAGTGCCGCGCTCTCTTTGGTAAAAGCCGGGAAGATCCGGTTGCTCGCAATGACTATAGACAATAGGTTCCACGCCGAACCTGATACACCTACACTTCAGGAACTCGGATACAAGGATTTCTTCCAGGTAGCATGGTGGGGAATCTTTGCTCCGGCCAACACGCCGAACGACGTCGTTTCCAGGCTGGAAAAGACATCTCTTGAAATCTGCGAAGACCAACAGACTAAAACATGGTTGGAGCAACACAACTACAGCCAGTTTTGTGGCTCAGCACAGGAACTGCACCGGTTTCAGAAATCCGAGATTGAACGCGAGACTCGCCTGGTGAAGCAATTCAAGATTCCGCAGATATAAGCAGGGAATGAACTGTACCGTACCAGGCATAGAGATATAAATTGAGACAGGGCTTTTTTGAAGGATGATCACTGGCCCACAAATTGCGCAGAGCGCCTTTCAAGGAGGGCTTTCAAGCCTTCCTTTTATTTGGCGCGGCGGCGTTCAATAATGCCTTCATGCTCGAGCCTTCAGCCCACGCATTCTATGTATACCTTTTACTCCGATACAGGCGCCGGCCCGGTCGAGCGCCGCCGCACCAGCGCCGTGGGCAGCATCTGGGGCGGGGGCATCGGCTCTTGCGATTCTATGGCGGCCAGCAAAGTTTCGGCCGCGGCCGCCCCGATTTCTATCGACGGGAAGCGGATGGTGGTAAGCGGCGGATCCACGAACGCCGCGAACTCGCTGTCATTGAAACCCATCACCGATATATCGCCAGGGATGCGCAGGCCTTCTTCGCGCAGGCCGGCCATGGCGCCCAAGGCCAGATAGTCGTTGCCGCATATGAGGGCGGAAAACGGCAGCTTCCGGCTCAGCAGCCGGCGCGTGGCCTGATAGCCGTTGGCGAACCCGTAGTCCGCTTCGATGATCAATTCGCGCGATAGCCGTCCGCCGCCCGCGGCGATGGTTTCGAGCAGGCCCTGGTAACGCTGCCGGGCCCGCTGGTTGAGCGCAAGATAGCCGCTGATGAAAGCGAATTCGCGATGCCCCAGGCTCAGCAAATGCTCGGCGGCCTGCCGGCCGGCGGCATAGTTGTCGAAGCCGATGGAGCCGGGCAGGGCGTTCCCCGCATCGGCCCAGATTGTGGCCACGGGCAGCCCGTTCTTGGCGATGAGGTCCAGCCACGCTGGCGGGCAGTCATTGCCCAGAAGAACGATGCCGTCCACGCCTCGTTCGATGAGTGTGCGCAAGGGGCGCAAGTCGGCCTGCTCTTTGATGGGCGGTTGCGCCAGCAGCAGGGTGTAGTTGGATTTTCCCAACCCATGCCGCAAAGCCTCTATGGTTTGCGCGAAAGCCGATGCGCCGATGCGGGGCACGACCGCGCCGACGCTGCGCGTGCGGCGCGACACTAGGGCGCGCCCGACCCCTTGCGGCACGTATCCGAGCGCGCTTGCCGCGACGTTGATGCGTTCGCGCGTCTCGGCGTCGACCATCTCCGGACGGTGCAGGGCGCGCGATACGGTGCTGATGGATACCCCTACCATGCGGGCCACGTCCTGCAAGCTGGCTGCCATATCTGCTTTTTCTTTGATTGCAAACGATGGTCAAAACTATATCACTTGTTTGCTCAAGCATGAAGAACTAGTGAGGAAAAAGCTGTTGACTTTGCTTTGCAAACGTTTGTATGATGAAAAAAAGCAACCTCAATCGTCAAGGAAGAAAGCATGGATGGAATAGCCGCCCCCGCCGCAGTCACGACCAAGCGGGCGATAGTCGATACGCTCAACGAGTTGAAGGTGGATTACGCCTTCACCCTGCCGGGCCTGGGCGTGACATGGATGCTGGATGAGTTCTACCAGACCAGAAAGCAGTTGCGCGTCATCCTGGCGCGGGGCGAGCAGGTGGCTTCCATCATGGCGCAAGTGGTGGGGCGCCTGACCGGCAAGCCCGGGGTCTACATGGGGCAAGGGCCTTTTGCCAGCACCACGGGCGCCTTTGGGATACTGGAAGCGTATTTCGCCGGTTCGCCCATGCTGGTGCTCACCGATACGTCCTGCTACGACGGCTTCGGCATGTACGGCGTATACCAGACCATGACCGGCGATTACGGCGCCGCCGACGTCCGCGCGGTCATGAAGACCATGACCAAGTCCACTTACTACGCGACCGAGCCGCACGAAGCCGTATACGCCATTCAGCAGGCCTACAAGCAGGCCAGCCTGCCGCGCCAGGGGCCGGCCGCCGTCGTGCTGAAGTCGCCCATCATCCGCCGCGAGATGCCGCAGCAATCCCGCGTGCAGCTCTATCCCGCCCAAGGCTATCAAGATGTCGCCATGCCGCGGCCCGACCCGCAGGCCATCGAGGCGCTGGCCGGCATGCTGGCCGATGCCGAGCGGCCGGTGCTCATCGTGGGCAACGGCATGCAAAACCCGCGGGGCCGGAAGCTCGTCGCCCAATTGGCCGAAAAATTCGGCCTGGCCGTGGCCACCAGCTACAACGCCAAGGGCGTGGTGGACGAAACCTCGGCGATATCGGTCGGCATGCTGGGTACATGGGGCATGAAATCGGCCAACGCCGCCGTCAAGGCGGCCGATACGCTGGTGGTCATCGGCGCCAGCCTCGGGGCGGACTACATCAGGTTCCGCGACCCGGATTTCATCAAGCCCGGGGTTCAGCGCATCGCCCACATCGATGTCGATCCGCGCAACGCGGGCTGGGTCTATCCCGTGGACCTGGCGATATGCGCCGACGGCGGCGACGCGATCGAGGCATTGCTGCAGCATGACCTGGGGGCGGGGCTGCGGCAGGCGCGCCTCGACTGGATCGCTGACGTGCAGGCGGCCCATCCCGTATTCGACCAGCCCACCCGCGCGGCCGCGGGCATGGTGCACAACGCGGAGGTCATCGAGGTGCTGGATGCCTTTCTCACGCCCGATGATATGCTGACGCTGGATGCGGGCACCAACCGCATCTGGGCGACGACCACGCTCAAGGTGCGCACGCCCGGGCAGTTGGTGGTGCCGGGGGGCATAGGCGGCATGGGGTGGGGCGCGCCGGCCGCGGCGGCGGTCAAGCTGGTCCATCCGGAAAAGAACGTCGTCTGCCTGACGGGCGACGGCGGCTTCGCCATGACCATGAACGTCATGGCCACCTGCGTACAGGAAAATCTGCCCATCACAGTGGTGGTGGCCAATAACAGCGGGCTGGGCATGGTGCGCGACAACCTGAAGGATCGCCGCATCGCGGTGGATTTTTCGCCCACGGACTTCGCGCAGATCGCGCGCGGCATGGGTTGCCGCGGCGTAAATGCCAACACGCCGGAGCAACTGGCGGCGGCGCTGAAAGAAGCCCGCGGCTCGGGCATTCCCACCGTCATCGATGTGGCCGTCGATCCGGACTCCAGCCACGTGGGCGTGTCGGACTATTGATCATCCATGAAGCGAGGTCCGTCCATGAAACCCGTTGCCATCGTCACCGGCGGCGCCCGCAATATCGGCTGGGCCATCGTCCAGCGCCTGGCTGCCGACTACCGCGTTCTGGTCGCTGATTTGTCCGAGCCGCAACAGCCTCTGCCCGAGGGCTGCGATTACCTTCGCACGGATGTATGCGATCCCATGCAGGTCGGCCGGCTGCTGACGCAAGCCGAAAAGGCGGGGCCTTTGCAGGCCCTGGTGCATTCAGCGGCCATTACCGCGCCAGCCCGGCCGATCGCCGATATTGCGCTGGAAGAGTGGAAGCGCCTGGTGGACGTCAACCTGACGGGGAGCTTCATCGTCGCCCAGGCCGCCATCGCCCCTTTATCCCGGGCCAAGGGAAGCATGACGCTGTTGACTTCGCGCGCCGCGAAAACCGGCTTTGCCGCCTTGAACGCAAGCAAGAACGGCACCAAGGCCCACTACTGCGCCTCCAAGGCGGGCGTGATTTCTTTGATGAAGTCGCTGGCGACTGAATTGGCGCCCGATGTGCGCGTGAACGCGGTCGCGCCGGGCCCCATCGAAGGCGAGATGATTCCCCGCGAGCGCTGGCCGGAAATCGCCGCGCGCGTTCCCCTGGGGCGGCTGGGCACCGCCGCGGAGGTGGCGCAAGCCGTGCACTTTCTGGCCAGCCCCGCGGCGGCCTTCATCACCGGCCACGTCCTGGACGTCAACGGGGGCACGCTGATGGATTAGTTGTGTCGGCACGCCATCGGGGCGTGGCGATCGGCGGTACAGGGTGGCTTGTAATCACGGAGACTGAAAATGAAAACTTTGAATCTCAAGAACCTGCTGGGCATGGCCGGCTTGGCCTTGTGCCTCGGCATGGCGCCCGCGCATGCGGAAGTGCAGGAAGTCCGCCTTGCGCGGCAATACGGCATCGCCTATTTGCCGCTGATGGTGATGCAGGAGCAGAAGCTGATAGAAAAGCACGCCCAGAAGCTGGGGCTGTCGGGCGTAAAGGCCAGCTGGAACCAGTTTACGGGAGGCACGATCATGAACGATGCGCTTCTTGCGGGCGCGCTGGATTTCGCCGTGGCCGGGCCGCCGCCATTCCTGACGATGTGGGCCCGCACCCAGAATACCCCGGCCAGCGTCATGGGCCTTGCCTCGCTCAATGCCATGCCCATGTATCTGGTCAGCCGCAACCCGCAAGTGAAGTCGGTGAAAGACTTCACCGATAAAGACCGGATCGTGGTGTCCGGCGTCAAGGTATCGACTCAGGCCGTGGTGCTGCAGATGGCCGCGGCCAAAGCGTTCGGGCCGGACAAGTACGACGTACTGGACCGCTTGACGATTGCCATGCCTTTGTCCGACAGCATGGCCATCATGCTGTCGGGCAGGGGGCAGGTGACCGCTGACTTCACGGTGCCGCCGTTCTCCTATCGGGAACTGAAGCAGCCTGGCTTTCATTCCGTCATCGATACCTATGAGGTCGTCGGCGGGCCCAGCTCGACCAACGTGCTGTATACGACGACGCGGTTTCAGAAGGACAATCCGAAGCTGACACAGGCCGTCCTGGGTGCGCTGGACGAGGCCCAGAAATACATCACGAACAACCGCAAGGAAGCGGCGGAGATCTATCTGCGCATTACGAAAGATACGGACCCCGTCGAAGACATCGTGAAGATGCTCTCCGACCCGAAGGTCGAATACAGCCTCACTCCGCAAGGCTTGATGGCTTTTGCGGATTTCATGCACCGGATCGGCACCATCAAGACCAAGCCGGCGTCCTGGAAGGCGTTGTTCCTGCCTCAGGTCCATGAATTGCCGGGAAACTGAGCCGGGCGGCCAGATGAAAATACAGATAGGCGCCATCGTGGCCGAGCGCATCGAAGAGCGTCTGGGATATGGCTTCCAGCCGCATGAGCTCTTCCCCGCCTTCCAGCCGCACATGCTCGAACCGCTGCGATCCTGGCTGGAACCCACCTTTTACGACGCCGCGGAAAACCGCTTGCGGACCAGCAGCCATAGCTGGCTGCTGCGGACGCCGAACCATCTGGTGCTGGTCGACACCTGCGTGGGCAATCACAAGAACCGGCCCCAGGTTCCGCGTTTCCACATGTGCGACACGCCCTGGCTTGCGCGCCTTGCCGAAGCCGGGGTGCGGCCCGAAGATATCGGGTATGTCCTGTGCACGCATCTGCATTGCGACCATGTCGGGTGGAATACCCGCCTCGTGGACGGCCGATGGGCGCCCACGTTTCCGAACGCGCGCTATCTGTTCGGGCGCAAGGAGTTCGCTCGCTGGGATGCGCGCCGGCCCGATTATCGGCACCGGCACATCAATGACCATGTGTTCGAAGACAGCATCCTGCCCGTGGTCGAGTCGGGACAGATGACGCTGGTGGACGACGGCTACGAGCTGGACGGCGTGCTGACCGTCGAACCCGCTCCGGGGCACACCGAAGGCCATGTGCGCATACGGCTGGCCTCGGAAGGCAGGCGGGCCTACTGCAGCGGGGACATATTCCACCATCCCTTGCAGATTTATCATCCGGAACTCTATACGGGTTTCGATGATAATCGGACGCAGGGCATCGCCACCCGCCGCAGCCTGCTCTCCCTCTGCGCTGAAGAAGACGCTGTATTGCTGCCGGCCCATTTCGCCGAGCCGCATGCCTGCTTCGTGCGCGCATGCGGCGGCGGCTACGCAGCCGACTTCGACGAGGTGGCCGCGCAAGGCGATGCCGGCGGCGCGCCGCTTTCCAACGAGAGGGCCGGACCATGACACCGCCTTTACTGGACGTCAGGGGCGTAACCCTGCAATACAAGACGCGCGAGCACCTCGTGACCGCGACCTACCGGGTCGACTTCACGGTGCGGCAAGGCGATCGCTACATACTGCTGGGGCCTTCGGGCTGTGGTAAGTCCACGCTGCTCAAGGCGGTGGGCGGCTATTTGCGGCCGACCGAAGGGCAGATACTGCTGCGCGGGCAGCCGGTCGTCCGGCCTGGCGCCGATCGAATGATGGTCTTTCAGGAATTCGACCAGTTGCTGCCTTGGAAGACTGTCAAGCAGAACGTGATGTTTCCCCTGGAGGCATCGGGCAGGCTGAAAGGCAAGGAAGCCCAAGAACGCGCCTTGCACTACATCCATAAAGTCAATCTTGGAAACTTCGTCGATAGCTACCCGCACATGCTCTCGGGCGGGATGAAGCAGCGGGTCGCGATCGCGCGCGGCATGGCCATGGAGCCCGACATCATCCTCATGGACGAGCCGTTCGCCGCGCTGGACGACCTGACGCGGCGCAAGATGCAGGACGAATTGATGCAGCTCTGGGAAGAAACCCGCTTCACGGTGCTGTTCGTCACGCACTCCATTCCTGAAGCGGTTCGCATCGGCAACCGCATTTTGCTGCTGTCGCCGCATCCCGGGCAGGTCCGGGCCGAATTGAACGGCCTCGATCAGGGCTCGATGCAGAAGGAAGCGCAAGTCGCGCTCGAAGAGGAAATCAAGCGCCTGCTTTTTGCCGAACAGATCGAGGAGACCGGCCATGTCTGAAAACGCAATGTCGCCGGAACCGGTACGCGACGGGCGCTCGAATGTCTACAAGACTCCGTCCCCCATCGGGAATTTCGGCATCGTCGAGAAACCCTTGCCGTTCGTGGCGCGCCTATGGGATCAAGGGTGGCTGCGCAAGCTGTTCGTGCTCATCGTCCTTGCCTGCCTGTGGGAGGCCTATGCGCGGTACTTGAACAACGACCTCCTGCTGCCGACTTTCATCGATACTTGCCTGGCCCTGTTCGACGGCCTGTATTCCGGCCAGTTGCCCGAACGCATCGCCACTTCTCTGGATGTGCTGCTGACGGGGTATGCCGCGGGCATAGGCCTGGCGGCGCTGCTGACCTTGATCGCCATCACCACCCGATTGGGCACGGATTTTCTGGAAGTGATGACGGCCATGTTCAACCCTTTGCCGGCCATCGCGCTGTTGCCGCTGGCGCTGATCTGGTTCGGCCTGGGCAAGATGACACTGGTCTTCGTTTTGATCCACTCCGTGCTCTGGGCGGTGACGCTCAATACCTATTCCGGGTTCCAGTCCGTCTCGTCCACGCTGAAGATGGTGGGACGCAATTACGGCCTGTCGCATATTTCCTTCATCATGAAGATACTGATTCCGGCGGCCTTTCCCAGCATTCTTTCTGGGCTGAAGATAGGCTGGGCATTCGCATGGCGCACGCTGATCGCCGCGGAACTGGTCTTCGGCGTAAGCGCCAGCAGCGGCGGCCTGGGCTGGTTCATCTATGAAAGCAAGAACCAGTTGAACATATCGGCCGTATTCGCGGGCTTGCTGACCATCATCATCATCGGCCTAGTCGTCGAAAACCTGATCTTCCGGGCCGTGGAACAAAGAACCATTCAGCGCTGGGGCATGCAAGCCTGATGCGTTGGACCATCAAACCAAAACAGGGAGACTGTTCAATGAAATTCCTCAAGTCGCTTCCACTCGTGTTATGCATGCTGGCCATGTCGGGCGTCGCCCAGGCGCAAGACGCCGCCGCCGCGTATCCCGACCGGCCCGTCAAAGTAATCGTGCCGTTCCCGCCCGGCGGGGCCACGGACATCGTGGGGCGGGAAATCTCGGACAGGCTGGCGCGCGCGCTGGGCCAGCCTTTCGTGGTGGAGAACCGCAGCGGAGCCAGCGGCAATATAGGCATGGAGGCCGCGGCGCGCGCGCCGGCCGACGGATACACGCTGGTGGTGGGCGCTCCGCAGACCCTGACCATCAACCCTCAGCTGTTCAAGTCCAATCCATTCAATCCGCAAAAAGAGCTGGACCCCATCGTCGTCGTGGCCACCGTGCCCAATGTATTGATCATCAATCCCAAGCTGCCGATTTCTTCGGTGAAAGAGCTGATCGCCTACGCCAAGGAGCGGCCCGGCAAGGTCAATTACGGCTCGTCGAGCATAGGCGGCACGCCCCATCTTTCGTCCGAGCTATTCAAGTCCATGACCAAGACCGACATCATGCACATTCCTTATCGGGGCAGTTCCCCCGCATTGACCGACCTGATGGGCGGGCAGATCGACATGATGTTCGACAACCTGCCGGCCTCGCTCCCGCACATCAAATCCGGGCGCGTCAAGGCCTTGGCCGTCACCACCAGGCAGCGCAGCGACGCGGCGCCCGAGCTTCCCACCATGGAAGAGGCGGGAGTCCCCGGCTTCGAGTCGCAAGGGTGGTTCTCGCTGCTGGCGCCCGCCGGCACGCCTCGCCCCATACTGGAAAAAATCAATGCCGAGGTGAACAAGATCCTGGCCACGGACAGCTTCAAGGAGCGTCTGGCCAATGTGGGCGCCCAGCCCAAGGGCGGGTCGATCGCCGACTTCCGCGAATTGCTGGATACGGAAACGCGGCGCTGGTCCAAAGTCATCGAATTCGCCGACATCAAGGTGGAATGACGATGCGCGGCCTTGCAGGAAAAACCGTGTTTCTGACCGGCGCCGGCGCCGGGATAGGCAGGGCGACCGCCTTGCGGCTGGCGCGGGAAGGCATGCGCGTCTGGGTCTCGGACCGCGATTCGGGCGCGCTGGACGACACTCTTCAAGAGGCGGGGCGCTTGAATCTCCGGCTGGAAACCGTAAAGGCCGACTCCAGCAGCGAGGCGGAAATAGGCCAGGCCATCCGGCGCGCCTTCGACGCCACCGGCCGGCTGGATGTGCTGGTCAATAATGCAGGGGGTTCTTTGCACACCCCGTATCGCTTCGCCGAAGAAACCGACGAAGACTGGAGCCGGGTGATGGGCCTGAACCTGATGGGGGCGGTGTGGGCTTGCCGCGCGGCGCTGCCCTTGATGCAGCGCGGCGGCGGAGGGCGCGTCATCAATTACGGCTCGAAGGCGGGGCGCTACGGCAGCTTGATAGCCGGCCCGAACTACGCGGCCGCCAAAGGCGCCATCGCATCCCTGACGCGCCAGCTCGCAATGGAATACGGCCCGGACGGCATCACCGTGAATTGCATCTGCCCCGGCGTCGTGCTGACCCCCCGCACCAGCGGCTTGTGGGCCGAGCGCCGCAGCGCTGAAGAGCGCGAACGCATCGTTGCCGAAATCCCCTTGCGGCGGCACGCCGATCCGGACGATATCGCCGGGGTCGTCGCTTTCCTGGCATCCGACGACGCGGCTTTCATCACCGGCGTCGCGCTGGATGTGAACGGGGGGCAAGCCATGGCGTGACGTGTTTGCAGCGCGTACGCGTGCGTACATGCGCCCGCACGGGCATGGAGCGCTTGCGCCGCAAGCATGCGCTCGCGTGAAGACGCTCCGTGCGCATGCGCGCCAAGACAGCCGCTGCGGCCCGCCCGAGGATGTGTTCCTCGAGGCGGGCTTTTTTCTACTTGGGGATTTCACTTATATCGCAAAATTTACGCATAATTAAAATAGCAATGAAATTATTCGACAAATAATTCATTTTTCTGGGTGTGGCCGATGGCGATTGAGATGCTCAGGGCCGGTTCCCGGGAGATTCGGTATTCACTCACTTCCCTTAGCGATACGTGCGCTTTTCTTTGCTTTGCCGGTCAAGGCGCACTTTTACGGAGCGTGCATCATGCAAATCAATAAGTTTTGGACCGCAGTGGCCGTATGCGCCGCGATGGGTTTCGGTTCGGCGGCCAGCGCCAAGACCCAGCTCAATGCCAGCATCTGGTTTCCGGAAAGCCAGCCCCTGACGCGCTATGGCTATATGGAATGGGCGAAGAAGGTCGACAAGGCCTCGAATGGTGAAATCAAGATCAATGTCTTTACCGACACCACTCTGCTGCCCGTCGTGGCGCACTTGAGCGGCCTGCGCGACGGCATCGCCGACATCACCTATCACGCGGGCACCTACACGCCTTCCGACCTGCCCGAGGACAACGTGCTGGCGGTGCTGGGCATCGCGCTCAGCGAGCCCTTGCTGACCACCTTCGCCGTTGCGGATTTCTACATGAACGACCCGGACATGCAGGCGCTGTGGAAGCGGCAGAAGATCACCTTCCTGGGCGCCTACGCAAGTGTGCCCTACAATCTGATCTGCCGTACCAAGGTGGCGCAGCTGGGCGACCTGAAAGGGCTGAAGCTGCGCACCCCGGGCCCCGTCCACGCGGAATGGGCCCGTTCCGTCGGCGCCGCGCCGGTGAACGTGCCGTCCAGCGAAATGTTCACGGGCCTGGACAAGGGCCAGATCGATTGCGCCGTCATGGGCGCCAACGAACTGCAGACGCGCTCGCTCTGGGACGTCGCTAAGCATGTGAACATGGCCAACCTCGGGCCTTACTTCGCGGGCTGGGAATGGGCCATGAACCGGGCGAAGTGGAACAAGCTGAGCGACAAGGAACGCCGCATCCTGCTGGATACCATCGCCGAATCGACGGTCGAGACGGAACTCGCCTATATCGCCGCCGGGGAACAGGCCATCAAAGAGGCGCCCAATCATGGCGTCACGGTGTATCAGCCATCGCCCGAGATCAACAAGTCGATCGAGGATTTTGCGTCGCACGCCCGCGCCATGGCAATCAAGGAAGGCAAGGAGCGTTTCAAGCTGAAAGATCCGGAAGGCCTGGTCAGCCGCTTCGAGGCCACCCTGGCCAAATGGGAAAAACTGATGCAGGGCGTGGACCGCAAGGATCCCAAGGCGTTGACGGCGCTGCTGAAAGACAATCTGTACAACAAGATCGATGAAAAAACTTACGGCAAGTAAAAGGTGATGGAAATGCGTATTGGTGTTGAAGTAGGCGGCACGTTCACGGACTTGGTGGCCATAGGCGACGGCGGCGTCCAGGTGCTGAAGGTGCCCAGCACACCCAGCCATCCCGACGAAGGGGCGTTCCAGGCACTGACCGCCAGCGGGATACCTCTGGGCGATGTGCTGGATCTCGCGCACGGCTCCACCGTCGCCACCAACGCGGTGCTGGAGCGCAAGGGTTTCAAGACGGCGTTCGTCACCACGCAAGGCTTTCGCGACATCCTGTCGCTGCAGCGGCACGGGCGCAGCAATATATACGACCTTGCCTACCAGAAGCCGGAGCCGGTGGTCGAGCGCCGGGACAGCTACGAGGTGGCCGAACGCATTCTGGCGGACGGCTCGGTGCTGACGCCCCTGGATCCCGCCGCGGTCAAGCGGGATCTGATACCGGCGCTGAGCGCGGGCGAGTACCAGGCCGTGGCCATTTGCCTGCTGAACGCCTACGTCAACCCCGAGCATGAACAATTGCTGCGCCGGCTGCTTGCCGACGCGCTGCCCGAACTGCATGTCACGCTGTCTTCCGGCATCACGCGCGAATTCCGCGAGTACGAGCGGGCTTCGACCACGGCGCTGTCCGCCTATGTCCAGCCTGTCATGGACCGCTATATATCGCGCTTCATGCAGCGCCTGGAAGAATCGGAGTTCAACGGCCGCTTCAGCGTCATGCAATCCAACGGCGGCAAGCTGCCGGCGGAGGCGATGCGCGCCAACGCCGTCAGCGCGCTGCTGTCGGGGCCGGCCGCCGGCGTGATGGGGGCGGCCCGCCAGGCCGCCCGCTCCGGCTACAACAATCTGATCACCCTCGACATGGGCGGCACGTCCACGGACGTTTGCGTCGTCGTCGACGGCAAGCCCCAGTTGACCAATGAGTTCTCCATCGATGGGCTGCCGGTGCGCATTCCGGTGCTGGACATCAATACGGTGGGCGCGGGCGGCGGCAGCATCATCTGGATAGACGAGGGCGGCATGCTGCGCGCCGGCCCCAAGTCGGCCGGGGCGGAGCCCGGGCCGGCGTGCTACGGCAAAGGCGGCACGCAGCCCACGGTCACGGACGCGCATGTGGTTCGCCGCGCCATATTGCCGGAAACCTTCTTGGGCGGGCGCATGGCGATCGATGTGGAGCGCGCCCGTCAGGCGCTGCAGCCCGTCGCGGATCATTTCGGCATGACCCTGGAAGAAGCCGCCGACAGCGCCATCCAGTTGTCGAACGCCAATATCGTGCGCGCCATCCAGGTGATTTCGACCGAACGCGGCCACGACCCCCGCGATAACGTGCTGGTGCCTTACGGCGGGGCGGGGCCTTTGCATGCTGCTCAGGTGGCCACCGACCTGGGCATAGACACCATAGTCGTGCCGCCCAATTCCGGCGTCATTTCCGCGTACGGCCTGCTTGCCAGCGATTTCATCCAGTTCGAAAGCCTGACGCGGCGCGGGGTGCTGGACGCGGATTCCGCCGACGTGGTGCGCCAGGTCTTCAAGGAAATGAGCGAGCGCGCCATCGCCAGGGCGCGCGAGATGTCGCTGCACGGCGAATTGATACTGAGCTTCGTGGCCTATATGCGTTTCGTTGGCCAGGCCTTCGAGGTTCCCGTGGAGCTCATGACGTCCGACCTGGACCAGCTCACGCCCGAACGCCTGCGCGAGCTGTTCGGCCAGATGCATCAGAAGCTGTTCTTCTTCGGCGCCGAGGACGACAAGCCCATCGAATACGTGTCTTTCAGGCTGGGCTTGACGGCCCCGCTGGAAAGCGTTCCGCAGCTATCCGAATCCGAAGCGCACTTCACCGAGCCCAGGGCGATAGAGCTGTTCGACCAGGGGCGGTGGCGGCAGGCCAAGTTGATCAGCCGCTCGGCCATGACGGTCGGCGCGGCCTTCCCGGGGCCGGCCCTGCTGGAAGACGCCACATCCACCTTGCTGGTGCCCACGGGCTGGGTAGCCCGGCGCGACAGCAACGACAACACCATACTCACCAGGAGCGACGATCATGCTTGATACCGTCAAATACTCCAACGCCGCCCAAGAGGCGCTCAATCCCGTCGATTATGCGGTGATCAGCCAGGGGCTGATCGCCGCCGCGCGAGAGATGGGCGTGAAGCTGATCAGGTCGGCCTACTCGACTATTATCCGCGAAGCGGCCGATGCTTCCGCGGCGCTGTTCGACCGCGACGGCAATGTCGTCGCGCAGGCCGAGCTGATTCCCATGCAGCTTGGGCCCATGTCCGAGATCTTCCGCGCCTGCGCGCAGGCCGATCCGGTCGACAGCCTGCAAGAAGGCGACTTCTACATCACCAACGACCCCTATTCGGGCGGCCAGCACTTGCAGGACGTCTTCATTTATTCGCCTATTTTTTACAAGGGCGAATTGATCGGCTTCGCGGGCACCGTGGCGCACCACCTGGATCTGGGCGGCGGCAACCCCGGCCTGACCACCGAGGCGGTGGACGTGCATGCCGAAGGGCTCATCTTCCCGCCCACGCGCTACAACCATGCCCGCGACTGGGAAGGGCGCGGGCCGCTGAAGCGGCTGGTGGCCGCCAATATCCGCGTGCCGGGCCAGACCATAGGCGACTTCGATGCGCAGTTCGCCGCCAACTCCGTGGGCGCCGAGCGCATGCGCCAGTTATGTGAAAAATATGGCGTAGGCACGCTGCGCGCAGCCATGCGCGAGCTGGTCGAGTATTCCGAGCGCCGCTTCCGCATGGCGCTGTCGCAGCTTGCCGACGGCGTCTATCGTGGCGAGGACTCGGTCGACGACGACGGCATCAGCGATGAGCCGCTGACCGTCAAGGCGACGGTCACCGTGAAGGGCGATGCAATAGAAATCGATTTCGACGGCACTTGTCCGCAAGTGACGCGCAATCTGAATTGCCCGTTCTCTTCGACGATATCGGCGGCGCTGTCGGCGGTCAAATCGGCGCTGACCAGTCCCGACATTCCTTTCAACGAAGGCCTGAAGCGTCCGGTGACGATACGCGCGCCCAAGGGGACGCTGGTCAACCCCAATTACCCGGCGCCCGTGCGGGCGCGCATGGAGGCGGGCTATCGCTGCTTCAATGCGGTGCTCAAGGCGCTGGCGCAGGTCGCGCCCGAGCAAGTGATCGCCGGCGGCAATGACGCCACGCTGGTGACCTCGCTGTCCCACCAGGACCAGGGTAAATACAAAGTCTATCTGGAAGTGTATGGCGGCGGCTTCGGGGCCTCGGCGCATCGCGATGGCTGCGACGCGGTGGACTCGCCTCTGTCCAACTGCACCAACACGCCCATCGAAGCCACCGACATGGACTTCGACCACTTCCGCATCGTGGGCTATGGCCTGATTCCCGATTCCGCGGGGCACGGCCGGCACCGGGGCGGGCTGGGCTTTTACCGCAGCTTTGAAATCCTGAAAGACAATGTCAACTTCGCCATGTATGCCGACCGTTTCCGCGTTGCGCCCTATGGCTTGTTCGGCGGCGCCGACGGCAGGCCCGGGTCCGGCGAGGTATTGCGCGACGGCAAGAAGCTTCCGCTGAAAAGCAAGGACAACCAGACCCTGCGCAAGGGCGATATCGTCACCATCTATACGGCGGGCGGCGGCGGCTACGGTCCGGCCCGTGAACGCAAGCGCGAAGATATCGAATACGACATCCGGCATGGCTATGTGTCGCCGCAGGCGTCGCGCGCGGTATACGGCTAAAGGTGGAACCTATGCATCCAGTCGAGAAAATCATCCGCGGCTTCGCCAATGTGGTGACCTTCATCGCGGGGGTCAGCCTGTTGCTGATGATGACGCAGACGGTCGTGGACGTGATGCTCAACAACTTCATGGGCGCCCCCATAGAAGGCAACCTGGAAATCATTTCCGTCTACCACATGGTCTTGGTGGTCTTCCTGCCGCTGGCCTATGTCGAACTTCGCCACGAGCACATCAACGCCGATCTGTTCGTGCGCATGATGCCGCCCACGGCTCAGCGCATCATCTATGTGTTCGGCTGCGTGGTGTCCTGCTGCTTTTTCGGTGTGCTGGGATGGCAGACTTTGCTGGATGCGATCAGTTCGTACCAGATCAAGGAAGTGATCATGGGCTCCATCTACGTCGAAGTATGGCCGTCGAAATTCTCGCTGCCCATAGGCTTTCTCGCCATTCTGCTGGTGCTGCTGCTGCATATCTGGAAGGCCCTGACGGATCCCGGCTTTGAGCCTGTTCCCGAAAACCCCGAAGCCGAGGGCATCTGATGCCGTCCATCAGGCTGTCAACAGGAAGTATGCATGGATAACATTACCATTGGTTTTGTCGGCTTGGCGGCCGGCCTGGTTCTGGTTGCGCTGCGCGTGCCCATAGGCGTGGCGCTTGGATCGGTATCGTTCCTAGGCATCGCGGCCATACTCAATGCCACCGCCGCCTGGGGCATGGTAACGGCGGTGCCTTTCAATTTCGTCGGCGACTGGAACCTGACCGCCATACCGATGTTCCTGCTGATGGGCTACGTGGCGGGTTCCACCGGGCTATCGAAAGGCCTGTTCGCCGCGGCGCGCATCTTTTTGTCGCGCCTGCCCGGCGGGTTGGCGGTAGCCAGTGTGGGCGCTTGCGGCCTGCTCTCGGCCGCCTCGGGTTCCAGCGTGGCGGTGTCGGCGGCCTTCGCGCGCATCGCGACGCCGGAAATGCTGCGCTACCGCTATGATCCGGGCCTGGCCAGCGGTGTGGTGGCATCGGCCGGCACCCTGGGTTCGCTGATACCGCCCAGCATCCTGATGATACTGTACGGCTACGTGGCCGAGGTCTCGGTCGCCAAAATCTTCATGGCGGGCTTTTTGCCCGGCCTGCTGTCGGCGCTGATGTTCGCCGCCATGATCATCATTCGCGTCAAGCTCAAGCCATCGCTCGCGCCGCCCGTGCAGGAAACCTTCAGCCGTGCGGACAAGATCGCCGCGCTGAAGAATGTCTGGCCGCTGCCGGTGCTTATCGTGGGCGTGCTGGTGGGTATCTTCGTGGGCGTCTTCACGCCCACCGAAGCGGGAGCGGTGGGGGCGGCGATGTCCATCGTGCTGGCCATGATACGGCGTTCGCTGACCTGGGAAAACCTGCGTAAGTCCGTGGTTCTTACCCTTACGGGCACCGCCGGCATATTCATGGTCGTGATCGGAACAGTTCTCCTTGGGCGCTTCATGGTGCTGAGCGGCGTGCCGGTATTCATCACCGATTGGTTCATGAGCCTGGGCAGCAGCCAGCTCGCCGTGATTGTCGCGGTATCGGTACTGTATCTGATCATGGGCTGCTTCCTGGATTCCATCGGCTTGCTGCTGCTGACTCTGCCCATCGTCCTGCCATTGGCGCGGGAATCGGGCATGGACTTGATCTGGTTCGGCATCATACTGGTCAAGCTGCTTGAACTGGGCCTGGTGACGCCGCCGGTGGGACTGAATGTGTACGTCACGAAAAGCGCGCTGGGCAATCTCGTCAGTCTGACGACGATCTTCCGCGGCGTCGGCTGGTTTGTCGTGACGGATCTGATCACCTTGTGCGTGCTGGTCGCCTTTCCATGGATTTCCTTGGTCTTGCCCGCCATGATGAAGTAACGAAGGGAGAATCGGGCCTTGTCTGCATACAATTTTTTCAATGAGCAACCATCCTCGGCCGCCCCGGGCGTCAAGGACGCCAAGCCGCGTCAGGATGCCGGCCTGACGTGGTCCGAAGGCATAGGCCAGAAGCTGCGGCGGCGCCGCAAGGTAAAGCGCTTGTCCTTGAAAGAGCTGGCCGAAAAAGCCGGGCTGTCCATAGGGCTGCTGAGCCAGATCGAGCGCGGCGTGTCCACGCCTTCGCTGCGCTCGCTGAACCAGGTTTGCCAGGCGCTGGAAATGCCCATGGCCTGGCTGTTCGACCGGGACGAATCCATGCAGGTGGCGGAGCCGTCCGTAGTGCGCCTTGAACAGCGCCGGCGCATGGACCTGGGCTCGGGCGGGATGATCAAAGAAATCCTGTCTCCGGATTCCGTGTCGGAAATCCAGCTCATGCGCTTTGTGATCCATTCCGGCGGGAAGTCCGGCGAAAGCCCGGCGCAGCACCCCACGGGGGCCAAGTGCGGCACCGTGCTCGCGGGGCGGCTGGGGCTGGAGATAAACGGCCAGGTGCATATCATCAATCAGCACGATTCTTTCGCTTTCAGGGCCAACGCCCAGTACCGCTTCTGGGCGGTCGGCGATGCCGACTGCGAGGTCATCTGGGCCGTCACGCCCGCTTTATATTGATTTGATTCGATTTGATTCGGCATAGGCCCGGGCGCTGCGGCCCGCGGCATGGAGGTGCAGCGATGAAATCTCGGCAGATAGTCAGCAGGACGGGCGTCCAGGGCGCAGGGGGCGCCGTCGCCGCGGCGCGCGAGCTTAGCGCGGCGGCGGCGCAAAATATGCTGGAGCAAGGAGGCAATGCGGTCGACGCGGCGGTGGCGGCGGCTTTCGTGGCCGGCGTGATCGAACCCATGGAAACGACGCTCGCCGGCTCCGGCTTCATGCTGGTGGGCATGCCCGATGGCCAGGCGCACAGCATCGAATTCGGGCCCAGGGCGCTCCGGGCGGCGCACCCCGATATGTTCACCCTGGACGACAGCCGGGACATAGACCGGGGTCTGGGCATTTCGGTGGTGGTGGGGGATGAAAACGTCCAGGGGGCCAAGGCCGCCGGCGTGCCCGCGACGCTCGCGGGCCTGGCCGCGGGCCACGCAAGGTTCGGGCGCCTTCCCTTGTCGGCCGTGATGAAGCCCGCCATCGAGGCGGCGCACGACGGCTTTCCGGCCGATAGCTATTTCGCGCTCGAAGCGCTGGAGCACATACAGGCCCTGCGCGCCGACCCGGGCGCGCGCGCCTTGTTTCTGCGAGGCGACCTGCCGCCCGCCAGCGCGCACTTGGGCGCCGCCACCCTGGGCCAACCCGATCTGATACGCCAGCCGGCTTTGGGGCGCAGCCTGGAACAAATCGCCGCGCAAAGCGCGGACGCCTTTTACCGCGGCGCCGTGGGCGATGCCTTTCTGCAGACGCATCGCGAGCTGGGCGGGCTGCTCAGCCGTGAAGACCTGGCGGCCGTCCAGCCTATGGTTGCCGCGCCGCGCCGGCTGCGCTTCCGGGATTGTGATATATGGGCTCCCCGCGCGCCTTGCGGCGCCGTTACCGAGCTGCAGATGCTGAACATCTGGCAGGCCCTGTATCCCGATGCGCCCCCCCTGGAGGACAGCGCCGAGCGGCTGGACCGCCTGGCCCAGGCCAGCTGGCATGCATTCGCCGACCGCTATCACTGGCTAGCCGACCCCGACGTCGTGCCCGTGCCGGAAGAGGGCCTGCTGTCCGATGCTTACGCGCGTGAAATCGCCGCGCTGATACGCTCCGGCGCTGCGGCTCCGCGCAGCCCGGCCGGCGAAACTCCCTGGAACTACTTTGCCGGCCACGCGGTTCACGATCCCTGGCGGTACGAGCCGCAAAGCGCGCCGGTTCCTCCCTGGTCCCCCGGCGGCGGCACTTCGCCGCCCGCCGGCACCACGCATGTGTCGGTGATGGACGGCCAGGGCATGGCCGTGTCGATTACCCACACCGCCGCCAACCACTGCGGCGCAAAAGTGGTGTGCGAACGCACGGGCTTCCTGTTCGATGCGGCCATGGGCTGGTTCAACGCCCGGGCCGGCGCGGCGAACAGCATCGCGGCCGGCAAGCGCCCGCTGGCCAACATGGGCCCGGTGCTGTTGACGCGCGGCGGGCGAACGCTGGCGGCGATCGGGGCTCCGGGCGGCCGGCGCATCATCAACGCCGTCGTGCAGGTGGTGCTGAATCTGGTGGAGCGGGGCATGCAGCCCGCAGAGGCGCTGCAAGCGCCGCGCATAGACGCCAGCGGCACGGCGCTGCTGGCATCCGAGCGCCTGGCGGACACGGTGTCCAGCCTGCAGCGAATCTACGGGCCCGCCATTCTCGTCGGCGAACAACATCAAGGCTATGGCTATGAACTGGCCAGGCCGTCCATCGCCTTGCATGACGGCCGGATGGCCCATGCGGCGGTCGATCCTTTCAGCCGCGGTTATGCGCGAGGTCTCAATTGAAGCAGGATCCCATGAACTATACAGAACGGCCTTTCCCGCCTTCGCTCTGGCAGGCCACGGCGACGCCGCAGCCGGATACGCCGCCGCTGCAAGAAGACGCCAGCGCCGACGTGGCGATCATCGGCGCCGGGTACACGGGCTTATCGACGGCCCTGCATCTGGCCGAAAAAGGCGTGGGCGCCATCGTGCTGGACGCCGAGCAGCCGGGCTGGGGGGCGTCCGGACGCAATGGCGGGCAAGTCATTCCCGGCCTTAAGTACGACCCTGACGAGCTGGTGGCCCGCTTGGGCGCCAAATGGGGCGAGGCGCTGATCGGCCTGGCCGGCGGCGCGGCGGATACGGTGTTCGACCTGATCGATAAATATCAGATCGACTGCGGCGCGGTGCGCAAGGGCTGGATACAGACGGCGCATTCGCCGAACATGATGCGTCTCATGGAGAAGCGCGCCGGCCAGTGGGAGCGCCGCGGCGCCCCGGTGGAGTTGCTCGATGGCGCTGCGGTAAGGCGGCGCATAGGAGCGGGTAAATTCGTCGGCGGCTGGGTCGATTATCGTGCGGGCGGCGTGCAGCCTCTCAGCTACGCTCGGGGGTTGGCCCGCGTCGCGCAGGGCCTAGGTGCGCGGGTGCACGGCCAGAGCCGCGCGGTGCAGGTCGGCAAGACATCCGGCGGCTGGCGGGTCGCCACCGCGCAAGGCGCGGCGGTGCACGCCAAGCGGGTGCTGATAGCCACCAATGGCTATACGGATGATTTGTGGCCGGGCCTGCGCCAGACGATACTGCCGGCCGTGAGCTTCCTGGTGGCCACGGCCCCGCTGCCCGACGAACTGGGCGCATCGATACTTCCCGGCCGCGAAGTCAGTTCCGATTCGCGCAGGCTGCTGGTGTATTTTCGGCGCGATGAGCAGGGCAGGCTGGTGCTGGGCGGAAGAGGGCCGTTTTCCGACCCGCGGGACATGTCGGAATGGGCGCATGTCGAGCGCGCCCTGGAATTGATGTTCCCGCAGATCAAGGGCGTGGCCTATGAATACCGATGGTCGGGCCGATTGGCGGTTACGGCCGATTTCATGCCGCATGTGCACGAGCCCGCGCCGGGGCTGAATATCGCCCTGGGCTACAACGGCCGCGGCATCGCCATGGCCACGACCATGGGCAGAATCATTGCCGATCATATCGCCGGCGACGGCGCAATGCCTCTGGCCTATCCGGTCACGTCCATCAAACCCATTCCCTTCCACGGCTTGCAACGCTTTTACATGGCGGCCGGGGTGGCATGGTACCGTCTGCTCGACGCCTTGTCCTGATGCGCGCGGCGCCGTGCGCAGCGGCGCCGCCGGTTTTTTCACGCGCGGCTTGCTGATATAGTCAATGCTTATGCATTGTTCATCAGCATCGCAAAGGGTAGCCGTGAATCAGACCAAAGACATCGCTGTCATCGTAGGCAGCTTGCGCAAGGAATCCATCAACCGCAAAGTGGCGGAAAACCTCGTGGCGCTGGCGCCCGATAGCCTGGCGCTGGAAATCGTCGAGATCGGGCACTTGCCGCTATACAACCAGGATTACGACGATGATTCCCCAGAAGCCTATGGCCGGTTCCGGCAAAGGATAGCACGCGCCGACGGGCTGATATTCGCGACGCCGGAGCACAACCGCTCGATGCCGGCCGCCATGAAGAATGCCGTGGATATCGGTTCCAGGCCGTATTCGAAAAGCGTATGGGGCGGCAAACCCGCCGCCATCATCAGCGCCTCGCCGTCCATGCAGGGCGCTTTCGGAGCCAGCCAGCATCTGCGTCTGTCGCTGACCTGCCTGAACATCTATTGCATGCCCAACCCCGAAACCTATCTGGGGCAGGCGGATAAATTATTCGATCCGGCCGGGGCCTTGACTGAAACCGGCAGGGCGCTGCTGAAGAATTTCATCGACGCCTACGCGCAATGGGTGGCGCGCTTTTAATTTCCAGGGGACATCATGAATCCGGTCATCGATCTGAATTGCGATATGGGTGAAAGCTTCGGGGCCTGGCGGATGGGGCAGGACGAGGCCATCCTGCCTTTTGTCAGCTCGGCCAATATCGCCTGCGGTTTCCATGCAGGCGACCCCGCCACCATGCGCAAGACCGTGGCGGCCGCCATCCGGCACGGGGTGGCGCTGGGCGCCCATCCCGGTCTGCCCGATCTGCAAGGCTTCGGCCGCCGCAACATGGACATCAGCCCGGAAAGCGCTTACGACATGGTCGTGGTGCAGGTCGGCGCCCTGGCGGGCGTTGCGGCCAGCCAGGGCGCGCGGCTGCATCACGTAAAGGCGCATGGCGCCCTGTACAACATGGCCTCGGCTAAACGCGAACTGGCCGAGGCGATCGCCCGGGCGGTCTACGATGTGGACAAGAGCCTGGTGTTCTATGCCCTGGCTTCCAGCGTGCAGGCCGAAGTGGCGCGGCGGATAGGCCTGACCGTGGCGCAGGAGGTATTCGCCGATCGCAGCTATCAGCAGGACGGCTCGTTGACGCCGCGCAAGCTGCCCAACGCGATGATCACGGATCCGGACGCATCCATCCGCCAAGTGCTGCGCATGGTCCAGGAAGGCAAGGTCGCCACCCTGCAAGGCGGCGACGTGGAAGTCCGGCCGGACACGCTATGCATACACGGCGATCAGCCGGGCGCCGTCGTGTTCGCCCAGGCGATACGCAAGGCCCTGGCGCAGGAAAATATCAGCGTGCGCGCCGTTGGCGCCCGATGACCGCGTGCACGCTCAGGCCCAGCACCAGGCCCCAGAATGCGCTGCCTATGCCCGCGAAGGTCAGCCCTGACGCGGTGCTGATGAACGTTACCAGCGCCGCCTCGCGGCCGGTCTCGTCGGCCAGCGCCGCCGCCAGCCCGTTGCCTATGGTCCCCAGCAAAGCCAGGCCGGCGATCGCGGCGACCAGCTCCACGGGGAATGCGGCGAACAGTCCCACGACGGTTGCGCCGAAAACGCCTGTCGCCAGGTAGAACACGCCGGCCCATACCGAAGCCATATAGCGCCGTTCCGCATTGGGGTCGGCGTCTTTGCTCATGCAGATCGCCGCGGTAATGGCGGCGAGGTTGAAAGAGAAGCCGCCGAAAGGTCCGAGCAGCAGGCCCGTGGCGCCCGTCCAGCCGATCAGGGGCGTGGCCGGGGCATCGTAGCCATTCGCGCGCAGAACGGCCAGGCCCGGCACATTCTGCGATGTCATGGTCACGATGAAGAGCGGTATGCCCACCCCGATCAGCGCCGACAGCGAAAACTCAGGTTTCATGAACAGCGGTGCGGCGGGCGTCCAGTCCAGCATTTCCAGGCGCAGCAGGCCCATTGCGCCCGCGCAGAGTATGCCGGCGGCAAGCGCCAGCGGCACCGTGTAGCGCGGCAGGAAGAAACGCCCCAGCAGGAAGACGGCGAACATCAGCCCCACCAGCAGCCATTGCGTCTGCATGGATATGAAGAGATCCATGCCGAAACGCATCAATATGCCGGCCAGCATCGCGGCGGCGATATGCCGGGGGATGTATTGCATGAGTTTCTGGAACCAGCCCGTCACGCCGCTCAGTGTGATCAGCAAAGAAGAGAACAGGAACACGCCTATCGCCTGGTTCATGGTGAGGCCCGACAGGCCCGCGACCAGCAGCGCCGCGCCCGGCGTGGACCAAGCGGTCAATATGGGCTGGCGGTAGCGCAGCGACAGACCGATGCAGCTTGCGCCCATGCCTATGCCCAGCGCCCACATCCACGAGTTGAGTTCGGCCGGAGTCGCGCCGGTTGCGCTGGCGGCCTGGAAAATAATGGCCACCGAACTGGTGTAGCCCACGAGGACCGCGATAAAGCCCGCTGAAATATGAGAAATCCTGAACCAATTGCCCACAGAAGAATCCGATTTTTGTTTTGATGCGCCGCGAGGCCGCCGCGGCGTTCGATAAGCGCGCAAGGCGCCGCGCCGGCGCGGCGTTCTGAAACGGCGCAGGGGGCTATGCTAGCACTGTCCGTCGGGGTTTACTTATCGCCGGCGGCCAATTGCATGGCCAGGCCCAGTGCTACGCCTATGCCTATGCCCATGGCGAGATTGTCCAGAATGCCGCCTATGGCGGCGCCTATCGCGATGCCGATGGCGATCCAGCTTGCGGTGCTCATTTGCGCAAGATAACACGGCGGGGCCGAGGCTTGCCAAGGTTTGTGCGCGCCGGGCAAGCCCATGATGACGTAGATGCCGCCTTCGGCGCCGAACCCGGCTTGCGCGGTCACAGCACCCCGCGCGCGGTAGACAGCGCTGCGCGGCGCACAGCGCCCGCTCGCCGCAGGCATTCAATTTGCTGCTTTTTAGCCAGCTCGTCCGTCGGCGTGTACGCGTCATGCGCGAGCCGGCGCCGCGCCGGCTTCAGGCGCCAAGCACAGGCCGCGAGCCGCGGCGCTTTATCGGCCGCATTGCCGTACGCGCCCTGACGTCAACCTGAACAGATGCGAGGAATCTCATGCATACCAAACAGCGCAGCGCCGCATTGACTGCGGCTGTTCTCATCAGTGCCATTTCCGGCTTGGCCCTGGCCGCCGCCGGAGCCTGGCTGGCCTGGCTGGGAGGCTCATGGTATTACCTGCTTGCCGGCCTGGCTTTTCTGGCCACGAGCGTCCTTCTGTACCGGCGGGACGCCCGGGCTCTGTGGGCGTATGCGGCGCTGGTGCTGGGCAGTCTATTGTGGTCTTTATGGGAAGCCGGCCTGGACTGGTGGCCGCTCGCGGCGCGCATGGATGTGCTGTTCCTGTTCGGAGTCTTTCTGCTGACGCCATGGGTGACGCGGCCGCTGGTGCATCGCAAGCGCGCCACCCCGCAGGCGCGCGCGCAATATGCGCCGGCCTTGCGCAGGGCCAGCCTGCCGCTGGCCTTGGCCATGGTTCTGTTCGTGGCCGCGGCCATCGCCTCCTGGTTTGTCGATGTTCATCGCATCGAGGGCGAGCTGCCGGCCGCCGGCGCGGCCATTGCAGCCGGCGCCGGCGGCGTTCCTCCGGGAGCATGGTACGCCTATGGACGTACGGCTGAAGGGCAGCGTTATTCGCCCTTGACCCAGATAAACCCGAAGAATGTCGGCAAGCTGGAAGTCGCCTGGCATTACGAGACGGGCGATGAGCGCGGGCACGAGGGCGATCCCGTGGAAACCACCTTCGAGGCGACCCCCTTGAAGATCGGCAACCGGCTGTTCTTCTGCACGCCGCATCAATCGGTGATCGCTCTGGATGCGACGACGGGCAAGCAGGTCTGGCGCTACGATCCCAAGATACAAAGCGGCCTGGCTTTGCAGCACTTGACATGCCGGGGGCTGTCCTTCCGTCCCGCTGCGAAGGATCGCGCCGAAGGCCCCGCGACGGAGACGGCCCGAAAGGTGGCCGCCGCCATAGCGCGGGCGCCGGAGGCCGCGCCGCAGCCATCCCGTCCGGACTTGCCTATAGCCGCCCGGATCGGCCCCGCGGTGGATGCATGCGACGCGATGCTGTTCATGCCGACGGCCGACGGACGCATCATTGCGCTCAACCCCGACAGCGGCGCGGTATGCAAGAACTTCGGGGCCGGCACGGGCCAGCTCGATTTATGGCGCAATATGCCCAATGTGAATCCGGGCAGCTATTATTCGACTTCGCCCGTGGCGGTCTCGCGATCGCTGATCATCGTAGGCGGCACGGTGCTGGACAATGTCTCCACCGCCGAAGCATCGGGGGTGATTCGCGCCTACGACATCGATTCAGGCAAGCTCATATGGAATTGGGATGCCGGCAAGCCCGATGCGACCGAGCCCATCTCCGCGGACGCAAGCTATACCGCCAATTCGCCCAATAGCTGGTCGATATCGAGTCTGGACGAGGAATTGGGCATGGTGTACGTGCCGCTTGGAAACCAGCCGCCGGACCAGTGGGGCGGCGATCGCAGCGCCGCGGTCGAACGCTATGGCTCGGCGATAGTCGCGCTGGATTTGGCCAGCGGGCGGGTACGCTGGAGCTTTCAGACCGTGCATCACGATTTGTGGGACTATGACATCCCCGCCCAGCCCAGCCTGATTGATCTGACCGTGAACGGCGAGACCGTTCCCGCGCTCGTGCAGCCCACCAAGCAGGGCGAGGTATTCGTGCTCGACAGGCGGAACGGCAAGCCCATCCTGCCGGTGTCCGATGTCCCCGCGCCGCAAGGGGCGGCGCAAGGGGATAGGACCGCCGCTGCGCAGCCGATGTCGCAACTGTCCTACGCCCCCCAACGCCTCACTGGCGCCGATATGTGGGGCGCCACCCTGTTCGATCAACTGGCCTGCCGCATCGCTTTCCGTCAGTTGCGCTACGAAGGGCGCTATACCCCGCCATCCACGCAGGGCACGCTGGTGTATCCGGGGAATTTCGGGGTGTTCAACTGGGGAAGCATTGCGGTGGATCCGCAGCGCCAGGTAGCGTTCACCACGCCCACTTATCTGGCATTCGTATCGCGCCTGGTGCCACGCAAAGACGACACGAGCCTGTATGTGCAAGGCGGGAATCGTCCGAAGGATAGTTTGCCGGCCTTGAATGAAAATTTCGGTGCGCCTTTTGCGGTACAGCTTAGCGCCTTCACTTCGGCGCTCGGCCTGCCGTGCCAGGCGCCTCCCTGGGGCTATGTGGCGGGCGCCGACCTGAAAACGGGCAAAATAGCCTGGATGCACAAGAACGGCACGGTCAGGGATAGTTCCCCGCTGCCTTTGCCGTTCAAGATGGGCGTGCCGAATCTGGGCGGCCCCATCCTGACCGGGGCGGGCCTGGCTTTTCTATCCGGTACTTTGGACTACTACGTGCGCGCCTACGATGTGGCGGACGGCCGCCAGCTTTGGGAAAGCCGCCTGCCCGCGGGCGGCCAGGCCACGCCCATGACTTATATGGGCGAAGACGGCAGGCAGTACCTGGTAGTGGTGGCGGGCGGGCATGGATCCCTGGGGACCAAGGCCGGCGATGATGTCATCGCCTATGCGCTGCCGAAGGAATGAACCAGCGTTTTCGCAATGTGTCGTAGGCCAGATTGAAGAAGAACGCATAGGGCAGGTAGAAGAGCACCAGCCCGATATCCAGCAGCAGGGCGTGCCACAGGCTGACATCCAGCCACCACGCCGCGAAGGGAATGGCGGCCAGGATGAGGCCTAGCTCGAAACCGCAGGCATGGGCGGCGCGCACCCACAGCGTGCGCTCGAAGCCCCATCGCCTTTGCAGCCTATCGAACAGCCAGTTGTAGAGCATGTTCCATGCAACCGCCATGGTCGCGATGGCGGCGGTCAGCAAGCCCATGGAACTTATCGAGTGGCCCGTAAGCCAGGAGGCGAGGGGGGCGGAAATGCCGATGGCAAGAACTTCAAACAGAACGGCATGAAATGCCCTTTCCGCCACACTGCGTTCGTAAACCCGCATTATGTCTTCCGAATGCGGTGCCGTCACCGCGAGAGAAACGTAAAGCGAGGTCGTCCACGCCCGTTGAAAGACTTCATTGTAAAAAAATCGCGGCGGCGGGGCAAATGCCGCGGCCGTTTACGTTTATAAACGGCGCGGCCCGGCGGCCGGCGAACCGGCGGCCGGCGCTCCGGCGGCTATTTGCCGAATTTGGTTTTGGCCTGGGCGATGCAAGCGTCTTTGGCGTCGCCGGACATTGCGTCGCACTTTTCCTTGGCCACATCGTAAGCGGCGTCGCGCTTGGTCTTGGCCGCTTTTTGTTCGGCTTCGGCTTTCTTTTTTCCCGCTTTGGCATCGGCCTTGGCCGCATCGCGCGCGGCTTTGGCTTTTTCTTCGCACACGTCGCGGTCATTGCCTTTGAGAGAGCGGCATTGCTTCATGTCCGCATCATATCGCGCCTGAACCGCATCCGCCGCCCAGGCTCCGCCGCCGAATAAAGACGCCGCGGCCAGAACAGCGGTTCCACAAGATGCAATCATCCATCGCGTTGCTTTCATTTTGTTCATCCTTGATCGTGAGAGCGAGGCTGCGCCGCCCCATTGCCGCGCCGGTCCGTACGCCCGGCGATGCGAGGCAAGCGCCGTGCCTGCAACCGCGGCAAAAGTGCGTTACTCTGCAAGGACCTCAATCAAGGAGTCAAAACTATGGCACAAGCATCCGCTCGCCACATCCTCGTAGACACCGAAGCCAAAGCCAACGAGCTGAAAGCCTCCATCGAAAACGGCGCGGACTTCGCGCAGCTCGCCAAAGAAAATTCCAGCTGCCCTTCGTCGCGCCAAGGCGGCGATCTGGGTACTTTCGGGCGCGGCCAAATGGTCAGGGAATTCGACGAAGTCGTGTTCAGCGCGCCGGTAGGCGTCGTGCAAGGGCCGGTCAAAACCCAGTTCGGCTATCATCTGGTCGAAGTCACCGACCGCCAAGACTAAAACAGTCGCAGCTGCGGCGGCATAAGCCCGGTCGAGGTGCTAACATCTACGGTTTCCGCGGGCCTCATCCAAGCGGGGCTGTCTTCATCTCATCCAGAATGCCGCCATGCCGACCCAGTCTGAATCCCATTACCTGCGCACCCTGTATGTAGGCGCCTTCATTGTATTGCTGGCGCTGGGCGTGCGCGCCACCTTCGGGCTCTTCATGCAGCCCATGGGGCTGGAACGCGGCTGGGGCAGGGATGTGTTTTCCCTGGCTTTCGCCCTACAGAATCTGGTATGGGGATTCGGCTCTATTTTCATCGGCATGTTGGCCGACCGCTACGGCTCCGGCCGGGCTATAGCGCTCGGCGCTTTCCTGTACATGCTCGGCATGATGGGCATGCAGTTTTCCCACAGCGAACTATCCCTTTATCTGACCGCCGGCGTCCTGGTGGGCCTCGGGCAGGCCGGCGTCACGTTCCCCATCATTCTTCCGGTCGTGGCGCGCGCAGTGCCGCTGGCGTACCGGAGCACGGCCATGGGCATCGCCACGGCGGGCGGATCCTTGGGCCAGTTTGCGGTGGTGCCCACGGGGCAGTTCCTGATATCCACCATGGACTGGACGGGCGCGCTGTGGATACTGTCGCTGTTTGTCGGCATGGGCATCCCGCTGGCGGCTTTTTTGAAAGGCAAGCCGGCTGCGCATACAGGCAGCCACTCGCTGCGCGCCGCCATCCGCCAGGCGCTGGGGCATGGCTCTTTTCACTTTCTGTTCTGGAGCTACTCCGTCTGCGGCTTCCATACGGCCTTCATCACTTTGCACCTGCCGGCCTATTTGACGGACTCCGGATTGACCGCGACGCACGGCGCCATTTCCATCGCCCTGATCGGCTTGTTCAACGTGGCGGGCTCGCTGTATGCCGGCAAGCTGGGCGAGCGCTACAGCAAAAGGACGCTGCTGGCCGCCATTTACTTTCTGCGCGCCTTCGGCATTCTTTTCCTGATCAGCGTTCCGCTGACGCCTTGGGTGGCCTATGTCTTCGCAGGCTGGATGGGCTTGTTCTGGCTGGGAACCGTGCCGCTGACGCAGGGGCTGATCGGCCAGATCTACGGCCTGCGCTATGCGGCCACCTTGTCGGGCATCGTCTTCCTCGGGCACCAGGTCGGCAGTTTCGTCGGCGTGTGGCTGGGAGGTTATGTCTATCAGACAACGGGCAGCTATATCACCGTGTGGTGGGCCGGCATCGTGCTGGCCGTCGTCGCGGCCGTCCTGAGCCTGCCGGTCAAGGAAAAACCGCTGGCCAGCCCCGTGGCGGTCTGAGCGGCCGGCCGGTGCTGTGGCGTCGGGCGGTTCGCTGGACACATGTTGGATTGGGCGCATGGGCTGGCTTATCTCGGCTGGGGCGCTTTTCGTACTGATGGCTTTTCGAGCCAAATGTTTCCCGAAATCGGTATTTTCCGAGCCGGGCGTCTTTCTGGCTGGATGCCTTTTGGACTGTATGCCTTTTGGACTGGCGCCCCGCGTCTTGCGGGGCTAGAATCAGGACATGAGCTCCTTTTCCCATAAACCAGCCGAGCCGGCAACCATGGTCCGCGCGCCCCGCGTGTGGCGCATTGCCGGCTGGGGTGCGCTTGCCATCGTCCTGGCGCTTGCTTTCGTCGGCTACCTGACGCCCGACATGCGCGTGCAATGGGCCAACTTCGTCGCTCTGTGCGGGTTTTGACGCGGCGGACGTCAGATTTTGAAATAGCCCGTTGCAAGCGCCTGTGGTTTCTTTTCCGCATATGGCGGATACTGACAAATCCGGCATATGCCCATCTTCAGGAGAATCTCTATGGCAACAGATACCGACAAGGTCAAAGAAGTCATCGACGAAGGGGCCGACATGGCGGAGGAAGCGGTCGATGAGGCCGCCAGCAAGGCACGCTACGCAACGCGCCGCGCCAGGGACGCCGCCCAGGACGCCGTGGATTCCGGCAGCGACATCGTCGAAGGCGCGATCTTGTGCGCAAAAGACATGGTGCGCGCAAGGCCCATCACTACGCTTGCCGTAGTGGCTGCGGTCGCCTACCTTTGCGGGCGTTTGAAATAAGCTTCTGCTGTTCTGAAGAGTAGCGNNGCCCGGCAGGCCGGGGCGCGCGCTGTGGGGCGCTGCAGGGTGGAATTTTCCGCCGCGGAAGGCGGACGAGGAGTGTTGACGGGCGTATGTACCGACGCGTGTATGAATTTTATCCAGCCTGGCTCCGGGCCTTGGATTCATGCGGGTCCGAGGGCTTATCCTGACGTTTTCCCTTGTGTTATGCACAAGTAATGGGGATAAGTAGCACGAGGGATAAGCTGCGTGCAAGCGGTCAAAGATGGCCCGCTCCAGTGCCTCGATTATTTGGGCCTTCTTATCTGGCTTCTCTTATTTGGACTTCTTGACTTCTTCTTTGGGCTTCCTCTTTGATCCCATCATTTGGCGTTCCCCTATTTGAAACTCCCTCATTTGAACTTCCTCGGCTTGGCCGCTTCCTCCAGCTCCATCTCGATGCAGCTCTCCAGCAGCGTATAGCTGCCGCCCGTCATGCCCGTGACGCGCTCGCAATGCTTGACGGTATTGATAGGCAGAGTCGGCCAGATGCCCTTCAATTTATCGTAGGCTTCCTGCTCCATATCCATGCAGCTCTTCTTGATCATGGCCGTAGGCCCAGCCCCTATTGCGGACACCTTGGTGCAATGCGCCTCGACGTCATAGCGGGGCGGCGCCTCCGGGGCCGGCGCGGCAAGCGGCGCTGCGCTTGCCAGCATCAGCAGCGCGGCTCGCATTGTCTGCTTGTACATTCCCACCCCTTCCGATAATGATTGATTTGGGCATATGCTAACCGCTGGCCGGAAAAAAGCAATCGGAACGCATAAGCAAGCGGAACCCCGAAGTAACTGGAGCCCCGAAGCGACCGGAATTCCGAAGCAATATCCACGGCGCCCGCCACGCGAAGCCGAGCAAGCCTTCGAAGTTTATGCAATAATTACAGGCTATCGATTGCAATGGGCAACCCCTAATGGGGCAGCCCAAACCGCAGCCGATACGCCCCTCTAGCTCATGCCTGGTTAGAGNNGGTGCCGTGTTCGACTCACGGGGGGGGCACCAGAAAAATCAAGCACTTAGGCCAACTCCTCAGGGTTGGCCTTTTTGCATCAAGGCTTCATGTAAGCCCAGGCATATACCTTGGTGATGGGAGCGGCGGTCATCGGATTGCCCCTCGGTTTTCCGTTCATCGCGTGAGGCGGCGTCAATAGTGATGGAGAGATCAGCCAGGCTGGCAGCTCCCGCCCCGTCCCCATCGCCTCGATCGGCCACTTGCCTTTCAATCAATTTTGTAGTAACGTACCTACTATTATTGATGCTGGAGGTGCTCTATGACCATCACGACCCTATCCAGTCGAGAGTTGAACCAGGACGTGACGCGAGCAAAGAAGGCCACCAAGAGCGGCCCGGTGTTCATCACGGATCGCGGCAAGCCCGCGCACGTGCTGCTCAGCTTCGAGGACTATCAGCGGTTGACAAAGCAGCGGCGCAACATTGCCGACGCATTGGCGATGCCGGGTGTTGCGGACATCGAGTTTGAGCCACCGCGCGTGACCATTGGAGCCCGGCCGGCTGATCTCCCATGATGTATGTGCTCGATACCAACGTACTGTCCGAGCTGCGCAAGGTACGGCTTGGCAAGGCCGATGGGAATGTGGCGGCATGGACGGAAAGCGTCGATGCTGCCGACCTCTTCGTATCGGCCATCACCATCATGGAGTTGGAGCTCGGCGTTCTGTCGATTGAACGCAAAGACGCTGCCCAGGGGGCCATGCTGCGCTCGTGGCTGGAGCAGCAGGTACTACCCGAGTTCTCCGGGCGCACGTTGCCTATCGATACCGCTGTGGCGCAGCGCTGCGCTCGACTGCATGTGCCGGACAAGCGCGGCGAGCGTGACGCGCTCGTCGCGGCTACGGCGCTGGTGCACGGCATGACGGTGGTAACGCGCAACGTGGCCGATTTCAAGCCTACGGGAGTGACCATCATCAATCCGTGGGAGCCGTCGCCATAACTGCCTACGGGTTCAAGAACGCCTCGGATGGCGGTACTCCAGCTGGAGCACCGTGCCCGCATGCAGCAAAAACGGCTGGAACATTGGCTGCGCGATGCCGGCCGGCTGCTGGTGGTCGAGATCGGCGCTGGGACCGCGATTCCAACCGCCCGCGACTTTACACATCGAATGGCCTTCGATTTTCACGCTCCCGTCATACGCATCAATCCCCGGGACGCATCCATTTACGGCAATTCGAGCCATATCAGCCTGGCGATGGGTGGGCTTGAAGCCTTGCAGGCCATAGACGCTTTGCTGACGCAGCCCTGATAGCCGGCGTCTCGGCAGGGCCGAGCGGTGCTTCACGTTTTTAGATTACTTGGCTTTATGCTGGAGCATCCATTGATGCTTCGGTGCATCGAGCGGGGAGATCAATATCCAGTCGCCGGCCGATCCGTAGACCTTCAATTGCTGGCCCGGAACATAATAGCCAGTGACGGGTGCGGCGGTCGAAGGATAAGCGTGAAGTGTTATTTGGCCTTGTTTCTGTCGCTCTACCGGGCGTGCCGGGCGCGCAGAAGAAGCAGGCGCCGAAGGCGCTGACGGTGTTGCAGGCGTGACCATGCGCGGGGCGGTATAAGCTGGTGCGCTTTTCGCACTGCCGCCGGCGATGCGGCAAGTTTTATTGGCGGATATGCAAGTATTGCCGCAGGGTATTCCTTTTCGGCAATTCTTCGCCTGCACCGGAAAGATGAAGAGCGCAAATGCAGCCAGCGAAACGACCATGCATATAGATTTCATGGTTGCACCGGGGATTACGATAGACAACCAAGTGTACGTAAATGTACGACTATCGTGGCCTCGGGTTTACCATGGCAAAGTCCGCGCCGCCGGGGCCGGAGGGGCGCCCGGTCATTGCTCGACGATCTGCTCGGATATCTCAATCAGATTGAGGTCGGGATCGCGCAGGTAGATCGAACGTATGGGTCCGGTCGCACCGGTGCGCTGCACGGGCCCTTCGATGATTTTGGCGTTTTTCCTTTGTAGCTCCGCGATCACATTATCCAAGGGCCGATCGGCGATGAAACATAAATCCAGCGCGCCGGGCACCGGCAGATGCGCCTTGGGCTCGAATTCCGAGCCTTTGACATGAAGATTGATTTTCTGCTGCCCAAAGCCGAACGCCTTGCGCCCTTGGCCAAAACTTACAAGCGTCATTCCTAGCAGGCTGACATAAAAGTCGATGCAGGCTTTTTCGTCTGCGGTGGTGAGTACCAAATGGTCGAGCTGGCGAATCATATGCGGCATCCTGCGGTTGGTGAGCTCGCTATTTTATCCGCTGCCAAATGGCTTGCATTGACCCACAAGCTAATTCTTAAAAGCAGCCTGTGCAACTCTTCTTTTGGGAAGGGATCTGCTGGAAATGGCTTGGTCGCGCCCTAGCTGTGCCGAGAACCAGCCAGCGGTCGATATAAGTTAGAGAAAAAAGGCCGCGCGCACAAAGAGCATGGTGGATATCAAGACCAGGAACACGCTGAAGGCAAGGCGGAACGCCGCCTCCGGTAATTGCCCGGCCCACCGGTCTCCAAACTCATGGATGATCAGGCACCCCAGCATGGCAGTGGCAACCAGCGGTACTGTCAACGGCTGCGGCAACCCTTCGTGGGTCAGGATCACGGTGATCTGTATTATTTTGCCTACGCCGAAGCAAAGGTAGAGCGCGAACACCTGCTGTCTTCGTGTCAGGCGGGCGAGGCCGGCGAATAGCACCAGGAAGGGGGCGCCTACATTGAGCGCCGCCTCGGTCAACCCGGCCAGCAAGCCGAATATGGACGCCGCGCGACCCGCGGGAACGGAGAGATCGCGCCGGCTGTGCTGCAGCACTGCCGGCAGCATGACGCTGCCGATGAGCAGCGCAGCGAGGAGATATAGCGCGGCGCGCTCGGACAGAGCAAGCTGCGCCCGCGCGCCGAGCAGCGCGCCCACGATGATACCCGGCAGCACGCGCCATGGTAGCGCTTTGTCCTGCAGCGATGCGCGCTGCCGCCATAGCCATGTGCAAGTCAATGCCAGCATGGGCGACGCAGCCAGCATCACGGCGCCGCGATGGTCCATCATCAGGGCGAGCAGCGGTGTCGCGATCATTGCAAAACCTAGCCCGAATATTGCCTGCACGCAGGCGGAGACGGCGAGCACGGCTAAGCAAAAAGTGAGCTCGATGGCGTTCATTTTGCTTGGCGCAAGGGCATGCCGCCTGCTGCGTGAGGCGTCCAGCGCGTCATCGACGCTATGCCGTGCATCACAGGGCTACGCGTGCGCCGACTCGCTGCGACGCTTCATTCAGTTTCGCTATCGCGGCTTCCGGGTCGACTGTCAGCACCTGGCCGCGATCCACGATGCGGCGACCTTCGACGATGACCTGATCCACATCCTCGCCATTCGCTGCGAGCACCATGAACACGAAGGGGTCGTGAGCGGGAGCCGCCTTGAAGGTATCCGTGCGCAGCAGCACGATGTCCGCCTTGCAACCGGCCGCAAGACGGCCAAGGTCCGGCCTTCCCAAAGCATCTGCGCCGCCCGCCGTTGCCATATGGAAGATATAGCGGCAGTCAATGGCCTCGGGAGAGCGTTCGACGAATCGGCACATGACTGCGGCCATGCGCATGTCGTTGAACAGGTCGAAAGGGAAGGTATCGGTGCCCAGCGACTGGCGAGCGCCAAGTTTGCGGTATTTGTGAATCGAATTGATGACTCCGCCGCGGCGAGCCTTTACCCATGGCAGGTGAACCACGGTTGTTGCAGAATCGCGCAGGGCTTGCGCCTCGTCTTTTCCCAGAGAATCAAGGTTGCCGTCGGCCGTCATGACCTGCCCATGGCCAATCAGCAGATCGGGTCCGAGCAAACCCGTGTCCTTCAGGTATTCAATCGTTGTGCGGCCATATTCGCTGCGCAGGCGTTCGAACTCTTTGGGCGACTGGCCCGCATGGATTTGGATGGGCAGTCGATGTGCGTTGGCGACTTCCCGCGTTTCCCGTAGCATGGCCGGATCGCAGGTGTCGATTTGACCGGGCGCGAGCATCGTGCGCAAGCGACCTTCATGGCGGCCGTTATACCGGATGCAATAGTCGATGCAATCGCGCATGCGTGGCCGGCCGTCGTTGGGATACGCCTCATACCAGACTCCGCCCGCCGGGCCGGCGCCATAGTGATACTTGCGATAGCGGGGAGCGGAATACACGCGCAATCCTATGCCGATGCCGATTTCGGCCACATCTTCTGTGATGGTGATGTCGCCGTGGCCGCCGACCTCGAAGTCATATCCCATTTCGACCACCGTGGTCGATCCCGTGCGGGCCAATTCCGCGAAAGCGCATTTTGCCGCGGCCAGTTGATCCTCCGGTTCAAGAGCGTGCCTTACCGCCGGAAGCACTTGATAGAGCGGGCCATAGTTGGTTGTGGTGAGCTTGGGCGCTTCGGTGGTGTTCGCTGCCTCTTCCAGCCGCCCGCGTGTAAATGGCGTATCGGTAACATGCAGGTGGGTATTGACCAGCCCCGGAATCACCAGGCGGCCCCGCGCGTCGATATGCGTATCGCCGGGAAGCTTATGCCAACCCGCGCGGGGCCCGATGTAGACGATGTCGCTGCCCTGGAAAGCCAGCACCGAGTCGTCAGGGAGGACTGTGTGGCGGCCGTCCTGCCAGGCGATGATAGTGCCGTGCTCGATCAGCGTGCGAGGTAGATGGGCTGTGCTCATGAGCTAGAGTTCCTTCAGTGTTCAAAAGTGATGGCGGCCAATACCGGCGGCATGATGGAGAGGTCGTTCATTGCTTCTCTATGCCGGCGGCTTTGATGGTTTTGCCCCACTTTGCGCTTTCCGACTCGATGAATTCGGCGAATTCCTCGGGCGTGCTGCCTACGGGCTGTAGATACATGGACTTGAGTTTGCTCTGCGTTTCGGATGCCTCCAATGCCTTGACGAACTCTTGTTGGAGACGGGAAATTATGGGCGCCGGGGTCGCGGCGGGAGCCAGCAAGCCAAGCCAGCCGTGCGCTTCGATGTCGGAAATGCCGTAATCGCCCAGTGATGGAACATCGGGAACGGTCGGGTCGCGTTGGCTACCGAAAACGACGATCGGCCGGATGGAGTGCGCACCGCCGCTCTTGCCCACATTACCCATGAAATTAGCCGGGTTGGTGACACCGTATTCGACGTGGCCGCCCATCACGCTGGTAATCATTGGAGTCGGACCAGTGAAGACCACATGCGTCGCTTGGAGGCCTATGCGTGGCTTGATCATCTCCATTGCGAGATGCGACAGCGAGCCTACGCCCGGTGTACCGTAACTGAAGCCGTCGGGGTTCGCACGGGAGGCCTGGCCGAGCTGCTTGAAGTCGACCGTGGGGGCGGAGGGGCCGGCAAACAATACGTTCGAATAACGTGCCAATTGCGTGATGGCCGCAAAATCGCCGGGCTTCCAGCGGAGCTCGGCGAACATGAACTGATTGGTGACATGATTGGGCGCTTGCATCAGCAGTGTGTAGCCGTCCGGGGCTGAACGGGCCACATACTCCGCGCCGATATTGGTCGATGCGCCGGCGCGGTTCTCCACGACTATCGTCTGATTGAGGGACTTGGAGACGATGGGCGTGAGCAGGCGGGCTAATATGTCCGAAGTGCTGCCGGGCGGATAGGGGACGATCAGCTTGATGACCTTGCTTGGAAACTCCTGGGCCGCGGCCTGGCCGGCAATGCTGAACGAGGCGAATATGGAGACCGCTGCGGTCCACATAAGCCAAGAAAGTGATTTGAGTATTCGGGCGCTGCGAAATTTGGACATGAGAAGGACTCCCTGGATTGTTCCCATCCGGCACTACCGGCCCGGCATGCGTCCATTATCCGAATCCCGCCATCCGCGTACTAGCAAGAAATTGCCACCCGGCGGCGGGGTTTCCGCCGTGAACGGGACTTAGGCTGGCGGCGTCTAGCGCAGTCGTGCCAGGCGGCCGGGTTCTTGCACCACCATGGTCCCGTCGGGACGCTTGGCGATTAGCCCCGCTTCGTCGAATTGGGCCAGCGTCTGGGAGACCCACTGGCGGGTCGAGCCGATGATGGAGGCAAGCTGGCTATGCGATAGCTCGATCACCGGGCCCGATGGGCGCGCCGCGAGCATCGATAGCAGGCGTGCCAGGCGCACCCTCATTGAATGTGTGGCGAGCAGTTGCAGCAGCGCGCAATAGCATTGCGATTTATGCACCAGCGCGTCGCACAAGGCCACGGCGAGCACCGCGGTACGGGCGGCGAGTTCCCGGAGCTCCTCGCCCGGCAGCCATAGGCCCTGGATATCCTGTACGGCCACAGAAGTCCAGACATGCCGGCCTCCGCCGAACATCTGCGGGGCGCCGACGAAGTGGCCAGCGCTCCAATAGCCCAAAGTCAGTTCTCGGGCGTCTTCGGATGTGTAGTAAGAGCGCACGAGTCCCGATTCGATCAATACCAGCCCATCGTGGGTCTGGCCTTGCTCGAAAAGGGTTTCGCCGGCGCGGTAGGAGCGTAGCCTGCCGAGCGCGCGCACCTCTTGGCGAACGGATTCAGGCAGCCGTGCAAGCAAGTCTGGAACCTGGCTGTCCAGGCCGCTATCGGACAGCAGCAGGGCGCTCGAAGGCAAGGCGAACCCGGATCGGATGCGTGTCGTGGGCTTGCTCATTTTGTACTTATATCCGGCGCAATTCCATGGTTGTCTCTACAAGGATGCGAGCCCCCATATCTTAGCTCTTGGGAGAGAATCGCACGAGTCATACTTAATAAAAAGTTAAGTATTGCGGTACATAAGATCGGTTGTTGCGGCTATATACCCCGGATAGACTTTTCTCCGTCATGTGGAAATTCAACGGATGGGGGGAGGCAAACTCATGGGAGCGGGCAGTAAGGTTTCAGTAGGAGTGGACATAGGGGGAACGTTTACCGATATTGTCGTTACAGACGGCGCCGGTTTCGCCAGAATCACCAAAGTCCCTTCTTCACGTCGCGATCCAAGCGAACCGATTGCGACCCTGTTTGATGCATTGCTCCCATCGTGGCAGGTTTCGCCGGAACGGGTCATGCATTTCATTCACGGAACCACGGTTGCGACGAATGCGGTGCTGGAGAGAAAAGGCGCACGTCTCGGCATACTGACCACTGAAGGGTTTGAAGATGTTCTGGAAATCGGGAGGCAGAATCGCAAAGACATCTATGCATTGATCCAAACGCCCGAAACCCCGGTATTCCTTGCTCCGGGAGCACGCCGGCTTGGCGTGCGAGAGCTGACGGATGCATCAGGCACCGTGGTGGTTCCCCTGGATCTGCAGAGCTTGGATGCGCAGGTTCGCGCGCTTGTTGAAGACGGCGTCAATGCGATCGCGATCTGCTTTCTGTTCTCGTTCCTGAATTCCGCAAATGAACAACAGGCAGCGGATTTCATTCGGGCAAAATACCCGGAAATCATGGTGTCCCTATCCTGCGAGGTGGATCCGGCATTTCGAGAATACGAACGCACATGCGTGACCGCCTTCGATGCTTACGTCAAACCAGGCCTCGATACTTATCTGAACGCCATAGAGAACAAGCTGCGCAGGGCCGGTGTGCGATGCGCCATGCATCTCATGCAGTCGCGCGGCGGCACGTGCTCATCGGAAATTGCCAGGCAGCGTCCAGTTCGGCTGTTTGCCAACGAGGGCTGGCATTGCCCAGAGTAAGCCGATGCGATCTCCACCGCTCAATGCTCTCCGCTTTTTCGAGGCGGCGGCCCGGCTAGCCAGTTTTAGGCTCGCTGCCAAGGAATTATGCGTAACTGAAGCTGCGGTGAGCAGACAAATTAAATTGCTCGAATCCCGGCTCGGAGTCGAACTTTTCCATCGCGGCGACCGGCGGGTTACGCTTACAGAGGCCGGACAGCAGCTCTTTCCCGTGGTGAGAGAAATGTTTGTCAACCTTTCCACCACCATCGCAGAGATACTGGCGCAGCGTCGGGTGCTGCGCTTGTATTCAACCACTAGCTTCGCATTGGGCTGGCTTCTGCAGAGGCTCGCGGACTTCGAGCGGTACGATCCCTCTATCAGGGTCAGCCTGGAGACCGGCACCACGCCGGAGCTCAATCATTTTGCGTCGGATAGGCTCGACGCCTGCATCATTTATCTGCTCGATTCGCCGGCGGAGACCGATAAGCGAATTGTTCGAATCGTGGATGAGCAGGTGATTCCCGTTTGCGCGTCTGGCTTCCTGCCCAATGGCAGGCGGATCCCACCTTCGGATATACCCAAATACCGTCTTTTATATAACGAGCCTACGGGTCGGGATTGGCGGCGATGGTTCGCAAGGACGGAAGTGAATCAGGTCAATGAAGAATATCCCATACGATTGGATAGCGATAATGCCGCCATTCAGGCCGCCATAGCCGGCCACGGAATAGCCTTGGCCAATTTGATATTTGTTTCCGCGCATTTGCGATCGGGCTGCCTGGTTCCCGCGTCCGACATTGCGCCTGTTTCCATTGGCGCGCATTTTCTATTTTGCCCAACGGCGAAAGCATTTGAGTTGCAACGGGTTTCGGTATTCAGGCAATGGCTCGAAGAAGAAATTCGCCGTGACCTCGACAGTATCTTCTCGACGGGCTCCAAACGACACATGGGCAAAATTCCGGCATAACGCTCATATTTTCGAGATTGGCTGTTCGCGGACCCACTGCTGACTTGATATTCGAAGAATGGTATCGTGGCCGAATTTCGGGTTGGGAGCGGCGTGTGCAAAGAATCGGAAGAATATTTTTGCCATGGATAGTTGGTCTTGCGTCGGTATGCGCGGTGGCCGTAATGGCGCCGGAGGCGGGTGCTGCGGCTTCGGCGCCGCGTCCGGCGGAGGGCGCCGCGCCCAGGATCACGCAATTCAATCCCCAAGGCCGGGTGGCCAAGGTCGAAAGCATCAAACTGTCTTTCGACACCGCCGTGGTGCCGTTCGGCGATGGCCAACTGGAAGCGCCGGTCGATGTCGCATGCAATGATCCGGAATTGAAGGGGGAGGGCAAGTGGCTGGACGGCCGGCGCTGGACCTACGTCTTTGACCGCGAGCCGGGCCCCGGGGTTCAGTGCGTGGCCACGGCCAGGCCCGACTTCCGCGGCTTGAACAACCAGCCGATTGCCGGCAAGACGCGGTTTTCATTCCAGACCGGCGGCCCTGTGCTCAGCAGCCATCAGCCTTACGGCGATACGATAGACGAGGATCAGGTTTTTCTCCTGCGTTTCAACGGCGATGTGGATCCGGACAGCATCCTGGCCCATGTGCATTGCGCCGTGCAGGGGCTGGGCGAGTCCGTGCCCGTCAGATTGATCACCGGCGAAGACCGCAAGGACATATTGCGCGCGGCGTTTTTTTCCATGGCCGACAACTGGGATACGCCGGCCACGCAGTTGCTGCAGTGCAAGCGCCGCCTGCCGGCGGAGGCGCGGATTCAATTGCGGGTGGGGCCGGGGGTGGCGACGCCCGCCATGCCAGGGCGGCCGGCCGTGGCCAATGGCAAGGCGCAGGCGCTGGATTACACCGTCCGCAAGCCTTTCACCGCTGGTTTTACCTGCCTGCGGGAGCGCGCGGGCATGCCTTGCACGCCGGTTTCGTCCATGGCGGTGGAGTTTTCCGCTCCGGTGGAGCGCGAGCAGGCCGCCAGGCTCAGGCTGCGCACGCCCGCGGGCGAAGTGCAACCGTCCATCGACGAGCAGGACAGCTATCGCGGCGGCATGACCAGGGTGTCGTTCAAGGGGCCGTTTCCAGAGCTTGCGAAGCTGTCGCTCGTCCTGCCGGAGGGCTTGCGGGATGATGCGGGGCGCGAATTGGCCAATGCCGATCAGTTTCCGCTGGAGATCCAGACGGCGGCGTTTCCTCCGCTCGTCAAGTTCGCCGCCGCGCCTTTCGGCGTGATAGAGCGCTACGCCGATACGCCCGCGGGAGGCGACGAGGCGCAGTCTCCGGCCGCCATACCCTTGACGGTACGCAATGTGGAGGCGCGGCTGAGCACGGCGGAACTGGCCGTCTCGGCCGGCAAGATCAATGATTACGCCACGCAGGACGATCGCGAGGCGCTGCGCTGGTATGCGCGCGTGCAGCGGCTGGAGGACAGCCGCCTGACCGCGAATCAATTGAAAGATGTGATGGCGGACCGGGCCTTGCGTTCCGAGGACCGGCCCTTGGTGGACACGCGGGGTTTTTCCGCGCTCAAAGGCAAGAAGGGCGTGCGGACGCTTGCCTTGCCGGGTGTATCCACCGATGATCCGCGTCCCTTCGAAGTCATAGGCGTGCCCATGTCCGAGCCCGGCTTCCATGTGCTGGAAGTGGAGTCGGCGCGGCTGGGCGGGTCGCTGCTGGAATCAGCCGGGCCCATGTACGTGCGCACTACGGCGCTGGTCACCAATCTGGCCGTGCATATCAAGCGCGGCCGGGACGACATCATGGCCTGGGTTACTACGCTGGACGACGGCAAAGTGGTGGCCGATGCCGCCATCGCGGTGCTGGATTGCTCGGGCAAGCCGCTGGCGCGGGGCAAGACCGGCGCGGACGGGATATGGCATGCGCGGCAAAGTCTCGAAGCCCCCGATTACTGCGAAGACACGGGCTTGTCGGGCTTGTACGTGTCGGCGCGCATAGGGGCCGATCACCCGCTGGCCCATGGAAAAAGCGATTTTTCCTTTGCCTTTTCGACCTGGAACCGGGGCATAGAATCCTGGCGCTTCAATGTGCCTACCGATACGCGCCCGACGCCGACCATGGTTGCGCATACGGTCATGGACCGCACGCTGTTGCGCGCCGGCGAGACGCTGTCGATGAAGCATTTCGTGCGCGTCCAGACGCGCAACGGGCTGGAGGCGCCACCCCAGTCTGGCAGTCGGCCGGACAAGCTGCTGATCGAACATCAAGGTTCCGACCAGCGCATCGAATTGCCCCTGGCCTGGGAGGCCACGCCGTCGGGCGGTTTGTCGGCGGTAAGCAGCTATGCCATTCCCGAGACCGCCCGCTTGGGCGTATATAGCGTGACCCTGACGGACAGCGAGGGCAATTGGTACGGCAGTTCCGAATTCCGCGTGGAAGAATTCAAGCTGCCTTTGCTGACGGGGCGGCTGCAGGTCAATGGCGCTGGCCAGGCGGGGCCCTTGGTCGCGCCGGCCGCGCTGCAGGCCGATATACAAGTGTCCTATGTATCCGGCGGACCGGCCGGCCGCTTGCCGGTTTCGCTTTCCGGCGTGCTGCGCGAGCGCGCCGTGAATTTTCCCGAATACGATGATTTCGCTTTCTATCCGCCCGATCCCGGCGAGGACGAGGACCGGACGGGTGAGGGCGCGGCCGCGGGCGTGCAAGAGCGGCAGGCGCTATTTCTGGACAAGCAGACCCTGGTGCTGGACGCGCAGGGCGGCGGGCGCTTGTCCGTGGACAGGCTGCCGGCCGTCGACAGGCCGCAAAGCCTGCTGTTCGAAGCCAGCTTCGCCGATCCCAATGGCCAGATCCAGACGCTGGCGCAGTCCGTACCGGTATGGCCGGCCGGCGTGCAGGCCGGCTTGCGCGCCGGCGGCTGGGTGCAGGCGGGAAAAGGCATGCGCATCCAGGCGCTGGCCTTGTCGCTGGACGGACGCCCGCGACCGGACGCGCCCATGGCGGTGACAGGGCAAGCGCGCATGGTCTATTCCACGCGCAAGCGCATGGTGGGCGGCTTCTATGCCTATGACCACCATACCGAGACCCGCGACCTGGGCTCGCTGTGCGAAGGCCGCACGGATGCCCGCGGCATACTGGAATGCGACATTGCGCTCGACTACCCGGGGTCCATCCAGCTGATCGCCAACGCGCGGGACAGCGCAGGGCGCGTATCCAGGGCGGCGTCCACAGTATGGGTCAGCGGCGCGGAAGAACTGTGGTTCGGCGGCGAGAATGACGACCGCATCGATGTCATACCCGCCAGAAAAACCTGGAAGCCGGGGGAAACGGCGCAATTCCAGGTGCGCATGCCGTTCCGCAGCGCCACCGCACTGGTCGCGGTGGAGCGCGAGGGCGTGCTGGAAACCCATGTGGTCGAGCTGGAAGGAACGGACCCGGTCTTCGAGCTGCCGGTGCAGGCCAGTTGGGGTCCGAATGTCTATGTATCGGTGCTGGCCCTGCGCGGCAGGCTGTACGAGGTGCCATGGTATTCCTTCTTCAGCTGGGGATGGCGGCAGCCGGGCACTTGGTACGATGCTTTCATGGAGTCCGGCAAGAGCGTCCCCGCGCCCACCGCCTTCATCGATCTGGCCAAGCCCGCATTTCGCTATGGTTTGGCCGAGATCCGTGTCGCCGACGACGCCGACAGCCTGACTGTGAAGGTCAGCGCGGATCAAGCCTCTTACCAGTTACGCGAGCGGACCAAGGTCGCCATAGAGGTCAAGACCGCCGACGGCAAGCCCGCGGCGCATGGCACCGTGGCGTTTGCGGCGGTGGATCAGGCTTTGCTCGAACTGGCGCCCAACACCAGTTGGGATTTGCTTTCCGCCATGAGGCAATTGCGCAGCTATGGGGTTGAAACCGCCACGGCGCAAATGGAAGTCGTGGGCCGCCGGCATTACGGCCGGAAAGCCCTGCCGGCGGGCGGCGGGGGCGGCAAGAGCCCCACCCGCGAACTGCTCGACACCTTGTTGCTGTGGGAACCGTCGCTGCAGTTGGACGCGGAAGGCAAGGCCACTGTCGTGGTGCCCTTGAATGATGCAATTACCCGGTTCAAGCTGGTGGCGGTGGCCGATTACGGCGCGGACCGTTTCGGGACGGGTTCCGCCAGCATCGTCAGCACCCAGGACCTGCAGGTGATTTCCGGCTTGCCGGCCCTGGTGCGCGAAGGCGACCGCTATCAGGCGGCCGTCACCGTGCGCAATGCCACGCAGCGCGGCATGCGCCTGGAAGTGAAGGCGGCTTATAGCGGCCAGGGCGTGCCCTCGGGCGCCCTTCCCGTGCAGAATGTCGAGCTGGCAGCCGGTGCGGCGCGCACGGTCACTTGGCCGGTGGACGCGCCCGAAAGCAATCTGCTCAATGAGGCGGCCACCTTGTCCTGGACGCTGGAGGCGCGCGAGCTGGAGGACGGAGGAACCCAAGTGCAAGCGGAAACACCGTCCGCGGAGGCGCGGTCCGCCGATGCGGCCGCCAATCCGGCGCAGGCTGGAGGCGCGCCCGCCGCTGCCGGGCGGATGCGGAAGGCCTCGGACAAGCTGGCGTTCAAGCAGCGCCTGCTGCCCGCCGTACCGTTGCGGACGCGGCAAGCCGTTATGCTGGCGCTGAAGTCGGGCGATCCACCGGTCAGCCTGCCCATTGCGCCTCCGCTGGGGGCTTTGCCCAACGCAAACGGCACGCCCCGCGGGGGCCTGCAGGTCCATGTCCAGTCATCGCTGGGCGGCGGCCTGCCGGGCGTGCGGGAATGGTTCGAGGCCTATCCTTATACCTGCCTGGAGCAACTGAGTTCCAAGGCGATAGGCTTGCGCAGCGGCGCGGAATGGGCCGACTTGATGCGCCGTCTGCCCGACTATCTGGACGAAGACGGTCTGGCCGCTTACTTTCCTGGGGCCGCCCAAGCGGGGGCCGCCCAAGTGGGGGCTGGCGGAGCGAATCAGGGCAACGAAGTGCTGACCGCCTATCTGCTTGCCGTCAGCCACGAGGCTCAGTCCCTGGGCCTGCCGTTCGCGCTGCCCGATCAGGCGCGGGAAGCCATGGCGCGCGGGCTGCTGGCTTTCGTGGAGGGCAGGCTTACCCGCCAGCGCTGGGCGCCGCAGCGCGATCTGGACACGCGCAAGCTGATGGCGCTGGAAGCCTTGTCGCGCTATGGTCTGGTCAAACCGCGCATGCTGACCAGCATCGCCATCGCGCCGGACCGCTGGCCGACCTCGGCGGTGATCGATTGGCTGGCGGTATTGCAGCGCGTGCAGGGCATTCCCCAACGGCAAGCGCAGATGGAGCAGGCGCGCCGCGTTTTGCTGGCCCGCATGGACAGCCAGGGCACGACGCTGTCCTTCGGCGCGGAAGGCTTGAACGATGCCTGGTGGCTGATGATCAGCCGCGAGAGCAACGCTGCCAAGCTGATGCTGACCGTGAGCGGCCAGCCTCAGTGGAATGAAGACATGCCGCGCTTGGCGCAAGGCTTGCTGGGCATGCAGCGCAACGGCGCCTGGCGCACCACCACGGCCAATCTGCTTGGCAGCCTGGCCATGGAAAAGTTCGCCCAGGCTTACGAGCGCATTCCGGTTTCCGGCCGGGTCGAGCTCGGTACAGAGGCGGGCGCGATCAAAACGCTGGATTGGGCGGATGCCGCAAGCCGACAGGGCGTACGCGCGCATGATTATTTTCTGCCCTGGGGCGCCGCGCCATCCGACACGCTGAGCCTGGAGCAGCAAGGGCGCGGCACGGCCTGGGCCACCTTGCGCTCGCTGGCCGCGGTGCCGGTGCTCCAGCCTGTTGCGGCGGGCTTTCAGGTGCAGCGCAGTATTACGCCGGTTTCTCAAGCGGCGCCGGGCAAGTGGTCGCCGGGCGACGTGTACCGCGTAAGGCTCAGCATCCGGGCTAAAACGCCGACGACCTGGGCGGTCCTGAGCGATCCCATTCCGGCCGGCGCCAGCATATTGGGCAGCGGCCTGGGCCGCGATTCCTTTATTGCCGCCCGGGGCGAATCCAGCGCCGATCCGTGGCGCATGCCGACTTTCGTGGAGCGCAGCTTCGAGGCCTATCGCGCCTATTATGACTATCTGCCGGCCGGCGTCACGACGGTTGAATATACGGTGCGCCTGAATACGGTAGGCAGCTTCCAGTTGCCGCCTACGCGCATCGAAGCGATGTACCAGCCGGATGTTTACGGCGAGCTGCCGAATTCCGATGCTTTCCATGTCCAGGCCGCAGGGGCGGAATAGGGCGGTGGCGCAGAAGGCGGCGCGCGGCGGCGCCGTCCGCCGTCTGTTGTGGGCGTTGGCGCCCGCCGTGCTGGCCGTGCATGCCTGCGCATGGGCCGCGCCTTCGTACGAGGAAGTCAAGGCCCAGTACGCCGCTTCCGACATATTGATCCAGGACCGGCAAGGGCGTCCGCTGGAACGCATACGCGCGGACTTCCAGGGCCGGCGCGGCGACTGGGTGGCGCTGGAGGACATCTCTCCGGCGATGCAAAGAGCCGTCATACTTTCCGAAGACCGCAGATTCTATGCGCATGAGGGGGTGGACTGGCGGGCCCTGGCCGCCGCCGCTTGGGACACGCTGACGCAGGAAGGCCGGCGCGGCGCTTCGACGCTGACCATGCAATTGCTGGGCCTGATCGATGCGCAGTTTCAGCGCGAACCCGGCGGCCGCAGCATCGTCCAGAAAATCGACCAGGTTTTCGAGGCGCAGCGGCTGGAGGCGGTCTGGAGCAAGCAGCACATCCTCGAAGCCTATCTGAATCTGGCGGCCTTCCGCGGCGAACTCGTCGGCATAGACGCGGTCTCCCGCGTAATGTTCCAGAAGCGCGCCAGTGGGCTGGATGCGCGCGAAGCGGCGCTGGCCGCCGCGCTTTTGCGCGGGCCCAACGCTACCCGTCCGGTGCTGGTGCGGCGTGCCTGCCAATTGCTGGGTGAAATGGGCTGGCCGCAGCAATGCGAGGGCCTGGATGATTTCGCGTACCGGTCCCTGCTGCGCAAATCGGCGCCCTGGGCGGACAGCGCCAACCTGGCCCCGCATTTCAGCCGGCTGGCATGGGCGCAAGCGCGCGCCCTGGGCCGCGATACGGAACACGCTGCAAGGACATCGCTGGACGCCGACCTGCAGCGTTTCGCCTTGTCCAGCGTGGACGGCCACGTGCGTTCGCTGGTGCGCGCCAATGTGCGCGACGCGGCGGTGGTCGTGCTGGACAATCGCAGCGGCCAAGTCCTGGCTTATGTGGGTTCGTCGGGCGGGCTGTCGCGTGCATCCAGCGTCGATCATGCGCGCGCGCTGCGCCAGGCGGGGTCCACGCTCAAGCCTTTCCTGTATGCGCAGGCGCTGGAGCAGCAGCGCTTGACCGCCGCCTCTTTGCTGATGGATGGCCCGCTGGATCTGCCGACGGGCAGCGGACTGTACATCCCGCAGAATTACGACAAGCAATATGCGGGCTGGGTCAGCGTGCGCACCGCGCTGGCTTCATCCCTGAACGTGCCGGCGGTGCGGGCCTTGACCATGGTGACCCCGGACGCTTTCGCGCGGCGCTTGCTGCGCCTGGGCCTGCCCCTGGATCAAGGCGGCGACTTCTATGGCTATAGCCTGGCCTTGGGCAGCGCCGACGTCAGCCTGCTCGCGCTGACCAACGCCTATCGGGCGCTTGCCGCACAGGGGCGATATTCCCCGCCCGTTTATCTGGATGACGCGGCCGGGTCGCCGGAAAGCCGGCAAGTCATGTCGGCCGATGCGGCGTGGATCATCGGCGACATCCTGTCGGACCGGCAGGCGCGCGCCCGGACTTTCGGCTTGGACAGCCCCCTGTCCACGTCGTTCTGGACGGCGGTAAAGACCGGCACCAGCAAGGACATGCGCGATAACTGGTGCGTAGGCTGGTCCGAACGCTATACCGTGGGCGTATGGGTGGGCAACAGCGGCGGCGCCAGCATGCAGGATGTGTCCGGAGTGTCCGGGGCGGGGCCCATATGGCATGACATCATGAGCTATCTGCACCGCTCCGCGCCCAGCAGGCAGCCCGCGCGGCCCGCCGCGGTGCAGCGCGCCGATATCGATTTCGAGCATGATCTGGAACCGCCGCGCAGCGAAGTGTTTCTGGGCGATACCGCGGTCACCCATGTGGCGCTTGCGGCAAGCGCCGGCCCGGCTGCGCCCATGCGGCCCTATATCGCCGCGCCCGCGGACGGGGTGGTTCTGGCGCTCGATCCCGATATCCCTCCAGCACGCCAGCGCGTCTGGCTGCGCGCGGCCGCAGCGCCCGCGGCCCCGGGCGCGCTCTGGTGGCGCATCGACGGCGCGGTGCTGGGCCAGGGCGCCGAACTGGCCTGGCAGCCGTGGCCCGGCAAGCATCGGATAGAGCTGTTGGACGATGCGGAACGCATGCTTGGCAAGGTGGATATCGAAGTGCGCGGGGCGGGAATCAAGCAGGTCCGCAGGTAATACCCGCCTCAACAAATTGACAGATCTTGTCTTAATTTCATCCGCCCAGCTGTTAAACTTTCCTATTGCTGAAAACCTGATGGAGGGGAATGTTTCCATGAAAACCGTTCGCACGCTGAGCCGCATCCTTGTGCCCGCCAGCCTTGTGCTGCTTGCCGCCTGCCAGACGCCGCCCGGCAAGAAGGCCGCCAGTACATCCGCCGCCCCGGATGCGACTGCAAGCACCGTCACCGGCAGCCCGAGCACGCCCCAGCCCGACAGCACTATCCAGGCGCAGCGCCAAGGCGCCCCGGTGGCCGTGTTCTTGGCGGATACGACCCTGCAAACGGGCTGGACGCCGGTCAATATTCAATCGGGCACCCTGTACGTCAACCCGCAGCCCATCATCACGCGCGAAGATCTCAGCGGCGTGCAGGCCGGGTCCAACAAGCAGGGCGAAGGTCTGCTTGCGCTGCAACTGAACGAAGCCGGCCAAAGCAAGATCGTCGACGCAACCACCAAGAATCCCAATAAGCGCCTAGCGCTGGTGGTGGGGCGCACCATGCTGGCCGCGCCCAACTACACCACGCCGGTAACGACCGGGCATCTGATTTTTGCCGTGGGCACAGAGCAGAACGCCACCGCGGCGGCGCGCGCCATCGCCGGCGCGCCGCCCGAAGGGGAGGCCGGGTCCAGCCCTGCCGCGGCGCCGGGTGCGTCGGGCGCTTCGGGAGGCGCGGCGCCGGCAGCCAGCCCCGCCGGGCAGTAAGGAGTGGGTGCGCGCCGCTGCGGCGCGCGCTCGTTCGCCCGCGATCGGGCTCCCCGTCATCGGTGATGAGCGGCGCTTCCAAGCCGGCCGGCATCCACGCAGGGAGCGCCCTGAATCTGGACGCCATCCAGCCATTGAGGATGCGTTCTAGCGGTGCAATGCGCGTATCATAAAAGACGAAAAGGGGAAGCGCGGGGCGCTGCGAAATTATGGATGACAGACAGCAAAATGATTGCCGCTATTGCGCCGTCCGGGCGCTCGCGGGGGCTTTCGCCTTGGGGTTTCGGTTTCTGGCCTGGATCAACGGCCTCGGGGTCTTGCTGATTCTGCTGTGCTCCGCGGGCGCTTTCGATATCGATCTGGACGCACAATGGCTGCGGCTGCCTTTCGCCGCGTTCCTGGGCGGGCTGGCTTTATGCGCCCTGGGCCTGCTATGGACTTATCCCGCGCAAAGCAGCCTGGCTCATCAACTGGCCGCCGGGCGCGCGCGCCGCAGCCATTGGCTGCCCATGGCATGTACCTTGATCGCTTATACGCTCAGTCTGCTGGCTTTCCTGGCAGGCTGCTGGTTCCTCCAGAGCCTGCTGGCTTTTGCGTCGTATTGACGCCTGCCGATGGCGGCAATGCCGTCGGTAGGCGCGCCTCCGCGGCGTGCGATATGCCGCCGGCATAGAGCCTGCATCCCTGCGGTGGGGCGGGCGGCCGAATGTCCTGCCCGAGTGACGTAACCGTTTTGCGTGGACGCCGTTGTATTTTGGCGGCGCAATGTAAAAATCGTGGAATGGGGCTCGCCAAGCCCCCTTGCTGGAAATAAAATATACGCTTTGCGTATATACAAACAGGATTCCACATGACCGTCTCGCAACAGGTATTTCTACGCGATGCCATGCGCCGCCTCAATCTCACCCGCGATGTGTTCGCCGGCCGCATAGGCGTCAAGCGCCGCGCGCTGGACACCTGGCTGCTGCCGGAGGGGTCGCAGGAATACCGGGCCATGCCCGAGGTGGTCAACCGTTTCGTGACGGAAATCGTCGAAAACGAAGCCCTGCTTCAGAAGTATGCGCAAAGCGCACAGTCGGGCCCATTGCGCAATCGCATCGCGGCGGACGGCAAGCATCAATTGCTGTCCGTCGACCAATTCTCGCGCGAATCCGTGGAAGAGCTGTTTCGCATCGCCGACCAGATGCAGCCCATAGCGCGGCGGCAAAAGGTATCGCGCGTGCTGGAAGGCGCGGTGCTCGGGAATTTGTTCTTCGAGGCCAGCACCCGTACGCGCGTCAGCTTCGGCGCCGCTTTCTGCAGGCTGGGCGGTTCCGTGTGCGACACCACGGGCTTTACTTTTTCCTCCATGGCGAAAGGGGAGTCCATTTACGACACCAGCCGGGTCATGAGCGGCTATGTGGACGCCATGGTCATACGGCACCCCGAAAAAGGCTCGGTGGCCGAGTTCGCCCGGGCGACGAACATTCCCGTCGTCAATGGCGGCGATGGCCCCGGCGAGCATCCGAGCCAGGCGCTGCTGGACCTGTACACCATACTCACGGAATTTTCCCGCCTGGGCAAGCTGCTGGATGGCGCCCATATCGCGTTGGTCGGGGACTTGAAGTACGGCCGCACCGTGCATTCGCTGATCAAACTGCTGGCCTTGTACCGCGGCTTGAAGTTCACGCTGATATCGCCGCGCGGCCTGGAGATGCCGGACTACATCCTCGATCAAACCAGCACGCGCGGCCATGTCATCGAACAGAGCAATTCACTGGAAGAGGGCTTGGCCGGCGGGGTGGATGTGATCTATGCCACGCGCGTGCAGAAGGAGCGGTTCGCCGCCGAAGAGCTGGAAGGCTATACCCCCGAATTCCAGGTGAACAAAGCCATCATCGACAAATGCTGCGGGCCGGACGTCATCGTCATGCACCCCTTGCCGCGCGATAGCCGCGAGGGCGCCAATGACCTCAGCACCGATCTGAACCATGACTCGCGCCTGGCGATATTCCGCCAGACCGATAATGGCATACCCGTCCGCATGGCGATTTTCGCGGTGCTGCTGGGAGTGGAAGGCCTGGTCCAGCATTCTCTGCGCGACGTGACCTGGAGCCCGCCATCCCACATCGGTCCCGACGACAGCGTTTTCCATGGCATGGACTAGGGCCTGTTAACGCTGAGGCCGTCTCGCGGTACCGTTATGCGGTCATGCGCGGGAGCGGCTCCGGCGTCTAGCCCTTGAAGCCGCGGCAATGATGGCGCGCGTATACCTCGAGGAGAGCCGCTATGGAGGTGGCGGCCATGGAGGCGCCGCCGTGGAAGAGGTCGCAGCGCCTACTGTTTGCGTTCGCCGCCCAGGGCTTCGACCAGGCCCGCCATCAGGCGCCCGAGTTCGCCCGTCATCAAGCTGAAGTCCGAATCGAACTGCTCCGCCTCGTTATGGGCCGAGCTGTCCTGGCCTTCCTTCAGCACGTCCAGCGGGTTGACGCGCTTGATGTCCAGTCCGTCCGTCAGTACGAACGAGACCCGGTCCGCCCAGGTCAAGGCCAGGCGCGTGCATTGCTTGCCCGCCTGCACATGCTTGCGCACATCGTCGATTTCTATGCTCTGGCGCACATACCGGATCGCCGCGCCGTTTTCGCTGGTGGAGCGCAGTTCAGTGTCCTGGTCGATGGAAAAACCGGCGGGCGCTTCGTCGCTGATCAGCCAGTTCGTCATGGCGGCCGCCGGCGATTCTTCCACATAGAGCGGCGCGATAGGGAAGGCGTCCATGGCTTTGGCCAGCATGCCCAGGACCTCGTCGCTTTTGGCCGCCGCGGCGGCGTCGACCGCCAGCCAGTGGTTGCGCGTATCTATCCAGACCCGGGTGTCGCGGTATACGCTGAATGCCTTGGGCAGCAGTTCGTCGGTGACCTGCTCCTTGATGTCTTTCATCTGCTTGCGGCCGGGCTTGAATCCCTGCTGTTCTTCGATGTCCTGCGCTTTGGCTTTGGCCACTTGGTTGATCACCGTCGCGGGCAGCAGCTTTTTATCCGCCCTCAGGGTCAGCAGCCACTGGCCGTCCAGCGCATACACCAGCCCGCTGTCCTCGCGCGGCGGAATCCACCCCAGGCTTTGCATGTCGCGGCTGCCGCCGGGTCGGAATGCCTGCTTTTCCAGGGCGTTTTCCAGGGTTTCCACAGTGCATGACCATGTCGGGAGCAAACGGAATATCTTGAGATTCTTGAACCACATAAGCTGCTGTCTACTTGAATGAACGACGCCCCGGCGATCCGGCGGCCGGGCGGCAAAAAAGGCGAGCGCTGATTGTAAGCCCATTTTCTGCGCGCCCGTTTTGCCTGACGATTGGTGTCCGGGCATGTGCCGATGAAAAATGCGCCTCATGCCTGCGTCCCAGCGTTTGCCGTGGCGGCGCTGTCCTCAAAGTAGACGCTTTTGGATGATCCGGCGGTCCGGCGATCCGGCGGCGGCGCGGTTAAAAAAATGGCCCGAAACGCGTTAGCGCCGGGCCATCAGAGGAGCACACAATGTTGCGCTAAAAAGGCTCGCGGGGGGCGCAACATAGGTGATAGAAAAGGCACTTGACCGCCGAACCGGGGGATCAGACGTCCGACGGCGGGAATAAACGCCCCTTTCTATGTATTGAATTTTAATGATTCAGCCTGACGGCAGCCTGAACCGAGCGGGCTCGAATATCCTGAGGAGCGGCGGGACACCGTGGGACTTGGATATAACACACATCGCGCCCGCGGCCGCCGCACGCGCCCATCGCGAGCCCATCGGGGAGCGTCCATTGCAAACGCCATGTGTCATTGCATGTTTGTTGCATGCCTCAGCTACATGCGTCCTCTGCCCGCGGCCGGTTGCACGCGCCCGCCACCCATCTTCGGCTCAAGCATTGAGGTCATTATCCTTGGTCTCTTTGACGAACAGCATGCCTATGGTGAAGGTGATGCCGGCAATGATGACGGGATACCACAGGCCGTCATAGGTGTTCCCGGTCGCGGCCGCCACGGCGAATGCGATGGGCGGCAGGGAGCCGCCGAACCAGCCATTGCCGATGTGGTAGGGCAGGCTGATGGAGGTATAGCGTATGCGGGTGGGAAACATCTCCACCAGCATGGCCGCTATCGGCCCGTACACCATGGTCACCAGGATCACCAGCAAGGTCAGCAGCAGCACCACCATGAGATAGCTGATTTGCGTAGGATCCGCCTTGGCCGGGTAGCCGTGGCCGCGTATGGCTTCGGTCAGGGACTTCTGCAGCGCTTTGGATTTCGCGGCGAAGTCCGCCCTGTTCAGGCCCCCGCCTTCAAAGGCCATGATCTCGTCCTGGCCGATGCGCGCTCTGGCCACCGACCCGGACGGAGCCGCCACGTTGCGGTAGTTCACGGCGTTGCTCGCCATGAAAGCCTTCAGGATGTCGCAGGAACTGGTGAAGGAGGACACGCCTACGGGGTTGAATTGGAAGGAGCAGGTGGCCGGGTCGGCGATGACCGTGACCGGCGCGGTGGCCTGGGCTTTTTCCAGGGCGGGGTTGGCGAAATGGGTGATGCCTTTGAATATCGGGAAATAGGCCAGCGCGGCAAGCAGGCATCCGGCCATGATGATGGGTTTGCGCCCGACGCGGTCCGACAGCGCCCCGAACACCACGAAGAACGGCGTGCCCAGCAGCAGCGCCAGGGCGATCATGATATTGGCGGTGTTGGGCTCGATGGCCAGGGTTTTGGTCAGAAAAAAAAGCGCGTAGAACTGGCCCGTGTACCATACCACCGCCTGGCCGGTCGCCAGGCCGAACAGCGCCAGCAGCACGATCTTCAAGTTGCTCCACTTGCCGAAGGAGTCCCTGATGGGCGCCTTCGAACCTTTTCCCTCCTCTTTCATTTTGAGAAAGGCCGGGGATTCATTCAGGCGCATCCGTATCCAAACGGAAATGCCCAGCAGCACGACGGAGATCAGGAAGGGAATGCGCCAGCCCCATTCCAGAAAGGCTTCTTCCGACAAGGACGTGCGTATGCCCAGGATCACCAGCAGGGAAAGAAACAGCCCCATCGTGGCGGTGGTCTGTATCCAGCTGGTATAGAAGCCGCGGCGGTTGCGCGGGGCATGTTCGGCGACATAAGTGGCCGCGCCGCCGTACTCCCCGCCCAGCGCCAGGCCCTGCAGCAGGCGCAACACCATCAGTATGGCGGGAGCCGCCATGCCTATGGACGAGTACGAGGGCAGCACGCCCACCAGAAAAGTTGACAGGCCCATGATCAGTATGGTGATCAGGAAGGTGTATTTGCGGCCCACCAGATCGCCCAGCCTGCCGAACACCAGGGCGCCGAAAGGCCGCACCGCGAAACCGGCGGCGAAGGCCAGCAGCGCGAAAATGAAGCCCGCCGTTGGATTGACCCCCGAGAAAAAATGGGCCGCGATCACCGCCGCCAGGGACCCGTAGAGGTAGAAGTCATACCATTCGAATACCGTGCCCAGCGACGAAGCGAAAATGACGCGCCGTTCCTCCGGCGTCATGGGGCGGTTCGCACCCGGCGCCTCCGCGCCGGCGGCTTCCGGCCTGGCGGCCAAGCTGGATATGCTCATGCTGTCTCCCGTGTGGGCGTCCGTCCCGCCGGTTCTGTGCGCGGGATCTCGCCAAACTTAAAAGTAGAGGCCGCGGCTGACATGGAACTGACAGCCGATTGAAAGTATCGGCCAATGTATCGGCTCATTTGTAAGTAACCGTATCGACCGAGCCGCGGCGCTACTCATCGTGGCCAGGGACCTGGCCGCCAGAGACCGGGCCATGCGCAAGCCGCAAACTTCGCCGTGCAACGCGCACCGGGATGCCGGGGAAGCAGCATGCAATGGCTTCACGCCTCGGGAAGACGGGGCTTGATGCGGCTGAAGCTGATGCGCAGGCAAGTCCCGCCCGGCTGGCCATGGCGTGCGCCCGGAGGCATGAAATTGACGCTGGCGTTGTGCTGTTCGGCGATTTCCTTGACGATGGACAGGCCCAGGCCGCTGCCGTCGCTATGGCTGCCCAGGACGCGGAAAAAACGGTCGAAAACGCGTTGGCGGTCCTCAGGCGAAATGCCCGGGCCGGAATCCTCGACTTCCAGATAGGCCGACAAGGGGTCGCCTCCTACGCGCACGGTCACCCAGCCGTGTTCCGGCGTATAAAGCAGCGCATTCTCGACCAGATTATTGAGCAATTCCGCGATCATCAGCTCGTCGCCGCTTATCTGCATTGGCGCGGCGCTGGGTTCGAAGCCCAAATCTATGCGCTTCTGCAGCGCCGTATCCACCCAGCGCAGCATGCATTGTTCGGCAAGGTGGTTCAGATCCAGGTTTTCGGAAAAATGCCGGGCGGGGTGATCGGCGCTTTCCGCCCGCGCCAGCGCAAGCAGCTGATTCACCAGGCGGGTGGCGCGGTCCGAGGCGCGCACGAGCTGTTCCAGGCTGGCGTTCATTTTTTCGGGGCTGCGCTCGCGCAGGGCCAGTTCGGCTTGCGTGCGCATGCCCGCCAGCGGTGTCTTCAGCTGATGAGCGGCATTGGCCACGAAGCGGCGCTGCGTCTCGTGCGTCGCCGCCAGGCGGGCCAGCAGGCTGTTCATGGCCGCCACCAATGGCACGATTTCGGCCGGCGCCAGTTCCGCGCTGATCGGGGACATATCGTTGGCGCGGCGCGCGCGTATGCGTTCCTGCAGCAGGTTCAGGGGTTCCAGGCCCTGGGTCAGGCCCAGGCCCGCCAGCAATGCGGCCAGGGGCAACACGATGAGCTGCGGCGTCAGCATGCCGGTGAGGATCTCTTGCTGCAGTGTGGCGCGCATTTCATTGGATTGCGACACGATGGTCAGGAAAGGCATGCCCGACAGATCCCGTCCTCCCCATATATAGGCGACGCGCACGCTTTGATGATCCATGGTTTCGTTGCGGAAGCGTATCTTGTTCTCTTCGTAGGTCCAGTTTTCCGGCAGCGGGATGTTGCTGTTGCCGCCCAGGGAATTGCCATTGATATCGCGGATTTCCCAATGGATGAAATGGCTGGGGTCGCCTTGCAGTATGGTGATGGCCGACGCCGTAAGCTGCAGCCCTTCAAGAATGCGCTGCTGCTCCACCTCGTGCTTGAGCAGCCGCAAGTGGTCGGCGAGGGCGCGGTCGTAAGGGGCGTTGGCGATATTCTGCGCGATGAAATAAGTAATCACCAAGCCTATGGTCCAGAGCAGGAACAGCGGGCCGAACATCCAGACAATGATTTTGTTCAGAAGCGCGCGGCTGTTTTTCCGGCGGCGGAAAATGCGCAGGAAGGGCTGGCGGACCGAGGCCTGCGCTTCGGTATCGTTCAGGATCTGGGGATCGATCAGCATGAGGCGGCCGCCGGCGTCTACAGGCCCTGGCGCGAGCTAAGCGGCAACCGTGTCGCGGCGGTTTTCAGGTTCCAGGCAATAGCCCAGGCCGCGCACGGTCACGATTTTCGCGCCGCTGGGTTCGATTTTTTTGCGCAAGCGGTGGATGTAGACCTCGATGGCATTGGGCGTGACTTCTTCGCCCCATTCGCACAGCAGGTCGACGAACTGGTTTTTGCTGATCATGCGGCCGCAGCGCGACAAGAGGATTTCCAGCAGGCTGGTTTCGCGCGCGGAAAGCTCCAGCGGATGGCCGTCGATCCGCGCGATGCGGCCGTTCAGGTCGAAGCTCAGGCGCTTGTAGGTCAGCACGGTGGAGCCCGCCCCGGCGCTGCGCCGCGTCAGGGCCCTGACGCGCGCTTCCAGTTCGGACAGCGCAAAAGGTTTGGCCATGTAGTCGTCCGCGCCCAGATCCAGCCCCTGCACCCGCTGTTCGACGGTATCGGCCGCCGTTAAAATCAATACCGGGATGGGCGCATGGCGCTGGCGCAATTGGCGCAGTACGGCCAGGCCCGGCATCTGGGGCAGGTCCAGGTCCAGGATCAGGAGATCGAAACTTTGCACCTGCAAGGCGGAATCGGCGCTGGAACCATCGTTTACGACGTCGACGGCATAGCCGTCGTAACGCAGTGAACGTGAAAGTCCATCGGCAAGAATACTGTCGTCCTCGGCGATAAGAATACGCATGGCGTGTGCGAGCCGTCCATGGGAAAACAGGGATGCCGCCATTCTGGCACCGCCGCGCGGCCATGGATAGTCGGGTTTACGATGTACCGCTGCTGGATATCTGTGTATATATACAGTACAATTTGATGCAATAATCTCTATAGCCTTCGAACGGGCGCGGCTGTTTTTCTTTCCGGCTCCCGCCTTTTCGCAGGCTCCTTCCATAGAACTCACGCTTTCAGTCAAGGACCCTACATGGACGACAAAAACAGCAAAGCCGCTGGCGAGCGCAGCAAGGCGCTGGCCGCAGCCTTATCCCAGATTGAAAAACAGTTTGGCAAGGGCTCGGTCATGCGCTACGGCGACGATACTGTCGAACACGACATTCAGGTCGTGTCCACCGGGTCGCTGGGGCTGGATATCGCGCTGGGCGTAGGCGGCCTGCCGCGCGGCCGCGTCATCGAAGTCTACGGCCCCGAATCCTCGGGCAAGACCACGCTCACCTTGCAAGTCATCGCCGAAATGCAGAAGCTGGGCGGCACCTGCGCCTTCATCGACGCCGAACATGCGCTGGACGTCCAATACGCCTCCAAGCTCGGCGTCAATTTGGCCGACCTGCTCATTTCCCAGCCCGACACCGGCGAACAGGCGCTGGAAATCACCGACGCCCTGGTGCGTTCGGGCTCGGTGGACCTCATCGTCATCGACTCGGTCGCCGCGCTCGTCCCCAAGGCTGAAATCGAAGGCGATATGGGCGATTCGCTGCCCGGCCTGCAGGCCCGTTTGATGAGCCAGGCGCTGCGCAAGCTCACNNAGATCGGCGTCATGTTCGGCAACCCGGAAACCACCACGGGGGGCAATGCGCTCAAGTTCTATTCCTCGGTCCGGCTGGACATCCGCCGCATCGGCGCCATCAAGAAGGGCGACGAGGTGGTGGGCAACGAAACCCGGGTCAAAGTGGTCAAGAACAAGGTCGCTCCCCCCTTCAAGCAGGCCGAGTTCGACATCATGTACGGGGCCGGCATTTCCCGCGAGGGCGAAATCATCGACCTGGGGGTCGAAGCCGGCATCGTGGACAAGGCGGGCGCCTGGTTCAGCTATAGCGGCACCCGCATCGGCCAGGGCAAGGACAATGTCCGCGAATACCTGAAGGAACACCCCGAAATGGCCCTGGAAATTGAAAACCGCGTGCGGGAAAAACTGGGCGTTGCCTTGCACACCGGGGCGGGCAAGCCTGCTCCCGTCGCAAGCGCCGATAGCCCGGAATAAGCCTGGGGGTGGCTCCGCCATGAACACCGCGGACGACGATGGTTTTGAAACCTTGTCCGGCGCCGGCTCCAGCCGGCCACGCAAAAGGGCTGCAAGCGGCGGGCAGGCGTTCAGGGCGGGCCGTGCCGCCCCCGGTGATTCCGGCGGGTCCAGCGCCGAAGGCGCCCGCGACCCGGGCGGCCGCTCGCTGAAAGCGCGCGCCATCGGCTTTTTATCGCGGCGGGAATATTCCCGCATGGAATTGCAGCGCAAGCTCGCTCCCCATGCCGAAAGCGAGCAAGAGCTTTCCGCCTTGCTCGACGACCTGGAGCGCGGCAACTGGCTGTCCACCGAACGCTATGCGCAAAGCTTGGTCCATCGCAAAGCGGCGCGCCAGGGGGCGGCATTGATCTTGCAGGAATTGCGCCAGCACGGCGTCAATGCGCAATCCATCGCCGATATCGGCAAGCAATTGCGCGACAGCGAATACGATCGCGCTCTGGCGGTCTGGCAAAAAAAATTCGGCCACGCGCCGCTCGATGCCAAGGACTACGCCCGCCAGCTACGTTTTCTCGCATCGCGCGGCTTTTCCCCCGACCTGCTGCGAACCATTCTGCGCACAGCGGGCAACGACGACGAACCGAATGGCTGACCGCGCCTCAGCGCTTTAATGCCCGGCCCGGCCTCCAGCCCGGCATTTTCCATCGCTTCCCTCCCAGGCTCCTTGGCGTCCCTTTAGTGTGCTGCGCTTAAAAGCCGTTTAAAAGTAAAAATCGCTTAAAGGCCGGCGCAAATCTTTTGCGCGACATCGATGAATTTGTGTATGGCCGCGGCGCGCACGGCCTGCGTATTCCACAGAATGCCGACGCTTCTCGACTTGGCGTAGCTGCCTTTGATCGGCAGCTTGATCAAGGAGGGAGGCGTTGCGGCGGAACTGGCCCAATCCGGCACGATGGCGACGCCCAGCCCCATGCTGACAAGCAGCGCAATCGTTTCGACCGACGCCAATTCGCATCGTACGCGCGGCTGCACGCCGATCTGCCGCAGATAGTTGGCGGCTAGGTGCCCGCTGGATAGGCTTCTGTCGTAGCCGATCAGCGGGTATTTCTTCAGCAGCGCGGCCGCGTCTTTTTCGGGAAAGCCGCTATTGGATAGCACGATCAGCGGCTCTTCCCGGATCTTCATCCATGCGAAATTCTTGGGTATTTCAAACACAGGCTTGATGACGATTGCGGCATCGAGCTCGCCCTCGAAGACTTTGCGATACAGGGTGAGGGAATAGCTATTGACCAGCATGAAGGATATGTCGGGATGTTCCGCGCACATGCTGCGTATGACTTTCGGGATGATGCCCGTCATTGCCGAGTCGAATGCGCCGATATTGATCTGGCCTTGTATGGCGTCGTTTTTCGCCACGCTGTTCAGACCATGAATCTTGCGCAGTATGTCTTTGCTTTCATTGAGAATGCGCAGCCCTTCCTTGGTCGGCTTGAGCGTATGCCCCGATCGCACCAGCAGGGGAAGGCCGATTTCATGCTCCAGCTTCTTGATGCGCTGGTTGATGGCGGCCGGCGTCAGGTTCGTGCGGCGCGAAACCTCGGCGATCGAGCCATGGCTGACGATATCGATGAAGTTTTGCAGCGCGCTCGTATCCATGCTTTATCCCATTTCTGAAAGATAGAAAAAATATCTTTTTAAGTAATCGAAACATTATATTTCTTCATTCATGGATCGACAATAATGATCCCCATGCCAAGCACAGTCTGGCGGGAATCATTGCAATAAAAGAGGAGGGACGCGATGCGGTTTGATGCGACGGACTACGAGAACCTGACCGAGGGGCAGCAATTCTCCCCGGTTGAATTCAGCGTGACTGAATCCATGAAAGAGAGCTTCCAGTCCTGCTTCCATGTGGATGACCGGCAGCTCGCGGATGCAGGGCTGCCGAAAGATGAAGACGGCTTCGTCAATCCGGTATTAGTCGCGAATTTCACGGCCATGAAGGCTGCGCTGATCTGGCCGACGGGCGTCCTGCATGCCCGCGAGCAAATGCGCTGCCATGAGCCGGTGGCTTGCGGCGAACCGCTGCGGATCGAAATGAGGCTCAAGCAGAAGTTCGTCAAGAATGGAAGGAAGTTCGCGGTGCTGGCGATCGAAGTCCATAAGGCGGCCTCCGGATCGGTGGCGCTGGAAGTGGAACGCACGCTGGTCTGGCCGCAATAGGGATGGGAGGAAGCATGAAGAACGTCGGAGATCATTGCTCTATCGTCATTGCGGCTGTTGCGCAAGAGCAGATCAATCGTTTCGGTGAAGTGCACGGCACCGATGGCCGCACGCACACGGACCCCGAATTCGCGGAAAACTCCGTGTTCAAGGGCGTGATCGTGCAGGGCACATTGGTGCTCGCGCCGGTGCTGGATGCGCTCAAGCGCATCTATGGCGCAAAAAGGTGGTCGGAGGGCGGCGTGATCGAAACCAGGTTCACATCGTTCACCAGGCCGCAGGACGAGGTGAAGGTGACATTCACCGTCGAAGAAGTGGACGAGAGCGGCATGAAGGTGGCCTACGTTTGCACGAAAGCCGACGGCGGCATGGTGCAGGCCGGCGCCGCAAAGGCTTGATAAAAATCACAGGAGATGAACATGTTGAAAAAAACACTGGCTGCCCTCGCACTGGGCCAGGCATTGCTGGTTGCTCCGGCGGCATTCGCCGCCTATCCCGAGCGGCCCATTACGCTGATCGTACCGGCGGCCGCAGGCGGGGCCGCCGATACGCTGAGCCGTATCGTCGGCAACACGCTCAGCAAAGAACTGGGCCAGCCCGTCGTGGTGCAGAACAAGCCCGGCGCGGCGGCGGCGATAGGCATGACCGAACTGGCCCGCGCCAAGAATGACGGCTATACGCTGGGGATGGTCTTCGCGGGAGCCATGGCGGTCAACCCGAATCTGTATAAATCCCTGCGCTATAACCCGGAAAAGGATTTCGATCCGATCAGCCTGGTGGCGATTTCTCCGCTGATCATTACGGTGAATACCGAGCTGGGCATCAAGACCATCCAGGACCTGGTGGCGTACTCCAAAAAGAATCCGGAAAAAATCACCTTCGGATCGGCCGGCGTAGGCTCGACCCAGCATTTGTGCATGGAATTGTTCAAGGTGACGGCGGACGCCAACATGATGCACGTGCCCTATACGGGAACGGCTCCGGCGACGATGGATCTGCTGTCCGGAGTGATCCCCGTGATGTGCGACAACGTAATCAGCATCAGTCCGCAATTCAAGACGGGGAAGATCGCGCCGCTGGCGGTGACCACGGCCGAGCGCCTGAGCGCCTTCAAGGATGTGCCGACAGTCGCCGAATCGGGCTATCCGGGCTTCCAGGCCAGCGGCTGGTACGGCATGGTGGCTCCCGCCGGCACGGATCCGGCCATCGTCGAGCGCATCAGCAAGATCGTCAACCAGATGATCCGGTCGGAATCCATACAGAAGGAGCTGATCGGCCAGGGCATGGTCCCCAAATCGAATACGCCGCAGGAATTCCGCAGCTACATCAAGGAAGACCGCCAGAAATGGGGCGAAGTGGTGAAGCGCGCGGGCATCGAACCGCAGTGATGTCGTTTATCTGAAAACAGGATGGTGGCGCAAGATGGAAGTCGTCAAGTATCAGGAAATCGGAAACATCGGGGAAATCGTCATCGACAACCCCCCTGTGAATGCGACCTCGCATGCGGTCAGGGAAGGATTGATGGCCGCTCTGGAAAAGGCGAACCTGAATGCGCGCATCCAGGCCATCATCCTGCGATGCGAGGGCCGGACTTTTGTTGCGGGCGCGGATATCCGCGAGTTCGGCAAGCCGCCGAAGGATCCGCATTTGTCGGTCGTCAACCACGCATTCGAATCGTCGCCGAAACCCGTTGTCTGCGCCTTGCATGGGACGGCGCTGGGCGGCGGGCTGGAGCTTGCGCTGAGCTGCCATGTGCGGCTGGCGGCGGCGGGAACCCGGCTGGGCTTGCCGGAAGTGAGCTTGGGCATCCTGCCCGGCGCGGGTGGGACGCAGCGCCTGCCCAGGCTGATCGGCACAGCGGCCGCCGCAGAAATGATCGCGACCGGCGAGCTGATCGATGCCCGACGCGCCCTGGACCTGGGTGTGATCGATGCAATCGTCGAGGAAGATCTGCGCGCAGCCGCGCTGGTGCGAGCCCGACAGATGGCGCAGGATAATATCCCCATCCGCCGCACGCGTGAGCTGGCGGCGGACGCGATTTCCGGCGAAGACTTGAAGCGCATCGAAGAGACGATCCGCCGCAAGGCCAGGGGGCAGCTGGCGCCGTTCAAGGCCCTGGAGTCGGTGCTGGCGGCAAGCCGCCTGCCTTTCGATGAGGGGCAGGAACAGGAACGCGCATTCTTCCGCGAACTGGTCGCATCGGAGCAGGCCGCAGCGCTGCGCCATGCTTTTTTCGTGGAGCGCGAGGCGGTCAAGCCGCACAGCCCGGATCCGTCGATCAAGCCCGGCGCCATCCAGACGGTTGGTGTCGTGGGCTCCGGAACCATGGGGACCGGCATCGCCATCGCATTCCTACGGGCGGACATGTCCGTCGTCCTGACGGATGCCCAGGATGCCTCGCTGAACCGGGCGAAGGAAACGATAGCCTCCGCCTTGGCATCGGATGTCGCCAAAGGGCGCAGCAGCGAGGCGCGTATGCAGCAGCGCCAAGCGGCCTTGACGCTGGATACGAGCCTGGCGTCGCTCAGGAGTGCGGACCTGATCATCGAAGCGGTATACGAGGATATGGCCGTCAAACAGGAAGTGTTCCACCAACTGGACCGGGTTGCCAAGGATGGCGCGATATTGGCGAGCAACACTTCCTACCTGGACGTCAACCGCATCGCCGAGGCGGTCAGGCGCCCGCTGCCGGTGCTGGGGCTGCATTTCTTCAGCCCGGCACATGTCATGCGGCTGGTCGAAGTCATACGGACGGATACCGTGTCGGACGAGGCGGTGCTGACCGTGCAGGCGGCGATCAAGCGATTGGGCAAGACGCCAGTCACCATGCGGGTATGCGATGGCTTTGTCGGCAATCGCATGCTGACGCAGCGCACGCGGCAAGCGTATTTCATGCTGGAGGAAGGCGCGCTGCCCGATCGTATCGACAAGGTGCTGCATGGGTTCGGCTTTCCGATGGGGCCGTTCCAGATGGCGGACCTGGCCGGCCTGGACGTGGGCTGGAGAAACCGCCAGTCTCGGCTGGACACCCTGACGCCGCGCGAGCGGCGCTGCGATATCCTGGACCAACTGTACCAGCAGGGCAGATATGGGCAGAAGACCGGCAGCGGCTTCTACCGCTACGACAATGGACGCGATCCCCAGCCGGATCCGCAGGTCGAGGCATTGATCGTGGCGCACTCCGAGCGCGTGGGCCTGCGGCGCAGGGAAGTCAGCGACGAGGAAATCCTGGTGCGCTGCGTGCATCCCATGATCAATGAAGGCGCGCGTCTGCTGGAAGAAGGCATCGTGCAGCGGCCCGGGGATATCGACACGGTATGGCTGCATGGCTACGGCTTTCCGCGCTACCGGGGTGGGCCGATGTTCTATGCCGACGGGATCGGCCTGGAAAAGGTGCTGGAAACCATGCGGCGCTATCACGCGGAGACCGGCGAAGCCTATTGGAAGCCGGCCGGGCTGCTGGCCGATCTCGCGCGCTCGGGCAAGGGTTTCTATACGGCGGATTGACCCCGCCGAACGCCACTCATTGATTTACGGAAGGCTATAACATGTCATTGCGAAAACCTCCCCTGGATGGAATCAGGGTATTGGACCTGACCAGGGTCCTGGCGGGCCCATGGTGCACGCAGAATCTTGCGGATCTTGGCGCCGAAGTCATCAAGATCGAGCGTCCCGGGAAAGGGGACGATACGCGCGGCTGGGGGCCTCCGTATCTGACGAAGCCGGACGGCACGGTCAGCCAGGAAGCGGCCTATTATCTTTCGACGAACCGCAACAAGAAGTCGGTGTGCGTGGACATCGCCACCGATGAAGGCGCGCAGGCGATCCTGAACCTGGCGCGCTCCTGCGACGTGCTGGTCGAAAACTTCAAGGCCGGCGGGCTGCGGAAATATGGCCTGCATTACGAGGCGCTGAAAGCCGTCAATCCCAGTCTGGTCTACTGCTCGATCACAGGCTTCGGGCATACCGGCCCCTATGCGGAAAAGATGGGGTACGACCTCATCATCCAAGGCATGGGCGGCTTGATGAGCATTACCGGAGAAAAAGATGACATGCCCGGCGGGGGGCCGCAAAAGGCCGGCAATGCGGCGGCGGACCTGATGACGGGCATGTATGCCAGCCTGGCCGTGCTTTCCGCCCTGTTCGAGAGAAGCCGCAGCGGCCAGGGGCAGCATATCGATATCGCGATGCTGGATTGCCAGATCGCCGCGCTGGGCGCGCAGAACCTGAATTACTTCCTGTCGGGCAAGGTCCCCGAAAGAGAAGGCACGGGACACCAGAACCTTTGCCCCTACCAGGCGTTTCGCGTCCGCGATGGATCCGTCATCGTCGCGGTGGGCAACGACAGCCAGTTCCAGAGCCTATGCAGGCTGCTGGGCCGGCCGGACTTGGCGCGGGACGAGCGTTTCCTGACGAATACGGGCAGGGTGGTGCATCGCAAGGCGCTGCTGCCCACACTCGAAGCGGAGTTCCTGGCGTTCGGGCGCGACCAGCTATTGTCGCGCATGGAACGGTCGGGCGTGCCGGGCGGCCCCATCAACGACATAAGCCAGGTGCACGAGGACCCTCAGGTGCTGGCGCGGGAAATCCGGTTCCGCATGCCGCATTCCCACGGCGGAGAGGTGCCGATGGTGAAAAATCCGATGCGCTTCTCGGACAGCCCCGTGACATACCGCAAGGCGCCGCCGTTGCTCGGCGAGCATACGGAGGAAATCATGGCGGAATTATCGCAATAAGGGGCGCGGACATGGAGCAGGAATTTTCGGGCCCGCAGGCGCAATACTTCGACATGCTGAAGTCCGGCGTGTTCAAGATCCAGCGCTGCGACGCTTGCGCCAGCCATGTGTTTTTCCCGCGCACACTCTGCCCGCATTGCGGGTCGGAGTCCTTGCAGTGGGTGGAGCCCAGCGGCCGCGGCGAAATCTATTCGATCACGACCATCCGGCGGGATGCACAGCACGGCGGCGATTACAACGTGGCATTGATCGATCTGGCGGAAGGGGTGCGCCTGATGGCGCATGTGGCGGCGATCGGCGCGGCGCCGCCGGCGATCGGCGACGCCGTGACGCTGGTTCCGCCGGAGGAAATGCCTGAAAAGGCACAGGACGTGCTGTATTTTAAGCTAAGGGGCAAGGTGCGGAGATGAGCGGAAATACATTGCGGGGGCGCTGCGCGATCGTCGGCGCGGGGCAATACGGCCTGGGCCAGGCGGCGGGCTATTCCGAGATCGAGATCCTGGCCAAGGCGGCGAGCCTGGCCGTGGCCGATGCCGGCTTGCGCATGCGGGATATCGACGGCATTGCCACCGCTAGCGTTTCGGCCACGATGTGGCCCATGCCCGTCATCGAATACCTGGGCATCCGGCCGACCTTCATCAACGGCACCATGCTGGGCGGATCCAGCTTCGTGGCGCATCTGGAAGCGGCGATGCATGCCCTGGATGTGGGGCGCTGCAACGCCGTGCTGGTCTGTTATGGGAGTACGCAGCGCACGGCCCAGGTCGGGCGGCGCCAGGCCACGGAATATCGCAAACTGTTGGATCCGCAGCCTTACGAGGCGCCTTACCAGCCTTTGAGCCCATTGAGTTCCTACGCCCTGGCCGCGGCGCGGCACATGCATCAGTACGGCACGACCCGGGAGCACCTGGCCGAAGTGGCCGTCGCCGCTCGGCAGTGGGCCATGCTCAATCCGGAGGCGCAGCAGCGCGATCCGCTGACGGTGGATGACGTGCTGAATGCGCGCATGGTCTCCGATCCTCTGACGGTGCGGGATTGCTGCCTAGTGACGGACGGAGCCGGCGCGTTCGTGATGACCCGGGCCGATCGCGCCAGGGATCTTCCGCGTCCGCCGGTCTATATCCTGGGTAACAGCACGGCGGTCTGGAATCGCCAAGTTTCGTCGATGGAGGACCTGACCGTGACGGCGGCGCAGCAGTCCGGTCGCCTGGCCTTCGAGATGGCGGGCTTGACGCCCGGCGACATGGATGTCGTCGAGCTGTACGATGCCTTCACCATCAACCCGATTCTGTTTCTCGAGGATCTGGGATTTTGCAAGAAGGGGGAAGGCGGGCCGTATGTCAGCGGCGGCGCGATTGCGCCGGGCGGCTCGCTGCCCGTCAATACCAATGGCGGAGGGCTGTCCTGCGTCCACCCCGGCATGTACGGCATTTTCCTGATCATCGAGGCGCTGCGCCAGCTGCGCGGGGAATGCGGCGAGCGGCAGGTGGAGAACGCCCAGCTTGCCCTGGTGCATGGCAACGGCGGCACGCTGTCCAGTCAGTCGACCGCCATTCTGGGTACGGAGATCACACTGTAGCCTGATCCTTGGCGCTCTTTATGCCTTGCAGCGTGCGGAAGCAGGTTTCTCTGGCCTGCTTGATGAAGGCCCGCACGTAGTCGGACTGGGCGTCTTCGCTGCGTACGGCGGCGTACAGGGTGCGCCATACGCCTTGCGGGCCGAGGTGGGAAATGCTCAGCCAGCCCTGGCCCAGGTATTCCGTCAGCGCCCAGTTGGGCAGGGCGGCGATGCCGCGCTGGCTTGCGACCAATTGCGCGATCATGGGGGTCAGTTCCGCTGTGCGGATGGCGGCGGGCTCGATGTCGGCCGGATCGAGGAAGGCGGTGAAGATATCCAGGCGCTGCCGTTCTACAGGGTAGGTGATCAGTACTTGATCGGCCAGTTGCCAGGGTTCTATGTATTTATACTGGGCCAGCGGGTTCGCCGAGGCCAGGGCCAGCACCAATTCGTATTTGAACAGCGGCTGATAGGCGATGGCTTCGATGGCTTGCGGATCGGAAGTGATGACCACGTCCAGATCCCCGCGCACCAGGGCGGGCAGGGGATTGAACGAAAAGGCCGCTGAAAGATCCAGCTGGACATCGGGCCAATCGTGGCGGAATGCGTCCATGGCCGGCATCAGCCACTGAAAGCAGGAATGGCAGTCTATGGCCAGGTGCAGCCTGCCGGTGCGGCCCGCGGCCAGGCGCTGCAATTCCCTTTCCGTGGCCTTGACCCTGGGCAGCACCTCGTCGGCCAGCGCCACGATGCGCAGCGCCGCGGTGGTCAGCCGCGCCGGCCGGGTGCGGCGATTCAGCAAAGGGGTTTTCAATCTGACCTCCAGGTCGCGCAATTGGTGCGACAAGGCCGATTGCGTCACATGCAGGCGCTCGGCCGCCTCTTGCAGACTGCCCGCATCGCGTATGGCGCACAGCGTTTCCATATGCCTGATTTCCAGCATGCCTAAAGTCCTTGTTTCTTCATTGTTCCCGGTTTCTCCTGTGTCTGCGCATCGACGCGCGGCCCTTAGCGCGCAGCGTTCGTCCCGATGGCATGCGCGGCTCAAACAGGGGCTAGCGATCTATAAGAAAAGCAGAGCGGGGCAAAGCAGCATAAAAAGCAGCGGCAGCGCCATAGCTCATGATGTATGAAAAACATTCATTCTATATATGGTGGATTTGATTTTGATTCATGGTGTCCAGCCGGCACAATACGTTATTGAAAAAGAATTTTTCATTCATCGAACGGAATATCATGATTATTACTCATAATTTAGGCTTCCCACGCATAGGCCTGCAGCGGGAATTGAAAAAAGCGCAGGAAGCGTATTGGGCAGGGAAGCAAACCGCCGAGGAATTGGCTGCCACAGGACGCGAACTGCGCGAGCGCCACTGGAACCTACAGGCCCAGGCGGGGCTGCGCTTTGTGCCGGTGGGCGATTTCGCCTGGTACGACCATATTCTGGAATGGACGACGCTGCTGGGCGCCGTGCCCGCGCGCTTCGGCCAGCCGTCTGACGAGCCGGTGAGCCTGAACACGCTGTTTCGCATGGCGCGCGGACGCGCGCCCAGCGGCCGTCCGGCGCCCGCCTGCGAAATGACCAAATGGTTCGACACCAATTACCATTACATCGTCCCCGAACTGGTGCCGGGGCAGTCATACCGCATCGCGCGCGACGATCTCTTCGAGCAGATTCGCGAAGCGCAGGCCCTGGGCCACCGTGTCAAGCCCGTCATTCCCGGTCCCTTGACCTGGCTGTGGCTGGGCAAGGGCGACGCATACGCGCAAGGGGCCGCGGACCCGGCCAAGCTCGCCTTGCTGGACAATCTGCTGCCGGTCTATCGCGACGTGCTGGCGCAGATGCGCGATCTGGGCGTCGAGTGGGTGCAGGTGGACGAGCCGATACTGGGCCTGGACTTGCCCGAGCCCTGGCTGCGGGCCTTCCAGCGCGCATACGGCAGCCTGGCCGAGGCCGGCGTGCCGATATTGCTGGCTACTTATTTCGAAGACCTGCAAGACAATGCCGAAATCCTGAAAGACCTGCCGGTGCAGGGCGTGCATGTCGATCTGGTGCGCGCGCCCGGCCAATTGCGGCGCGTGCTGTCCGTCCTGCGCGATGACCAGGTGCTGTCGGCCGGCGTGATCGACGGCCGCAACATCTGGCGCAGCGACCTGGATGCGGCCGTGGCTCTGCTCGGCGCCGTCGCCAAACAGCGCGGCGACAAACTTTGGATCGCTCCTTCGTGCTCGCTATTGCATGTGCCCGTGGACCTGGAAGCCGAAACCGAACTCGACGCCGAGCTGAAAAGCTGGCTGTCCTTCGCCGTGCAGAAGCTTGGCGAGCTGAAACTGCTGGCCGGCGCGCTCTCGGCAAGCCCCGATGAAGAGGTCCGCCGGGGCATGCTGCGCCAGCGCGAAGCTCTGCGGCAGCGCGGGAACTCCGCGCGCATCCACAACAAGGCGGTCCAGGAGCGCCTGAACGCCAGCGCCGCGCTGACGCGCGAGCGTGTCGCATTCTCCCAGCGCATCGCCGCGCAGCAAAGGAAGCTGGGCTTGCCGGCCTACCCGACGACCACCATAGGCTCCTTCCCCCAAACGTCCGAAATCCGCTTGCAGCGCCGGGACTGGAAGAAGGGGGCGCTCAGCGACGCCGCGTATGAAAAAGCCATGCGGGCCGAAATCGAGCGGGTCATACGCTTTCAGGAAAAAATAGGCCTGGACGTGCTGGTCCACGGCGAACCGGAACGCAACGACATGGTGGAGTATTTCGGTGAATTGCTGGGCGGCTTCGCCTTCACCCAGAACGGCTGGGTGCAAAGCTATGGCTCGCGCTGCGTCAAGCCGCCCATTATCTTCGGCGACGTGGCGCGGCCGGCGCCCATGACGGTGGCCTGGTCCGCCTATGCGCAGTCTCTGACCGACAGGCCGGTGAAAGGCATGCTGACCGGGCCGGTGACCATATTGCAATGGTCTTTCGTGCGCGACGACCAGCCGCGCGCCGCCACCTGCCGGCAGCTCGCGCTGGCCTTGCGCGACGAGGTGGACGACCTCGAAGCCGCAGGCATAGGCGTGATCCAGATCGACGAACCGGCGTTCCGCGAAGGCCTGCCGCTGCGCCGTTCCGACTGGCGGGATTACCTGGACTGGGCCGTCGATTGTTTCCGCCTGTCCACGGGCGGCGTGCGGCCCGAAACCCAGATACACACGCATATGTGCTATTCGGAATTCAATGACATCATCGAGGCGATCGCCGCCATGGATGCCGATGTCATCACGATAGAAACCTCGCGCTCCAACATGGAACTGCTCGCCGCCTTCGAGGATTTCCACTATCCCAATGACATCGGCCCGGGCGTATACGATATTCATTCCCCCAATGTTCCGGAATTGGACTGGATGGTGGGCTTGATGAAGAAGGCCGCCACGCGCCTGCCGCCGGAACGCCTGTGGGTCAATCCCGACTGCGGACTGAAGACCCGCGGCTGGCCGGAAACGGAAGCGGCCCTGGTGGCGATGGTCAAGGCGGCTGAAACACTGCGTTATACTTAGCAGGTTTATCGTAAATTCCATGTTTCGAGCATGCCCCTTCCTCCTGCCGATGTTGCGCGCGAGCCTTTGCACACACGTTCCATACGTGTGAATTCGTTCGCCCGGCAGGACGGCCTATGGGATATCGAGGCCGAGCTCATCGATCTCAAGGCCTACGATTTCCCGAAGAAATCGGGCGCGCTGCATCAGGCCGGCGACCCGATACACCACATCCATTTGCGCGTCACGATCGACGACCAGTTCACCATCACCGCGGCGGTCGCCGATTACGACGCCGCGCCGTATGGCATGCATTGCGCGCGCATCGCGCCCGACTACCAGGGGCTGGTCGGCATGAATCTGCTGCGCAACTTCCGCCAAACGGTCAAGGACCGCTATGGCAGGTCGGCCGGCTGCACCCATCTGACTGAACTCAGCTATGTCCTGCCCACAGTCGCCGTGCAGACCATGGCCAACAAGCGGCGCCGGGAACAGCAGTCCGGCGTCCAGGCCCGGCGGCCTTTCCAGCTGGATGGCTGCCACGCGCTCAAGCTGGATGGGCCGGTGGTCCGGGAGTTCTATCCGCGGTGGTATGCCGCAGCCAAGGCCGAGACCCAATGAGGCCGGCATTTCTATATCGGCGGGTTACGGCGTCGCCCGGCGCCGCTGTCCGCGTTATTCCTTTTTTCCTTACGTTCTGACAGGTATCCAATGAAAATTCACGAGTATCAAGGCAAGGAACTGCTGAAGAAATTTGGCGTGACTGTGCCGCGCGGAATCCCTGCTTTCTCCGTCGACGAAGCAGTGGCCGCAGCGGAAAAGCTGGGCGGCCCCGTCTGGGTGGTGAAGGCGCAGATTCACGCCGGCGGCCGCGGCAAGG
>DJWC01000162.1:78801-78939 GCA_002441445.1 Pusillimonas sp. UBA6240
CCGGCCCCGAGGGCCAGAAAGTGCGCCGCCTCCTGATCGAAGAAGGCGCGGATATCAAGAAGGAATACTACGTCGGCATCGTCACCGACCGTGGCACGCAGCGCGTTTGCGTCATGGCGTCCAGCGAGGGCGGCATGG
>DJWC01000008.1:0-5994 GCA_002441445.1 Pusillimonas sp. UBA6240
AAAAATCCACATGCCCCGGTGTGTCAATTAGATTGAGAATATAATCCTTCCCGTCTTGGGCATGATAGGGCAGGGAAATGGCATTGCTTTTGATGGTGATGCCGCGCTCCCGCTCGATGTCCATATTGTCCAGCATCTGGTCCTGAAAATTTCTTTCATTGCAGACGCCGGTAAACTGGATCAGACGGTCGGCCAGCGTGGACTTGCCGTGATCGATATGGGCAATGATGGAAAAGTTGCGGATGTGATCCATAAACCAACAAAAAGAGACTCACTGCGCGGGGGTGAGGAGATGAACGGAAACATGAAAAAGGGAGCGCTCGAGGGGCGCTCCCTTCTGCTTTACGCCATTTTAGCCGTTTCCGGCAATTATTTTCCGGGTGTGACAGTGACCCACTGGGTTTGCTCGCCGCGCATGACCAGCAGCGCCGCCGCCCGGGATTTGTCCAGCCCGGCCACCACCTTGGCATACTGCTCGGGCCCGGTGATATCCACATCGTTGATGGTCAGGATGATGTCGCCGGGCGCCAGGCCCGCCGCCGCCGCGGGCCCTTCCGCGTCGGCGACCTGCACGCCGCCTTTGACATCCAGCTTGCTGCGCGCTTCGCTGGAAACCGGGGCCACCTTCAGGCCCAGGACATCGGCCTTGGCCGTTTCAGGCGCTTCCTGCGCGGCGGACGCGGTTTCCGTGTCGGCGTTGGGCATTTCGCCCACTTTCACCTGCAGCGTGACGGATTTGCCCTTGCGCCAGATCTCCATGGAAACGCGGCTGCCCGGCTTGGTGCCGCCCACGATGCGCGGCAGATCGGTCATGTGCTTGATTTCCTTGCCGTCGAACTTGGTGATGACATCGCCGGGCCGCACGCCGGCCGCCGCGGCGGGACCGCCCTGCTCGACATTGCTGACCATGGCGCCTTTGCCGTCGGGCAGGCCGATGGCCTTGCCGACTTCATCGGAGACAGGCCCGATCTGCACGCCGATGCGGCCGCGCGTCACTTTGCCGTGCGCCTTGAGCTGATCGACCACTCGCATGACTTCATCGATGGGGATGGCCAGCGAAATGCCCATGAAGCCGCCGCTTTGGGAGATGATCTGGGAATTGACGCCCACGACCTGACCCGCGAGGTTGATCAGCGGCCCGCCGGAGTTGCCGGGGTTGACGGCGACATCGGTCTGGATGAAGGGCAGGTAATCCCCGGTATCGCGGTTGATGGCGCTGACGATGCCGGCGGTAACGGTGGAATCCAGCCCGAAGGGCGAACCGATGGCCAGCACCCACTGCCCCTTCTTGAGGGTGGTGGAATCGCCTATGGGCAAAGGAGTCAGCCCTTTGGCGTCGATCTTGATCAGCGCCACGTCGGTGCGCGGGTCCGTACCGATGATTTTCGCCTTGTATTCCTTGCCCGATGTGAGCGTGACGAATATGCCGTTGGATTTGGCCACCACATGGTTATTCGTCAGGATGTAGCCGTCGTCGGAAATGATGAAGCCCGAGCCGACCCCGCGCGGCACCGTGCGTTCTTTTTCGGTGGGCGCCGGCGCATTGCGCTGGCGCGGCCCGGGAGCGCCGGGCGGCATGAAATCGGGGCCGAAGAACCAGCGGAACATTTCATAGGGGTCCGTGCCGTTGGGGCCCAGTATGGGGTTGCGCACCGGCACCGCTTCGGTGGTGCGGATATTCACTACCGACCCTTCGGTCTTGGCCACCACCTGGGTGAAGTCCGGCACAGCCAGCGTGGGCACGCCCGCGTTCTGCGAGGATTGCGCGCTGCTTGCCGCGCCCACCGCCGTGCATGCCACCAGCAGGCTCGCCGAGGCGCATGCGATGATGCGTTTGATTTTGCCATTTCCTAGATAAGTAGAAAGCATCGTGAAACTCCTAGGGTGAAAATAAGAATTAGTCAGTGCACGGAATTCGTCAGCGCCCGGCCAGCGGCACATATTCGGTGCGTTCAGCGATATCGCGCAAGGTCTGCGCCGGGACTTCGCCCAGGGTGGTCAGCCAGTAATCGCCTATGCGCGTTTGAAATATATTCATGGCGCCCGCCCGCAGCGCCCCGGCGGACGGCTGCGTGGATGCCTCATAGGACTCGATGAAGACCGAAATCGCGGCCAGGCCGTCGGTAATGACCAATTGGCTGACCTGCTTGCCGCGCCTCATGGGGCGCGATACCTGCGTCACGGGCTGGAAGCCGGGCGGCTGCGGAATACGCCAGCCGCGCTGGGCCAGGTCGACCGGCGCCATGGGGGTTTCCACCACCCTCCAGCCTTTGGTGTTCCAGCTGGGATCCAATTGCTCAGTCGCGGCCTCGCCGCCGACTTCCAGGCTGTTGAAGGATATCTGATCGATCATGCCCCCCGGCCCGATGGTCTGGGCTTTCAGCAGCAAATGGGTCTGGGTGTCGGCGCACAGCTTGTAGCCATAGCGCTGCGCGTCCTTGGGAACGAGTTCGATTACGGTGCATTCGCGCCCGGCGATGCGGCTTGTCGCCTCGCCCGCCTTGACATGATAGTGTTCGGGAATGCGCTTGCCGTCGCCCAGGATCAGGGCCGGAAAGCGGTCGCCCCGGCGCTTCTCGAGCAGGATCGCCTTTTTCTCGGGGATCAGGCATTGGGTGACCTCGTTGTGCCGGATGAATTCACGCGGCGCGCCGTCCAGCATTTCTATGCGTTCCCGTTCCCCCGTGCCGTCGACTATGTGCACGATACGCGAGGAAAGCATCATCGCGCCCTGCTGATAAGTATAAATGCCCGCGTAATCGAGCTCGCGCGCGGCGGACTGGATTTTCTGCAGCAGAGCCAGGTCGCCGTCCGCCGCCGCGGCGGGCCGGGCCGGCGCGCAGGCCGCCGCGAGCGCAAGAGCGCCGTATAACGCGTGGGTAAGCATTTTGTTGAGCCCCGCCGCGCCGGATTCCAGCGGCCGGGACCCGCCCCGCCCCGAGCGCAACGGCAAAAAGCGCATGCCAGCCACGCCCATTACCTGGATACCTCCAGGGATACTTGGCGGATGGGGCTGACTCCGGCGATTTCCCGATGGGCATCCAGGTAATCCCGCAGGGCGCCGTCTTCGCCGGCGCTGGCCAGAATGGCGCCGCCCTGCGGGGCGGCGTCCAGCGATCCGGACCCGGCAAAATAAGGCATGGCCACCCACACCACCGAGGCCACGGCGGCGGCCACCGCCAGCCCCGACAGGCCTATGCGCACGGCGCCGTAGCGGCGCAGGCTGCGCGGCGCGAGGATATGGGGTTCGGCGTCGATGGCCTTGGAGATGCGGGCATAGAGAAAATCGGAAGGCTTGATGGCCAGATCCTGGTTACGCAGCACATCGCCGATCAGGTGATAGGTATCCCAGAGCTGCCGCCCATAGGGCGTATCCAGTTCTTCAGGGCGAATCTCGCCTTCCCCGTCTATCCAGGCGGATACCGTGGCTTCCCAGGAATTCGCCTCCTGGTCGTGCTTGGCTTGATTGGCTGTTTGCATTCTTGGCTCCTTACCAACGGCGCTCGGGATCGCTACCCAATACGGGCCGCAACTGCGCGGCGATCGCCTCGCGAGCCCGGAAAATGCGCGAACGCACCGTGCCGATCGGGCAACCCATGCTTTGGGCGATATCGTCGTAGCTCATACCTTCGATCTCACGCAATACGATCGCCGTCCGCAAGTCTTCGGGCAGCGCGTTGATGGCAGCGTTGACTGTGTCGGCGATCTGGCGGCTTGCCAGCGCCGATTCCGGGGTGCTGATGTCAGTTAGGTTGTCAATCTGGCTAAAAGTTTCACCATCTTCGGTTTCTATCGCATTTAAGGTGGCGGGCCGCCGGCCGCTGGCGGTCTGCCAGTTGCGGGCCGTGTTGATGGCGATGCGGTAGAGCCAGGTGTAAAAAGCGCTGTCGCCGCGGAATTGAGGCAAGGCCCGGTATGCCTTGATGAAAGCCTCCTGGGCGACGTCTTCGATCTCGGCCGGGTCGCGTATCATGCGCGAGAGCAGCCGCATGATCTTGCGCTGGTACTTCAGGACCAGCAAGTCGAAGGCGCGCTTGTCTCCGCGTTGAACGCGGGCTACCAGTTCGGCGTCGACATCGCGTTCGCTCATGGGCTTTCCTTGGAAAAGGCGCGGCCGGGCATGGCGAGCTGCCTGGCTACGCAAACGCAAAGCTCGCGCCAGTCCTGGGGGGACATGGCGAATTTCCAGCAAGTGATATATATGGGCCCGGCTTCGGGTTGTGCGGGATCGGTGAAGCGCAAGCTCAGCCACGCGTAAGCATGCCAGACATGCGCAAGGTCCAGCAAGCCGGCCGTTTCACCGTGGGCCAGGCTCCAGCGGCCGCAAGGGTGCAGGCGCAGGATGCGCTCTTGGCGGGCCGGCGCGCCGGCCGGGGACTGCGGCGCGCCGGCAAGCGCCTTCGGCAAGACCCCGCGCCAGCCCGCCCATGGCGGAGCACGCAAAGTCCATTGCCGGAAGGCTTGCACGGGGCGCGCTTTCAGCCCTGCATCCTCCGTACGATCATGGAGCCGTTGGTGCCGCCGAAGCCGAATGAGTTGGACAGCGCGACATCGATGCGCATATCACGCGCTTCGTTGGCGCAGTAGTCCAGATCGCACTCGGGATCCTGATTGAAGATATTGATGGTCGGCGGCGACACCTGATGATAAACCGCCAGGGCGGTGAAGACGGCCTCGACGCCGCCGGCGGCGCCCAGCAGATGCCCCGTCATGGATTTGGTGGAATTGACCACGAGCTTGCGGGCGTGATCGCCGAAAGCCAGCTTCAACGCCTCGGTTTCGTTCTTGTCGCCCAAAGGCGTGGAGGTGCCATGGGCGTTGACGTAGTCGATTTCTTCCGGGTTGACGCCGCCGTTGCGCAAGGCGTGCATCATGCCGCGGCGCGGCCCGTCGCGGTCGGGCGAGGTGATGTGGTGGGCGTCGGAGCTCATGCCGTAGCCGGAGAATTCGCCGTAGATGCGCGCGCCGCGCTTGCGGGCGTGCTCGTATTCTTCGAGCACCAGCACGCCGGCCCCTTCGCCCAGCACGAAACCATCGCGGTCGCGGTCCCAGGGACGCGATGCGGTGGCCGGATCGTCGTTGCGCATGGACAGCGCCCGCATGGCGGCGAAGCCGCCCACGCCCAGCGGCGACACGGTGGCTTCCGCGCCGCCGGCCACCATGACATCGGCGTCGCCGTATTCAATGAGGCGGGCCGCATCGCCTATGGAATGCAGGCCGGTGGTGCAGGCGGACACCACGGCATAGCTGGGGCCCTTCAGGCCCAGCATGATGGACAGCTGGCCCGAAATGAGATTGATGAGCGATGCCGGAACGAAAAAGGGGGAAATGCGCCGGGGGCCGCGTTCCATGTATTCGACCTGGGTTTCTTCGATGCGGGGCAAGCCGCCTATGCCCGAGCCGATGATGGTGCCGATGCGGTCGGCATTTTCTTCTGTGACTTCCAGGCCGCTGTCGCGCCACGCCTGCACGCCCGCCGCCACGCCGTAATGGATGAAGCTGTCCATTTGCTTGGCTTCCTTGGCGGACATGTATTGCGTGACGTCGAAATCCTTGACTTCACCCGCGATCTGGGAGTTGAAAGCCGAGGGATCGAAACGAGTGATACGCCCGATGCCCGAACGCCCGTTGACGATATTGTCCCATGCGCTGTCAATATTGCTGCCGACTGGCGAAACAATACCCAGACCGGTAATGACGACACGTCGTTTCACGGATGACTCCTATTAAAAAAGCGGCTTAAAGAGCATGGACGCGCTGCCGTGCCAAACCTTGAGCAGATTTGGCACGGCAGCATGTCCACGCCTATAAACCGCCTTGGGGTGGTGCTGAAATACTGGCCTGCCGCCCACCCGACTATTTGAAATTACTGCTTGCTGTGCGACGAGATATAGTCGACAGCTTGCTGAACCGTCGTGATTTTCTCGGCCTCTTCGTCCGGAATTTCAGTTTCGAATTCGTCTTCGAGTGCCATCACGAGCTCGACCATATCGA
>DJWC01000008.1:5999-18216 GCA_002441445.1 Pusillimonas sp. UBA6240
ATGCTTTCCATGCAGATCTCCAAGTTGGGAAAATTCCCGCGAATTATAGCCAAACGACAAAATTAATGGTGTCGGCCATGATAAAAAAACGGCACCGGCCCTGAACCCCCGCCAGCCTCGCAAACTGAAGGCCCAAGCCCGGCACACCCTGGATCGAACAGATTTTACCCTACGGGCGGCCTCTGTCCGGTCCGTATTACACGTATTACATATACATCCCGCCATTCACGTGCACCGTGGTGCCCGTGATGTAGCCCGCCTGCGGGCCGGCCAGAAAGGCCACGGCGCAAGCGACGTCGGCGGCCGACCCCAGGCGCCCCATGGGAATCTGGGACAGGATGGCCGCGGTCTGCGCCTCGTTCAGGGCGCGCGTCATGTCGGTTTCGATGAAGCCCGGGGCGACGCAGTTGACGGTGATGTTGCGGCTGCCCAGCTCGCGCGCCAACGCCCGCGACATGCCGGCCACGCCGGCCTTGGCGGCCGCGTAGTTCGCCTGCCCGGGATTGCCCGAGGAGCCGATCACGGACGTGATGTTGATGATGCGGCCCCAGCGGGCTTTCATCATGTTCTTGGTCACGGCGCGCGACAGGCGGAAGACGGCCGACAGGTTGGTGTCGATGACGGCCTGCCAGTCCTCGTCCTTCATTCTCATGGCCAGGTTGTCGCGCGTGATGCCGGCATTGTTGACCAGGATGTGCGGCCCGCCGTCCTGCTGCGCCAGCTCCGCCACCAGCGCTTCGCAAGCGGCGGCGTCGTTGACGTTCAGCGCCGCGCCGCGGCCGCCGGATTCGGCCAGCATGTCGGTAATGGACTGGGCGCCCGCTTCGGTGGTGGCGGTGCCGACCACGCGCGCGCCGCGCGCCGAGAGCTCCAGCGCGATGGCTTTGCCTATGCCGCGCGTGGCGCCGGTCACCAGGGCCAGCTTGCCCTCCAGTTGCTTGTCCTGCATAGCCTTATCCTTGTAAAGTTTCCAGGGCCTCTTGCATGGAGGCCGGATCAGTGATCGCCAGACCGGCGAGGTCGCGGTCTATGCGCCGCGTGAGGCCGGCCAGCACCTTGCCCGGACCGCATTCCACCACATGGGTGACGCCCTGCGCCTTCATGGCCTGCAAGGTTTCCACCCAGCGCACCGGATGCCAGGCCTGGCGCACCAGGGCGTCTTTGATATCGGCGGGGTCGCCGGCCACGGCCACGTCGACATTATTGATCAAGGGGATGCGCGGGGCCGCGAGCCGGACATCGGCCAGCGCCTTGCGCAGCGTTTCCGCGGCCGGCCGCAACAGGCTGGAATGGAAAGGCGCCGAGACGGGCAGCATGATCGCCCGCTTGGCGCCCCGGGCCTTGGCCAGCTCGCAGGCCCGTTCCACCGCCGCCTTGTGGCCGGCGATCACGACCTGGGCGGGCGCATTGAAGTTGACGGCCTCGACCACTTCCCCCTGCGCCGCCTCGGCGCACAGCGCGCGCACGGCGTCGTCGTCCAGGCCCAGCACGGCGGCCATGCCGCCCGCGCCCACCGGCACCGCCGCCTGCATGGCGTCGGCCCGTATGCGCACCAGGCGCACCGCGTCCTCCAGTGATAGCGCATCCGCCGCGGTAAGCGCGGAATACTCGCCCAGGCTGTGGCCCGCCACGATGGCCGGCGGGTTCCCCCCGGCCTGCAGCCAGGCGCGATAGACCGCCACGGCGGCGGCCAGCATCGCCGGCTGGGTGTTGGTCGTCAGGTTGAGTTCCTCGGCGGGTCCCGCCGCGATCAGGGCCGCCAAGTCCTGGCCCAGCGCCTGCCCGGCTCTGCCGAGCACATCCCGTACGGCGGCGTTGCCGGCCCAGGCGTCGAGCATGCCCACAGACTGAGAGCCCTGGCCGGGAAAGACAAATGCGATTTTCATGGTCGTTCTTTCAGTTTTCTGCGTTTTTCAAATTCTGAGCAGCACCGAGCCCCAGGTGAAACCGCCCCCGACGCCCTGCATCATGACCGTATCGCCCGGTTTGATGCGCCCGTCTTTGCGGGCGACGTCGAATGCCAGCGGAACGCTGGCGGCGGAGGTGTTCGCGTGCCGGTCCACGGTAACGACGATTTTCTCGTCGGGGATGCCCAGGCGGCGGCCGAGGAAATTGATGATGCGCACATTGGCCTGGTGCGGAACCAGCCAGTCCACGTCGGCCAGGCTTACGCCGGCCTCCGCGCAGACGTCGATGGCCGACTTGGCCAGCGAGGTGACCGCCAGCTTGAAGACCGCCTGGCCGTCCATGCGCAGGAAGGGATCGCCCACCACTTCGCCGTGCGACACGTTGCCCGCGGCGCAAAGTATTTTCATCTGGCTGCCGTCGGCATGCAGCTGCGCCGCCATGATGCCGGGTTCGTCGGATGCCTTCAGCACCACCGCCCCGGCGCCATCGCCGAACAGCACGCAAGTGCTGCGGTCGTTCCAGTCCAGTATGCTGGAGAAGACTTCGGCGCCGATGACCAGGGCGGTCCTGGCGCGCCCGGCCCGTATGAAGGCGTCGGCGGTCGACAGCGCGTAGACGAAGCCGCTGCACACCGCCTGGACGTCGAACGCGGCGCCGCCCTTGGCGCCCAGCTTGGCCTGCACCAGGCAGGCGGTGCTGGGAAATACGAAATCTGGCGTGGACGTGGCCACGATGATGAGGTCTAGATCGGCGGCCGCGACGCCGGCGTCGTCCAGCGCCGCCTGGGCCGCCCTGGTGGCGAGCTGGCTGGTGCTGACGCCCGCATCGGCCAGGTGCCGCTGCCGTATGCCGGTACGCTCGACGATCCAGGAGTCCGAGGTTTCGATCTGGCGGGTGGCCAGCTCGGCCGCGAGCTCATCGTTGGTCACGATGCGAGGTGGCAAATAGCCGCCCGACCCTATTATCTTGGCGTAAGGCATGGTCCCTTCCAGAAACCCGGCTAGTGTCCCGTCTGGTTATTCCGCGCGGTCAAATTCTGCTGGATGCGCTGGCCAGGCAAGGCGCAAACCGCGGGGACAGGAGACCTGCCGCGCGGGCTTGCAACACGGCATGGATAGTGCGGATGCAGAATTTGAGCATGCGAATCAACCAAACAGGACACTATGATGGATCAGATGTTATGTTGGAAAGCTTCGCGGTTTGCGCCGCCGCGGCTTGCAAACTCTGGCGAAGGTGATCGATGGCCCGGGTGGTGCCCTCGAGCAGGCCATTATGCACGGCTTCGCGCGCGCGCTGCAGCGCGCAGCCGAAGGCGTAGACATCGGCCGAGCCATGGCTTTTGATGACGATGCCGCGCAGCCCGAGCAGCGCCGCGCCGTTATAGCGGCGGTTGTCGACCCGGTCGCGCAGGCGGTTGAGCACCGGCGTGGCCAGAATGCCGGCCGTCATGGAAAAGGCGTCGCGCTTGAACTCGGCGCGCATCATGGTGGCGACCATCTTGGCGACGCCCTCCATCGACTTGAGCACCACATTGCCGACAAAGCCGTCGCAGACGATGACGTCGACGGTGCCCTTGCAGATGTCGTCGCCTTCCACGTTGCCGTAGAAATTCAGCCCGCTGCCGCGCAGCAGTTCGGCCGCCTGCTTGACGACCTCGTTGCCCTTGATGACTTCTTCGCCGATATTCAGCAAGCCTATCGTCGGCCGCTCGCGGCGATCGACGATGGATGCCAGCGCCGAGCCCATGATGGCGAACTGCAGCAGGTGCTCGGCCGAGCAATCCACGTTGGCGCCGAGGTCCAGCATGGTGGTGGCGCCGCCTTTCTGGTTCGGTATGGAGGTGGCGATGGCGGGCCGGTCTATGCCGTCCAGCGTTTTCAGCACATAGCGCGAAATCGCCATCCAGGCGCCGGTGTTGCCGGCCGACACACAGGCGTCCGCCAGCCCATCCTTGACGGCCTGAACCGCCACCCGCATGGAAGAATTCTTCTTGCGCCGCAGGGCGATTTCCACCGAGTCGTCCATGCAGACGACCTCGGCGGCCGGCAGAATCTCGAACCAGTCGCGGTCCAGCGAGCCGGTGGCCTTGAGCGCGGCCTCGATGCCCGCGGGGTCGCCCGCAAGCAGGAAGCGCGTGTCGGGATGCCGCTTGGCGACCTGATACGCCGCGGGTACGGTGACGGGTAGGCCGGCGTCACCGCCCATGCAATCGATGGCGATTCGAATTTCTGAGGTCGACATCAAGCGCGCGATTTATGCGTCTAGGCTGGCAGCCGCGAGATGACGATTATTCGTCGTTCTTTGTCTTGAGGACTTTGCGGCCGCGATAAACGCCGTTGGGGCTGATATGGTGGCGCAGGTGCAGTTCGCCCGTGGTCGGTTCCACCGCCGTGGCAGGGGTGGAAAGAAAATCGTGCGAACGATGCATGCCGCGCTTGGACGGGCTCTTTTTGTTTTGTTGAACGGCCATGATGACTCCTGATAACGGGTCGCTATTGTATGCGATAGCCCGCAAGTTAAGTGCGTGGTTAATAGTTAAATCAATCTTTCTTGAGCTGGCTCAATACCGCGAACGGATTGGGCCTGTCGGCGCCGGCGTTTTGGTCAAGCGCCTCCGGCAGCGACGGACAAACCTCGTGCTTGGGCACATAAGGCAGGCCAAGGATGATCTCGTCCTCGACCAGGGCCATGATGTCCAGGCGCTGCGATCCTACGATGCGCTCGACGAAGTCTTCCGGATCCTGCTCGTGCAGGCCATCGGTGCTGTCGTCGAGGTCGGCTTCGGACTTTACGAGCTCCAGCCGGGTTTCGACATCCATGGGCCACTGAAAAGGTTGCAGGCAGCGCTGGCATTCCAGCGTGGGCGCCGCGCTGACCCGCAGCAGCAAAAACTGCTTGCCGCGCCCATCGGCCATGCCTTTCAAGGACCAGGACACCGTGGTATCGGCCTGCGGCGGAAGGCCGCCCCCGGTCGCATCGCCCACGAGGCGCCGAAACCGTGAAATCGGCGCAACGCCCTGAACTTCGCGCGCAAGGCGCACGAGCTCATTGGTATCGATGTACGCGTCATTCATCTAAAGCCGACCACTAAAACCAATCAGTAAGCAAAGAAAACGGCAAGAGCCTCTTCCAAGCACAAAGAAAACATTAGATAATAGCTTGCTAAGCCATACACAGTCAAACAGAAAAGGCCCATGCCCCGCTGATGCGTCTCATCTTAGCCTCAAGTTCCGTCTACCGCCATGAACAGCTCCAGCGACTGGGGCTTCCATTTACCGCCGTGGCTCCCCAAGTGGATGAAAGCCCGCTGCCCGACGAAGGCGCCGCCCAGCTGGCGCTGCGCCTGGCGGCGGCCAAGGCGTGGGCCGTGTCGTCCAGCCACCCGGGCTGCCTCGTCATCGGCAGCGACCAGACCGCCACCTTCGGCAGCCGCCCGCTGGGCAAGCCCGGCAATTACGAGCGCGCAAAAAGCCAGCTCGAGCAATTGAGCGGCCGGACGGTGGAGTTCCACAGCGCCCTGTGCGTCACCAACGGGCAGCGGTCGGAAACGGACGACATCATAACGCTCTGCCGCTTCCGCAAACTCGACAGCGAAGAAATCGACAGCTATCTGCGGCGCGAACAGCCTTACGACACCACCGGCAGCGCCAAGGCGGAAGGCCTGGGCATCGCCCTGATGGAAAGCATGCGCTCGGACGACCCCACCGCCATCATCGGCCTGCCTTTGATCGCACTGTCCCGCATGCTGCGGTCCTTCGGCCTGAACCCTCTTACTAGCGGCGGCTGAAGTGAAAACCAGCGGAACCCTGCACCTGATTCCCGTCGGCCTGGGCGACGCCCCCCCTCCGGTCTGGCTGCCGCAGGCCGCGCAGGAAGTCGCCGGCCGTCTTACGACCTACATCGCTGAAAACGCAAAGACCGCGCGCGCGTTCCTGAAACAGATCGGCACGGCCGCGCCTTTGCAGGACATCGTCATCCACACGCTGACCGACAAGGTCCAGCCCGGCCAGATCCGCGACTGGCTCAAGCCCCTGGCCGACGGCGGGGAAATCGGCCTAGTGTCCGAAGCGGGCTGCCCGGCCGTGGCGGACCCGGGCGCCAAGGTCGTCGCGGCGGCCCATGCCATGGGGATACGGGTGGCGCCCTGGGTGGGCCCGTCCTCCATCCTGCTCAGCCTGATGGCCAGCGGCCTGGACGGCCAGCGCTTCGCCTTCCACGGCTACGCGCCCGTCAACCCCGCCGAGCGCGCCAGGCAGCTCAGGGCATGGGAAAGCGCCTCGCTGCAGCAGCGGCAAACGCAGATCCTGATCGAAACGCCCTACCGGAACCAGGCCATGTTCGAGACGCTCAAGCAGGCGCTGAAGGGCAACACCCGTTTGTGCATCGCGCGTTCGCTGACCACGCCGCAAGAATGGGTGCGCACGCGCTCCGTCGCCGAATGGACGCAGCAGCCCGCCCCCGATCTGGCCAAAAAACCGGCCATTTTTCTGTTCCTGGCCGGACGCTAACCGTGGCAAGGCCATGATTTTCCAGCTTTTCCGCCGCCTCGCACGTGCCGCGCGGCAGCGCCGCGGCATGGCGATCGACCGCGCGCATGCCTGCGCGGCCCTGGCGGCATTGGCGCTGCTGGCGGGCTGCTCGGCTTACCGTCCGGGCGGGCTGGACATCGACCGCAGCAAGCAGGCGGTCAGCCAGAACAGCCGGGTCGAATTCATCGTGCTGCACTATACGTCGGCGAGCAACGATACATCGCTGAAAATCCTTACCGAGCGCAATGTCAGCAGCCATTACCTGATCACCGACCACCCCGCGCCGCGCGTCTACCAACTGGTGGACGAAAACCGCCGCGCCTGGCATGCGGGCGTCAGCGCCTGGTACAACAGCAGCAACCTGAACAGCGCATCCATAGGCATAGAAATCGTCAACCCGGGCCGGCGCGGGGACGGCTGGGCGCCCTACCCGCCCAGGCAGATCCAGGTGCTGGCCATATTGCTCAAAGACATCATCGCGCGGCATCAGATCAAGCCCTTCAATGTCGTGGGCCATAGCGACATCGCGCCCCAGCGCAAGACGGACCCAGGCCCGCTGTTTCCCTGGAAAGCGCTCGCCGAGCAAGGCATAGGCCGCTGGTACGATGAAAACCTCGCGCGGCGCTTTCTGGCGGAGTTCGCCGCACAGGGACTGCCCGATATGGTCTGGGTGCAGAAGGAATTGCGCCGCGTGGGCTACGCCGCGCCCGAAACAGGCATGCTGGACAAGGCCACGCGCAACGTCCTGGCCGCCTTCCAGATGCATTATCGTCCGCGGTCCTACGACGGCAACCCCGACGCTGAAACCCTGGCCATCCTGAAAGCCCTGCCCTGACCATGCGCCAACGCGCAAGTTCAGGTTTATAGAATCGCCCCTTGAAGTCCCTTCAAACTCCGCTTGACGGGGATTGCGGAGATGGCGGCTGCGCGGGTCGCGCCGGCGGCTTTCGATCCGTCAAGGCGTATGGGCGCCGCTGCGTCGGGCGCCGCTGCGCCGGGCGCCGCCGCGCCGCCCCAGGAATAGCGCCGCTACCCGCGCCAGCAACAGGACCGCCAGCGCCGCGCCATAGAGGTAAGGCTCGTTGAAATCATTCTTGCCCGCGCGCACCAGCCAGAAATGCCAGACCGACAACACGGCAATGGCGTAAATACTGCGGTGCAGGCTTTGCCAGCGGCGGCCCAGGCGGCGTATCCAGCCATGGGTCGAAGTCAAGGCCAGGGCCAGCATGGGGACGAAAGCCAGCATGCCCACGGCAATGAAGGTGCGCTGCACGATGTCTTCCCACATCGAAGCCAGCGACCAGCCTCTTTCCCAAAAAGCCCAGCCCAGCAGATGCAGACAGGTATAGAAAAAGGCGAACAGCCCCAGCATGCGCCGCAAGCGCAGCAAGGCGGGCCGGCGCAGCGCGCGGCGCAGCGGGGTGATGGACAGCGTGAGCAGCAAGGCCGCCAGAGCCCAAATACCGGATGAGCGGATCAGGAACTCGGGCGGGTTGGCGCCCAGCCCGCCGGTATAGCCCAGCCAGAACCATCGGGCCAGCGGGTAGAGGCAGAGCAGAAAAACCAGCGGCTTGGTCCGCCCCACCTGCTTCGCCGTCCAGGCGCCGTCCGTTCGCGGACCACTCTCTTCAAGCATCATCGGCATCCCCGATCGCGAGCTTCAGGACCCGGGCTTTGCGGGGCCATCAATAATTCGCCCTCAGGTCCATGCCTTGATACAGGGACGCCACTTGCTCGCCATAGCCGTTGAACATCTGCGTCTTGACCCGGGGCGCGAAAAAGCCGTCGCCGATGCGGCGCTCGGTCGCCTGGCTCCAGCGCGGATGCGGCACATCCGGGTTCACATTGGCGTAAAAGCCATATTCGGAAGGCGCGGCTTTCATCCAGCTGCTGGCGGGCATCTTTTCCACCAGCCTTATCTTCACCAGGGATTTCGCGGACTTGAAACCGTATTTCCAGGGGACGGCCAGGCGCAGCGGAGCGCCGTTCTGGTTGGGCAGCAGCTTGCCGTACACCCCAAAAACCAGCATGGCCAAGGGATGCATGGCTTCGTCCATGCGTAAGGCTTCTATATAGGGCCAGTCCAGGATGCGGTCTTCCAGGCCGGGCATATTGCCCGGCTGGACGGCGGAAATGAATTCCACATACTTGGCTTTGCCGGTGGGTTCGACCTGCTCGAGCAAGTGCGACAGCGAATATCCCAGCCAGGGAATCACCATGGACCAGGCCTCGACGCAGCGCAGGCGATAAATGCGCTCTTCCATGGGCGCCAGCTTCAGCAGATCGTCGATATCGAAGCTGCGCGGCCTGGCGGCCTCGCCTTCGACCTCGACGACCCAGGGCCGGGTCTGCATTTTCCCGGCGTAATCCATGGGATCCGTCTTGCGTGTGCCGAACTCGTAAAAATTATTGTAGGAAGTCACGTCTTTTTCGGACGTGGGCTTGCTTTCCAGCCAGTATGCCGGATTGGGCTTGGCCGGCAATTCGGGCAGCGCCGCCCGCGCTGTGGCGGGCAATGCCGACAGCCATCCGGCTCCGCCCAGGGCCGCGGCGCCCAGGCCCGCCCGCCTGAGCCAGTCGCGGCGCGACTGCCATACTGCCTCAGGCGTGATTTGCGACGGGGGAATAGGCGGCAAATTGGTTTTGGGCATGGCGTCCGCTCCTTTAGAGTATCCGGGCTTGCTGGCGCCGATACTTTACTCGGATGGACACGCCGGCCGGAGCCAGGCCCGGGCCGCGGAACAATTCACATCGCAAGGATGCGCAGGCAACAAATCATGCGCAGAGCAACAAACGGTGAGACGCCGAATTCAAGCATATGAGAGCCAGACAAGACAATGAGACTTGCAATGAGGGCCGAAAGTTCCAGCCGCGGACGCCGGCCATGAGACACTGGGCGGGACGCGGGCTTCCGCTTGCCGCCTTGCATGGCCTCGGCCCGGCAGCCCGCCCTCAGACCCGATCCAGCAGCCAGGACTGCATTTCCGGGACGCTGCCCACCATGACGGTGGGTTCGGCCCGCAGCAGCGTGTCTTTGTCATGCGCGCCGTAAGTGACGGCCATGCTGTCGACCCCCGCGGCCGCGGCCATTTGCACATCGTGCGTGGTATCGCCCACCATCAGCACCTGTTCGGGGTCCAGGCTCAGCTCTTCCATGATTTCGAGCAGCATGGCCGGATGCGGTTTGCTGCAGGACTCGTCGGCGCAGCGGGTGACATGAAAATGCGCATGCAACTGCATGTTCTGCAACACCCTGTCCAGACCCTTGCGGCTCTTGCCGGTTGCGACGCCCAGGGCGACCTGGCGGGCTTTCAGGCTGGCCAGCAAGTCGGTGATGCCGTCGAACAGCTTGATGCCGGCATCCCTGGCCAGGAAGTGATGGCGATAGCGTTCTATGAACAAGGGGTATTGGTCGGCCGTCAGCGTCGGCACGCATCGATACAAGGCGCTTTCCAGGGACAAGCCTATCACCCAGCGCGCATCGTGATCCAGCGGTATCGGCAGGCCGACGTCGCCGCAGGCGCCCTGGATGGCCGCCACGATGGAATGCGTGGAATCCATGACTGTACCGTCCCAATCGAATACCACGGCGGCATAACGCTTCACGTATCGTGCTCCAGACAGGCCAGGACTTGCAGGCAGGCCGCGGGCAGTTCGGCCTGGAACGCCAGCGGTTCGCCGGTGATCGGGTGGGGAAATTCCAGCCGGGCGGCGTGCAGAAACATGCGATCGAAGCCCAGGCGGCGAAAATGCGCACGCACTTCGTCGGACCCGTATTTTTCGTCGCCCACGATGGGATGGCCGCTGGAAGCCAGATGCACCCGGATCTGATGGGTGCGCCCGGTGCGCAGCTCGGCGCCGACAAGGCTATAGCGGCCATAGCGTTTTTGCAAGGTGACGATGGTGTGCGCCGGCTTGCCTTGCGGATCCACTTTCACGCGCCGTTCCCCCGACGCCGTCAGCCATTTGAGCAGCGGCTTGCGTATATGCTGCCTGTCGTTCACCCAATCGCCCACCACCAGGGCCTGGTAATGCTTGCGGCCGCCGCCTTCGCGCATCATGTCGTGCAGCGCCGTCAGGGCCTTGCGCCGCTTGGCGATGATGAGCAGGCCGGAGGTTTCACGGTCCAGCCGGTGGGCGAGTTCGAGAAAAGGGGCATCGGGCCGGGCGGCGCGCAATTGCTCGATCACCCCGAAGGACACGCCGCTGCCGCCGTGCACCGCGACGCCGGCCGGCTTGTCGATGACCATCAGCGCGTCGTCTTCGAACACGATGGGAAAGGTCGCCGGCGGCGCCGCCCGGGACTGCCCGGGCGCAGGCAGCCGCAAAGGCGGGACGCGCACGGTATCGCCATGCTCCAGGCGGTAGTCGGCGCCTATGCGCCCCCTGTTGACCCTGACTTCCCCGTTGCGTATCGCTTTGTAAAGATGGCTTTTGGGTACGCCCTTGCACAGCCGCAGAAGGAAATTATCCAGCCTCTGCCCGGCCTGCTCGACGCCGATTTCGACCAAACGCACGCTCGGAACCGGGCTTGGAGCAATAACTGTTTTGCGCATAGGGAAAAGCGGCATATAATCGCGTCAGCCTATAGAGGCTGAAAAAACGCCGGACGTAGAGATGCAAGGGTGCGTCTCCGTTGGGCGACCAAGGCCATATTGTACTGTACCGCCTGGTTTTCAGCCTCTGGGTCACCAGGTTGCCGGGGCAGCCGGACGCGCGCAAGTGGTGTGGCGAACAGCCCGCTAGCGCCAGTCCCCTGCCAACCGCGTGCGACGCGAAATCTTGCAGAGCTTGTCTACGTTTAATGCACCCAGGCGCGAATTCAAATGCGCGTCTGTCGTTCCCAGCAAATTTTTGTCAACCACACTTATAGTGAATCTGACCTTCCTGCTGACTGAACTGTGGGCCCACAGGCCCGCCGTGCCATCCTGACACCAGGGCAGGCGCGGCTCCATCTCGTCGGCCGCTCCCCCATGCAGATTTAGCGCCACACACCCAGTGACCCGCGGTCGTGCGCCGATTAACGGTGCGCCATGACTACGGAGAATCACCTCATGAAACGGATGTTGTTCAATGCAACGCATCAAGAAGAATTACGCGTTGCCATTGTCGATGGTCAAAAACTCATTGACTTAGACATTGAAACCGCCGGACGCGAACAGCGCAAAGGCAATATCTACAAAGGCGTCATCACCCGCATCGAACCCGGGCTGGAAGCCTGCTTCGTCAGCTACGGCGAAGAACGCCACGGTTTCCTGCCCTTCAAGGAAATCGCCCGCAGCTATTTCAAGGAAGGCGTGGNNCCCTGACCACCTTCATTTCGCTGGCGGGGCGCTATCTGGTGCTGATGCCCAACAACCCCCGGGGCGGCGGCGTATCGCGCCGCGTCGAGGGCGAGGATCGCCAGGAATTGCGCGAAACCATGGACCAGCTCGACATCCCTCCGGGGATGAGCATCATCGCCCGCACCGCCGGCATAGGCCGCAGCGTCGAGGAATTGCAGTGGGACCTTTCCTACCTGCTGCAGCTCTGGAATGCCATCGATGCCGCCGCGCGCGAAAATGCGGCGCCCATACTGATCTATCTCGAGTCCAGCCTGGTCATCCGCGCCATCCGCGACTACTACTCGCCCGAGATCGGCGAAATCCTCATCGACACCGACGATATCTACGAGCAGGCCACCGCCTTCATGAGCGTGGTCATGCCCGACAATGTCCAGCGCGTCAAAATGTATCGCGACGACATCCCCTTGTTCTCGCGCTTCCAGATCGAACACCAGA
>DJWC01000043.1:0-320 GCA_002441445.1 Pusillimonas sp. UBA6240
CAAGAGCGGCGACCATCTGCTGGAAAAGCCGGCGATCAGCGAGCTGCGCGAGCGCCTCCTGCCCGTGGCCACCATGCTGACGCCCAACCTGCCGGAAGCGGGCGTGCTGCTGGGCAGCGCGCCGGCGGACACCCTGAAGGAGATGCGCAGGGCCGCGGAAAAGCTGCGGCGGCTGTTGAGCGATACCGGCGAGCGCTGGGTGTTCCTGAAAGGCGGGCATCTGCCCGGCGGCGATACGGTGGACGTACTGCACGACGGCGACCGCCTGATCGAACTGCCGGGGCGCCGCATCGATACCCGCAATACGCACGGCACCGGCT
>DJWC01000043.1:353-36963 GCA_002441445.1 Pusillimonas sp. UBA6240
TGGAGGTGGGCAGCGGCCATGGGCCGGTGCACCATTTCCATGAGTGGTGGGCGGCAACAAAATGAAAGCAAATACGCTATAGTAGGCGGGTTCGGCCGAGCCGCCTTTTCCCCTTTTTTTCCCGGGCATGGGCTGACTCCCGCCGTTGTCCTTATCCATTGTTTATTCCTGAAGCTATGAACGCCACCGCCCTGTCAGAAATCGAACAGGCTCGATTCAATATGGTCGAGCAGNNAGATCCGCCCCTGGGAGGTGCTCGATCCCCGGGTGCTGCAAGCGCTGTTCGAAGCCCCGCGCGAGCGCTATGTCCCGCCCTCCATGCAGGGCCTGGCTTTCTCCGATGTCGAATTGCCGCTCATCATCAATTCCGTCGACACGCGCGAAAGCATGCTGACGCCCAAGCTGGAAGCCCGCCTGGCGCAGGAATTGCAGCTCAAACCCACTGATTGCGTGCTGGAAATCGGCACGGGCTCAGGCTACCAAGCCGCCCTGCTCGCCAGGCTGGCGCATCAGATCACCAGTATCGAAGTGGACAGCCGCCTGGCCGCCTTCGCGCAGCAAAACCTGGAGCGCAACCATGTGGCCAATGTCAGGGTGGAAACGGGCGACGCCCACGCCGGCTGGGGCACCACCGAATACGACGCCATCCTGCTGACCGGCTCGGTGCCCGTCGTTCCGGATGCCTTGAAATACCAGTTGCGCATCGGCGGCCGCCTGGTTGCCGTGGTCGGGCAGAATCCCATCATGACCGCCTACCGCATCACTCGCAACAACGCCGCCAGTTTCGAGACGGTCGGCCTGTTCGACACGGTCATCAAGCCCCTGCGCGGCGCAGCCGTAACGCAATTCAAGTTCTAAATGCCCAACGGCCGCTGGCGCGCTAAGCTCGCACTGACGCTGTTCCTGGCGGGCGGCGCATCGCCCGGCCACGGCCAGGATCTCCTGCAGGTCTGGCAACTGGCGCTGCAGCGCGACCCCATCTACGCCGCCAGCAAGTCGGGGCGCGATGCGGACCAGGAAAAAGTCCCCCAGGCCAGGGCTCGTCTGCTGCCCCTGATTACCGCGGACGGCGTGGCGGAGGTCGACAACGCCAGGCGCATACGCAGCCTGAACGACAGNNTGGGGCGAGCTGAAGCGCGCCGAATATATCGCCAGCCTGGCCGACGTCACCCGCGCGCGCGCTTATCAGGACCTGATACTGCGCGTATCCCAAGCCTATTTCGACGTGCTGGCGGCGCAGGATACCTTGCGCGCCCTGCTGGCGCAGAAAGAGGCGGTGGAAACCCAGTTGCGAGCCGCCCGGCAAGGCTTCGAACTGGGCAGCACCACCATCGCCGACACCTACGAAGCCCAGGCCCGCCTGGACCTGCTCAATGCCAGCGAGCTGCAATCGCGCAATGCGCTGCAAGTGGCTCAGGACCAGCTGGCCAGACTGATCAACGAGCGCCCCGGCGAACTGGCCGAACTGGCCCCCGACACGGCTTTGCCCGCCCCCGAGCCGAACCGCCTGGAAGACTGGGTGGCGCAGTCCTCGGACGCCAGCCTGGGGGTGGCGCAAGCGGAGCTGAATGCCAAGATCATCGAAAAACAGGTCGACATCGCCAAAAGCGAACACTATCCCAAGCTGCATTTGCAGGCGCAGACGGGCACCGCATCGGACCGCGGGCTTTACGGGCTGAACAATGGCCCGCGCTCGCTGGACAGCACAGTGGGCATACAGCTGTCCATACCCATATTCACCGGCGGGGAGCTTTCCTCGATAGTGCGCGAACAGGCTTCGCGCCTGCAGCAGGCGCGCTACGAGCTGGAAAACGCCAAGCGCCAGGCCGTGCTGTCGACCCAGCAATATTTTTCAGGCGTTACATCGGGTCTGGCGCAGATCGACGCCTTGCGCGCGGCGGAAAAATCCAGCCTGGCGTCCCTGCAGGCAAATCAAACCGGCTATGAGATCGGCGTGCGCATCAATATCGACGTGCTGAACGCGCAGCAGCAGCTGTATGAAACCCAGCGCAGCCTGGCGCGCGCCCGCTACGACACGCTGATGAACAGCCTGCGGCTCAAGGCCAGCAGCGGAATACTGTCCGACCAGGACATCATGGCCATCAACCAGTTGCTGTACACGCAGGGCCGCCAACCGCCGCAGCGGCGCCCGGGCTCACCCGCGAATTTTTCCAAGAAGTGAAGTCGTCGAGCGCTGGAATTCAAAAGGTATGGCGACCGCCCGGCCGCCCCAGCTCTTGACGCTGGCCGTTTCCGGCAAGGTTTCCATATCGTAGTCCCCTCCCTTGACGATCAGATCCGGCCGCAGCGCCTCGATCAAGGCCTGCGGCGTGTCTTCGTCGAACCAGGTGACCATGTCCACGCATTCCAGCGCGGCGATCAGGGCCGCCCGGTCCTCCAGCGTATTCAGCGGTCGGTCCGGCCCCTTGCCCAGCCGGCGCACGGACTCGTCCGTATTCAAGGCGACGATCAGGCTGGCGCCCAATTGGGCCGCGGCGTCCAGGTAGGCGACATGGCCGCGGTGCAGAATATCGAAAACGCCATTGGTGAATACCAGCGGGCGCGCCAGGGCATGGCTGCGCACCGCCGCCTCGCAATCGCTGCGCGACAGTATCTTGGATTCGAACCGTGCCGGCATGGGGACGTCCTAGGCGGGCGCCATGCCTTTGAGGAGTTCCTTGCGGTAGCGGTTCAGGTCCTGCACGGTATTGAAGGTGCTGTCCATCAGCAGCGACATGTTGTGCAGTATACGGGAACTGACCTTGCCTTCCCATTCCTTGTCGAAATGGATCTGGTTGTCCAGCCAGTTTTCCAGCCAGCCCGGCGACGGTAGCTTGGACTGCACCGTGTCCTGCGGGTAGAGGTCTTTGTTGACATGCAGATTGGTGGGGTGCAGCGCCTGCGGCGTACGATGGGCCGAGGCCATCAGGACGCCGATCTTGGAAAACGCAATGCGCGCGTTGTGGCCGAATTCCTTGCCGCGATGGATCAAGGCGCGCTTCATGTAGCGCAAGTACGCGCCGGCGTGGCGCGCTTCATCTTGCGCGATGATCTTGTAGATGGCCTTGATGACAGGTTCGGTATGCCAGTCGGCCGCGCGCCGGTACCAGTGATTCAGGCGGACTTCGCCGCAAAAATGCAGCATCAAGGTTTCCAGCGCGGGGGCCGGGTCGAACTCGAAGCGCACTTTGTGCAGCTCTTCTTCGGTGGGCACCAATTCCGGGCGGAAGCGGCGCAGGTATTCGATCAGCGCCAGCGAATGCTTCTGCTCTTCGAAGAACCATACCGACATGAAGGCGCAAAAGTCGCTGTCGTCGCGGTTGTCGCGCAGAAACATTTCGGTTGCCGGCAGGGCCGCCCATTCCGTGATGGCGTTCATTTTGATGGTATAGGCCTGATCATCGCTGAGCTTCGTGGAATCAAAGTCATCCCACGGGATATCGGTGCCCATATTCCAGCGCACGGCTTCCATCGATTTGAAAAGTTCGGGGTAAAGCATGGGAATCTCTCTTGATTAATCCACAGGCCCGACCGGAGCGCCGAGCCCCTGCCGGATAATAATATAGCGGCCGCTTAACAGGAATGTTTCAGGCCTCGGTAGGGTTGGATCGCCTTTGATGCATGGCGGCATTTGCATGCGGGCGGCGTATACCGCCGGGCGGCGAACCGCTGGGCGGCGCACTGCCTTCATTGACGGGTAAGCGCCCATATCGCCAGGCCCAGCGCCACGGCGCCTATGGCCGCCAGCACCACGAGCAGGCGATTGGTCTGCTCTTGCGCGCGCCGCATGCGCTCGAGTTCCAAGTTTAACCCAGGCCCGGTGTCGGCGCGGTTCAGGTTGGTATACACGAGCCGCGGGATTTGCGGCAGTATCTGCGCCCATTGGCTGGCTTCCTTGTCGAGCTGCCTGCGCAAGCCCGTCAGGCCCACCCTTTCATGCATCCATTTCTCCAGGTGCGGCTTGGCGGTTTTCCAGAGGTCCAGATTAGGGTCCAGCTCGCGCCCCATGCCTTCGACATTGAGCAGGGTTTTCTGCAACAGGACCAGTTGCGGCTGTATTTCGACGTTGAAGCGGCGAGACGTCTGGAACAGCCGCAGCAGCACCTGCCCCAGTGAAATCTCGGCCAGCGGCCGGTCGAAGTAGGGTTCGCATACTGCGCGCACCGCCGCTTCGAGCTCTTCTTCGCGGGTCGTGGGTGGAACCCAGCCCGATTCGATATGCAGCCGCGCCACCCGATGATAATCACGGCGGAAAAACGCCAGGAAGTTCTGGGCCAGATAGTTTTTATCGAATTCGGACAAGGAGCCCACGATGCCGAAGTCCAGGGCGATGTAGCGGCCCAGGGTTTCCGGCGCATCCGACACATAGATATTGCCCGGATGCATGTCGGCGTGGAAAAAGCCGTCGGTGAACACCTGCGTGAAGAATATCTCCACGCCCTTGCGGCTCAGTTCGGAGGTATCGATATTGGCCGCTTTCAGCCGTTCGATCTGGCTGACCGGTATGCCCCGCATCCGCTCCATCGTGAATACGTTGGTTGCGCAAAATTCCCACACCACCTCGGGCACCATCAGCAAATGCTCGCGTCCGGTTCCGGCCGAAAAATTGCGGCGCAACTGGCTGCAGTTGGAGGCTTCGCGTATGAGATCGAGCTCGTCGTGCAGATAGATGTCGAACTCGGCCACGACCTGGCGCGGCTTCAGGCGCCGCCCATCGGCGGCCAGACGTTCCACCAGGCCGGCCAGCACGCGCAATATCGCCAAATCCTTTTCGATGATTTCACGCATGCCGGGCCGCAGAACCTTGACCGCCACTTCGCGTCCATCGTGCAGTACGGCGAAATGGACCTGGGCGATCGATGCCGATGCGACGGGATCCGTCTCGAAGTGCTTGAACAGGGTATGGGGCGATGCGCCCAGGGCCGCCTCGATGGCGGCGGCGGCCTGGTCCGAGGGGAAAGGCGGCACGCGGTCCTGCAGCAAAGCCAGCTCTATGGCGATATCCAGCGGTATCAGGTCGCGCCGTGTGGACAGCACCTGGCCGAATTTCACGAAAATCGGCCCCAGCGATTCCAGCGCCAGCCGCAGGCGGACGCCGCGCGGGGTTCTGGGTGGGCGCCCGAAGCGGACGACGCGCAACAGCCCGTATGCGATGGGGTGCTTGATGCCGGACAACACGAGCTCGTCCAGCCGGTAGCGCAGCGCTACGAAAACAATGTAGAACAGGCGGAAAAAGGTAAGCATGATCATGTGTTGGGCGCCCTGCGTGCCGCCTCCAGCGCATCCATGCGTGCATCCAGGGAATCCAGGCGCTGGAGCGCGCCCCGCAGCCGATCCGACCAATCCTCGAAGGCCGGCCGGCCGGCCAGCGTGGCGCTTTCTTCCGTCAGGTATTCTGCTGCGTTGCCCGCCAGCCGCCGCCCAGCGGCCTGCATGCCGCCCGCCAGCGCGCGCCCGGCTCGCAGCAGGCGCAGCGCCGCGACATCGCCCACCAGCGCGGACAAATCGCTTTCAATATCCCAGCGCAGATCGCGGGCGAGGCCGGACACCACGTGCGCGAGCCCGGCATCCCCTTCGACATGCAACAGATCCGCCAGGCCGTCCGGGTCGCCGGAGCCGAAAACGGCGGGAATGTCGGCCAGCCTGCCGGCCGGTATGGTGAGGATTACATCGGGCGCCACGGCGGCATTGCCGGCTTCCACGAACCCCGAGGACTGCAGCGTCAGCCCCAGCACGAGGCCGCCCACCTTGAAGCGCACCGACTTGCCCGCATGGCGGCTGAGCCGGTCGCGCGCCCAGTCTTCGCGCCGCAGCAGCTGATTCAATGCGCGTGCGTAGACGGCGGATGGTTCGAGAAATGGCGGCAAAGGAAACATGTTCGGCATGAGCGGCGCGGCCGTCGTCGTGATGAGCCTATGAAGCAAGGCTCAAGTTTAACGGTTTTAACCATAAAAATCGGACGGCCAACAATAATGGCGCCCTGAAAGGAGCGCCATCGAGATAAAACGCGGGGGGCCGGACGCCGGTATGCTGGATCACTTCCGGTTCAGTGCGGTGCGGCCCGGCACGGCCTTGCCGGGCGCTGCTCGACCGAATGTGATTCCCGCCAAGCGCAAACTCGCGCACCGCCGGACGGCCGGCGACCGCGGCAGCGGCCGACCGCTTCAGCTCGCGTATTCGACGGGGATTTGCTGGATGCCCGCCAGCAGCCAGCCCGCGTTTTCGCCCTTGTAGAGATTCCAGATTTCCTCGAAGCGGAAAGCTTCGGCATCCTTGGATTCGCGCAGCATGCCGGAGTAGCGGACGCTGGCCAGATGGCCGCCCGATACGGCTTCGATGCCCAGGAGTTCCGCATTGAGCAGCACGACTTCGGTTACCGTGCCTTCCTTGCGGGCCAGCACTTCCGGCTTGAGTTCGGCGAGCAGATCGTCGGTGAGGTATTCACGCAGCTTGTCCATATCGCCGCTGTCCCACACCGCCTGGATTTCCACGAAGCGCGACTTGGCGTTGGCGAGGAAGGCGGAGGTATCGAAATCACCGGGGATGAACCATTTTTCGTCCACCGGAGGGGCGGGCACCGCGGCGGGAGCCGCCGATGCCGATGGGGCCGCACCGGCGGGCGCCTGGCGCATGATGGAAGACTGCGCCTGCGCATTCTGGCGATTCATGGTGTTGTGCCCGGCGCCCGCCTGCTGCATGGCGGGGCGCGCGGCGCCGCCGCGCAGCTTGCGCACAATGAACATGACGCCGAATACCAGCAAACCGATGAGCAGCAGACTGGACATCATTTCAAGGAAAGCGCCCGACAGGCCGAGGCTGGACAGCAAGGCGGCGATGCCCAGGCCCGCGGCGATGCCGGCTATGGGGCCGAGCCAGCGGGACATACCGCTTTTGGCCGCGGTCGTGGCGCCCGCCGCGGCGGCGCCGGCAGCCGGAGCCGCGGAACGCGTGGGGTTGGACGCCGCGGCGGGCGGGGTGACGGCCTGGCGCTGTTGCGTTACGTTGGTAGACTGGCGGCCCAGGCTTTTGCCGCCGCCCATGCGGCGCGCCTCGGCGTCGAAAGACACCGACATCATGGCGCCCGCAGAAACGGCCAGCATGACGATGGCCAGCAGCCGCGAGAATCGTTGAGACATGTGTATCGCTCCTGTTATGCAATACGCCGTTCGCGCATCGCCGAGTTGATCCCGATCTAGAATTAGTGGTTTTTGCAGATAGCAAGTGAAATCTTACTACAAGCTGAATGCAAGCATACCGTATGACCGGCCGTATGCAAAGAAGTTCAAGCGCCGCCGGGTAAATATATTTGACGCCGGTACTTGCCGCCGGATTCCATGCCGGCGGCATGAGCGCGCCGGCTCGGGCCCGGGGGGACCGGGTGCGGGCGTCAGTAATCCAGCTTCACGCCTTCGTGCAGCGCCACGACGCCCGCGCTGAGATTGAAATACCGTACCCGGGACAGGCCGGCGGCTTCCAGCATGCCGGCGAGCGTGGACTGGTCGGGGTGCATGCGTATGGATTCAGCCAGGTAGCGATAGCTGGCTTCGTCCCCCGCCACCTTTTTCCCCAGCCAGGGCAGCACATTGAAGGAATACCAGTCGTAAAGCGGCGCCAGCGGCCGGGCCACCTGCGAAAACTCCAGCACCAGCAGCTTGCCGCCAGGCTTGAGCACGCGCCGCATTTCCGCCAGCGCGCGGTCCTTGTGCGTCATGTTGCGCAAACCGAACGCCACGGTGACGCGATCGAAGTAATTCGAAGGAAACGGCAGGCGTTCGGCGTCGCACACTGCCGCCGGCACCAGCACCCCTTTGTCGGTAAGGCGGTCGCGCCCCACCCGCAGCATGGAATCATTGATGTCGGTGAGCCAGACTTCGCCCGATGCGCCGGCCGCCCGGGCGAAAGCCTTGGCCAGGTCGCCGGTTCCGCCGGCGATGTCCAGCACCTTCATGCCGGGACGCACATTGGCCCGCGCAATGGTGAACGCTTTCCATATCCGGTGCAGGCCCACCGACATCAGGTCGTTCATGACGTCGTAGCGGTCGGCCACGGAATGGAATACCTCGGCGACCTTGCCGGCCTTTTCCGCGACGCCCACTGTCTGATAGCCGAAGTGCGTGCTTTCCGGCGCACCGGCATCGGTGGTCGGGGGAACGGAAGACGGAGTATTCGTGTTTTGCATGATAGAGATTCCCGCCCGCCAGGGCCTGTCGAGAGGCGTCTCGCCGCCACGGCCCGCGGCGCATAAAACGCCATTGTTGCACATTGCCCGGCAAAGCGCGGCGCAACGGGCGGCCTTGCCAAGGATGGGAGGCCCCGCCGCCCGCATGCCGTTCCCGGCCGATTGAACCGCAGGCCGACTTTCACAAACCTGAAATATTTGCGCCATATTATTCCGCATGGACAGCTGGACGGCCTGCGGGGTCGGCTGCGGCAGGCGCGGCGTATCCTGCGCCGGGCCGTAAGCTCCTTGCGGCCACACGCCACTCTGAAATCAGCTTTACATTATCATCAGGCCTTATGAGCACAACCATACTCGTTGTAGAAGATGAGCCCGCCATCCAGGAGCTCATTTCCGTGAATCTTTCGTTTGCCGGCCACAAGGTGCTGCGGGCATTCGATGCCGAGCAGGCTCAGACCTTGATACGCGCCGAACTTCCCGACCTGGTGCTCCTGGACTGGATGCTGCCCGGCGCATCGGGCATCACCCTGGCCAAAACCCTGCGTTCCGACGAGCGCACCCGCAACGTGCCGGTCATCATGCTGACGGCCAAGGGCGCCGAGCACGACAAAGTGGAAGGGCTGGAGGCCGGCGCCGACGACTACATCACCAAGCCTTTCGACAAGCGCGAACTGGTCGCCCGGATCAACGCCATCGTTCGCCGCTCCAAGGGCCATGCCCATTCGGTCATGAAGACCGGGCGCATGGTCGTCGATCTGGATTCCCGCACCGTCGAGGTGGAGGGCAAGGCCGTCCATCTGACCACCAAGGAATACGGCATCCTGGAACTGCTGTCGCTGCGCAAGGGCACGACGCTGACCAAGGAGATGTTCCTCAACCACCTCTATGGCGGCATGGACGAGCCNNCGCACCGTCGACGTGCATATCCGCCGCCTGCGCAAGGCGCTGGAACCCACCGGACACGAAGAGCACATAGAGACCGTGCGCGGCGCAGGCTACCGCTTTACGGCTCATCCCCCGAAAGCCTCCTAGCCTCTTGAAGAACAGCAGCCCCGAAACCTAGTCGAAATGATCAAAACCCTTTTTTCCATCGGTTTGTGGGCGGCCATCGGCTGGCTCTTTGCAATGTGGCTGGGCGCGGCCACGGGATGGGCGATATTTTCCTTCGGGCTGCTGTTGATGATCATGGTCAGCGCGCTGCAGCTATCGCGCATCGCGAGGTGGGTGAAAGACATCGATGCCCCGCCGCCGCCTTCGGTAGGTCCGTGGGACGAGATCCTGGCCCCCATCTACCGCAAATTGCGCAAGGACCGCCAGGACATCGACGAACTCAACAAGCATGTGGACGGCATCATGCTGGCGGCCGAAGCGCTGCCCGACGGGGCGATCACGCTGGATGAAGGCATGCGCCTGACCTGGTGCAACCAGACGGCCGGCGAGCACGTGGGCCTGAACCTGGGATCGGATCGCCACCACAGCATCTTCAATATCCTGCGCGCGCCGGAGTTCGCCCGCTACGCCAGGCAGGCATCCTGGCCCGGTCCCCTGCTTTTGCATTTGAGCCAGGATGGCCAGGACAAGGCTCTGCTGGTCCAGCTCACTCGCTATGGCGTGGGGCAATTCCTGGTCGTGACGCGCGATGTGACACAGGTCGAAAAACTGGAAACGACACGCAAGGACTTCGTCGCCAATGTGTCGCATGAATTGCGCACCCCCCTGACGGTGCTCTCGGGCTTTCTGGAAACCTTGCGCGACATGCCGCCCGAGTCCCTCAGCCAGGAGCAAAAAGAGCGCTACCAGACGCTGATGCTGGAACAGGCGCAGCGCATGCAGGCCATCGTGGCGGATCTGCTGACGCTTTCCGCCCTGGAATCATCGCCCCAGGTGGAAGGCGAACCCGTGCGCGTGAGCCGCCTCATCCATACAGCCCTGCAGCAGGGGCGCATCCTGTCCAACGACCAGCATGTCTTCGTGGAGAACATCGCCGAAGACTTGTGCGTAATGGGCATAGAGTCCGAACTGGCGTCGGCGGTTTCCAACCTGCTGACGAACGCCATACGCTACACGCCCAAAGACGGGACCATCACAGTGAGCTGGTACATAACCGAAAGCGGCCATGCCTGCTATTCCGTTCAGGACACCGGCATAGGAATTGCCGCGCAGGACATCCCGCGCCTGACGGAGCGCTTTTATCGCGTCGACCGCGGCCGTTCGAGGGCCACGGGCGGGACCGGCCTGGGCCTGGCAATCACCAAGCATGTGGCCATGCGTCATAACGCCGAGCTGACCATACAGAGCCGCTTCGGCGCCGGCAGCCTGTTTTCGCTGATTTTCCCGCCCTCGCGCGTGGCCGTTCCGGACTGAAGCGGCGCAGCGCCTCGGCTGCGGCTCAAGGTTCAAGCAGCGCGCCGCCCGCCGTTGTCCAAGACGCAAACATCGATAAAATAAATGCCGATGCAATGCGGTCCCGGCAGGCGGTATTGCTGAAACAGACACACAGGCGGAAGCGATGCACAGTTCAGGCGGCTCCTCGATAAATTGGACCATGGTTCCGCAGGGCGACCGCTGCCTGCTGCTGGTGTTCGGCGCAGGCATCGATGTCGACATCGGGCTGCGCTGCGCCCGGGCGGCGGCGGCGTTGCGGGCCGCCCGTATCCAGGGCGTCACCGACATCGTCCCGTCCTTCACCACCGTCGCCGTGCATTATCGGCCCGGCCCCTCCGGCGCCATCGATTTCCACCGCCTGGCCGACGACATCGGCAATATCCTGCGCGAGGCCCAGCAGCACGGGGCCGCAAGCCCGCCCGGCAAGCAAGTGGACATCCCCGTATGCTATGGCGGCGAACGCGGGCCCGATTTGGCTCAGGTGGCGGAGCACTGCGGCCTGGCTCCCGCCGAAGTCATCGCGCTGCACAGCGCAACGCCGGCCTATGTATTCATGCTGGGCTTCGCGCCGGGCGCACCCTATATCGGCGTCCATGACCAGCGGCTGTCCATAGGCCGCCGCCCGACGCCGCGCACTCTGGTACCGGCGGGATCGGTGGGCATCGCCAATCTGCAGACCATCATCTATCCGAACGCATCGCCCGGCGGCTGGCATATCATAGGCGCTACGCCGGCAGTGCTTTTCGCCCCCGACCAGGAACCGCCCGTATTGCTCGAGCCGGGCGATACGGTCCGGTTCGTTCCGATCAGCGACGAGGAATTCCTCGCACTTCAGCGCAGGCAAACATGAGCATTACTGTCTTGAAAGCGGGGATGCTTTCCAGTTTCCAGGACTTGGGCCGGCCGGGCCATCAGCATCTGGGCATACCCGTGGGCGGCGCCATGGACAGCCGCGCCCATCGGCTGGCCAATCTGCTCGCCGGCAACGACGGCGACGAAGCGACATTGGAAATCACCTTGGCGGGGCCCGCGCTGCGCTTCGAGGCTCCCGGCTGCCTGGCGATCAGCGGCGCGCAGCTCAGCCCGGCCCTGAACGGCGAGCCCATCCCCAACAACCGCCCCGTCCTCTTCCGGGCGGGCGACACCCTGGAATTCGGCGCCCGAGTGTCGGGCCTGCGCGCCTATATCGCCTGGCATGGCGGCGCGGATATTCCGCTGATGATGTCCAGCCGCAGCACTTATCTGCGCGGCGGCTTCGGCGGCTTCAAGGGGCGCGCCCTGAAAAAAGGCGATGCGGTGGGGCTGCGTGCGGATTTCCATGAACACTCGCTGGACGAGCTGGAACAAACGCTATGGGCCACCAGGATCTATCTGCCCGCCATGCTGGGGGCCACGCCGCGGAGCGCCCTGCGCAGCATGCGCGGCCCGCATGACAGCCTGTTCACCCCGCAGTCCGTCGACGATTTTTTCTCGGGCGAATACCGCATCAGCGCCGACTCCGAACGCATGGGCTATCGCCTGCACGGCCCTAGGCTGACGCTGAAGGAAAGCGTACAGCTGCTATCCGAAGCGACCTGTTTCGGCAGCGTGCAAGTGCCGCCCGACGGCAACCCCATCGTGTTGATGGCCGACCGGCAGACCACCGGCGGCTATGCGAAGATCGCCCACGTAGCGACCGTGGACCTGCCCGTCATCGCGCAATGCATGCCCGGCGACACACTGGGCTTTACGGAAATCAGCCTGGAGCAAGCGCAGCAACTGGACGCCCGGCGCGAAGCAGCCTTTGCGCGGCTGCACCAGGCTCTGCAAGGCTTGCGCCAAGCCCTGGATGCAGCGCGGCGCTGAAAGCCCGCAGCCATCCGGCGTTCATGGGCGTATGGCGCGTAGCGCAGCGGCTTGGCGGCCGCGACGAAGCTCCCGCGCTATGACGGGACCGAAGAGGCCAGGTCTTCCCGGCCTTCCGCTGAAAGATGATGTATGCGGTTGTGAGGCGGAATCAACAGTTCTTGGTAATAGATGGGATTGTCGCGTCCGAGATAAGCGAAGATCATCAGCTTCTGCCCTACCGTACCGGCCGGCACGCCCAGATGCTCGGATTCCGCGTCTTCAAAGGCCTGATACTGCATGAACTGATTGATACGCCCGATCATCTGGCCCGTTTCGCGCATGATGATTTCCTTGAAGTTCTCTCCTGACAGCCGTGTGATCGTCAGGCGGGCAAACGACGGCACGCGGTCCTGATCGCAATAGAAGCGGGAATGCACAGAGAATTCGCCGCCGATATTCAGCAAGCGCTCGATGCACAGAGGTGTCTTGCGGCCCAGGTGAGATGTCCATCTGCCTTCCGTCTGGACTATATAGCGGGCCAGAACCTGAGGATAGACCGGAAGGTATTCGTTCGCTTCGTCGCCGAGAAACCGGCAGTGCATTGGCGCGTGCATTGAGCGGGCTTCCCGTTCGGCCACGAACGTCCCGTTGCCCTGCTTGCGCACCACCAGGCCGTCGTCCGCCAGCATGCGCAATGCGCGCTGTATGGTGCCCAGGCTGAGCGGCAACCGTTTCGCCCATTCCGACTCCGTGGGCAGGCGCGCCCCTGGCTCCAGCGCGCCAGTCACAATGGCATTGGATACCGCATCGCGGAGTGCGATGTACTTGGGCAGGCCCGGACGCAGCAGGCGCTGCATGCGGCGAGGCAGGTCGGAAAGAAACGAGCCGGTAGGGTCATTCATACGTATTTTTGGTGGAAAGACATTCCCTAGAGTGCGCCGTCCATATTATCCACTAGTTCCTCTCCATCAGCTTCCATTATTGCATTACTTTAATACTATATAGTATTATTTATTTAAAGTACCAACATATGAGGAGTCTATGAAGCCCCAGAATCTCGTCATCATCATGTCCGATGAGCACAACCCCAAGGTCATGGGATATGCGGGCCACCCTGATGCGGGCCACCCTAATGCGGGCCACCCTATAGTGCAGACCCCCAACCTGGACCAGCTGGCCCGCGACGGCACAAGCTTCGCCAGCACCTATACGACGAGCCCGGTCTGCATCCCCGCCCGCGCGGGCTTTGCCTGCGGCAAGTACATCCATCAGATCGGATACTGGGACAATGCCGACGCCTACGACGGCTCGATTCCTTCTTGGCATCATGCGTTGCGCGACCGGGGCCACGAAGTCGTGTCCATAGGCAAGCTGCACTTCAAGCTCCCGGGCGAAGACCATGGATTCACCGAAGAACAGATCCCCATGCATATCATCGAGGGAAAAGGCGATTTGATGGGCCTCATCCGCAGCGAGCTGCCGCGCCGTGGCGGCGCCCGCAAGATGGCGGCCATGGCGGGCCCGGGCGAGTCCACTTATACGATCTATGACCGCGATATTTGCGCGCGCGCGCAGGTCTGGCTGCGCGAACGGGGCCGACAAGAGCACGACAAACCCTGGGTGCTGTTCGTCTCCTTCGTCGCCCCGCATTTTCCGCTGACCGCGCCGCCCGAACATTTCTACCGATACTGGAATCAAGAGCTTCCCATGCCCAAGCTCTACGACCCGTCATCCCGCTCCTCGCACCCCTATCTCGACGACTATCGCAACAGCTTCTGCTACGACGACTACTTCGAGTCGCCCGAGGACGTCAAGCGCGCTTTGGCCGGCTATTACGGACTCGTATCCTTCCTCGACGAGCAGATAGGCAAGATCCTCTCCGTACTGGACGACACCGGCCTCTCGGAAACCACGCGGGTGATGTACACCAGCGACCATGGGGACAATCTCGGCACCCGCGGGCTGTGGGGAAAATCCACCATGTATGAAGAAACCGCGGCGGTGCCGCTGATCCTGCGTGGGGCCGACATTCCCGCGGGTCGGGTCGTCCGCACGCCGGCCAGTCACGTGGATTGCTTTCCCACCATACTGGAAGCGACGGGGGAATCGAAAGCAATCGCTGAGTATGATCTGCCGGGCGTCAGCCTCTTCGATCTCGCGCGGGGTGAAAAACCCGATCGCGTGGTTCTCTCGGAATACCACGGAATGGGCTCCACCGTCGGAGCCTTCGCGATCCGCGACGGCGGCTTCAAATACGTCTATTACGCTCATCCCGATTACCCCTCGCAACTGTTCGACCTGGACCGCGATCCGGAAGAAATCATCGACCTGGCCGGCGACCCCGCATATGCCGCCGCTCTCGAACGGTGCCACGGACGCTTGCTGGCGTTGTGCGACCCGGATGCCGTCGACGCCCGCGCCAAAGCGCGGCAGGCGCTTCTTCTTGAAGAGAATGGAGGCCGTGAGGCCGTCATTGCCCGGGGCGACCTGGGCTTCACCCCCGCGCCTGGCACCGCCGCAGACTTTCAATGACGGCGCCGGGCGAACATAAACATAGATAGCGAGGAGACAACCGCATGCTGAAATTCCGACATACTATGGCGCTGGTGGGCGCGACCGCTCTGATGACCGCCGTCGCACCCGCCATCGCCGACACCCATTGGCCTCAACAAGCAGTCCGCCTGATCGTTCCGTATCCCGCCGGGGGCGGCACCGATTTCACCGCTCGCCTGGTCGCCAGCGAACTTTCAAAGATCGCTGGCCAGGATTTCATCGTCGAAAACAAGACGGGCGCGGCGGGCACCATAGGCGCCCAGACCGTCGCCAAGGCCGCGCCGGATGGCTACACCATGCTGATCGGATCGCCCGCCGAAGTGCTGGTCGGCCAAATCGCGGGCCAGAAGACGAGCTACAATCCGCAGACGGACCTGACGCCCGTGACTCTGCTGGGCGAAACGCCTTTGGCGATCGCCGTGCATCCTTCGGTCGAAGCCAAGAACCTGGAAGAGCTCATCGCACTGGCGAAGAAGAAGCCACTGTCCTACGGGACCCCGGGCGTGGGCAGCACCATGCACTTCTCGGGCGAGTCGCTCAATCTGATAGCGGGCACCCGCATCATGCACGTCGCCTACCGCGGCGCGGCCCCGGCCATTACCGACCTCCTCGGCAACCAGATCCCGCTGGCCATCGTGGGCATGCCTCCTGTCGTCACCCACCATCAATCGGGCAAGCTGCGGATCATCGCTGTGACGAGCGATAAACGATCCAGCGCATTGCCGGACGTCCCTACCGTGTCTGAAACGAACGGCTACAGGGATTTTCGCTTCACGAACTGGTTCGGAACGTTCGCACCGGCAGGTATAGATCCTGAAATCCCGCGGAAAATGTCCGAGATGGTATCCAAGGTGGTGAACATGCCTGAAATCAGGAAGCAACTTCTTGAAAAAGGCATAGAGCCCGTCGGCAACACCCCGGAACAGTACGCGAAATTCCTGGCAGAAGAAAAAACCCGCTATGAAGCGGTACAGGAACACGCCAAAATCGCAATAGGCAACTAGCGTCCATCCGCCCAGGGCGAAACTCATCGGGCATCAGGGTCCAGGCGTGCAATGATGCGGCGTTCAGCCTTCCAGCGCCTGACCCGATAGAAAAAACTCCGAATGCGGCGTTGCTTGATGCCGGCCTGCCCGACGCCCTGGCGCAGTTGCGCCCTCCCAACGGACGACCGCGGGTCAAGCGCCGAGCGATGTCAGCGCTGCGCTGCGGCTGTCGACTACGGTCAGGATGGCCAGGAAGCCGCTGATGTCGAATACTTCCCTGACATGCGGCTGCAGGCTGCACAACACCAGCCGCCCGGAATTCTGCTTCAGCCGCTTGGCCAGCATCAACACAACGCGCAGGCCGGCGCTGGAAATGTAGTCGAGCTGGCTGAGGTCGAGCACGCACAGGCGTTCGCCCTGCTCGATATGCGCAAGCAATTGGGATTCGACCTGGGCCGCGTTGGCGCTATTGATTTGGCCTGCGGTGGAAACCACCAGAATCTCGCCGATTTTTTCGCTTGATAGGCTCATGGGAACAACCGTTGTATTGGGAATTGCGGATTTTACAGCGACAGCCAGAGCCGCCGATACCTTCGTAACCATATAATACGCGACAATCCCAGCCCATCATGAGGAAACAGGACCATGGCGATATTCCGGGGAATCCGCTTGCCTGCAGGGCCTGCACTGAAACGTCCGCCTGAATTGATGTACGCCGGGAACGAAAGGCCGCCGGCCATCGCCTTGGCGGGGCTGGCGCTGCAGCACGCCGCGACGGCGCTGGCGCTGATCGCCTATGTGCTGGCCTCGGCCAAGATAGGCGGCCTGGATTCCGACACCACGCGCGCCATGATTTCCGCCACCGTGCTGGGCATGGCCTTGTCCTGCTTCCTGCAGTCCTGGGGCGGATGGCTGGGATCGGGGCTGCTGCTGGTGCACATCCCCGATCCGCTGCTGGTCATCCTGTCGGGCATGGTCGCCGCCGAATACGGTCTCGGCGGGCTGGTCCTGATGGGTCTGGTGAACGGGGCGGTGGCCATGGGCGCGGGTGTCATCGTTCCACGCCTGCGGGCGGTGCTGCCGCCCACCGTGGCGGGCGTGGTCGTCTGCGTGGCCGGCCTTTCTCTGATCGCCCCCGCCTTGAACCATGTCACCGGCCTGGCGGACGGAACGGCTCCCGACGAGACCGATATATTGATAGGCGGCGCCACCCTGATCGTGATCGTAGCCCTGTCTGTCTGGGGCAACCGCCGCGCCAAGCTGTTCGCTTTGATGGCGGGGCTGGCGGCGGGCGTCGCGGTGGCGGCTTTCGTCGGCGAGCTGCACGGCTGGGACGCGCTGGCCAGTGCGCCGGCCTTCGGCCTGCCCCGCCCGCCGATGCCGGAGTTCGGCGTAGACCCCGGCATCCTGGCGGCGGTGGCGGTGCTGGCCTTGATGACCCAGCTGGATACTTTCGGCTGCGTCGTCCTGCTGCACAAGATGAACGACGCCGACTGGCGCAGGCCCAATATGCGCATGGTGAGCGGCGGGATGCGCGCCAACGGCCTGGGCAACCTGCTGTCGGCGTTCATGGGCGCCTATCCCAATGCGATATCGTCGGCCAACATCGCGCTGGCCCATATCAGCCGCTCCACCTCGCGCTGGGTGGGCCTGGCGGCCGCGTGCCTGCTGGCCATCGTGGCCTTCCTGCCGCAAGTATCGCTGGCCCTGACGCTGGTGCCCACAGCGGTCATCGGCGCCATCGAGGTGTATGCCGCGGCTTACCTGATCGTGTCGGGCATCGAGCTCATCGCCTCGCGCGCCCTGGATTCGCGCGGCATTTTCATGGTGGGCTTGTCGTTTGTGCTGGGCATGGGCGTCATCTTCATCCCGGAACTCGCCGCGCTGGCGCCGGAATCCGTCCGCTTCCTGGCCAAGAATGGCATCATCGTCGCCGGCCTGGCGGCGATTTCGCTCAATCTGCTCTTCCGCCTGGGAAGCTCGCAACGCGCCCAGGCGGACTTCGAGGAAGATGCGTCCCCGGCCGGGTTGGGGCAGCGCGTGGTCGAATTCATTGAAACCCAGGGCGCAAGCTGGAGCGCGCGGCGCGATGCGGTGCGGCGCGCAGCCCAGGCCGGGCTGGAAGCCGCGGAAGCCGTACAGGCGGCGGGCGGCCGCCGCCTGCGCGGCATACGCGGCAGCTTCGACGAATTCAATCTGGACATCGAGCTGCTGCACGAGGGCCCGCCGCTCGCATTGGGCGCGGAACAGACAGCGGCGCGCAGCGATCTGCTGGACGTCGACGAAGCAAGCTTCCAGGCCGCCCTGGAGCATGCCTTGTCGGGCGTATCGCATGTCTTGCTCAAGCGGCTAGCCGATCGCCTGAGCAGCGGGCAGCGCGGCAATCTGTCTTATATTCGGTTACATTTCGATCATTGATATCTTCGGGAACATAGCGCCGGCGCCACCATGCAGATCATTGCCTCTTTGTCTCTCATCCCCGGACCGGACGCCGTGGGCAGGGCGCTGGCCTGGCTGGAGTCCGTCGCCAAGCGCCATGGGTGGCCGCAACAGTCGGCGTTCAGGCTCAGCCTGTGCATGGACGAGGCGCTGAGCAATATCGTCATGTATGGCTTCCGCGGCAAGCCGGAGCCGGGGGCCATTTCCCTGGCCGCGCTGAAGGGGCCCGGCCTGCTGGGGGTGGATATCGTCGACGATGGGATTGCGTTCGATCCCACGCTGAGCGTCTCGCCCGAATTGGCGAGCTCCGTCGAAGAAGCCAGGATAGGCGGCCACGGCCTGCGCCTGATGCGCCACTACCTGCAAGACATCCAATATCGCCGCGAAAGCGACCGCAATCATCTGCGGCTGATACTGGCCTACGCTGCCGAGGACCGCTGAAAATGGACCCATGCTCGGCGGAAGGGGCGATGGGCCGGCGCGCGGCCGGCCTGGACGGCGCGCGGGCCTATATCGACGCCGGCGCCATCGCCCATAACCTGGCGCGGCTGCGCGGGCTGCTGCGCATCGATCCGGCCGGCTCCGCCACACTAGGCGCTCCTTCGGCGGCCCGCGTCTGGGCCGTCGTGAAGGCCGATGCCTATGGGCATACGCTGGCCATGGCGCTGCCGGGGCTGGCGCAAGCCGACGGGCTGGCCGTCCTTGCTTTGGGCGACGCCTACAATTGCCGCGCCCTGGGCTGGCGCAAGCCGATACTCGTCATGGGCGCGAACTTTCGCTGCGCCGATCTGCTCGACCCGGTGCTCCATCCCCTGCATCTGATCATCGATCGCGATGAGCAGGTCCGGGAGCTGGAGGCTCTGCACAGCCCGTATCCGCCGCAAATCTGGCTTAGAAGCCGCGGTCACCTGCACCATGCCGGCTTCGCCCCGGCGCGTTACAGATGGGCTTACCAACGGCTGCAGCCTTTGCAGCGGGCCGGCCGGCTGGCGGGCCTGGGGCATTTGCTGCACTATGCCGATGCCGAAGATCCCCGGCTGTTGATGGAGGAAAGGGCTGCTTTCGCGCAACTGATCGGCGAGCTGCCCGGGCCGCTGTGCACCGAGAACTCCGCGGCGCTGCTGGCCGGCGGCGAGCATGGCGCGGGCACCGCCTGGGTTCGCTGCGGGATCGCCTTGTACGGCGTCAGTCCGCTGGCGCAGATGGACGGCGCGGCGCTGGGCTTGAAGCCCGCCATGCGGCTGGCGGCGCCGCTGTACGGCGAGCAGCATATCGAAGCGGGATCGCGCCTGGGCTATGGCGGACTCTTCCAGGCGCAGCGCAACATGCGCATCGGCCTGCTGCGCTGCGGGTACGCGGACGGCTATCCGCGCACCATAGGCGAGGATTGTTCGGTGCTGATCGATGGACGCCTCTGCCCCATCGTCGGCAGGGTCTCCATGGATGCCATCAGCGTGGACCTCAGCCATCATCCCGATGCGGGTCCGGGCACGATGGCGACCCTATGGGGCGCCGAGGGCCTGCCCATAGAGCATGTGGCCCGCTCGGCGGGCACCATCCCGGCGCAATTGTGCACCGCCCTGACGGCACGCGTCCCGCGCCTGCCTGCTGCAGGTTAAGAGGCCACAATGTAGCACTTTCGTGCTACATTGTGGCCATATACTTATCCGATGGAATGTGATGCCTACAACGACCATTCGCCTGCCCGAAGCATTGAAAGCGCGCGTTGCCACCGCAGCCAAACGCGCCGGCAAGTCCGTCCACAGCTACCTGCTCGACGCCATCGCCGACAAAACCGCGCAAGACGAGCGGCGCACCGACTTCGACCAAGAAGCCGAAGCGCGCTATTCGAATTTGGCATCATCCGGCAACAGCATAGGGTGGGACGACATGCGCCGCTATCTGCGCGACCGCGCCCAAGGTAAAAAGGCCACACCGCCCGTGGCCCGCAAGTTGACACGCCGATGACATCGCGCATAGAGCTCGCACCAGAAATTCTTGACGACTTCAAGCGCACTCTTGAACACTTTGATGAGCACGGCGTTGAAAATCCCGAACAACGCATCGACCAGATCATCGAGGCTATCAATGCACTTGAATGGAATCCACTGATTGGACGCCCTGTTCAAAACGACAAGCGTGAGCTGGTGATTGGCCGACGCGCTAAAGGCTATGTGTCCTTGTATCGTTATGTGGAGATCATCGATACGGTATTTGTATTAGCCATCCGCAGCCAGCGCGAAGCTGGCCATGCCGATGGCGAGCACTGACCAAGAGAAGCCGGGGGTAAATAGACGGGCGCCCGGCCGTCAAGTGAATAGCACGGCGCGGCCGGGGGCTCACTGACCGTTGCCGCCCTTGGGCGCCAAGGCCAGGAAGGCCACGGTTGCGGCTAGGTAGACGGCGCCTGTCAGGGCGAGGCCTTGCGATATTCCCACGGCGGCGAACAGGCCGCCCACCATCAAGGGGCCCAGCATCTGGCCGAATTTGTCGGCGGCCCGCATCACGCTGGTAGCCGCGCCGGCGCCATATTGCTGCACGTGTTCCAGCCTTAGCATATAAGCAATCTGCGCGCCGCCCGCCAGGCAACTGGCGAGAGCCAGCAAAGCGACCGCCGCCGCGGCGGCCCACACGCCGCTGGCGAAATACATGCCGAGCAGGCCGGCGCTGCCCACCATGCCCCCCGCCGCTATCCAGAGTTTTTTGTTTGCGCTGCCATCGGCCAGCCGCCCCATCAGAGGCCCCGCATAGATGACGCACAGCCCGTAAAGCATGAAGATGCGCCCCACGCTGGCGGGCGACGAGCCTTGCGCTTCCATGTACAAGGGCAAGGCGTAGCTCAGCAGTCCTACTTGCGCAATGGAAAAAGGGACGATGCTGCCTATCAGCAGCATGCCGAAATCGCGCGTCCAAAGCAGATTGCGCAAGGCCGACAGCGGGCGCCCCGCCGTGCCGGGCGTCGCCACGCCGGGCGTCGCTGCACCCTGCGCCGCCTTGGGCGCCGTCGCGGCGGCTACGGCCCGGCCGGGCGCAGCGGCCTCCGGCCCGCCGTGATCCACCCTATGCCGGTACGGCCACATCAGTTTCAATACGGCGATGGCCGGCAGGCACAGCAAACCCGCACCTATGCTGAAAACCACCTCCGCCCCGGCCTGCTGCACCAGCATGGCGCCCACCGCCGCCCCGGACAAATGGCCGGCGAACAGGCCGGCCACCACGGCCGCCATATTGCGGCCGCGGTACGCCGCCGGGCTATGTATGACGATGAAGCCCTGCAGGCCCATCCAAGTCAGCCCATAGCCCAGGCCGACCAGGCCGCGCGCCGCCGTCAGGGCCGGCAGCGTGGCCGCCAGTGCGCAAGCCGCATTGCCCGCGACCGAAATCAGCAGGCCGATAAGAACCGGGAATTGCCAGCCGCGCCTGTCGGTCAGGCGCCCCGCCAGCAAAGCGGTAACCAGGCCGCAAGCCATTTCGGCGGCAATGGGCAAGGCCACCAGCAAAGCCACCGCCTGCCCGCCCCCGTCCTGCCCCAGCAAGGATCTGGCGTAGATCGGCAGGAAGCTCAGCGGCAGGGCCACCGCAAACAAGAAGGCGAACATCACGGGCCGCGCCAGCAATCCCGTCTGGGCGGGATCATCCGGGCCGGCGGACGCGCCGCCGGACGCCTGCGTGCGCGTCGCAAAGGCCCGATTGATCACCAGCCCCAGCAAAAGCAGCAGTTCCCCCGCCGCGACCAGCGCCACGACCGCCACGGTTGCGGCGTCCATGATGCGGGCGCGCACCCCGGATGCGATCAAGCGCTGATCCAGCACCAGTTGCAACTGGGCCGCCGCCGGCCCATCCGGCCCGACACGCAATGGCAAGGTCAGCGTTTCTTCTTGCGCCGCCCCCATGCCCTCCTTGGCGCCCCGGATGGCTCCCTGCGCATCGGCGCGATTCAGCACTGCGCCCCGGCTGTCCAGAAGCCGCAGTTCTTTGATGACGGGAAAAGCCGCGGCCAGCCTGGCCATGGGCCGCTCCACCCCGCGCATGCGATCGGGCGCGATGCCATAGCCCAGCACGCGGTCCAGGTCTTTTTGCAGGCCCTGCGCCAGCATGCGTGAATTCTCCCTGGTGACATCCACCCAGACAGCACGAAAACTATGTATGGTGTAGCCCGCATAAACGCCCTGGGCGAGCAGCAGGATGGCCAGCGGCACGAGCCGCCCGGCCCTGCTCGCGGCCAGGCTGTGCACAGGAACGACATAGCGTAGCGCCAGCACGAGCGCCAAGGCCGCCGCCAGGGTGGACAGGCCCAGGACCTTGATGTTTTCTATCAGCAAGGCGCGCCGCCCGATATTCTGCGATTGCACATGCAGGATGACCGCGCCGGCCATGGCGGCGCCCGCCTGGGCCAGCGGTATGGCGACGCTGACGGCCTGGCCGTCCGCCATCCGGGTGGCGCCCGCCGCGCGCCCGTCCAACGCAATCGCCTCCGCATCGGCGTCTACCTTGTCCCCAGCATCCGCGGCCCGCAAGGCCTCCAGCAGCGCGGCCGGCGGCATGGCGGCGCCCGCCGCCGCCAACACCCGGCCATCGGCCAGAACCACCTGTGCGCCCAGGAAATCGGGCACTTCCGCCTGCAAGCCGTCCAACAAGCGCTGCAGCCCGAAGAATTGCGCCAAGGGCTTGCCAAGATTCAGGCCAGTCTGCACCTGGGCGGCGGCCTGCCGGGCCAGAAGCTCTATGCGTTCGGCAGTGTTGTCGGCGGCCAGGCGATCGAGCGCGGACAGGCTCAGCGCGCCGATCAAGGCCTGCGCCAGCAATAGCACGGCGAGGCAGGCCAGAATCACCTTGCGCACGGGTTTGCGCCGCTGTACGGCGCCCGCCGCCCCGCTGTCTTGCAGTTCCATTCCCCGCCGCACTTTGAATCCGATCTGAAATCACGAGCCTGCAATAGTAAATTACAATCCTTCGCAAAGACATACTCCCGTGCGCCCAGGCGCCGTGCTTCCTTCCCGTGGCGGTAGTCGATGCGAATAACCTCGCTGCGCAGCAAAATCTTCCTGCTTGTGGGCGTGACCCTTTGCCTGGGGGCGATCGCCGTCATGCTGGTGACGCAGCGCGATGTGACCCGCACGGTCGTGGCCAGCGAAGAACTCGCCGTGCGCAACGTGCTCAACTTGCTGGTGCGCGACAGCGAGGCACGCTGGGGTGCGCTGCTGAACGACAAGATCGCCACGGTGCGCACCGGCCGCCGCCAGTTGATAGAGCTCGGCTCCACCGTTAGATCCGTGCTCAACATGTATGTGCAGCAGGTCGAACGGGGGGAACTGAGCATGGCGGGCGCGCAGGATCTGGCCATGCAATGGATCAACAGCCTGCCCATGGAACAGCAGCGCTTCAGTTTCGTTTTCAATCGCGACCTGATCGTCCTGGCGAGCGGCAACGCATCGCTGCGAGGCACGGATCTGTCCGCGCTCAAGGATTTCAAGGGACGCGAACTGGCCGCTTCCGTCTACGAGGAAGCCAGAACGACGGGGCAAAGCCTGGCCATCTATCGCTGGCCGCTGGAAGGCAAGCCCGAACAAACGGAACTGCGCTACGCCTATTTCGCCTATTTCCAGCCCTGGGACTGGATATTCGCCATTTCCGGCAATGCCCGCGAGGTGTCCAGGCAGTTCGACCAGCGCCGCCAGGAAATGGAGACATCCATGGGCGAAGCGCTGGAGTCCCTGCGGTTGGCCCATTCCGGCTTCGCCTTCATCGCGACCGACGACGGCAAGCTCATCCCGTCCCTGCCCGAGGAAAAAGCCAGCCCGCTGGATACGCGCGACCAGAACAGCGGCTGGACGCTGCGCGAATTGCTGCAGGACATTCCGCCGAACGGCGAAATCGGCACGATTACCTTTTCCCCCAACACAAGCGACAAACAATGGGAAATCAGCGCCGCCTATTTCAAGCCGCTGGGCTGGACCATAGTGGCGGCGGTCCCCGCCGAGGATCTCACCCGGGCCGCCGGCGCGCTGCGCAACCGGCTCGCCCTGCTCTTCATGGCGGTGCTGGGCATATCGCTGGTCAGCGCATGGGCATTGTCGGCGCGCATCACGCGCCCCTTGCAGCAGCTCAGCGATTATGCGCGCGCCTTGCCCGAGCAGGACCTGAGCACCGCCGGCCCCATACCCAGGCACATCGAGCGGCTGCCGCAGGACCAGCCCGATGAGGTCGGACGGCTGGCGGCCACCTTCATGTACATGGACCGGCAATTGCGTGAAAAAATCGCCAGGCTGGTGCAGGAAACGTCCAGCCGGGAACGCCTGGAAAGCGAATTGAGCATTGCCCACGCCATCCAGATGGGCCTGTTGCCGCCGCCGCCCGACTCCCCCGAGCTGGCGCAGGTGGATCTGTACGCCACCATGAAGCCGGCGCGGGAAGTGGGCGGCGATCTTTACGATTATTTCCTGCTGCCCGATGGGCGTTTGTGCCTGGCCATCGGCGACGTGTCGGACAAAGGCATACCGGCCGCGCTGTTCATGGCGGTCACGCGCACCCTGATACGTGCGCTGGCCGAAGAAGAAACCGATCCCGCGCTGCTGATGGAGCGCATCAACAACAGCCTGTCGGAGAACAACCCCAACCTGATGTTCGTGACGCTGGTCCTGGCGGTCCTGAATATACAGACGGGGGAAATGGTCTGGGCCAATGCCGGCCATCCCGCTCTCTGCGTGCTGCAGACGGATGGGCAATTGCACCTGCTCGAGGGCCGCAGCGGGCCCGCCTGCGGCGTACAGGAAGATCTGCCCTATCGCAGCTTTTCCACTGTGCTCGCACCCGGCGAATGCGTATTCGGCTATACCGACGGCGTCACCGAAGCCTTGAATCCGGACGGCGCGCTCTATGGCGAAGAACGGCTGTATGCCCTGCTGTGCAGGCTGGGCCCCATGAACTGCAAGGGTTTGGCGGACGCCTTGCTGCAAGACGTGCAAATCTATGCGCAAGGCACGGAACAATCGGACGACATCACCCTGATCGCGGCAAGAAGGCCGGCTTTGCCGGACAGCGGGCCGGGACACGCTTGAGCGGAAAATCCAGAACCATGATTGCACGTTTTCTTTCGCCCTTCTTGTTCATCCTGGCCCTCGTTCTGTCGCCGGCGCCGCAAGCCGTGGCGGCCGACGGGGCGCCCGCCGGCAAGACTACGGTTTTTCCCACCGATCCCATCGCCCGGCCCGACGGCAAGCCCTGGCGCATCGGCTATGTGGAAAGCGGCGACTATGCCGAATATCCGGCGACCCTGGCCGAGATCGCAGAAGGTCTGGAACGACTGGGATGGCTGGAGCTGAAAACCGATATTCCCGACGGACTAACGGGCGCCGAACTCTGGACCTGGCTGGGCCGGAACACGCAAAGCCGTACGGTGGAATTCGTGGCGGACGCCCGGTGGCAGCCGGGCAACTTCGACAATGAAAAGCGCCCGCAGGTACGGGCGGCCATCGCCGAGCGCCTGGAAAAAAAGCATGACCTGGACTTGATCATCGCCATGGGCACCTGGGCCGGGCAGGACATGCGCGCCATCGGGCCGCCCATTCCCACGGTCGTCGGCTCGACCAGCGACCCCCTGGCCGCGGGCATCGCCGACAGCGTTCAGGACAGCGGGCGCGACAACCTGCACACGCGCATAGAACCCCAGCGCTATCAACGCCAATTGCGCCTGTTCCACGAAATCGTGCCGTTCAAGCGATTGGGCATCGTCTACGAGGACAGCGAGGCGGGCCGCACCTATGCGGCGCTCAAGGCGGTGGAACAGGTCAGCCACCAACTGGGTTTCGCCATAGAGCCCTGCCATGCCCCTTCCAGCAGCGTGTCCACGGAGCAGGCCATCACCAATGCGCTGGACTGCTACCGCACGCTGAGCCGGCGGCGCGTGGACGCGGTCTATGTCACCTCGCACCGGGGCGTCACGCCCGATTCCATCCACGATGTCGCCAAAATACTGGCGCAGGCCAAGATACCCAGCTTTTCCATGGCGGGTTCCAAAGAAGTGCGCGACGGCATACTGCTGAGCCTGGCCCAGGCGGATCTGTCTTATGTGGGCCTGTTCCATGCGGAGACGATCGCACGCATCTTCCATGGCGCCCTGCCGCGGCAATTGAGCCAAGTGTGGATAGACCCGCCCAAGATCGCCTTGAATCTGGCGACCGCGCGCACCATAGGCTTCGATCCCCCGGTGGACATCCTGTTGGCCGCCGATGAGGTCTATGAGACAACGCCCTAGGGGCGAGACAGCGCGGCGTAGTAGCAGCCCGGATGCAGCGCGGCATGGCGCGGCAGCAAGGCGGCCAGCCGTTCCCGCGGGGCGCCGCGCGCGCTGTTCCAGGTATCCAGCAATCGATCGGCAGCGGCGCGGCCGCTATCCAGCACAAAATCGGCATAGGCCAGCCAGGGCGCATCCTGCGCGTCCAGGCCGGCCCGGGCCACGGCCAGCACGTCCGCACACAAGGCGCGGACGCGGCCGTCGTCCAGTCCCGCCCGCATGGCCGGCTGGCGCAGTGCGCCAAGCGCATCCCATCCCCAGTCCCGGACCAAGCCCCAGGCTGCGTCCAGATTGTTGATCAAGCCCGCCTGCAGGGCGGTCGGCGCCAGCAGCATGCTGCGCGCCGCCTCCACCCCGCCTTCCTGCAACAGGCAAGCGTCGGCGTACCCCGCCCCGGGTGCGCGGGCCTCGATATATACCTGGGCGCCGCAGGCTTCGAACAAGGCCTCCAGGCCCCCGTCGCTGCGCCAGGCCCGCAGCAATTCGCCCAGCGGCGGCGGATCCGCGAGCCGATAGCGCAAACGCGCATCCAGGAACTGGCCGATCTGGGAATATTCGAAATGCCGCGCATGCGGCTTCAGCCATGCCTCCCGGCCATCGTCCAGGCGCTTTCCCGGCCAACGCTCGGCCTGCAGAAATTGCAGCAGGCAGGGGTCGCCGTCGAGCAGCACGGCCGGAACCGATTTGTAATCGTAGGAATGCTCCAAAGGCAGGCCTCGCGTCACGGTGCCGGGCCCGAACATCCAGTGGAAAAAGTCCCCGAGGCCAGTGAAAGGCCGGGCGGGATAGGTGCACAGCTTCAGGTCGCCGGCGAACCTTGCCGGTCCGAACACACGCGGCCACAGCGTCATGCGATGCTCCTTGCAGCCCGCATGCATTCCGGATTCCAAAGGGCTGTTGGCGAACAGGGCGATGCTGGCGGGAGCCAGGGCGATCGCCGCGTTCAAGGCCCGGACGGCCCGTTCGACCGGCACCGAGGTGTTGGCGCCATTCTGGGCTTTGGCGTCTATGCCTTCCCAATGATGCCAGCCGCGGTGCTCGCGCAGTTCCCGGTATATGGGCCTGGGCACGCAGACCTTGCCATACCAGGCCGCATCGCGGCCGCAACAGGGGTGCTGGGACGCATTCAGGATGAGCGCGTCATCCGCTTCCAGGGCCTCCAGGGTGTCGGCCAGCTCCTGGAACGCCTGCGCCGCCAGCCGGTCCAGGCCGCCCTTGCCTCCATGCACCGGCGCCAGCGCCGTCTCTAGAAGGTTGTAGCCATTGTCCAGCCCGCAATCGGCCGTCGGCGTCCGCACGCCCACGGCCCGCCGCCCGATGCGCTGAAGGGCGCAATCCAGCCCGCGCGCCTGCTTGATGCGCAGCAAGGCGGGAAAGTACGCGCTGACGGGCTGGCTGGCGCCGGTGCGACTATGCGCCGTCACCATTTCCATTTCCAGGCCCAGCCGGGGCGTGTAGCCCGCGTCGGCCGGGCGGGGCGGGATTGCGGCGGCGCCTGCCGCCGGCAGGCCGCCGGCGGGCTTCCCGCTACAAGAAGAGCTTGTAGGCCGGGTTCTCGCTTTCATTCCAGTAAGGGTAGCCCAGGCCGTCCAGGAAGACTTTGAAGTCTTTTTTGTCGGAGGGCGGCACTTGCAGGCCCACCAGGATGCGGCCGTAGTCGTCGCCCTGATTGCGGTAATGGAACAGGCTGATGTTCCAGTTGGGGTTCATCGCACCCAGGAATTTCATCAGGGCGCCGGGCCGTTCGGGAAACTCGAAGCGGAAGAGCAATTCGTGCTCGGCCAGGTCCGAGCGCCCGCCCACCATGTAGCGCAGGTGCGTCTTGGCCATTTCGTTGCCGGTCAGATCCACGGTGGGGAAGCCTTTCTTGCGGAAGCTGGCGGCCAGCTTTTCGATCTCGGCCTCGGAACGGATCTGCAGGCCGACGAAGACATGAGCCAGTTCCGGATCGGAGATGCGGTAATTGAATTCGGTCACGCTGCGGTTGCCCACCGCTTCGCACAAGCGCAGGAAGCTGCCGCGCTTTTCCGGTAGCGTCAGGGCGAAAACCGCTTCGCGGGCTTCGCCCACGTCGGCGCGTTCGGCGACGAAGCGCAGCCGATCGAAGTTCATGTTCGCGCCGCTGGTGATGGCCACCAGGGTTTTATCTTTCCATTTGTTCTGCATCGCGTAGCGCTTGGCGCCCGCCAGGGCCAGTGCGCCGGCGGGCTCCAGCACGCTGCGCGTATCCTGGAACACGTCCTTGATGCCGGCGCAGATGGCATCGGTGTCCACCAGCACGTAATCGTCCACATAGTCGCGCGCCAGCCTGAAGGTTTCGGCGCCCACCTGCTTGACGGCAGTGCCGTCGGAAAACAGGCCTACGTCGCCCAGCGCCAGGCGCCTGCCCGCCTTGACGCTGCGCGCCATGGCGTCGGAGTCCACGGTCTGCACGCCGATGATTTTTATTTCGGGCCGCAATTGCTTGGTATAAGCCGCAATCCCGGCGATCAGGCCGCCGCCGCCGATGGGGACGAAAATGGCGTCGATGGGGCCGGGATGCTGGCGCAGTATCTCCATGCCGACCGTGCCCTGCCCGGCGATGACATCCGGGTCGTCGAAAGGGTGGACGAAGGTCAGTTTCTCTTTCTTTTCCAGTAGCTTGGCGTGCTCGTAGGCGTCGGAATAGCTATCGCCGGCCAGCATGACTTCGCCGCCCAGGGCGCGCACCGCGTCGATCTTGACCTGCGGCGTGGTGATGGGCATGGCGATGACGGCGCGGCAACCCAGGCGCTTCGCGGACAGGGCCACGCCTTGCGCATGGTTGCCGGCGGAGGCGGCGATGACGCCGCGCTTGAGTTCGGCCGGGCTGAGGTTGGCCATCTTGTTGTAGGCGCCGCGCAGCTTGAAACTGAAAACGCCCTGGGTATCTTCGCGCTTCAAAAAGACTTTGTTTTGAATTCGGGCTGAAACCTGGGGGGCGAATTCGAGAGGGGATTCGACGGCGACGTCGTACACCTTGGAAGTCAAGATGCGCTTTAGATAGTCTGTTGACATGGATGAAAGGGGCGAGAAGAACGAAAAGAGCGTCAGGGGCGCCATGGAACGGATTTCAAGAATACCATAGCGGCTGTTCCACGGAGCACATGGCTGCGAGCCGGGACGACATGGTGGAAGGGCATGGCTTCAAGCTTTGGCTATGCCATGGCTTTATGGCTATACACTAGCGCTCTATGGAAGCATGGCTGCAATCGACGATACATTGGCTGCTCCTTACGCTGGCTTTGCCGCGTGTGGGGCTGAGCGCTATTTTCATTGTCGCGATGGTGTCGGCGACGCTGCTGCCGCTGGGGTCGGAGCCGGCGGTCTTCGGTTATGTGAAGATCGCGCCGGATATGTTCTGGGCGGCGGTATTGACGGCGACGGCGGGCAATACGGTGGGCGGAGCGATCAGTTATGCGATGGGGCTGGGGGCGGAAAAGGCGATGGAGCGTTGGCGCGAAAAGCATCCTTACAGGCCGCGCAGCAAGGCGGGCGGCCGCTGGCATGATTATGTGAGTTATTGGCTGCACCGCCTGGGGCCGCCGGCGCTGTTTTTTTCGTGGCTGCCGGTGGTGGGAGATCCGCTATGCGCGGTGGCGGGCTGGCTGCGTTTGCCTTTCTGGCGCTGTGTGGCTTATATGGCGATCGGGAAGTTTCTGCGGTATGCGGTGATGACGGGGGCGTTGCTGTGGGTTTTTCCGGTGAAGGTGTGAGGGGTGTTTGGTGTGACACGGCATTCGTCGCACTGCTTGGTTTCTTTGACGCATGTCGGGTAGGTTGTGGCGTTGCTTGGTTTCTTTGACGCGGGACGGGTGGTTTGTGGCGCTGCTTTGTTCTTCTGGCGTGTGCCGGGTTGTGGCGCTGCTTGGTTTCTTTGACGTGTGCTGGTGGTTTGTGGCGTTCTTTGTTCTTCTGGCGCGGGACGGGTTGTGGCGCTGCTTGGTTTCTTTGACGCGTACTGGGTGGTTTGTGGCGTTGCTTTGTTCTTCTGGCGCGTGCCGGGTTGTGGCGCTGCTTGGTTTCTTTGACGCGTACTGGGTGGTTTGTGGCGTTGCTTTGTTCTTCTGACGCGTGCCGGGTTGTGGCGCTGCTTGGTTTCTTTGACGCGTACTGGGTGGTTTGTGGCGTTGCTTTGTTCTTCTGACGCGTGCCGGGTGGCGGGGCCGGGCCTTGCTCCTCGTGGCCGGTCCGGCGCCCTGCGCGCCGGACTGCGGCATCGGCTAGCTCGTCCGGCCATTCGGCCTACCTTCGCGACCGCCTCGCCCGGCCCCGAAAGTCGCCGCGGCCCGGCCCCGCCACCCGTCCCGCTGCGTTGATTTGTGCTCGTGCCGCCGCTGGGACGGTTTGGGTGCTTGGCCTTTTTCTGAGTTTGTTGGTACAGCTGGAAGAGCTCTTGCGCCGTCCCGCCTTCGCGCGCCTGCCGCGCGGGCCGGGACATTCGGGGTGGTCAAATGTAGACTGCTGGTAAGGCTGGTTGCACATGTTTCACAAGCTCGCGCAGTCCTAGTCCTAGTCCCGGTTCTACGTTCCGGTTCTACGTTCCAGCTCTACATTCTAGTTCCAGCTCGAGTTCCGAGTCCTAGCTCCAGCTTCCATGCCAGTGCCTTTCGCATTCCACGGATGATCAAGCACTAACTCTGTTGTCAAGGCGTAGCCGGCGGGCAGGGGTTGGGCGACGTTGAGCAAGCCGCGGCAGGTGCTTTGCGGCGGGGGCGTAAGAGGGTGTGCATGTTTGAGCAAAAATTCAGCCCACAGGCGGCTGAATTTTTGCCGCCGGGCCGCCCCAAGGCAAAAAGCGCCCCCTTGGGGGGCAGCAAGCCAAAGGCGCAGCGTGGGGGCTTTTTTTTACGAGTTCACGCCCGACCCCGACGCAAAGCGCCTGCAAGGGAACCCCGAAGGGGCGCAGCGACAGGAGCCCGGCCCCTGCCCGCCGGCTGCGCCGGTTAAAAACCTAAAAGCCATGCGCTCGCAAGCTGCGCCGATTTAGCCATTACCGCTACGGCCCATAAATTAGCTCACTAGGCCATGCTCACCCGCAGCACTGAATTCGTCGATCAAGGCGAGCAATACTATGAAGAGCGCCATCGACAACGCGTCCTGCACCATTTGCAAAAGCGCACCGCTCAACTTGGCCTCACCCCCGTTCCTCAGCAAACAAAGCTAAGCCCTTGAAAAATCAATAGCTTAAGCACTGTTTCTTGCGAGGAGACAAGAGCCAGCCTCAACGCCCTTCACGCAGCCACTTCAAGCCGCCTTCGGCGGCGATGAGCAGGACGGCGATCCAGATGGGGATGTAGGTGAGCCAGGCGTCGGAGGTTACGCTTTCGCCTAGGACGAGGAAAGCGACCCAGAACAGCAGGACGGGTTCCACGTAGCCCAGCAGGCCGAACAGGCCCAGGGGCAGCAGGCGGCTGGCGGAAAGATACGAGGCTAAAGCGGCGGAGCTGATGAGGCCGAGTATGGGTACCAGAATGAAGAGGCGCGGCTGGCCGCCGAACTGGGAGATCAGCCCCGCGCCTTGCGATTGCAGTATGAACAGCGCGGCGGGGGCGAGGAACAGCATTTCGAACCATAGAGGGCCCAGCGAGCCCATGCGCAGCCTGCGGCGCAGCATGAAGTAAGGCGGGTAGCCCAGCGCGACCAGCGCCGTTACCCACGAGAAAGAGCCGATGCGCCATAATTCGTGGCCGACGCCCAGGGCCGCGATGGCCACCGCGGCCAATTGCGCCGCGCTCAAGCGCTCGGCATAGAAAAACCGCCCCACCAGCACCATGGTCATGGGCAGCAGAAAATACCCCATGGACACATCCAGGGCGCGCTGATGCAGCGGCGCCCACATGAAGAGCCAAAGCTGGACGCCGATCAGGCTGGCGCTGGCCAGCAGCAGCCAATACAGCCTGCTTTCTTTGCGCAGCCGCGCCCGCAGCGCATGCACCTCGCCCCATGAGCGGGTGCGGGTAATGATCAAGGCCAGCGCGGGCAAGCCCAGCGCGATCCGCCAGGCGAATATCTGTTCTCCCGTCAGAGGCTGCAGGACGGTGGAGTAATAATAAAGCGCCGCAAACAGGACCGAGGACAGGACCGACAGCGCAACGCCTAGGCTCATTGGGGACATGGGACAGGCCGATCCAGGCTCAACCGATTCAAACGGAACAGCCGCTCGCGCTTGAGGATTGCGCTGGGGTCCTGCGGCGGCCTTCCGGGAGTCGAGGCGTAGCCGGGAAGCCTGGCGAGCAGGTCCGCCATGGCCTGGGGATGGTCCCGCAGGCAAGCCACCAACAACTGATCGGGATCATAGAGATCCAGGCCCAGGCCGCGCAGCTCGGAGCGGTTGAAATCCCTGATATTGCGGGTGACGATGGCCACCTGGCCGGCCGCGCCGCCGGCCAATACCGCCCTGCCGGCGGCGATGACATGCCAGTCCTTGGGGTCGCTGCGCTGCAGGCCCTCTTTATACGCCGCGACATCGCCCTGGTCCGCATCGGGAAATGCGTATTGCAGCCCATCCCACAACTGCTGCACCTCGGCATCGGGAACGCGCCATATCCGCGCGGCATTGCGACGCCATTCATCGCCGATCACCGCGCTCCAGGCGAGCCGGAAGCAGCCGTCCGCGGCAAGCTGCGAAAAGGCCAGCCGCAATACATTGGAAATCAGCACGCAGGTATCCAGGACGAGGACTTGTGGCAGCGGTTTCAATATCTTTGCAGCTCCATCAAGACCTTGCGCGTCAACAAGGGGCGGCCCAGCAACTCGCCCAGCCTCGCGCGCAAGGCCTGGCGCAGGGCTGGCTCGGCTTGCGCATCGTTGAAATCGGGCGGCGCTTCGCTGACGCCATAGCCGGTTTCGTTCAAAAGCACCCATTCGAAACGCCGCAACGCGCTGGCGGCCGATTGCTGCGAAGCCAATTGCCGCAAGGCCTCGTCGTAGGCGTCATACAGGACGGGATGCGGGTCTTCGCGCGGCAGCAGGCGCAGCAGCAGCTCGTTCATATACCAGGCGGACATGAAAGCGCGCCCCGAAAGCGCGTGGATGCCGGCGCACTCCGCGCGCGTCAACGTCTTGACCTCGCCCGCCCCGCTCCAGGACAGCAGCAAAGGCTGGAAGGCCGACAACACCGGCCGCAGCACCGAATAAGGCCTTTTCGCGCCTTTGGCCGCCAGGGCCACGACGCCGTGTTCACGGCTGAACACCTGGACGATCAAAGAGGTTTCCCGCCAGGGGGCCGAATGCAGCAGATAGGCGGCGGCATCCTGGACGCGCAGCGCCCGTTTACTCATATCCCAGTTCGCGCAGCGCGCTCTCGCGCTCGGACCAGCCCTTGCGCACTTTGATGTACACGTCGAGGAAGACCGGCTTGTCCAGCAGCTTCGCGATGTCCTGGCGGGCTTCGGTGGCGATGCGCTTCATGTGCGCGCCGCCGGCGCCCAGCAATATGGGCCGGTGCGATTCGCGCTCCACCACCACGCAGGCCGATACCCTGGCTCCGGCGTCGTTTTCTTCCCATTGCTCGATGACCACCGTGCAACCGTAGGGCAGCTCGTCTCCCACGAGACGGAAAATCTTCTCGCGGATGAGTTCGGCCGCAATGAAACGCATCGGCCTGTCGGTGAGCGTGTCGGCTTCGAACATGTGCTCGCCCTCGGGCAGGCGCGAGCCGATTTCCTGCAGCAGATTTTCCAGCTGCACGCCGCGCAACGCGCTGATGGGCACCACCGCCGCATAAGGATGCTGGGCCATGATCTTGCTGACGTAAGAGAACATCTCGTTCTTGTTCTTGAGCTGGTCCACCTTGTTGACCGCCAAGATGGTCTGGCCCGACTTGGGCAGCAAAGGCAGCAGTTGCGCATCGCCGGCGGACCACTTGCCGGCCTCCACGACATGGACGACGACATCCACATCGGCCAGGGCCTGGGTGACCACCCGGTTCATCATCCGGTTCATCGCGCCGCCATGGCGGGTCTGGAAGCCGGGGGTATCGACAAAGACGAACTGCTCGTTGTCGCGCGTCAGCACGCCGTGGATGCGGTGGCGCGTCGTCTGCGCCTTGCGCGACACAATGGAAATCTTGCTGCCGATCAGGGCGTTGGCCAGCGTGGACTTGCCCACATTCGGCCGGCCGACGATCGCGACAAAGCCGCAGCGCGAGGGTTTGGCGGCGAAATCCGGCCTGGCGGCCGTAGCTTCTTCGCCGCCATGCGAGGGCGCCTTCGTCTCGTCGATCTTGCCTTGCTCGGCCTTGTCGCCACCGGCGAGGCTTGCGCTTTGCTGCGTGGTCATTTGTGCTCCTGGGATACGGCGACGGGCAGCGTAAGCTGCGCGGACTTGCGCGCCCGCGGCTTGCGCTGGCCCTTGGCGGGCGCAAGCGCGTTGGCGGCCGCGATCGCCAGTTCGGCGGCCGACTGCTCCGCCGCCCGGCGGCTCGAGCCGCCCGCCACGACCTTGATATCCAGCCGCGGGATCCTGCATTCGACCTCGAACATCTGATTATGCGCCGCGCCGTGGGTCGCCACAACCGTGTAGAGCGGCAGTTCCAGCTTGCGCGCCTGCAGCAGTTCCTGCAGCAGGGTCTTGGGGTCCTTGCCCAGGGTTTTGGGGTCGACGTCGCGCAGCACGGCTTCGTACTGCCGGGCGATGGCCTTCTGCGCCGCGTCGAAACCGCCGTCCAGGAAAACCGCCCCGAACAAAGCCTCGAGCGCATCGGCCAGGATGGATGGCCTGCGGAAGCCCCCGCTCTTGAGCTCGCCTTCGCCCAGCCGCAGGTAATGGGACAGCGACAGCCCGGTGGCGATGTCGGCCAGCGACGCCTGCTTGACCAGGTTGGCCCGCGAGCGCGAAAGGTCGCCTTCGTCTATATGAGGGAAACGTTCGAACAACAGGGCGGCGACCACGAAGTTGAGCACCGAATCGCCCAGGAATTCCAGGCGTTCGTTGTGATGGGCGCTATGGCTGCGATGCGTCAGCGCCTGCTCCAGCAGCGAGGTGTTGCTGAAGCGGTGGCCCAAGGCCTCTTGCAGGTCGGCCAGCCCGGCCATTACCGGAACCCGCCTATGCGGCTGGGCTCGCTGAAATTCATCCAGATGAAGAACGCGCGGCCCACGATGTATTCATCGGGCACGAAACCCCAATAGCGGCTGTCCAGGCTATTGTCGCGATTGTCGCCCATGACGAAATAGTGGCCCGGCGGCACGGTGCAGCGCACGCCGTTGCCCAGGTATTCGCAGTTCTTGCGGTAGGGGTAGTCCGAAATGGCCATGTAGTCCTGCGGCGCCTGCTTGTTCAGCAGGATGTTGTGGCTGACCTGGCCGAGCTGCTCGGTATAGCGCCCCACGTAGGCGGAGCGGTCGGGCTCGAAGTAGTCGCCGTCGCGCACGTGCTCGATGCGCTGGCCATTGATGGACAACACCTTGTTCTGGTACTGGACCACGTCGCCGGGCAGCCCCACGACGCGCTTGATGTAATCGAGCGAAGGATCGGGCGGATAACGAAACACGACCACATCGCCCCGTTCCGGTAAACCCAGTTCGATGATCTTCTTGTTCAGCACCGGCAGCCGGATGCCGTAGGTGTATTTGTTCACCGCGATGAAGTCGCCGACGAGCAAGGTCGGAATCATCGATCCCGAGGGAATCTTGAAGGGCTCGACGAGAAAGGACCGTAGCAGGAAGACGATCAGGATCACGGGAAAGAAGCTGGCCCCGTATTCCACCCAGACCGGCGGCTTGGCATCCGGCGCGCGGCGCTTGCGGAAGACGAAATGATCCGCAATCCAGAGCACGGCGCTGATCACCAGCAGAATGAAAAGTATCAGGGCAAAGTTCATCGTTTATCCAGTCATTTGTCATCGACGCGCAGCACGGCCAGAAAGGCTTCCTGGGGAATCTCGACGCTGCCTACCTGTTTCATGCGCTTCTTGCCTGCCTTCTG
>DJWC01000043.1:36982-37249 GCA_002441445.1 Pusillimonas sp. UBA6240
CCTTGACGTTCTCGCGCGCGACGATCGTCGAACCGATCGCCGCTTGGATCGCCACATCGTACATCTGACGCGGAATCAGGCTGCGCATCTTGGAGGCGAGTTCCCGGCCGCGATAGTTGGCATTGGCCCGATGCACGATCACTGATAGCGCATCGACACGATCGCTATTGATCAGAATGTCGAGTTTGATGACATCGGCGGCCCGATATTCCTTGAACTCATAATCGAGCGAGGCATAGCCACGCGACACGGACTTGAGCTTGTCGA
>DJWC01000002.1 GCA_002441445.1 Pusillimonas sp. UBA6240
ACCTTGGGGTTGGTGACCAGCAGCAAGGGCGTGGAGCCGGCGAACGCAACGGGCTCGAAGCTGGAGGCCTGGTAAGTGAGCTTGGGCTGGACGACGGGATTGATGACTATCTCCGACGTGTAGGCCAGCAGCACGGTGTTGCCGTCGGGCGCCGCCCGCGTGGCGGCTGCGGCGCCTATCGACCCCGCCGCGCCGGGCTTGTTGTCGACGATGATGCCTGCCGGAAAATCCCCTGCCAGGCTTTCGGCGACCAAGCGGGCAATGACATCGCCGGTTCCGCCGGGGCCGTAGGGGACGATCAAGGTCAAAGGCTGTTGCGGCGCGGCGGCTTGCGCGACCGTGGCCTTCCATGCGCCGCCCGTCGCGGCCAGGAGCAGTGCGGAAAGGGCCATGGCAGCCAGCCGGCGCCGTCGATGAATGCGGTAGTCGATCATATTGAGTCTCTTTGGGTTTATAGGTTTGAAGGCCATCCTGGTAGAAAGTATGTAGCGAAAGATCTGATTGCGGTCATAACGTTATTGTTATGATGCTCGATAAATGAGCATGCTTGAATTATCCGGATACCATACCTATGCTTCCCGCCAATTTTTCCCGTCTGCGATTCAAGGATCTGCAACTGCTGCTCGCCATCGCGGAGGCGCGGTCGCTGACCAAGGTGGCGCAGGCCATGGGCATATCCCAGCCCGCCCTCAGCCGCGCACTGCGTGATATCGAAAAGTCATTGGGCGTGGCGGTGTTTGCGCGTAGCAAGACCGCGCCGCTGGCTCCTACCCCGGTGGGCGTGCCGGTGCTGGAGCGCGCGCAGATACTGCTTGCCGACGCCGCGGCCTTGCATACGGAAGTACAGACGTTCCGTGAGGGAAGCGGGGGGCACATAAGGCTGGGCGTTATTCCCTATATCCCGAGCAGGCTCGCACTTTCCATCGTGCGCAGGCTCACGGACCTGGAGCGCGGCATGACCGTGAGTACGCACGAGGCCTCGACCGACGAGCTCGTTTACGCCTTGAAGCAGCAGCATCTCGATGCGGTGCTGGGGCGCATAACGGTAGGCCCCGACGTAAGCTACTTGCATCAGGAAGAACTATTTTCTCAATCCGCCTGCATAGTGGTACATCGCAACAGCGACGTCCTGTCGGCCGGCGGGATCAGCCTGGAGCGGCTGGCATCCCGGCCCTGGGTGCTGCCGCCGCTCAATAGTCCCACGCGGATTGCGCTGGCCAAAATATTCATAGGGCGCGGGCTCAGTCCCCCCGCCGCGCTTCTTGAAACGACCTCGGCGCGGCTGATCTATTCCCTGGCTCAGGTCGACGTCAACGTGATCAGCCTGGTACCGCTGAATATCGGCAGAGAGCTCGAGGCCCTGGGCGGCGTCCGTTATCTGGAATTTCCCGTGCCGTTCAGAATGCCATCGGTGGGACTGATCATGCTCGCGAATCAGCGGCACGTTGTGGCGTTGAAGCACTTGCGCAGCATAGTCAGGGCGGCATTGGCGGATTCAGGAGGAGCACTCGGCTAGGCGCCCCCGGCTAGCGCTATCTGCGCCGCCGGTACACCAGCGCGATGCGTGCGAAGGCGATTTCCAGCTCGCGGGTGCCGGCCTGGAAGACGACGGGGCGCCCGCGCGCGGTGAAGCAGATCAGGCGCTTGGAGGCCAGCAGGGGGATGAATTTGGCGAACTGGATGTCCTTCCAGGCGACTTCGCGCCGGCCCAGCCAGGTCTGGCGTATGCCGGCCGAGGTGATGGAGGTTTCCGACACCACCATGTAGCGCGCCAGTACCACCAGGCCGACGAAGCAGAGCAGGATGCTGCCCGCCACCATAGGGCTGACATTCTGGCCGACTGGGCCCGCCGCCGTCTGCGCGATCAGCACCGCGATGACCAGCAGGATGGCGCAGGCCAGCACCTTGATCCACTTGGGCCAGGCCATGCCCTTCAGCGGCAGGGGGCCCAATTCCTGAAGAAGCGCGGCATGTTCTTCCGGGCTGGGCCCTTGCATGGGCGCGTAAACCATGGGCGCCGCCGGCCCTTAGGCGGCCCGCTTGGCCGCCAGGGCGTTGCCGGCGCNNCGCCCTTGGCGTAGGGACAGCCGCCGATGCCGGCCACCGAGGAGTGGAAGATGGCAATGCCGGCTTCCATCGCCGCCAGTATATTGGCCAGGGACTGGCCGTAGGTATCGTGGAAATGACCCGAGATGCGGGCGGGGTCGACGACCTCGGTGACCGCGCGCATGACTTGCCCGACCCGCGCGGCGGTGCCGACCCCTATGGTGTCGGCCACGTCGATTTCATCGCAGCCCAGCGCCAGCATGCGTTGGGCGACGTCGACCACCGATGCGATGGGGACTTCGCCCTGGTATGGGCAGCCCAGCGAGCAGCTTATGCTGCCGCGCAGGCGCAGCCCGGCGGCTTTGGCGGCCTGCGCCACCGGCTCGAAGCGGGCGATGGATTCCGCGATGGAGCAATTGATGTTGCGCTGGGAAAAAGCCTCGCTGGCCGCGCCGAAGATCACCACTTCGTCCACGCCGGCGGCAAGGGCCGCTTCGAAACCCCGCAGATTGGGCGTCAGGGCCGAATAAATGGTGCCCGGCCGGCGCTCTATCCCCGCCATGACTTGAGCGCCGTCGGCCATCTGCGGCACCCATTTGGGCGATACGAATGACGCCGCTTCGATATTGGGAAAGCCGGCCCGGCTGAGCCGGTTGACGAGCTCTATCTTGACCGCCGTATCGATGAATTGTTTTTCGTTCTGCAAGCCGTCGCGCGGAGACACTTCGACGATCTTGACTTTATTCGGCAAAGACATGGGTTGTTCCTCGATATGTATGCAGCGATCCTGGTGTGTATGCCCCGCGTCCGCCGGGCGGGCAGTTCCGGGCGGGTAGCAGCCTCATTAATATATCCTGTTAATCGTCTTTGCGGTGGCGGCGCTGGAACCGCCCGTCGTCGTGGCGGACGACCAGGTCGGATAGCTCCAGTTCCAGCAGCCCGCCGGTCAGCGTGGGCAGGTCCAGGCGGCTGCGCTGCTGCAGCGCGTCCAGGTGCACGGGGTCGTAGCCCAGCGCGTTCAGGATGAGTTCTTGTACCTGCCCCGCAGCCGATGCGAGCGCGGCCCGGGCGCCGCCGGCGCCCTGGGGGCGGGCGGTATCCGGCAGGCTGCCTTGAGCGCCCCTGGCGGCCGGCCGCGGCCCCGGGCGGCCCAATTCCTCCTGGATGTCCTGGGCGGACTCGACCAGCTTGGCCCCTTGGCGTATCAAGGCATGGCAGCCGCGCGACAAGGGCGAATGGATGGAGCCGGGGATGGCGAATACTTCGCGGCCCATTTCGGATGCCAGCCGGGCGGTAATCAATGAGCCGCTTTGTTTGGCCGCCTCGACGACCAGCACGCCGCGCGCCAGGCCGGCCACCACGCGGTTGCGGCGTGGAAAATGATGCGGCAGCGCCCGGGCGCCTATGGGAAATTCCGACACCAGCGCGCCGTGCGCGGCGATCCGGTGGGCCAGTTCGCGGTTCTTGGCTGGGTAAACGATATCGATGCCGGTACCCAGCACGGCCACGGTGCTCCCGCCGTCAGGCCCGGCGAGCAGCGCCCCTTCGTGCGCGGCCGTGTCGATGCCCTGGGCCAGCCCGCTGCCTATGCACCAGCCCTGCTCGGCCAGATGGCGCGAGAAAGAGCGGGCATTATCCATGCCGCCCGCCGTGGCGCTGCGGGCGCCGACGACAGATATCAAGGGGCGGGACAGATAGGCGGGGTCGCCATTGACATACAGCAGCAAGGGCGGATCATGAGTGTCGAGCAGCGACGGCGGATAGGCGGGGTCCGCCAAGGTCAGCAGGTGATGGCCGGGATGCTCCAGCCATTTCACCGCGCCGTCGATGGCGCGCTGCAGGGCTTCGTCCGGCTCCCGCTTCAGTTGGCCGGCCAGGTCCGCCGGCAGCAGCTTGCCGAGCGCGCCGGCCGAAGAGGCATAAATGGCATGCGGCAGGCCGGCGGCCGCGAGCAGATTGCGCGCCTGCGCCGGCCCCAGGCCGGGCTCCAGAGACAGGCGTATCCACGAACGGAGCTCTTCCAGCGGCAGTGCAATGGGCATAAAGCGTAGCGGATCAAGGGGCGGCAGGCCGCAACGGGGGGGGCGTGAGGCCGAAAACGTCTTTCTTCCTAGTTTGCCACAAGACGCCGGCCGCCGGTCGTGGGCGGGATGAACTTAACCTGCCCCGCAGCGTCAAAATAAAAGGTTTGATTTATCATAAAGGCATTACAAGATTCTTCGGACGCTTTATGGCTTTACTTCCCATTCTTCGATATCCAGACCCGCGCTTGCACAAGGTTGCCAAGCCGGTACAGGAAGTCGACGACCGCATACGCAAGCTGGTGCGCGACATGGCCGAAACCATGTATGCCGCGCCCGGGGTGGGGCTGGCCGCCACCCAGGTGGACGTCCACGAACGCGTGGTCGTCATAGATGTCTCTGAAGACGGCAACGATCTGCGCGTTCTCATCAACCCCGAAATCACCTGGAAAAGCGAAGAAACCCAGGTGTATGAAGAAGGCTGCCTGTCGGTGCCGGGTATCTACGACGAAGTCCAGCGCGCGGCCCGCATACGGGTGCGAGCCTTGAACGAACAGGGCGCAAGCTATGAATTCGACGCCGAAGGCCTGCTGGCCGTCTGCGTCCAGCANNTCGAATACCTGTCCGTGCTCAAGCAAAACCGCATCAAGACCCGCCTGCGCAAGCAAGAGCGCGAAGCGCTGAAGGCCTGAATGCGCATCGTTTTTGCCGGCACACCCGAATTCGCCCGCCTCGCGCTCGACGCCATCCTGGCCGCCGGCCATCAAGTGCCCCTGGTCCTGACCCAGCCCGACCGTCCAGCGGGCCGCGGCCTGAAGCTGACGCCCAGCCCGGTCAAACAAGCCGCCCTGGCCGCCGGCATACCCGTCGCCCAGCCGCGCAGCCTGCGCCTGGACGGTAAATTCCCGGACGAGGCGCGATCCGCCCGCCAGGCCCTGCTGGATGTCGCGCCCGAGCTGATGGTCGTGGCCGCTTACGGCTTGCTGCTGCCGCCATGGGTATTGCAGCTTCCCGCGCACGGCTGCCTGAACATACACGCCAGCCTGCTGCCGCGCTGGCGCGGGGCCGCGCCCATACAGCGCGCGATCGAAGCCGGCGATGCGCGGACCGGCGTCACCATCATGCAGATGGAGGAAGGCCTGGACACGGGAGACATGCTGCTCGAACGGGCGATCGCCATCACTCCGTCGCATACCGCCGCCGGCTTGCACGATGAACTGGCCGTCCTCGGCGCCCAGGCCATCGTCGAAGCCATCGCGCGGCTGCAGCAGGGCGCGCTGGCTCCGCGGCCGCAGCCGTCCGAGGGCGTAAGCTATGCCGCCAAGCTCGATAAATCCGAAGCGCCGCTGGATTTCAGCCAGCCGGCGGAAGTCCTCGAGCGCCGCATCCGCGCCTTCGACCCCGCGCCCGGCTCCACGCTGCGCCTGCCCGGTCTGGCCGATCCCGTCAAAGTATGGCGCGCCGCCGCGCTGCCGGGCCCGGCCACCGATGAAAGGCGGCCGGGCGACCTGATCGCGGCGGGGCCTGAAGGCATCGATTTCCAGACAGCGGACGGCGTCCTGCGTTTGCTGGAATTGCAGAAAGCCGGCGGCAAGCGCCAGGGCGTCTCCGCATTCATGCAGGGGTGGCAGGGCGGGAAGCCTTAGCGCCGAAAAAGGAGGCCGCATGATCAGACCACAGGCCAGCCATCCAGGCGGGAGGCGCACATGACCACGGATTGGCGCGATGTCTCGGCGACTACGCTAGGCCATTATCGGCGCAGCGCTGAAAGCTTTCGCGCCGGCACGCTCGATCATGACGTCAGCCAGAATATCCAGGCCTTGCTGCGCCACATCGACGCCGACGCTCCCTATCGCATCCTCGACTTCGGTTGCGGCCCGGGCCGGGATCTCAAGACCTTCACCGAGCTGGGGCATGTCGCCATAGGACTGGACGGCGCGGAGCCCTTCGTCGACATGGCGCGCGCCTATTCCGGCTGCGAAGTATGGCTGCAGGACTTCCTGGCGCTGGACCTGCCTGAACGGCGCTTCGACGGCATATTCGCCAATGCGTCGCTCTTCCACGTGCCCGGCGCCGCTCTGCCCCGCGTGCTGAAGCAGCTGCATGCCGCACTCGAGCCGGGCGGCGTCCTGTTCAGTTCCAACCCGCGCGGCGACAACCAGGAAGGGTGGAACGGCGACCGCTACGGCGCCTATTACGACTGGCCCACGTGGCGCAGCCTGGTTACCGCCGCGGGCTTCATCGAGCTGGAACACTACTACCGCCCTCCGGGCCTGCCGCGCGAGCAGCAGCCATGGCTGGCGAGCGTCTGGCGCAAAGAGCGCTGATCCCAAGTCGCCCGCCACTCAGGCCTGGGCGTCCCTTCCATTCCCCATTTCCGACCGCCTGGCCGGGACTTCGGCTTCGCGCATGCGTTGGCTACGACCGCCTCGGGAAATGAGCGCGGGTGACATTGCGTACGACTGAATCCCCACCAATTTTTTGGCGGAACAGCCTTTTCATATTTATTGACTTTAGATATATCACAGATATAATTAAGACGGCTTGTTCCTCATAACCATAACGGAGACATACGATGAGCATGAACCGCCGTTCCTTATTGAAGGCCGCGTCCACTGTCGCGGCGACATCTATCTTGGGGGCGCCAGCGCTTGTGCTGGCCCAGAAAACCACGAAGTGGAAGGTGCAGACGCTTTGGGGGGCAGGGGAAGATACTTACGCAATGTTCCAGGCGTTCTGCGACAACGTGAAGAAAAATACGGGCGGCCGCTTGGAAATCACGCCTTTTTCCGCGGGCGCTATCGTCGGCACCTTCGAGACCCTGGATGCAGTTGGCCAGAACGTCATTCAAGGCCATTCCACCTATCCCGGCTACTTTGCGGGTAAGGAGCCCGCGCTGGCGGTGATAGGGGACTTCGCCTTCGGATACACGGAACCCAAGCAGCAGAATGCATGGCTGAATGACAAGGGCGGCATGCAGATGATACGCAGCGCTTATGACAGGTTCAACGCTTATACGGTCGGATGCACGTGGTGGGGCGTCGAATCGCTGACCAGCAAGGTGCCCATCCGCAAGCCCGAAGACTTCAAAGGGCTCAAGCATCGCGGCGCCCAGGGGCTTGCCGCTGAAACCATTGCAAAGATGGGGGCTTCCATTGTCGTGATCCCTGGCGGCGAGGCATATTCCGCGCTCGAGAAAGGGGTTGTGGATACGGTCGACTGGTCCACGCTATCGGTCAACAACAAGATCGGTTTCTTCGAGATCGCTAAATTCGCCACCTATCCGGGCTTCCATTCCATGCCCATCCAGGATTTCACCGTCAACAAGGCCGCATGGAAAGCCTTGCCGGACGATGTCAAGGCGATCGTGGAGCAGACCTGGAAGGAATTCTCCGACTACCAGGTCAAGAAGATCGCTGAAAACGACGCGGTGGTGGCGGAAGAGGTCAAGAAGAAAGGCGTGGAGCTGATAGCCTGGAGCGAGGAAGATCGCAAACGCGCGCGCGTCCTGGCGCATCAGGTCTGGGGGGAATGGGCAAAGAAAAGCCCGTTGGCCAAGCAGGCTGTGGAATCCCAGCAAGCTTATCTGCGCGAAATCAAACTTCTGGCCTGATAAATGATGCACGCATTCATACACATCATAGGGCGTGTGAACGAATGGGTCGGCCGGGCGGCCGGCCTGCTCATTCTGTTGGTGGTGCTTATCATCGCACGGGAAGTCATTGCGCGCAGCGTCTTCCACTCGCCGGCCCTGTGGGCGGACGAGTCGATGACTTATATCGCGGGTTTCGTATACGTGCTGGGCGGCGGCTATGCCTTGCTGTATCGGCGGCACGTGGCCGTGGACATAGTCTACGAGCGGTTCGGCTGGCGTGGCCGGCGCATATGCGACCTGATTGCCTTCTGCCTGTTCACCGCCTACTGCCTGACATTGATCTGGTATGGCTGGGACATGGCGGTCAATTCCTTCCTGCAGAACGAAACCTCGGGCACCTTGTGGAATCCGCCTATCTGGCCCGTCAAGTTCGCGATTCCCGTCGCGGGACTTCTGCTGCTTCTGCAAGGCGTGGCGAATCTGATTCAGAACTTCCAATTCAAAGCGTAAGTGCGCTTGACGCTTCTTGCTTATAAATAAGGAAGATCATGTCCTTAGGATACTTAACGCTCCTCGTTTTCGGAGCGCTCATCAGCGCTTTGATCGTCGGATTGCCGATCGCCTTCGCGACAGGCGCCGTTGCGGTGCTGATGGCCGTCTGGCTATTCGATCTCAATACCCTGAACATCATCGTAAGCCGCGTGTTCACCCTGATGGGGAACAACATTCTGTTGTCCGTCCCGCTGTTCATTCTGATGGCCAATATTCTGGAAAAGGCCGGCATAGCAGAGGATATTTTCAAGGCGGCATACATATGGTCCGGGAAACTGCGCGGGGGACTGGCCGTGGCGGTAGTGATTTCCTGCGCCCTCATGGCGGCCATGGTGGGCGTGATCGGGGCGGAAATCGTGACCATGGGCGTAGTCGCCCTGCCCGCGATGCTGAAGCGCGGCTACGGCAAATCCCTCGCGCTGGGGTCGATATGCGCGGGGGGCGGGCTTTCCACGCTGATACCGCCCAGCGTGGTATTCATCATGTATGCGCTGACCTCCGGCACCTCCATAGGCCAGCTGTACATGGCCGGTGTTTTTCCGGGACTGCTGCTCGGCGGCTTGTATATTCTTTACATAGTGACCATCAGCTACCTGAAGCCTGAAATCGCTCCAACGGCTCCGCCGGAAGAACTGGATATTCCCTTCCTTGAAAAGCTGGCCTATGCCAAGAACCTGATCCTCCCCGGCTTTGTGGCGTTTTCCGTGCTGGGCTCGCTGTACCTGGGATGGGCGACGCCTACGGAAGCGGCGGGTGTAGGCGTGGTGGGGGCGCTGGTAGCGGCACTGGTCAACCGGCGTTTCACATGGCAAGGCCTGTATGCCGCCGTCGTCGACACGACCAAGGTTACCTGCATGCTGTACTGGCTGTTCTTCGGCGCCTCGGTGCTCGTGGGGGTATACACCATGGCGGGTGGTACCCAGTACTTGAAGGAAATGCTGCTTGGCCTGCCGGGAGGGAAGTGGGGCGTCTTGATCACCATGAACCTGATCTGGATCGCGCTCGGCTGCGTGGTCGACTGGATCGGCATCCTGCTTTTGACGGCGCCGGTATTCGTCCCCGTGGCCATCGCATTGGGCTTCGATCCGATCTGGCTGGGCGTGCTGTTCTGCATGAACATGCAAATCAGCTATATCTCGCCGCCTTTCGGGCCTGCCGCTTTCTACTTGAAGGGCGCCGCTCCGGACAATATTTCCATTGGCGACATCTTCCGGTCGATATGGCCGTTCCTCGGGCTGCAGCTGGTCGGGCTGGGGCTGGTGGTGGCTTTTCCGGCGATCGCGCTGTGGCTTCCTCAAACCATGATAGCGAGGTGACCATCATGCATCATCATCGTATTTCGACGCAGGCTTCCGTCCGCGATGAGCGGCCCCCATGGCGCATCGATACCGACGTTCTGGTGGTCGGCGGCGGCGCAGCGGGGGTGGCGGCGGCGTACACGGCCGCAGGGCAAGGTTTGAAAGTCCTCGTCCTGGAACGCTATGGATTCTGCGGCGGCGGCGCCGTCGCTGGCATGTCGGGAACTATTTGCGGTCTCTACATGGCTCACGATGATCGCCAGCGGGCGCCGGAGCGCCTGGTATACGGCTTTGTCGATGATTTCATCGCGGCGATGGACGCCCGCAATGGCCTTACCGGGCCTGTCCGCTATGGCGAGACCTTTACCCGGGTGCACAACCCGCATGTCTGGCGCGAGAGCGCCGAAGGCCTGCTCGCCAGCCAGGGTGTGCAGGTGCTTTATCACAGCCTGGTTACCGATGTGCTGCTGGACGGCGGGGAACGCATTGCAGGCGTTGTCGCCTATACCAAGCAGGGCAAGCTCGAAGTCAGGGCCAAAGTCACCATCGATGCCAGCGGCGACGCCGAGCTGGCCGCCATGGCGGGGCTGGAGACGCGCGTGGGCCTGGACGGCCATGTGCAGAATCCCACGATGATCTTCCGCCTTTCCAGTGTGGATGTTGCGCGCTTCCTGGAAGAGTATGGGGAAGACGCCATCATGCCTGATCGTGTCACGCAGATGATCATCTCATCGAACGCGGCGGGGAACTACAAGCTGCCGCGCGCGAAAGTTTTTCTGTTCCCTACCCCCCGGGCCGGCGAATTGATCTGCAATTGCACGCGCATCGTGGGCAATGACGGCCGCGAACTGAATCCTTTGATCGCCAGGGATTTCAGCGAGGCGGAGTACGAGGGCCGCAAGCAGGTGCGGGAGTACGAACGGTTCTTCCGCGATCATCTCGTTGGCTGCGAGCAGGCCTATCTCAACGATACGGGGGTGCAGGTAGGTATCCGGCAGACCCGGCAGGCGGTGGGTTTGCAGACACTGACCAACGACGATGTGGTGTCGGGCACGAAACGCCGCGACGGTATTGCCCGATCAGCCTGGCCCATCGAGCTGCACAGCGGAGAAAAGCCGCGCCTTTCGTGGCTATTCGACGATTACTACGAAATTCCGTACGAATGCTTTGTGCCCGCCCGGGGCGAGTCGTTGCTATTCGCCGGACGCTGCCTCTCCGCGGAGCATGAGGCGATGGCATCGGCGCGGGTTACGGCGCAATGCTTCAGTTACGGGCATGCGATAGGCCATGCGGCGGCGCAGGCCATCAATGAAAATCTTGCCGTCAGGGATGTAAAGGGCGAAGACATACGGCTAGTCCTGAATCGCGACGGCGCGCAATTGGGAGCTTGATACGATGATTCAACGCAGTTCAGAAGGAGCGGTGGCTGTCCTGACCATCGACCGCCCGAATCGGCGCAATGCGCTGAGCGAGGACACAGTGCTGTCCTTGAAGCAGCATTTACAGGATATCGACGCTGATTCGTCCCTGCGGGCGACGGTCATTACTGGAAGCGCCCCCGGTTTTTGCGCGGGCAGCGACTTGAAAGAGCTCGCCACCATGGATCTGCAAGGCATGTGCGAGCACGAGGCCGATACGGGGCGTTTCTGCCGGTCGATCAGCCAGTTGCGCAAACCGGTCATCGCCGCGGTGGAAGGCTTCGCCCTGGGGGGGGGATTCGTGCTCGCGGCCTCGTGCGACATCATTGTCAGCAGCGCTTCGTGCCGGTGGCACTTGCCTGAAGTCCAGATAGGCTGGATTCCGCCCTGGGGGCTGGAAACGTTGGCGGCCAGAATGGGTCCGGTCGAGGCGCGCCGCCTTGCCTGGGGCGGCGAACCGTGCAACGGAGTCGAGGCGCACCGTATCGGGCTGGCGGATTATTTGGCGAAAGACGGGCAGGCATTGCAAGCGGCGCTGGAAGTCGGCCAACGGCTGGCCGATCTCCCGGATGTCGCCGTGGCCTCGGTCAAGGCGTATTTCGCGCCGCATGCCGGCAAGAATGGCGAAACGGGCGATGTCATCGCCAACCGTATGTTTGAAGAAAATTGCAAGCATCCCGCGGCTATCGCGACATTAAAGAAATTTGGAGTTCGGACATGAGCAAGATCCGCTCTTTGGAAGAGGCGGTGTCCCGCGTACAGGACGGCCAAACCGTCGCAAGCGTGGGGGTGATAGGCTGGATTACCCCCGACGAATTGCTGCGGGGGCTAGGGGACCGCTACGAGCGCGAAGGCGCGCCGCGCAACCTGACCTTCTATTTTCCTTGCGGTACCGGCGACGCCATGGAAATCGGCGGCATGGACCGCGTCGCGAAAAAAGGGCTCATGCAAAGAATCGTCTCGGGCTCATACATAAATCCCGTTCACCCGCGCACGGGCGAGCGCCCCAAGCTGATGCAACTGATCAAGCAGGACGCCATCGAGGCATATAGCTGGCCTATTGGCGCGTCGATGCACTGGCTGCGGGAAGTGGCGCGGAAAAGCCCGGGCTATCTGACCAAGATAGGCCTTGGAAGCTATATCGACCCCGATCAGGATGGCGGCAAGCTGACCTCGCTCGCCAAAGAAGATTTGGTCGAGAAGGTCTCATTCCGGGGCGAAGATTATCTGTTCTATCGCAGCTGGCCCATACATCATTGTTTCATTCGCGCTAGCTCGTCCGATGAATTCGGCAATCTGTCTTTCGAAGACGAAGGCTTGATGTCTTCGGCGCTGGCGCTCGCGCTGGCTACCAAGGCTTGCGGCGGCAGGGTGGTGGCGCAGGTTACCAGGCAGGTGGACCGATATTCCCGCCCGGCCGGCATGGTCCGGATTCCAGGGGATTTTGTCGACGATGTGGTGATCGTTCCGGAGCAAGTGATGGTCACGGACACGCCTCACGACTCGCGCTATCTTTCCCCCGCCGATCTGCAGCTCGATACGCTGCCCAAGATCCCGTTCGGAGCGGACAAAATCATCGGCCGGCGCGCCTACATGGAAGTGCCCAAGCATACATTGACGATACTCGGATTCGGTGCGTCGTCCGATATGCCCTTGGTGATGGTCGAAGACGGCGTTCTGAATGAACATACCATGCACGAATATCGCTTCACCACGGAGCATGGTTCTTATGGCGGCGTAGTCATGACGGGTTGGCAGTTCTCGGCCAATATGTGGCCGGAAGCCCTGATCGACGGCGTAACCCAGTTCGATGCCATCGATGGCGGCCTGTGCCGCTGCACGGCGCTTGCTTTTGCGGAATTCGACTCCGCCGGCAATGTGAACGTCAGCAAGTTCGGCGCGGCCAACCCCGGTGCGGGCGGGTTTATCGATATTGCGCACAATGCCTCCAAGCTCATCTTTACAGGCACCTTTACCGCCGGCGGTTTAAGCGTCTCCGCGCAAGATGGGGCTTTGCGCATCGACAAGGAAGGCAAGAACAAGAAACTTGTTTCTCGGGTCGGCCATATCACTTACCCGGTATGCAGCGGCGTGGCGCAGCGGAACCAGGAAGCTATGGTCATCACCGAGCGCGCCGTCTTCGCGGTAAGAGAAGACGGCCTGGAGCTGATTGAAATAGCGCCGGGCGTCGATCTGCAGCGGGATGTCATCGATCAGATGGAATTCAAGCCCAGGATCAGCGCCGCCTTGAAAACGATGGATGCCTGGATATTCAAGGACGAGTGCCCGGTGCCTGCTTTATAGCGGCTCGGGGGCGCCCGCGCGGATCATCCGGGTAGCCATCGGCCGGTTCAGCTGGTGCCGCGCAAGATCAGCTCCGTGTCGAAGCAGGTTTTCGGGGCCGGCCCCGAAACCGCCCTCGCCCGTCCCGCGGACTCGCCGGGCTCCAGCTGCTCCAGCAGCAATGAAACCGCGGCCGATGCCATGTCATGAACCGGCAGGCGCAGGCAGCTTATGCCCGGCCCCCAAAGCTGGAACCAATCCGGATCGTGATAGGCGATCAGTGCGAGCTGTTCGGGCACGCGTATGCGCTGCTCCCGGACTGCGGCCAGCCCGCCGAGCGTCAGTTCGGGGCTTGCCAATATTACGGCCGTGGGCGGGTTGTCGAGCGACAAAAGCTCCAGCATCGCTGCACGTCCGAAGCCGGGCCTGGGCGGGCCTTGCTTCAGCAGCGATCGGTCCACTTTGAGCGAGACTTCGCGAATGGCCCGAATATAACCCTGAGCGCGCTCTTTGCCTGTGCTGAGACTATTGGGACTGCCTATGAAGCCTATGCGTTTGTGGGATGTTCCGGCGAGATGATGTACCGCGGCGGCGATGCCCGCCCCTTCGTTCAGCGCAACGACGGGCGCGCGCAGCATGGGATGACGGCGCAATAGCTGCACGGTGGGAATCGCGCTCAAAAGCTCGATCGCTTCCTTGTGCAAGTTTGCCGTTGGGGCGATGATGACGCCGGCCACGCGCGCCTCGCGCAGGCTGCGTATATGCTCCAGCTCCACGGCGGGCTGGTCTTCCGAGGTGGCCAGAACCAGCTTGAATCCGTGCTGAAGAAAGGCTGAAGCGAGCGTCGACATCGTCTTGCTGAAAAAGTCGTTTTGCACATCGGGAAAAATCACGCCTATCAGGTCGCTGTGCGTGCGGCGCAACATGCGGGCTCCCGAATGCGGGATATAGCCGAGCTTTCTCGCCGCTTGTTTGACTTGCTCGCGCGTTTCCATCCGAATGGAGGGATGATCCCGCAATGCGCGCGATACCGTGGGGTGGCTGATGCCCAGATGGGCGGCGATATCCTTGATGGTGATGTTTTTCATGCGCGGGCTGTACATCGAAGATCAGTCATCAAAACTATGGCGCCCGTGCATGCCTCAACGCCTCGCGCCAAGCGGAGGAGATTTCACGCAGGCTGCCCGGCGGCCGGGCGATCATGGGCCGCGCAATTCTGCGGACTTGCTCTTTATCGCTTTCTTGGGTGATGTATTCCACGGGAGACTTCCCGTCTATGCGCGCCAGGAACAGAGCTGGCAGCAAGCGCGCCGCCCGGCGCTCCAGTTCGCGGGGCGGTTCCCAGCTGACCTGGGAAAGATAGACATCGGCAAAGGCATTGAAGCACTGCAGAAGCGCGGGGGCGCAGGGCGGCCGGTACAGGGATTTGAGCAGGAAATGGTTTAGGCAGAAGGCGGCGTCGAACGCGGGGTCGCCGAACCAGGCGCATTCGGCATCCAGAAATACGGGCGAGTCGGGTCCCACGAGAATATTCTTGGGGCTGACATCGCCATGCGCCAGCGCCCGGTGTGTGTCCAGGGTGTCGCGGGCCATGGCATGCAGTTCGGCTGCCAGGTCGGGATGGGCGTCCGCCGTGGCGACCAGGTATGGCTCCAGGCGTATCGAGTAGAAAATATCGTCAGTTTTGAACTTGCCGGGAATGGAGGGATCCCGGGTCGAAGCCGCGTGCAGCAGGCCCAGAAGCTTGGCCACGCTCTGCGCGGTGGCCACGTCCGCCACGCCGGCCAGGAGCTGGGATTTCCATACTGGATAGGTCTCGCCAGGCAAGAATTCCATGGCGAACGCGCCTAGCTCCGCATCGTGCGCCAAGGGCCGGGGAACGGCCCGCGGCGCCTGTTCGAAGGCGAAATTGATCCAGGCCCACTCATAGGCGTTGCGCGACGTGGGTGCGTGCCAATCGCGCGCCACTTTCAGCTTGGGCAAAGCACATTTGACGCAGAATGTCCGGTTGCCGGCATCGACGCGCCAGATATCGGAAGAAACGCCGCCCGCCAAGGGTGTCCAGCGCATGGAGGCGTCGTCCCGCGCGGCCAGGTCATGGGCATACAGGAACTCCAGGAGTCGAGCGTCGGGTTGCGCTTGCATGGACATGATCATCGTTGGGCCGCAAGGACGTGGACGCCGGCATAACGGGCCTTGCTGGCCGCTTCGATGCGCAGCAGCTGGTTGTACTTGCTCACGGTGCTGGAGGTGCGCAGCGAGCCGATCTTGATCTGGCCGGCCGCTGTGCCCACCGCCAAGTCCGCGATGAAGGGATCTTCGGTTTCTCCGGAGCGGGCGGAAATGATGGCGGAGTAGCCATTGGCCCGGGCGAGAGCGATGACGTCCAGCGTGCCCGACAGGGTGCCGTTCTGGTTCACTTTCACCAGGACGCCGTTGGCGGCCTTGCCGTCTATGCCTTTTCCAAGGCGTCGAGGGTTGGTCGTGAACAAGTCATCGCCGACGAGCTGAACCTTGGCGCCGAGCTGGGACGTCAATTCTCGCCATCCCGCCCAGTCCTCTTCGTCCAGCCCGTCTTCTATCGATACGACGGGATAGTCGTCCACCCAATCGCGCATCATCGATATCATCTCGCTGGACGAGAGAGTCTTGCCTTCACGCGCCAGGCGGTACCCGCCATCGGCATCCTTCAAAGACGTAGCGGCGACATCTATGGCAATCAATACATCGCGCCCTGGCGTCATGCCGGCTGCTTCGATGCACGCGCACATGAGCTGCAGGGCGTCCTTGCCGGTGGGACATCCGGGGCTCAATCCGCCTTCATCGGCAAGCAGGGTGGGAAGGCCGCGCGAACGGCATACCTGGGTGGCGGCGTCGCGCACCAGCGAAATGGTATGTATGGCCTCTTCGATAGATGTTGCACGCGCGGGAATCGCCAGAAAATCCTGCACATCCATGCCGCGGCCGGCGTGCAGCCCGCCGCTTAGAATATTGACCATGGGCAAGGGCATTAAAGGCTCGGGATTCCCGGCCAGATGGGCGATCCGCCCATGCAGCGGCTGTTTCAAGGCGGCGGCCGCCGCGCGGCAGTTGGCGATGGATACGCCGAGAATGCCATTGGCCCCGAGCTTTTCCAGCCGCTCCGTTCCATCGAGCTCGCGCAGACGGTCGTCCAGAGCGCGTTGGTCCATGGCATCCCGGCCCGTGATGGCCGCCGCGATGCATGTGTTGACATTGGCGACCGCTTTCAGCACACCCAATCCTCCGTAACGCTGGGGATCGCCATCGCGCAGTTCATGGGCTTCATACGAACCCGTCGATGCACCCGAAGGGACCGCCGCCCGGCCGCGGCTGCCATCAGCCAGTTCGACGTCGACTTCAACTGTGGGGCGGCCACGTGAGTCCAATATTTGACGGGCGGTAACAGCTGTGATCGCGGTGTTTGCGCGCATGTTGGCATCCTTGTTGTGGAAAAATAGCGGCCGGGTTTGACGAGAGCCATTACAGCATAGTTCGCACACGTGTGCAATCTTGCAAAGCAGCGCGCTACGGCAGCAGTTGCGGCGTTCCATGGCTTCAATCGGAACACCGCGAGAACAATGAGCGCGGCGCCGGGCAAGGCGCCATAAAGCCCCTCTATAACAAGGGGTTAAATGGTAATATTGCTTATGCCCATCATTATGACAATGTCTGATCCAGGCAAGTCGCGGTTTTTGCTAAATGGCTAAAGATAAAGAAGCAAGAAAAGAGTCTTTGGTAGACATTGCGCATCGCGAGCTCGAAAGGCGGTTCGTTACGCTGGAACTGGCTCCCGGGTCTATCTGGAAGGAAAGCGAATTGGCGGAGCTTGTCGCCATCGGACGGACGCCGGTGCGGGAAGCGCTGCAGCGCATGGCGTCCGATCAATTGGTGACGGTCCTGAAACGGGCCGGCATCATGATTTCGACCACGTCCATCCAAAATCAGCTGTGTGTAGTCGAGACTCGCCGGGCGCTCGAAGAGGTGGTGTCGATACGCGCGGCAAAGTATGCGTTGGAACGCGAGCGGCAATACCTGAGGGATGTCGCGGATTCCATCGAGAACGCCGGCCACAGGGGAGACGTATTCGACTACTTGAAGTTTCATTTCGAAACCAAACGGATGGTGGCGGAGTTCGCGCGCAACCCTTATGCGGCGCGGGCCTTGAGGCCTTTGCATACGTTTTCGCAACGCTTCTATTTCATCTATCACAGAAGATTCAACAATCTGGATGAAGTAGGGCACGCACATGCCGCGCTGTCGCGCGCCATCGCCTCGGGCGACATCGCCCTTACAAAAGAATGCAGCACGCGGGTCAGCGATATCGCCGAGAACTTCACCCGCGACATGCTGCTGGATATGCCCTGATTACGCCTGAATCGCATCCCCATACAAGTCGTATTCATCCGAATCCGTGATGCGCACGCGCACCAGGTCGCCGGGCTTGAGCGTCTTGTCGGTGTTGACGAACACGCTGCCGTCGATCTCGGGGGCGTCGGCGCTGGATCGCCCTATGGGGCCGTCCTCGTCGATTTCGTCGATCAGGACATCGATCTCGCGGCCTATTTTTTGCGCCAGGCGGGCGCTGGAGATGGCTTGCTGGTGCTCCATGAAGCGGTTCCAGCGCTCCTGCTTGACCTCGTCGGGCACGTGGCCGGGCAGCGCGTTGGCGCGCGCGCCTTCCACCGGCGAATACTGGAAACAGCCGACGCGATCGAGCTGCGCTTCGGTCATCCAGTCCAGCAGGTATTGGAAATCTTCTTCGGTCTCGCCCGGGAAGCCGACGATGAAGGTGGAACGCAGGGTCAAGTCCGGACAGGCGGCGCGCCAGTTCTGGATGCGCGCCAGCGTGCGGTCCTCGAACGCGGGCCGCTTCATGGCCTTGAGTATCCTGGGGCTCGCATGCTGGAAGGGGATGTCCAGGTAGGGCAGGATCTTGCCTTCGGCCATCAGCGGAATGACTTCATCCACGTGGGGATAGGGGTAGACGTAATGCAGCCGGACCCAGACGCCGAAGCGCGACAAGGCCGCGCAGAGCTGGGTCATATGGGTCTTGATGGGCCGGCCATTCCAGAAGCCGCTGCGGAATTTGACATCCACGCCGTAGGCGCTGGTGTCCTGCGAAAT
>DJWC01000016.1:0-4374 GCA_002441445.1 Pusillimonas sp. UBA6240
GTGGACCCACCTGGAACGCCAGCGGGGCGGAATAGGCATGCGCGGGCCGGGTGAATCGCAGCTGGAAATGGACCGCCGCATGATAGGCGCCAAAGTGCGCCTGCTGCGCGAGCGCCTGGCGCGGGTGCAGCGCCAGCGCACCACGCAGCGCCGTTCGCGGTCGCGGGGTTCCACCTTGTCGGTATCTCTGGTCGGCTATACCAACGCGGGCAAGTCCACGCTGTTCAACGCCCTGACGCGGGCCGACGCCTACGCCGCGGACCAGCTTTTCGCCACCCTGGACACCACCACCCGCAGGGTATGGATAGAAGGGGCGGGTCAGGTGGTGGTGTCGGATACCGTGGGCTTCATCCGCGACCTGCCGCCCACGCTCATCGCCGCGTTCCGCGCCACGCTGGAAGAAACCGTGCAGGCCGATTTGCTGCTGCACGTGGTCGATGCGGCCAGCCCGCAGCGCGACGAACAAATCGCCGAAGTCGACAAGGTGCTCGCCGACATCGGAGCCGATGCCATACCGCGGATATTGGTCTATAACAAAATCGACGAGGCCGGCTATCTACCACGGGTCGAGCGCAATGAACATGGTACGATTGCACGAGTTTTTGTAAGCGCTCGAGAGCGCTTGGGTTTAGATGGTTTGCGTGGGGCAATTGTCGAATCTGGTCAAATCGCGGGAAACAATGCGTTTAATATCGAAAATCTTTAATCTGAACGATCCGGGCTGGGGGCGCGGCAACAATAATGGCGGTTCCGAACCGCCGCGCCGGCCCGGCAAAGGCGACGGCCCGCCGGATCTGGACGAGGTGTGGCGCGACTTCAACAACCGCCTGAGCTCGCTGTTCGGGCGCAAGCAGCGGCGCGGCGGCAACCGCTACGGCGGTGGCGATGGCCCCGGCGGCGGTGGCGGGCTGCAGCTTCCCAAGGGTTCGCCCAAGATGGTCGGCGTCGTCATTGCCATCGCCATCGGCCTGTGGCTGGCCAGCGGTTTTTTGATCGTCCAGGAAGGGCAGGTGGCCGTGGTCACCAAATTCGGCAAATACACCAAGACCCTGCCGCCCGGCCTGCAATGGCGCATGCCTTATCCCATAGAGAACCATCAAACGGTCAATATTTCGCAATTGCGTACGTTCGAAGTCGGCTTCCGGGGCACAGCGCGCAATAAAGTGCTGCCCGAATCGCTGATGCTGACCACCGACGAAAACATCGTCGACCTGCAATTCGTCGTGCAATACCGCCTGATCCCCACCGGAGCGCCCGACTACCTGTTCAAGACCAGCCAGCCGGACGAATCCGTGCGCCAGGCTTCCGAGACCGCCATGCGGGAAATCGTCGGCAAGAAGCCCATGGACTTCGTGCTGTATTCCGGCCGTACCGAAGTGGCGGCCGAGGTGCAGAAGCTCGCTCAAAGCATACTGGACCGCTACCAAACCGGCATACAGATCAGCACCGTGGCCATCCAGAACGTGCAGCCGCCCGAGCAGGTGCAGGCGGCCTTCGACGATGCCGTCAAGGCGGGCCAGGACCGCGAACGCCAGATCAACGAAGGGAACGCCTACGCCAACAAGGTGCTGCCCGAGGCCCAGGGCCAGGTCGCGCGCATGATCCAGGAAGCGGAAGGCTACCGCGCCACCGTCATCGGCGATGCGCAGGGCGATACGGCCCGGTTCGCGAGCGTCGAGGCGGAATTCGCCAGGGCGCCGCAAATCACGCGCGAACGCATGTATTTGTCCACCATGCAGGAAATCCTGCAAAAAAGCAGCAAGATCATGATCGATGCGCAGGCCAGCAACAATATGCTGTATCTGCCTTTGGACAAGATCATGCGCGATGCGGCGGCGGACCGCTCCACGTTCAGCTCGTCGGTCGAAAGCACCGCGTCGGCGGCGGCGGGCGCCGCGACGCAGCCGTCCAAGACGGCGCCCGCCTCGCGTCCGGCGAACACCCGTCAGCCCGACTCCAGCACGGCGGCAGGCAGGACCATGCTGGCGAATCCGTATTCCCGATAAGAGGCCATGATGCAACGTTTCTTTCCAGTTTTAGTCGGCCTGGTCATCGTCCTGGCAATACTGTCTTCTTGCGTGTTCATCGTGCGCGAGCGCGATTCCGCCCTGGTTTTCGCGCTGGGCGAAGTGCGCGAAACCATCGTCGAGCCCGGCCTTTATTTCAAGTTCCCGCCGCCGTTCGAAACCGTGGTGCGCCTGGACAAGCGCCTGCAGACCATCGAAACCAACGACCCCGAACGCATCCAGACGGCAGAAAAGAAAAACCTGCTGATCGACTCTTTCGTGAAGTGGCGCATTTCCGATCCGCGCTTGTTCTATGTAACCTTCGGCGCCAACGACCGCGCGGCGGTCGAGCGCCTGCAGGCGCAGATACGCGATGCCTTGAACGCCTCGGTCAATATACGCACCGTCAAGGAAGTGGTTTCCAACGAGCGCGACACCATCATGCGCGAAGTGCTGAACAACGTCGAGGCGCGCGCCAAACCGCTGGGCGTGCAGGTGGTGGACGTGCGTCTGCGCCGCATCGATTTCGCGCCGGAGATCTCCGAATCGGTCTATCGCCGCATGGAGGCCGAGCGCAAGCAGGAAGCCAACCGCCTGCGGGCCACCGGCGCGGCCGACAGCGAACGCATCCGCGCGCAGGCCGACCGCGAACGCCAGGAACTGCTGGCCAAGGCTTACGCCCAGGCGCAGCAGATCAAGGGCGAAGGCGATGGCAAGGCGGCGTCCATCTACGCCGGCGCGTACGGCAAGAACCCGGAGTTCTACAGCCTGTACAAGAGCCTGGAAGGCTACAAGGCGGCGTTCTCGGGCTCGGGCGACGCCATCGTGCTCAGCCCCAAGTCCGAATTCTTCAAGTTCTGGAACGCCGCCGAGGGCGCGCAGCCGGCGCCGGCCACCCCTTGAGGTGGCCCGCGCCGCGCCGGCCCGTCCCGCGCGGCGCCCGTCCCCTAAACGAGACACGGCTTGTTTCACTTATTCGATTCTATCGTTTATACTAACGCGTAAGTTTCGATTATCTTTACCGCAAGCGACTTGGCGGGCTTACGCCCCAGGTCGCTTTTTGTTTGGTTGTCTCCATGATTCCTAGCAGGGCCGCATGATGTCCAATTGGTTATTGCCGGAAAGCCTGGCCGATATTCTTCCCGCCGAAGCGCGGCGCATCGAAGAACTGCGCCGCAACCTGCTGGACCTGTATCGCACCTATGGCTACGAGCTGGTCGCGCCGCCCTTGGTGGAGTATCTGGATTCATTGCTGTCGGGCAACAGCGGCGAACTCAGCCTGCGCACCTGCAAGCTGGTCGATCAGTTGTCGGGGCGTACATTGGGCGTGCGCGCCGACATGACGCCCCAGGTGTCGCGCATCGATGCGCACCTGCTGAACCGGGAAGGGGTCACCCGGCTGTGCTATTGCGGTTCGGTGCTGCATGCCAAGCCGGCCGGCCTGCTGTCGGATCGCGAACTGCTGCAGATAGGGGCTGAAATCTTCGGCCATGCCGGCTTCGAGGCCGATATCGAAATCATCGAACTGGCGCTGGAAAGCGTCAGGCGGGCGGGGGTGTCGCAGGCGCGCGTGGATCTCAATCATCCGGCGGTGCCGCGCGCCATCGTGGACGCCGATCCGGCTCTGTCCGAGCGCGCCGCCGATATTTTCGGCCTGCTCAGCACCAAGGACGTTCCCGGGCTCAAAGCCTTGGGGGCCGGCGTTTCCGGCGTGTCCGCAGCCGGCATCGACGCGTTGCTGGCCCTGGTCACGCTGTATGGCGGCACAGAAGTCATAGAACGCGCCCGCAAGGCGCTGCCGCCCTTGCCGGCGGTGCAGTCCGCGCTGGGCGATCTCGAAACCCTGGTGCAGGCCCTGCCCGGCCATGAATTCAGCGTCGATCTGGCCGACGTCGGCAGCGGCTACGGCTACCATTCCGGCGTGGTATTTTCCATCTACGCCCAGGGCTGGCACGACGCCCTGGTGCGCGGCGGGCGCTATGACGGGGTGGGCCGGGCTTTCGGCCGATCCCGGCCCGCCACCGGCTTCAGCCTCGACTTGCGCAAGCTGTCGTCGGGCTTGCCGCCGGCGCCCGTGGCCAAGGCCATACGGGCGCCATGGGGTACCGACGCCGCACTGGTTCAGGCCCTGCGCAAGTTGCGCGCGCAGGGCGAAATCGTGGTGCAGATGCTGCCCGGCCAGCATAACAGCCTGGACGAATTCACCGTCGACCGGGAATTGATCCTGGACGGCGAGGTATGGAAAGTAAGGGCGACAGGCTGACGCCGGCTCGGCCGGACCGTCGTGTCGCATAGATTAAATCTGCTTTGGCCTTGGTAGCTGTTGGCCGAAATTTTTTGGTTGATACGTAACATGAGCAAGAATATT
>DJWC01000016.1:4406-6008 GCA_002441445.1 Pusillimonas sp. UBA6240
GGCGGCCACAACGCCGGCCATACCCTGTGGATCAACGGCAAGAAAACCATACTTCGCCTGATACCGTCCGGCATCATGCATGCCCATGTCACCTGCTATATCGGCAATGGCGTGGTGCTGTCGCCGGAGGCCCTGCTGAAGGAAATCGGCGAACTCGAAGAGGCCGGCCTGGACGTGCGCCCGCGCCTGCAGATATCCCCCGCCTGCCCGCTGATCCTGCCTTATCACATAGCCATCGATCAGGCCCGCGAGGCGCGTAAGGGCGAGGGCAAGATCGGCACCACCGGCCGCGGCGTAGGCCCGGCCTACGAAGACAAGATCGGCCGCCGGGCGCTGCGCGTGCAAGACTTGTACGATCCCGCCATCTTCGACGAAAAGCTGGCGGAAACCCTCGACTATCACAATTTCGTGCTCACGCAGTACCTGAACGGCAAGGCGGTCTCCGCGGACGAGGTGCGCGATCAGGCCATGGCGCTGGCGCCCGCCATCGAGCCCATGGTCGCCGACGTATCCAACAGCCTGCACATCGCCCGCAAGGCCGGCCACAAGCTTTTGTTCGAAGGGGCGCAGGGCGCGCTGCTGGACATCGNNTCGACCACGGCACCTATCCCTTCGTCACCAGCAGCAATTGCGTGGCCGGCGCGGCATCGGCCGGCGCGGGCATCGGACCCCAGGCCTTGAATTATGTGCTGGGCATCGCCAAGGCCTACACCACGCGCGTGGGCTCGGGCCCGTTCCCCACGGAGCTGCTGGACGACACCGGGGTGCGGCTCGCCACGGTGGGCAAGGAATTCGGTTCCGTCACCGGGCGCCCGCGCCGCTGCGGCTGGTTCGACGCCGCCGCCATGAAGCGCTCCGTCATGATCAACGGCATTTCCGGCCTGTGCATCACCAAGCTGGACGTATTGGACGGCGTCGAACAGATCAAGATCGGCGTGGGCTACCGCTACAAGGGTGAATTCCTCGATGTGCTGCCCTATGGCGCCCATGCGGCCGCGGAAGCCGAGCCCGTGCTGGAGGAAATGGCCGGCTGGACCGAATCCACCGTGGGCATTACCGAATACGACAAGCTGCCGGTCAACGCGCGCCGCTATCTGGAGCGCATCGCCGAGGTCTGCGATGTGCCCATCGATATGGTGTCCACCGGCCCGGACCGCCTCGAAACCATCGTGCTGCGCCATCCTTTCACAGGCTGACCGCCCGCAGCTGGGCGCCCGCAGCTAGCCGCCCGCCACGGCCGCAGCCAGCCGCCCGTGGCGTGCCGCAGGGCGGGTTGCACAGGCGCGGGCAGCCGGCCGCTTGCGGCGGCCCGCCCATAGCTCACCATGGCTGGCCGCCCGCGGCTGGGCGTCCCCGGTTAGCCGCCCCCGACTTTTCTTCAGCCTCGTACGGGTTTATCATTACTGCCTTTTTTTGAAAACGCGGATACGGGACTGAGTATGAATTTGCCACCAAACACGGATCGGGACCTTTGGGTCGGCTGGGACCAATACCATGGCCTCATCGAACGGCTGGCGCTGAATGTCCACGAATCCGGCTGGCAATTCGACAAAATCGTTTGTCTTGCGCGCGGCGGAGTGCGGGTGGGCGACGTGCTGTCGC
>DJWC01000016.1:6029-6655 GCA_002441445.1 Pusillimonas sp. UBA6240
TACCGCGAGGCCGCCGGCACGCAGCGCGGGCAGCTCGACATAGCCCAGTTCATTACCATCACCCGCGGAACCCTGGATGGCAAGGTGTTGCTGGTGGACGACATGGTCGATACCGGCACCACTTTCAGCAGGGTCCGCGATCANNCTGTGGTGGAAGGGGCATTCGCAGGTAACGCCCGACTATTTCGTCGAAAAACTGCCCACCAATCCCTGGATACACCAGCCGTTCGAAGACTACGACAGCTTGCGCCCGCACCAACTGGAGGCCTGGATGCGCAAGGGCGTGCGCAGCTGAGCGCGGCCGGCGGTTGCGGGCGGCAGGCGCGCGCAGCGGGCGCCGAACAACACGCCCGTCAAGATGTCTTGGGCATTTCGGGCTGTTTCATGCTAAACTTTCAGGTTGTCGTTAGCACATCAGCTTTTAACCACCCACCTTCAAGGCTCAGGAATACATGCCTATCGTTCGTCTGANNAAGAAAACGAGCCGTTTGAAGCCGCTCTTCGCCGCTTTAAACGCACCATCGAGAAAATCGGCCTCTTGACCGAACTGCGGTCGCGCGAATTTTACGAAAAGCCCACGGCCGAGCGTAAGCGCAAGCATGCAGCCGCCGTCAAGCGCCACTACA
>DJWC01000131.1 GCA_002441445.1 Pusillimonas sp. UBA6240
TTGAGCACGCACAGGAACTGCCTCGCCCACCCCAATGCTGTACGGCTGCTGGCGCGCAGCTCCTTGTTTTGTAGCACGCACAGGGGCGCCTACACAAACAAAAAAAATTATGTTAAAGTTTCGTGCTTTGGCGCATTAGCTCANNCGAATCAGGGATGCGCCACCAAGGATATCAAGCACTTACGCCAACCTTTCGGGGTTGGCGTTTTGCTTTTTAGCACGATGCCGTCGACGCTAGGGGACAAACGAGCGATGCTTAGAAACCGTGAAACAAGAAGTCGATAGCGGCCACGATATCGTCGGGTGTTGAGCGCGTGCATGACATCCGTCTGAACATTGATGAGATACCCGGAGCCCGGACGCGCCCCAAGGATGTCGTCCGGGCATTGAAACGGCTTCGGGCAATGCGGGGATGCCGGCGCAGGCCGCCTTCAGCCCCCCTGAACGAAACGGCCGGCTTACGGATAGCCGGGAGCCATGCCGTATCCTTTACGGAACGGCTCCAATTCGGCGACCGGCGGCTCGCCGGTGGATACTTGGCGGCCGGTTCCCAGGAGATGCGGAACCAGCTCGGCGCGCAGGCGGTCCATGGTCCAGCGAGAGGCGGGCGCCGAGATGTTGATGGCGGCTATCGGATTGCCGTGGGCGTCGGTGATGGGAACGGCGATATTGAGATCGCCCCGGTAGAATTCCGCGCAGGCATATGCGTACCCATTTTCACGTGCCGCGTCTACCAGGTCCATGAGTTCGCCGATGCCTGTGATGGTGGTGGGCGTCAGACGGGGCCGCGGCGCTGATTCCAGGAGCTCGCGGGCATGGTCCGGCGGAAGCAAGGAAAGAAAAGCCCGGCCGGAGGCGGTGCAATACATGGGCAGCCTACGCCCCACCGGCATATGGACAGTGGCATGCAAATGGGTGGCGAAGCGGGCGATATACACCATGTCGGTTCCGTCGGGTTCCGACATGTTTACGGTTTCACCAGTCGTGCGGTTGAGCTCCAGCAAAAAGGGGTTGGCCCGCTCGATGAGCGGATTCACAAGCAGATAGCGATAGCCGAATTCGACCGTCTTGGGCGTGAGCGAATAGCGTTTGCTGCGCGGGTCCTTGCGCAGATAGCCCATCGTCTCCAGCGTGAATGCGAAGCGCTGTGCCGCGCTTCTGCTCAGGCCGGTGGCTGCGGCGATCTCGGGCAGATTCATGTCCGGATTCTGGGAACCGAAAGCGGTCAGCACCTCGATACCCTTCATCAGCGATAGGTTGAAAAGGGGCGAACTGAGCCGTTTGTCGAGTTCAGCGGGGGAGATCATGGTTGTTTTTCAGGTGAAAAGAGGAATCGGCGGGTGGGGATGCCGGACGCCGGATCAGCGTCAGCACACTACCAAGCGTGATCAAGCCCGCGCTTGCGGCGAAGACCGCGGGCAGATCTTCGTTGAAGATCCACGCGCTGAACGCGATTCCGACAAACGGCGTCGTCATCAGAAATTGGCCCGCGATCGAGCTTGGTATATAGCTGAGAATCTTTGTCCATGCCCATACGGCAACGGCTGTCGGCACCACCCAATTCCAGAGCATTATAAATATAAGAGTGGTGGTGAATCGCGGCGATGCGGGAAACTCCATGCATATCGCGGCAACGGCGAGCACGCAGCCCGCAGCCAGCAGCTGCCATAATGTCTGGCTGAGCAATGACGCCGTCCACACCCATTTTCGATAAAGCACGGCCCCGAGGCCCCAGCACATCGCAGCCGTAAGCGTCATGCCGACCCCAAGCGCCGCACGCGGCTCATCCCAGTCGATGACCGTGGGATCCAAAAACAGAAGCATCCCGCCGATGCTGACCAATATCCCCATATACTGCACCCAGCTCAGCCGCGCCCGCAAAATGAGCACGTCGAAAATGGCGGCCCAAAGCGGCATGCTGTAGATTATCGTCACGGTCCGCCCCGCGGGCAGGAACTGCAATGAAACGCTGGCAAGGCCCAGCACGCTCACGTACTGCAGAATACTGATGCCCGCCAGCCTGGCGCGCTCATCGGGGGGCGGCAGCAGACGCGGCGCCCTTGCCGCCAATAATAGGATGGCCACTACTCCCGCTCCGCCGAACAGTCTGACGGCGGAGAAGGTCAGCGGCGTCATGTCCCGCAAGGCGAGCTTCATCAAAGGATAGTTCGTTCCCCACGAAACGATGACAATAAACAGATAGACCGACGTAAGACCCAGTTGGACGATGGCCTGCTTGATCGGTCGCCTGTGCATGAATATCGGTTCAAATACTCAAGAGGTCGCGCAGCCGATAATACGACGCAACGACGTTCATGGCCGGCAGGCGCCAGGCATGCAGCGGTACGTCGTTGAGCGGCTTCCCCATGGGGCCCATGTCCGCCTTGGCGCCGACCACCATATCCGCCAATGCCCGCCCCAGCACATGAGTCAATGCAACGCCGCGGCCGCCATATCCCATGGCGAAGTATCCGTCGCTGGCCCAACTGCCTACGTGGGGGAAATCGTCCAGGGTCACGGCCACCCGCCCCGACCACCGGAACTCCACGGATACGCTATCGAGGGCGGGAAACGTCGCGCACAGTTGCTTGAACAGCCCGGCGTATATCTCGTCTTTCTCCAACCCACTCAGTGAACCGCGCCCTCCGAACAGGATGCGGTTGCCAGGAATGCGACGGAAGTAATTCACTAGATGACGGGTGTCGGTGACCAGCTCGCCGCCCGGCAATATGCTGGAATAGACGTCCTCGGGCACCGGTCGCGTCGCAATGACCGAGCTGGTTACAGGGATGATGCGGCGCGCCAGGCCGCCGGGCAGATCCCGCATGCCTGTATAGGCGTTGGTCGCGATCACCAGGTGGCGGGCGGTCACGCTGCCGCCTTCCGTATGCACGCGATATCGGCCCTCGCCGCTTTCCACCTTCACAACCGGCGTCGATGAGAACATCGCCAGGCCGCGAGCCGACAGCGCGGAGGCCAGCTCGCGGGCATAGCCGAGCGGGTTGACGCCGCCGGCCCGGCTGTCGAGATAGCCGCCCCTGTATACGGAAGTGCCGATCGCCTCGGCCGCCTCGGACCGGGACAGCAAGCGCGGAACACGGTCGCCGGCCGTCGCGGCCAACCAATCGATATCGTCCCGCAAGGCCTGGAAATCGGCCGAGGTATGGGCGGCGGTGATATGACCGCAGCGCTTGAACCCCCCGTCGATCCCGAGCTCTTGGACATTGGACTCAATGCCGTTCACGGCTTCCTGTACCAGTTTGTACAACAGCAGGGTCGCCTCGTTGCCGAACTTGCGCGCGAGCGCCGACCAGCCATACTTGTAGCGCAGGACGGCCATCCCGCCATTGCGTCCGCTGGCGCCCCATCCGGGCTCGTGGGCCTCGAGCACGCAAACCTGAAGGCCGCGCCTCATCAAATGCCATGCGGCGTTCAAGCCGGTGAAGCCCGCGCCGACAACGACGCAGTCCGCTTGCATATCGCGTTGCAGCCTTTCAAGCTTGGGCGCCGGCGGCGAAATGGCATTCCAGAAGGATGACGAGGCATCGGGAAAAGACATGTTCAATTGACTCCCATGACGAGTTCCGGCAGCCACAGCACGATAGAGGGCGCCCAAGTGAAGACCGCAATCGCCACCAGCATCATGATCCAGAACGGTATGGCGGCAAGGGCGGCGCCGCCGAGTCCGACCTGGCCGTTGGTGATTGCAGTCAGAACAAATAGATTCATACCCACCGGAGGAGTCAGCATGCCGATCTCGATCAGGATGGTGATAATGACCCCCGTCCAGACCGGGTCGAAGCCCGCCGCCATCATGACGGGGAACATGATGGGCACCGTCATCAGCAGCAGCGAAATCCCATCGAAAAAACACCCCAGGATCAGGTAGAGGAGCACGACTGCGATGAGCACCTGGTACCGGCCCAGCCCCATGTCCGCCATGGTTCCCACCAACTGCTGGGGAATGCCCAGGATGGTGAGCGACTGGGACAGGATCAGGGCGCCTATCATCACGGTCGCGATGGACCCGAATACCCGGGTTGCCGTCAGGAAGGCGCCGAAGAGCTTGCGCAGATCGAGCTGCCCCCATGCAAAGCCGGTGGCGATGGAAGCCAGCACGCCGAGCGCCGCCGCTTCGGTGGGCGTTGCCCAGCCCATGTACAGGGTGCCCAGGACGGCGAATGCAATGAAGGCGATCGGCCAGATTTTCAACAAGCCGATAAGGCGCGCCGCCCACGGCGTCTCGGGCAATTGCTTGCCCGTCAGTTCAGGGGCGCGCCGGCATTTGAAGTAAATCAGAATCATGAACAGGGACGCCAGGAAAAGACCTGGCATCACGCCGGCTAGAAAGAGACGGCCGATGGAAACGCCCTGGGTCACGCCATACAGCAACAGCGAGAGGCTGGGAGGAATCAATAGGCCCAAGGTGCCGCCGGCGGCCAGGGTGGCCACCACCAGCGGCTTGTCGTAGCCCCGATCGCGCAGTTCAGGGTAGGCCACCGAGCCCACCGCGGCGGCGGTCGAGGTGCTCGCTCCGCTTACGGCGCCGAAAACGGTGCAGACCGCAATATTGCTGTGCAGCAGGCCGCCGGGCACGCGCCGGAAGAAGGGCGCCAGGGCGCTGTAGATTCTCGATGAGACTCCGCTTACCAGCAGGATCTCGCCCATGAAGATGAACAGGGGTATGGCGGCCAATGTGAAGTCGCTCAAGACGCCCCACACCGACGTGATGGCAAGGCTTTCGCCGTCGCCGACCACGAAACGCAGGATGGTCAGCCCGATCAGGCCCAGACCGATGCCGACCGGCATGCCTGTGAGGGCGATGAGAACCAGCCCCCCGATAAGTATCGACCACACCATGTCAGTATTCGTCCGTCAGTGCTGCCGCGACTTGCGGCTCTGGAGGGGGCGAGCCGCGGAAGGCAAGCACTACCGAGGCGATGGCCATGAGCGCCGAGGCGGCCGCCATCAGACCCATCCAAGGCCACAGCGTGATGCCGGCCAGGTCGGAGCGCGAGCCCAGGTCAAACGAGAATGCCGCGAACTGATAGGCGTAATAGCCGAACCAGACGCTGTATAGCGCAATGAACAGATCGGCCGCCATGTCGGCGATGCGGCGCCACGCGGGCGAGAAAAGCCCTGTAAGAAGCGTGATGCATATGTGGCGGCGATACACCGTCACATAAGGCAGCGCGAGAAAGACCAGGGCGGAGAACAGCAGGCCCACGAGTTCTTCCGTGAAGGAAAAGGGCTCGCCCAGCGCATAGCGCATGATGGCCGACAATGCTACGAAAATGGTGAGTGCGATACCGCTGATCGTTGCGAGCATGACCAGCAGCCGGCACGCTCGCGCCAGTATTCGAACCATGGCTGTCTCCTTCCTGTTGCCGCGATGCGGATGCTCTTCAGTTTCCGACTATGGCGTTGACGGCCTTGTAATTCTCGGCGGCGACCCCGCCCAGCTGCTCGACGGACGCCTTCCATACGGCCTGCGCGGCTTCAGCGAATTTTTTCTGGTCCGCCGCGGGGAAGGGTTCCAATACCGTACCGCCGGCGGCCTTCCATTGCTCTTCGGAGGTCTTGTCGACGTCGCCGTTCAGGTAGGCCTGGAATGAGGCTTCCTGAATTTCCTTGGCGGTATCGACGAGTATCTTCTGAACCTCGGGAGTAAGTTTGCCGTAGGCCTCCTTGGACGCAATGATGTTCAAGGGATGCAGCACGTAGGGGAAAAGATAGCTCGCGTAAGGCGCGGCCTCCTGCAAAGAAACCGTCAGCGAGAAATGGATGGGATACACGGCGCAATCGACCACCCCGGTCCGCAAGGCCATATAGAGGTCGTTCTGCCCGATGATCTGCGCCGCGATGCCAAGGCGCTGGAAGGTGTCGGCCTGGGCTTTCTCCCAGACGCGCACTTTTTTGCCCTTGAGTTCGTCCAATGACTTTACCGGTTCTTTGCATATGACTTGCGTATCGCGGACGGGATGGGCGACATAGCCCAGCAGCTCGATGCCCCACTTGTCGTAGCTCTTTTCGTAGATATCGGTCAGGACTGGAGCCAGTTCATTGAGCTTCTTCGGTTCCGATACGACGCCCGGCGGCAGCGTGACCGCATATTGAGGCTCGTCGCGGGTCATGTATCCGGGATACAGGCCTGCCGCCTGGATGACATTGCCGCGCGGCAGAATGCGCAGCATATCGACATCTTTCACTCCCAGCGATGCTCCGGGGTAGAGCGTGATCTTGAGCTTGCCCTCGGCCCGCTTGTTCACCAGATCGACGAAACGCTGGTAGTACTGGGCCTCGACGCGTGTCGGCACCCATACTATGTGCATCTTCCATTGCGTCGCCGCATGCGCGGCGGAAACACCGGCCGCCAGAAGCGTCGCGGCCAGCCATATGCTGCGAAAAACTTTCCTTGTCCATGCCTGTTTCATTTTTGTCTCCCTTTGATGGTGTTATCGTCTTCAAAAAACTGCTCACTGCGATGGATATCCGTACAGCTTTTGCGCCGCCTCGAGCGATACCCGGCCATCGGCGATGTCGCGCTCGACCGCAGCGCGATCACGCTCTTCGGGCGGGCCGTAGCCTCCGCCTCCTGGCGTTTGAACAACCACTCGATCACCTCGATACAGCGTCATGACGCCCTTGGACTTGATGACTTCCTGTTCGCCCGTGGCGCGGTAGACCACCGATTCCTCGACAGCGCCGCTGCCGCCGCCGTGCGAGCCCGCGGCCGGGCAATAATGCCGCTCGCCGCGATGGGTGAAGACGGCCGAGTCCCCCAATAATTCGAACTCCTTCACCAGTCCGAGCCCGCCCCGATAGCGGCCGGCGCCGCCGGAGTCCCGGCGCAGCGCCATGCGGTTCACGCGTATCGGAGCTTCCATCTCCATCGCTTCGGCGGGCAGATTCATGCAATTCGAAGCATCCGTCTCCACGACATCGACGCCATCGCAACGATGAGAAGCGCCGCTGCCGCCGGCGATCAGCTCGCCCGTCACATACTGGCTGCCGTTGGACAGGCGCCCGCCGAAAGCCAGGGCCAGCAGCACGCCCGCCGAATCGGCAGGTACCTTTTCGGGCATGGCTCCCTTGAACGCTCCCAGAATGCATCCCGTGATGCGCTTGATGGTCGCTGTGCGGGATCCCACCGGCGCGGGCTCGACCGGATTGACGAGGCTGCCTTCCGGCAGATGCAGCGTGACGGGGCGAAAGCACCCGGCATTGGTTGGGATTTCCGGATCGGTCAGTACCCGCAATGCAAAATAGGCCGCGGCCTGTACGCCCGAAGCGACGCAGTTGAACGGCCCCTTGAGTTGCGGGCTCGTTCCGGTGAAGTCCATGTGGATGCGTCCGTCCTGAACGGTGATCGAGACCTCGATGCGCACGCGCTTGTCCAGCTCGATGCCATCGTTGTCCAAGTAATCGACATAGTGATACTGCCCATTGGGGATACGCCGCAGCTCTGCAATGGTCAGCTGTTCCGAACGGCGGACCAGTTCATCGGCGATGGCATGCAGCTGATCGACGCCATACTGCGCCGCGAGTTCGTCCATGCGGCGTGCGCCGATATGGCACGCGGCGATCTGGGCGTTGATATCGCCCATGAAGGTATCGGGAATGCGCACATTGAGCCGCAACAGGCTGACCAATGGCTGGTTGAGCCGGCCCGCCTCCATCAGCTTGAGCGGCGGTATGCGGATGCCTTCTTGATAGATCTCCGTCGCGTTGGTGGGAATCGAACCCGGCGTCATGCCGCCCACGTCCTGGTGGTGCGTCATGGCCGCCGACATCGCAATGACCTTGCCGCGATGGAAGATCGGCATGATGATGGCGATATCCGGCAAGTGCGTGCCCCCCAGATAGGGGTCGTTCATGATGTACACATCGCCTTCCTCCATGGTTTCCAGCGGGAAGGCCTTGAGCATGGTCTTGACGATAGGGATCAGGGTCGCCAGATGGATAGGCACGGCGCAGGCTTGGGCCAGGGTATCGCCGGAAATCATGAACAGGCTGGCCGACGCGTCCAGCCCTTCTTTCACGATGGGAGAGAAAGAGCTGCGCAATAAAGTCGATTGCATTTCATTGGCAATGCCCTCGAACTTGTGGCGCACGACTTCGACGGTGATGGGGTCCAGCCCGCTTTGCCGCCCCGCGGAGGCTTGCATCAACATGGCCGAGTTTTCTGCATTCATTTCGATCACTCCTCGCCTGAACGGCTTTGCTCAAAGGTGAGCAGAAGGTTGCCCTTGCCATCGACCCGCGCATGCCAGCCCGGCTCGACCAATGTCGTGGTATCGGCTTGCTCGACGATTGCCGGGCCGTGGAACTCCGTCCCGGCCGGCAGCGTTTCGCGCTGATAGATGTCGGCCTCGACCACGCCGTTGGCCGTGCCCACCCGGATCTGGCGCCTCGATCGCCGGATCTGAGCCGCCGCGGGGGCGAATTCCGAACGATCGATGTGATCGCTACCGCCGGCCTGATGCACGGAGCGCAGATTGACAATGCGGGCGGGGGCGCGGGTGGCGTAGCCATAGACCCGTTTATGCGCTTCGATGAAGTCCTCGTACATGCGGCCGGTGATGTCGCCTTCTTTCGCCAGCTCTACAGCCAGCGTATAGCCTTGGCCGACGTAGCAGACATCCGCGTAGTGGTGGATGCGGGCCGTGGCCGGGTCCACGTCCTCGGCCCGCATGAGCGCGGCGCATTGCCCGTCCAATTGCTCCAGCGCGGCGCGCATCTGGCCCAGGTCGAGCGCATCGACATCCTGGCCATAGGCGGCCGCCGCCTCGTGTTCGACCGGTGCCGCCAGCAGTCCGGCCGCGGCCAGGACCCCGGGATACGGCGGCACGACGATGCGCGTGATGCCAAGATCGCGAGCGAGGGGCGTGATGTGCAAGGCTCCGCCGCCGCCCAGCGGCATCAGCGCGAAACGGCGCGGATCCAGCCCTTGACGGATGGAGACCAGGCGGATGCCTTCGGCCATCTGGGCGTTCACGATGCGATGTATGCCCAAAGCGGCTTCTTCGACCGTCATGCCGAGCACATCCGCCAGCCCCGCCACCGCCTTGCGCGCCAGCTCGGGATCGAGCTTGAGAGCGCCGCCCGAAAAATTGGCCGGATCGATATAACCCAGGACGACGGACGCATCCGTGACGGTGGGACGCGCGCCGCCCCGTCCGTAGCAGGCAGGCCCGGGCTCGGAGCCGGCGGATTCCGGGCCCACCCGCAAGCCGCCGGCCGCGTCGACCCAGGCGATGGAGCCGCCGCCGGAGCCGATGGAATTCACGTCGACCATGGGGACGCGCAGCGGATATCCGTCAATGATGCCTTCCGAACGGATCAGCGCCTTGCCGTCGCTGATCAAGGCGATATCGCAACTGGTGCCGCCGATATCGACCGTAATGAGGTCGTGCTCGCCCGCGCCGGCGCCCGCGATGCGCGCGCCGATCACGCCGCCCGCCGGACCTGACAGGAAGAGGCGAACCGCCTTGCCGCGGGCGGTCTTCGACGCCATCAGCCCGCCGCGCGATTGCATGACTTGGAACGGAGCCGTGACGCCCTTCGCGGCCAGGCCGTCTTCCAATCGCGTAAGGTAGCGATCGATGATGGGTTTTACATAACCATCGAACGACGTGACTACGGTGCGTTCGTATTCGCGAAAGGCCGGATCCACCAAATGCGAGACTGCCAGCGCGATATCGGGGTAGCGCTCCGCGATTAAATCGCGGGCCCGCCGTTCATGATCGCTATTCACAAAGGAGAACAGAAAGCAAATGGCGATGGCTTGCACGCCGTCGGCCGCCAGTTCGTCCACCGCCTGCATCAATTGTTCTTCGTCCAGCGGTACCAGAACCGTGCCGTCCGCGGCGACGCGTTCGATCACTTCCTTGCGGCGACGGCCTGGAATCAGGAATTCCGGCGTTTCCGCTGTGAGAATCACGTCATACATGCGATGGCGCATCTGGCGGCCGATCGCCAGCACATCCTTGAAACCTCGCGTGGTCAATAAGCCCATGCGGGCGCCTTTGCGCTCCAGAATGGCATTGGTCGCCACGGTAGTGCCGTGCATGAACCGGGTAATGGCGCCGGGCTCCACGCCCCACGACGACTTGATCCGATCGATTGACTCGAGCACCGCCACGCTTTCATTGCTGCGGGTAGTGGGAATTTTGAAGTACTTCAAGGCTCCGGCCTCGTCGCGGGCGACGACATCCGTAAATGTGCCGCCTATATCGACCGCAATCTGTAAGCCGCTATTCATGATTTTTCTCCTACCTCCTTATCTTGTTATCGATTTATATCTATCGATTATCGATAACTTAAAATCGAATTTTGATAGATAATATCGACCGACTTAAGCGAAGTCAATAAAAAATTCAGGACTGGGCTTGAGGGCATTCGAGCATGGCGAGCAGATGCGACGCTGCCGCGGAACGCCTGATGGAGCTGCGGGAGCGGCGGAACCTGAGGTGGAATTTCGGGCCGTTCAGCCCGACGCGCCGGCGTCGATGAACATTGGCCGAAGAGCAGGAGGACGCCTTGCGCAGATATTTGCAGGCGCTCGCTCGCTAGCGTTCGATGGGTTTTTATCGATATCGAATGTTATTGCCGAAGGCCAACAAAAAACCCAGCTAAACAATGGGTTTAGCTGGGTGTTCTGTATGATAGCGATGGTGCCCAGGAGAGGACTCGAANNCCACCTGGGCATAAAGTGTATGCTAGCACTTTTCGTCAAGCCGGCTTTTACGAACCATGCTTGCACCGCGGCTTCACCGTATTGCCTTGCCGCCTTGCAATATCGGCGTTTCAAACCGCGGATGCCATCGCGTGGACCTGACGGCGCGAGCTTGACGTGTACATGGCGCGCCTGGACCCTTGGGCCACCCATTCAGCGCCTGCATCCTGCGCTGCGTGTGTTATTCGCCACCACAAGTGAACCAGACAAGCAACTATAAGTCTATATAGGTAAACTTGTGAGGCGGCTTACCATGTATGCGTGTTTGCGCTTACACTTTTAAGAAGGCGCAAATTATAACTGAATTTCTCGTTAATGGAACACCTTTGATCAAACGATCTAAAAGCAGCAATCCCCAAAACAGCACGGGCGAGCCGGAAGCGGCTGCCTACAGCCAAGAATCCGCGCATGAACTTCCGCCGGACTTCGATCCGGATGTGCCCAGCCGCGAAACCATACTGCAGCACCTGCGTTCTTCAGACATGCCTTTGGCTCCCGAGTCGCTGGCGCGGGCGGTAGGGGCTTCGCTGCCTTTGTCCACGGGTTTCGAGCGGCGCTTGAAGGCGATGGAGCGCGACGGGCAGATTCTGCGGAATCAGCAAGGGCAGTTGTTGCTGAACAATAATCTGGATTTCATCGCCGGCAGGGTGCAGGGGCATCGGGACGGCTTCGGCTTCTTGCTGCGCGAGGACGGCGGGCCGGACCTTTTCCTCTCGCCGCGCGAGATGCTCAAAGTCCTGCATGGCGACCGCGTGCTCGCCAAGCCCGACGGCGAATACCGGGGCAAGCCCGAGGCCGTCATCGTCGAGGTTCTGGAGCGACGCACCAACAAGCTGGTGGGGCGCTTCCTGAAAGAGCGGGGCGCCTACCTCGTCGTGCCTGAAGACCAGCGGATCAAGCACGACATTCTGATTCCGGCGTCGGACATCGGATCGGCGGAGCATGGCCAGGTGGTCACGGTGGAAATCGTGCAGCAGCCGACGCGCCATACGCAGCCGCTGGGCCGCGTCGTAGAGGTGCTGGGCGAAATCGACGATCCCGGCATGGAGATCGAGATCGCCGTGCGCAAGTTCGATGTCCCGCACGAATTCTCGGAAGCGGCGCTGAAGCAGGCCGGCAAGATTCCCCCGGCCGTCAAGCCGGCGGAATTGAAGGGGCGGGTGGATCTGCGCGATGTGCCTTTCGTCACCATAGACGGCGAGGACGCGCGCGACTACGACGACGCGGTATTTTGCATGCCTGTGGAGCTGGGCACTGATAAGCGCAAGCGCCCGAGCTGGCGACTGCTGGTGGCGATCGCCGATGTCAGCCATTATGTGCGGCCGGGAGACGCCCTGGACGAAGACGCGCTCGCGCGCGGCACCAGCGTGTATTTTCCGCGGCGGGTCATTCCCATGCTGCCGGAAGCCCTGTCCAACGGCATTTGCTCCCTGAATCCGGACGTCGACCGGCTGGTGCTGGTCTGCGATATGGTCATTGCCGCAAGCGGGCCCAAAGCCGGCAGCATCACAGCCTATCAATTCTACGACGCCGTCATTCATTCGCATGCGCGCACCACTTACACGGATGTATGGGCGGCGCTGCAGCAGCCGAACGGGCCCGCCGCGCAGGCCATGCAGCCGGTCATGCCGCACATACGGCATCTGTATGAGCTGTATCAGCTATTCGCCGAAGCGCGGGTCAAGCGCGGAGCCATCGATTTCGATACGGTCGAGACCCGCATCGTCTGCAATCCCCTGGGCAAGATAGAACGCATAGAGGCGTACTTGCGCAACGATGCGCACAAGCTGATCGAAGAATGCATGCTGGCCGCCAACACCTGCGCCGCCGAGTTCATGACGCGCAATAAGCGCGTGGGCCTGTACCGGGTGCATGAAGGTCCGACGCCGGAGAAATTGCAGGCCTTGCGCGATTATCTGCGCAACCTGGGCTTGACGCTGGATGGCGGCGACGATCCTTCGACCGAAGACTACGCCCGGCTGATCAAAGCGGCGCGCAACCGGCCCGATTTCGAAATCATACAGACGATGTGCCTGCGTTCCCTGCAACAGGCCATCTACAGCCCCGAGCAGGTAGGCCACTTCGGGCTGTCCTACGAGCACTACGCGCACTTCACCTCGCCCATACGCCGCTATCCGGATTTGCTCACCCATCGCGTCATCAAGGGCATATTGAACCGCAAGCGTTATGTGCCCGAACTGCCCGATATCAGCGGCGTGGCGGCCTTGCCCAAGAAAGAGCGGGAACACGCGATATGGGAAAAGCTGGGCCTGCTGCTTTCGGCGTGCGAACGCCGCGCCGACGATGCCTCGCGCGACGTCGAAGCCTGGCTGAAGTGCTGGTTCGTGAAAGAGCGCGTGGGCGAAGTCTTCAGCGGCCGGGTCACGGGGGTGGCCAGCTTCGGCCTGTTCATCACGCTCGACACCTTGTTCGTGGAAGGCATGGTCCATGTGTCCGAGCTGGGGTCGGATTATTTCCAGTACAACGAAGCCATGAACGAGCTCAGGGGCGAGCGCACGGGGATACGCTACCGCCTTACCGATGCGGTGCAGGTACAGGTTTCCCGGGTGGATCTGGAAGCCCGCCGCATAGAATTCCGCCTCGTCAAAGGCACGGGCTTCAAAGAACTCAAGGCTTCCATCGAACCCGAACAGGGCGCCGGCGGCCGGCGGGTCAAACGTGCGGCGCCGGCCAAGCCGGAAGCCCTGAAGGGTACGACCGCGCGGCAGCGCCGGGCCGCCGCCAAACATGGGGCGAAAGCCGCTCCCGCGCGCAAGGCGGGCCGCAGGCGCTAGGATGTAGAGGTAAAATCGTGTGGCGAAGCCGCGGCGCATGGCCGTGGACTCGCCGGGTTCGCAGCGTTCGGCCGCAACGCGACAGCTGCGCAGCGCCGGTTGCACCGCGCCAGTTGCACCGCGCCATCACTCTACAAGGAATTTCATGTCGTCTCATCAGGTCCTGGCTGGCTTTCACGCGGTAATCGCCCGCTTGCGCCATGCGCCGGACTCCATCAAAGAACTCTATGTCGAGGCGTCGCGGCGCGACAAGCGCATGCAATCCTTTATCGAACAGGCGCAGGCGGCCAATGTCCGCGTGCGGCCAGTGCCGGCGGAAAGGCTGGACGGCCTGGCGCGCGGCACTCGCCACCAAGGCGTGGTGGCGCTGGCCGCCGCCCAGAAACTGGCGGCCGACGTGGACGAAGTGCTGGACCTGCTCGAGGGCAAGGGCCGGCCAGCTTTGCTGCTGATACTGGACGGCGTTACCGACCCGCATAATCTCGGCGCCTGCCTGCGTACGGCGGACGCCGCCGGCGTCCACGCGGTGATCGCGCCGCGCGATCGCGCGGTGGGGCTGAACAGCACCGTGCAGCGCGTCGCCTGCGGCGGGGCGGAAACCGTGCCTTACATCATGGTGACCAATCTGGCGCGCACCATGCGGAGCCTGAAAGACAGGGATATATGGCTGGTCGGCACCGATGACCAGGCAACGGCGGGCATGCATCGGGTCGATGCGCGTCGGCCCATGGCATGGGTGATGGGCGCGGAAGGCGAGGGCATGCGCCGCCTGACGCGCGAGACCTGCGATGAGCTGGTCCATATTCCCATGCTGGGATCGGTTGAGAGCCTGAACGTCAGCGTGGCCAGCGCCGTCTGCCTCTACGAATCGCTGCGCCAGCGCCTGACATAGCACCGGAACGGAAAGGCGCCGCCGCCGGCCCGAACGGCATGCGCGCTGCGCGGCGCCGCCGCGCTTCCGTACCGGGCGCGTTACGATCCAACTCACAGAATATCTTCATCATGGCTGAAAATCATGGCTAAAAACAAAGACGGCTTTACCACTACTATCGTTCATTCGGATCGGCGCTCTGGCGCTGAACATGGCGCAATCCACAAGCCCATGCACCCCTCGGCCGAATACGCGTTCGCCGATGCCCGCGAACTGGCTGCGGTGTTTCAGGGGAAATCGGGGTTCACCTACGCGCGCCAGGGTACGCCCACCACCGCGGCGCTGGAAGCCAAGATCACCCAGATGGAAGAGGGCACGGGCACTGTCAGCTTCGCCACCGGCATGGCGGCATTGAATGCCGTATTCTTCACCCTGCTGAAGGCGGGCGACCACTTGATCAGCAGCCAGCATATCTTCGGCAACACGAACAGTCTGCTGGGCACGCTCGCCGGCCTGGGCGTGGAAGTCACCATGGTGGATGCGACCGACGCCGCCAATGTCGCCGCGGCCTTGCGCCCGGAAACCAAAATGATCTTTACCGAAGCATTGGCCAATCCCGGCACCCAGGTTGCGGATCTCGACGGCATAGGCCGCTTGTGCCGGGAAAAAAATCTGGTCTATGTGCTGGACAGCACGCTCGTCACGCCTTTGCTGTGCAAAGGCAAGTCGGTGGGCGCGTCGCTGGTGGCCACATCGATGTCCAAACATATAGGCGGACATGGGAACGCATTGGGCGGCGCCGTTACGGATACCGGACTGTATGACTGGTCGGGCTATGCCAATATCGCCGATGTCTATCGCAAGGGGGCGCCCGCAACGTGGGGCCTGACGCAAGTGAAGAAGAAGGGCTTGCGCGATATGGGCGGCACCTTGTCGTCCGAGGCCGCCCATCGCCTGTCGGCGGGCGCGGAAACGCTTGCGTTGCGCATGGACAAGATTTGCGCCAATGCGCTGGCGCTGGCCGAGTCCCTGCAGCGGCATCCCAAGGTGGCCAAAGTACATTATCCCGGCCTGCCCGGCCACGCCCAGCACGAGCGCGCAACGCGCTTGTTCGGCAAGCGCTACGGCGGCTTGATGGGCATAGAGCTGGCCGATGACATCGACGTGTTCGAATTCCTTAATCGGCTGCGCGTATTGGCGCTGGCCACCCACTTGGGCGACAACCGCACATTGGTCCTGCCCATGGCGCATACCATTTATTATGAAATGGGGCCCGAGCGGCGCGCGTTGATGGGCATCTCGGACAATTTCCTGCGCGTGTCGGTGGGCATAGAAGACGTGGAGGATCTGATCGGGGATTTTGAACAGGCTCTGGCTTGAAGCCGGTTTGAAGCGGCGGATGGCGGGCGGCGGTGATGGATGCCGCTCCGCGCCATCCCCACGCCAATCTCACGCCAACTTGGCTCGCCAAGCTTGCAGTAGATTTGCCAAGCTTGCAGTAAAGCCTGCATTGGTCAGATCCAAGCTTGCCGGAAGCTGCATCGTTGGGCTCCAAGTCCGGCCCGCTCTCACAGGAACCCATATCGTTCGGCCATGAAAAAAGGACTTATGAGCATTTCCCATAAGTCCTTGATTCGTGCCGCAAAAAGTGTGGTGGGTGCTGACGGGTTCGAACCGCCGACNNGCCTTGTAAGGGCGCCGCTCTACCAGCTGAGCTAAGCACCCATGTTGTTCAATTGGCAATTCAATTGAAGACGCCCTGGGGCCACTACCATTTGCTGCAAAACGCGATAAGACAAAAATTATAGCTTATCGCGTCTTGCGCTGCAACATACGCGCTTAGTTGACAGCGTCTTTCAGAGCTTTGCCAGGACGGAACTTGGGCACCTTGGCCTTCTTGATCTTGATGGCTTCGCCGGTGCGCGGGTTGCGGCCAGTGCGGGCTGCGCGCTCGGAAACAGCAAATGTACCAAAGCCGACCAAGGTTACGGAGCCTTTCTTTTTAAGCGTGGTCTTGACGGCGCCGATGAAGGCTTCGAGGGCGCGGCCGGCGTCGGCCTTCGACAGATCGGCTTTGGTGGAGATGTGTTCGATGAGCTCTGTTTTGTTCATTAAGGATTACCCCTAAAAATTATTGTAGCCAAGCTTCGCTCCGGAGGCCGGCTTAGCGCTTGATTAAAAAATACGAGACATGGATTAATGCGTTTCGTATAACTCACGACAGACAATGTGAGTGCAACCACTGGCTTTTCGCGAACGAAAGCCGCTGATTGGCTACCGCGTATTAAGCCTTTGAAAGCGTGGTGTGTCAAGCGGAAAAGCTTCCAAAACCCGCATAGTTACTGACTTTTTTAGTTTTTGCGGCATAACATGATGGTTATTTACAATGTTTGACGACGATGATTGCACGCGATCCTTGTGTCCGTCGAACGGCGGGCTGCATCAATGACCTGCGCCGATGGCCCGCATCAATTATTGCGAATAGTTCGCATTATTGTTAATATCTCAGCTTCTTCATGGAAGCAGCCGTTTGTGCACGATACTGACGCTGTACAACCTTTTATATTGTTGGATTCATGTCGCGTTTTCGTGTCCAGCCGAAATATCGCCCCGTGCTGATCAAAGTGGGAGGCGCGGCGGTTGCCCTGGGCCTGCATTTGGCGGTACTAGGCGCCATCATGTTGGCTCCGCCCTCCAAGCCTGAAATCGAAATGCCCGAAGAAGCGGTTCAGATTCGCTTCGTCGAGATTGCGGACGAGGTGGTGGATGCCGCGCAGGCGCCCGAGCCTGTGACGGAGCCCGTTGCCGAAGTGGCCGCGGTCGAGCCGGTTCCCCCGGAACCCGAAGTCATCCCCGAACCTGAACCCGAACCCGTCATCGAGCCGCCCCCGCCGGAACCCGAACCCGAGCCGGAACCGGTCGAAGAGCCGCCTCCGCCAGAACCCGTCGTCGAGCCCGAACCCGAACCGGAGCCGGAAGTCGTCGAGCCCGAGCCCGAAAGCATCACACCGGAGCCGCCTCCAAAGCCCAAGCCGGAACCGAAACCCGAACCCAAGCCTGAGCCCAAACCCAAACCTAAACCGAAGCCTCAGCCCAAGCCCAAGCCCAAGCCTGTGGTCAAGCCGGCGCCTCAACCCGTCGCTTCGCCGCCTCCCCAGGGCGCGGCAGCCGTACCGGCTGCGCCCAAGGCGCCCCCCAAGCCGGTGGATCCGGATCGGCCGCGCATGATCGGCAAAGTGGATTACCTGGGCAAGCGGCCCAGCCCCGTGTACCCGCGCGCTTCGGAGCGGCGCGGCGAGCAGGGCCGGGTGGTGGTGCGCGTATTGATTTCCGCGCAAGGCGTAGTCCTGAACGCCTCCGTGCGCTCTTCTTCGGGTTATTCGCGCCTGGACGACGCCGCGCTCAGCGCCGCGCGGTCGGCGCGCTTCAAGCCCTACACTGAAAACGGCATTGCCTATCAGGCGATGGCCGACATTCCTTTTGATTTCGTTTTATAGGATGTGATGCATGTTCGAATTGATCCATAGCGCCATGCAGGTGCTGGCCCAGGTGGGCGATGCCGCGCCGGCCCTTCAATCCGGAGCCGCCGCCGCGGCGGTCGGAACCGCGGCGGCCGGCGCCGCGGCCGCGGGCACCACCGCCGCCGACATCGCGCAGGGGGGCGGCATGCTGCATTTCGTGCAGCAGAGCGACCTGGTGGGCAAGAGCCTGTTCGCCGTCCTGGTGGCCATGTCCCTGATAAGCTGGTACCTGATCTTCGTGAAGTCCTTCACCAACATGCGCATACGCGGGCGCTCGAAGAAGTTTCTGCGCGAGTTCTGGGCCGCAAGCTCGCTGGAGCAGGTGGAAAACGAAATCGCCACGCACGGCGCCAGCGAACCGTTCGCGCATCTGGCCAGCCATGCGATCCATGCCCGCAATCATCATGCCAAGTACGGCGCGCTAAAGCTGGAAGAAAAAGGGTCGACGGGGGCTTTCGTGACGCGCACGATACGCAAGGTCATCGACGAAGAGACCGCGAGGCTGGAGAACGGCTTGACCGTCCTGGCTTCCATAGGCTCCACGGCGCCTTTCGTGGGCTTGTTCGGAACGGTGTGGGGGGTATACCATGCACTGATAGGCATAGGGCTTTCCGACGGCGTAACGGTCAACCGCATCGCGGGGCCGGTGGGCGAGGCGCTGATCATGACCGGCCTGGGCCTGGCGGTGGCCATACCGGCGGTGCTGGCCTATAACGGCTTTGTGCGCGGCAACCGTGTCTACCTGGCCCGTCTGGACGCTTTCGCCCACGACTTGTTCACCTTCTTGATGACGGGGCAGCAGGCGTTCGAAGCGTCCGGCAAAGTGCGCCGCGTATCGCTGGCCACGAGTAAAGGTGAGTAAATGGCATTCGGCAGCTTTGACAACAGCAACGGGGCGAGCCATACGGTTTCCGAAATCAATATGGTCCCCCTTATCGACGTGATGCTGGTCCTGTTGGTGATCTTCATCATCACGGCTCCCTTGCTCAGCCATTCGATCAAGATCAATGTGCCGCAAGCCAGTTCCCAGCCGGTCGAGCAGGAGCCCAAAGTCATCGACCTGGCGGTGGATGCCGGCGGGCAGTTCTTCTGGAACGAAGCGCCGATCAGCGCCGATGAGCTCACCAGCCGGTTCGCGGCCGAGGCCGTGCTGGATCCGCAACCCGAACTGCGCATACGCGCCGACCTGAATACCCGCTATGAGGTCCTGGCGCAGGTCATGAGCAGCGCCAAAGCGGCGGGCTTGAAGCGCCTGGGCTTCATCACCCGCCCAGGGTCGGACAAGGCGGCTTCGCCGGGCGCAGCGGCGCCGGCGCCGGCCCGATAAGCCGCTGCGGCCGACCGGGCGGGCGCGGTCCGCAAGGCCCCGCCCCCGGGGCCGCAGCCCGGCTTCAGCGCGGGTTCAGGTTTGTAACGAGCGGCGCGAAATTCAGGGCGCCTGCAACAAAGGGCGTCGCTTCGGATATAGAATCACGTCATGCGAGTTCTAGTTATCGAAGACGACACGACCCTGGGCCATGCCTTGCAGGAATTCCTGGCCGAACAGGGATACGCGGTGGACTGGCTGGCCAATGGCGACCAGGCTCTGGGCGCGGTGGCCGGGCAAAGCTACGACCTATTGATGCTGGACCTGAACCTGCCGGGCCAGAGCGGCCTGGACATTCTGCGCAAATTGCGCGCCAATGGCGAACAGGTTCCCGTCCTGATTCTCACCGCGCGCGACGGCGTCGAAGACCGCGTCGCGGGGCTGGATGCCGGAGCCGACGATTACGTCACCAAACCTTTCGACCTGGCCGAACTGGCCGCCCGCGTACGCGCCTTCGGCCGCCGGCGCGCTGGCCAGGCGCAGCCCTTCATCGAAGCCGGGCCTTTGCTGTTCGATTCCGTCGGCCGAGAAGTCCGCGTCAACGGTGAACGCCTGTCCCTGTCGGTGCGCGAATTGTCCGTGCTCGAGATGCTGATGGCCAGGGCCGGGCGCGTGGTCACCAAGCGGCAGATCGTCAATTCCCTGTCGGCCTGGGACGCGGACTTCAGCGAAAACGCGGTCGAGGTATATGTGTACCGCCTGCGCAAACGCCTGGAAGGCACCGGCGCGGGGATACAGACCGTACGCGGGTTCGGCTACCTGCTCGACGTCGAAAGTGCTGGGTAAGCTCTGGACCACGCTGATGCCGCGAGGTTCGCTGGCGCGGCACCTGGTGCTGCGCCTGTTCCCCGCCGTGCTGGTATTGGTTTTGCTGGACTTGACCATCACCTGGCTGATGACGCGCCGGATGAGCCTGGAAGCCTGGCTGACGCGCGACATATTCTGGACCATGGTGGTCAGCCAGTTCCTGCTGATCTCGGTGTTTGCCTGGGTGCTCATTTCCGGCGTGCGCTCCGGCCTTGCATCCATCAACCGCTTGTCCCAGGAAATCAGCCAGCGTTCCATCGAGGACCTGCAGCCCTTGGACACCGCGGGCCTGCCCACCGAGATCGCGCCCATGGTGGCTCATTTCAATGATTTGCTCCTGCGCCTGGATGATTCCATGCAGGC
>DJWC01000042.1 GCA_002441445.1 Pusillimonas sp. UBA6240
TGATGTAGCGCTTGCGCCAGTTCAGGCGCACGCCCAGGGTCTCCACGCCGTCGACGAGCTGCTTGCACACCACGCCGGTATCGATCATGGACGCGGCATCCGAGCCGGCCTCGGGGCTGGTCAGCCCGAAGCAGGGGATTTCTTCGCCGCGGGCGAGCCTGGGCAGCCAGTATTCGCGCTGCTCCTGCGTGCCGAACTGCATGAGCAGTTCACCGGGCCCCAGCGAATTGGGCACCATCGCGGTGACGGCCGCCGTCACGGAACGGACGGAGATCTGCCGCACGACTTCGGAATGCGCGTAGGCGGAAAACCCCAGGCCGCCGTATTCCTGGGGAATGATCATGCCGAAGAAGCCCTGCTCTTTCATGAAGGCCCAGACTTCGGGAGGCAGATCGCCGTCGCGCCAGACGATGTCCCATTCGTGCAGCATATGGCACAGCTGCGCCACGGGGCCGTCCAGGAATTCCTGTTCTTGCGGCGTGAGGCGCGGCGGGTGGACGTCCAGCATGGCGTTCCAGTCGGGCTTGCCGGAGAAAAGCTGGGCATCCCACCAGACGTCGCCGGCTTCGATGGCCTCGCGCTCGGTCGCCGACATGCGCGGCATGGCGTCGCGCGCCAGCCGGTACAAGGGTTCCGTCAGCCACTGACGGCGCAGGGATCTCCAGTTCATGATGCTTCCTTTCTACGAGCCACTTTCAGGCAAGCCATTATCCCCCGAAAGACGGGCGAATGGACGAGATCGCGCCATGCCAGAATGGCCATAGTCTGCGACAATCGCATCTGCCGTCCATCGCTTTCCCATTCATATGCTCAACGCCCTCTGGCTCGCTTTCTTTCTCCTCGCCGCGGTCGCCGGACTCTTCCAGTGGCTGTTCCTGCACGACGCGCAAGTGTTCACCCGCATCGTCCAAAGCCTGTTCGAGATGGCGGCGCTGTCGGTCAGCCTGATGATCCTGCTGTTCGGAACGCTCACGCTCTGGCTCGGCTTCTTGCGCATCGCCGAATCGGCGGGCCTGATCGACCTGCTCGGCCGGGCGCTCACGCCGCTGTTCCGCCGCCTGATGCCGGACGTGCCGGCGGGCCACCCCGCCATCGGGCTCATCACCCTGAACTTCGCGGCGAACGGCCTGGGCCTGGACAACGCCGCGACGCCGATAGGGCTGCGCGCCATGCGCGAGCTGCAGACCCTCAACCCGGAACCCGAATCGGCCAGCAATGCGCAGATCCTCTTTCTCGTGCTGAACGCGTCCTCGCTGACGCTGCTTCCCGTCAGCATCTTCATGTACCGGGCGCAGCAGGGCGCAAGCGACCCCACGCTGGTCTTCCTGCCCATCCTGCTGGCCACGTCGGCGTCCTCGCTGGTGGGGCTGCTGTCGGTGGCCTTCATGCAAAGGCTCAAGCTGCACGACCCGGTCGTGCTGGCCTGGCTGGGCGGCCTGGTGCTGATACTGGGCGGCTTCATGGCCATCCTCGCGACGCTCAGCAGCGCCGCCATCGCGGCCACGTCTTCGCTGCTGGGCAATCTTACGCTGTTCGGCATCATCATCATCTTCCTGCTGGCGGGCGCGCGCAAGAAAATCCCCGTATACGAACACTTCGTGGAAGGGGCCAAGGAAGGCTTCGAGATCTCCAAGAACCTGCTGCCCTATCTCGTCGCCATGCTGTGCGCCATCGGCGTGCTGCGCGCCTCCGGCGCGCTGGACGTGGCGCTCGACGCCATCCGCTGGACGGTGCAGGCGGCCGGGCTGGACGGCCGCTTCGTCGACGCCCTGCCCACCGCGCTGGTCAAGCCCTTCTCGGGCAGCGCGGCCAGGGCGATGCTGATCGAGACCATGCAGCATTTCGGCGTGGACAGCTTCCCGGCGCTGCTGGCCGCAACGGTTCAGGGTAGCACCGAAACCACCTTCTACGTGCTGGCCGTCTATTTCGGCGCGGTCGGCATACAGCGCGCCCGCCATGCCGTGGGCTGCGCCCTGATCGCGGACTTCGCCGGCGTGCTGGCATCCATAGGCGTGTGTTATTGGTTCTTCGGCTGATTTTACCTAGCCCGGCAGCGCCCCGGCGGCCAGCAGGCTATCCGACAATGCGATGAATTGCGCCACCGTCAATTCTTCCGCGCGCGCCGTAGCGGGAATGCCCAGGCCCTCCCAGTCTATCAGGCCGGCCCAATCGGCCAGGCCGCGCCGCAGCATCTTGCGGCGCTGCGCGAAGGCGCGCGCCACGACGAGCTCGAACGCCCGTTCGCTCTTGGGCCTCGGCCGGCTTTCCGGCAGCGGCACCATGCGCACCACCGCCGATACGACGCGGGGCGGCGGATCGAAAGCTTCGGGCGCGACATCGAAAAGCTTGTCCATGCGATAGCGGGATTGCAGCATCACGGACAGCCGCCCGTAGTCGCTCGAAGAAGGCGAAGCCACCATGCGGTCTATGACTTCGCGCTGCAGCATGAAATGCTGATCAGCCACCCGGTCGGCGCTGGCCATCAAATGGAACAGCAAAGGGCTGGAAATGTTGTAGGGCAGGTTTCCGACGATGCGCAATCCCGCGCCGAGCGCGGCGAAATCCACCTTCAGTGCGTCGCCCTCGATCACGGACAGCCGCTCGGCGGGATAGTCGCGGCGCAGGCGCGCCGCCAGATCCCTGTCTATTTCCACGACGGTCAGGTGTTGCAGCGTGCGCAGCAAAGGTCCTGTCAAGGCGGAAAGGCCGGGGCCGATCTCGACCATGGCATCATCGGGCCGGGGCGCTATGCTGCGCACGATGGCGTCTATCGTTCCCTCGTCGACGAGGAAATGCTGGCCGAACCGCTTGCGGGCCTGATGCGCCATGAGGACCAGGCCCTAGCGGCGATTGCGGTTCGACTGGGGATCGAGGCGGTTGTCGATATAGGCCTGGCCGCGCAACTGGTTGAGCCAGTCTTCGAATGCCGGCTCCACGCGGCGCTCGAACAGTATTTGGCGCGCCTGCATGCGCTTGAACTCGTTCTCCATGTTCTTGCTGCGGCGCTCCAATACCTGGATCAAGTGCCAGCCGAACTGCGACTTGACGGGCTCGCTGATCTGATTGGGTTCCAGCGCGTTCATGGCCTGCTCGAATGCGGGCACGGTTTCCCCCGGCGTCAGCCAGCCCAGGTCGCCGCCCTGCGGCGCCGTCGCATCTTCGGAATTGCGCTTGGCGAGATCTTCGAAGCTTTCGCCGTTGATGATCCTCTGGCGCAACTGTTCGAGACGCGCGCGCGCCTTGTCATCGGACATCACCTTGGTGGTCTTGATCAGGATGTGGCGCGCGTGCGTCTGCGTCACCATCATGGGCCCCTGCTGCACCGGCAGTTGCGGCGCTGTGGAGGGCGGCTGGGGCGCGGCGGCCCGCTGCCGGCCAGTCGGGCCGCGCGTGGTCACCTTGAGGATATGAAAGCCATTGCCGCTTTGCAGAATGCCGCTGATCTGCCCTGCCTGCAGGCCCTTGGTCGCGCTGATGAACAGCTCGGGCCAGCCTTCGATCGGGCGCACGCCCATGTCGCCGCCGTCCAGCGCTTGCGGGCCATCGGACGACGCGGCGGCCACCCCGGCAAAGTCCGCGCCGCCGCGGACCTTGGCCAGCAGCCCCTCGGCCTTCTTGCGCAATTCCTGCACGCGGGCAGTGGACGCCCCTTCCGGCACCGCCACCAGTATCTGCGCCAGGCCGAGGACGGCCGGCCCCGCCTGCTCGGCCGGGCCCGCGGGAGCCGGCGGCTGAGCCTGCCCGGGCTGCGGCCCCGCGGCGATCTGCTGGCCCTGGCTCTTCAGGAAAGCATCGATCTCGGCATCGGAAATATGGATGGTGCTGTCCACAGTGCGCTGCCGCAGCAAATCCATCCGCACCTCCTGGCGCAGATTCTTCAGATAGGCATCCCATTTGACGCCGGTCTTCTCCACTTCCTGGCGCAACTGGGGAACGCTGAGGCGATTGCGCTGCGCGATGGTCTGCAGCGCATGCTCGGCCTGGGCATCGGTCACCCGTATGCCCAGCCGGTCGGCCTCTTGCCGCGCCAGCTCCTCGGTGATCATGCGTTGCAGGACCTGTTTCTGGAGCACGCCGTAATCGGGCACGGGTATGCGCTGGCGCGTGAGCTGTTCGCGGGCCTCCTGCGCCTGGACATTGACCTGCTGCAGGGTGATGACCTGCTTGTTCACGATCGCCGCGATACCGTCGACGAATTGTTGCGAAGACTGCGCTTGGGCCGGTTCATTCGGCTTGGCGGCGCGCGCCGCCATCGCCGTGCCCGCCGACAGCGCGCCCATCGCTGAAATCAACAGGAACGCCCACAAGCGCTTGGCGTGCAGACTACGCATTATTCATACCTCTCGAAGGTGGTTTTTTCGGGTATAGGTGGAGTCACGGACTCATAGCCGGCGATCCGTTCGCGCAAGAGCCGCATGGGATCGGAACCGATGGCGCCCAGTCCGGACAGTTCGAGCTGGAAGAACATGGCGGTATTGACGTCTTCCTTGGAAATGGCATAGCGCTGCATCACCACCCTTGCCGTCCAGCAGCAATCGCCCTTGTATTCAAGACCGAAAATCGATTGCGTCGAACGTTTTTCCTGCAAGGAGTAATCATAGCGCCCCAGCGCGTATACCTTGCTGGTGATGGGCCACTGCCCCGCCACGGACACCTGTTCCTTGCTGTTGTCGACATACAGCGGGTTGTCGATGATGCGCGGATCGGCCACCTGGGCCGGGTCGCGCTTGTAGCGGTACGAGGCCGACAAGGTTGCCAGGCGCTTCGGTTCCCAGCGGAAGCCGGCCGTCATGCGGTTCCGGTCCTTGGATTCGGGATTGTATTGCGCATCGAAACGCACGGTGAACTTGTCCGTCAGCGCGGCGGACGCGCCCACCAGGTAATCGGACTTGGTCTTGGTGCGGCCCTGTTCCCAAGGATACAGGGTGACTTGCTGGTCGCGGAAATAGAGGCGCTGCGCCGCCTGCAGCGACAGGCGCTCGAAGCCGGTGTCCGCGTCCAGCCAGCGGGAAGTCAGCCCTATCGTAAGCTGGTCGGCGTCGGCGATGCGGTCCCAGCCGCCGGTGAAGATATTTTCGTCGAAGGCCTGGGCGAAGTTGAAATCGGCGTAGTAGGTATCGAATATGGGCAGTTGCGTCTGATCGCGGTAAGGCACGCGCAGATAGTAGATGCGCGGCTCCAGGGTCTGGATGGCGTCATTGCCGAACAGGCTGGCCTGGCGCTCGAAAGTCATGCCGGCATCGACCGACATGATGGGCACCACGCGCGACTGGGTCTTGGGCTGCGGCCCGGTCGCCCGCACGAAAGGCGAGGAAAAACCGTGCCAGTCCATGCTGTACTGGCTCATGTGCAGGCCCATCTTGGGGGTGACATACCAGCCGGCCTGGACGATGGGGTAGGCCACGGATGTATAGGAACTGAAACGCGTGCCGTCGTACGACTGGTATGGGTCCATGCCCACCGGACCCGGATAGGCGTGGGTGCCGTACTTGAATTTGGGCATCACGAAGCGCGTCGCGTAGTTGTCGGACTGCACGTCGAAACCGCCCCAATTGTAGCGCGCGCCGCGCACATAGAGCTCGGGCAGCTTGTCGTACTGGGGCAGCAGATAAGGGCCGGTTTTATCCTGCAAGGTCTGGTAGGTGTAGGCGTACAGCGAAGCGCTGAAATACTTGTAGCCGCTCCAGCTCAGGCCCGCATTGCTGGGCAGGTAGCTGTAGGTCGCCTCGTTCAGCCCGAAAGAAGAGAAATCCCGGAAGTAATCGCCATCGGACGCGCGGCGGATATCGAACGAGGCCGTCACCCCGCCGCCCAGGCTGTGCGCATGCTGCCAGGCGTAGTACCAGCGGTCGCGGTCGGCCAGCTTGTCGTTGGGCAGATAGGTGCCATAGAGCGTGCCGTTATACCCGGACCCGAGATAGCGGAATTCAGCGCCCATCTGCAGCCCGCGCTTGGCCAAGTAACGCGGAATCAGCGTGGCGTCGTAATTGGGCGCGAGATTGAAATAATAAGGCAGCGTCAGTTCCATGCCGCCCTTGCTGGAGGTGCCGTAGGTCGGCATCAAAAAGCCCGACTTGCGCTCCTTCCTTATGGGAAAGCTCAGATAGGGAGAATACAGGATGGGCACATCCTTGAAGTACAGCACGCCGTGGCGCGCAATGCCTTCGTTTTCGTCGAAATGCAGATCGACGCGCGGCGACTTGATATACCAGGACGGCTCGGGGCAGGGGCAGCCTGCATACGTGACCTTGGACAGCCGCATGCGATTCTTGCTGAAGATGTCCGCCTTGGTGGCCGTGCCGGAACCGCCGCTTGCGCCCAGCCAGAAGTTGGGATCGTTGACTTCGCCGGTTTCGCTGTTGATGTTGTAATCCAGCGATGGCCCGCGCACGATGCTGGCCTCGCGCATGATCAGCCCGTTTCCCCGCACGCGCACCTGGCCTGTGGAACGCTGGTAGTCGATGTAATCGCCCTTGACGACGGAGTCGATGCGGCGCACCTCGGCCGAGCCGGTCAGGATGACCTTGCCGTCTTCGTCGGTTTCCATTTTGTCCGCCACCATGAACGCCGACATTTCATTGTCGTCCACATTGGTGTGTACTTGCAGGCTGGGGGCGATCCGCAGGCCGTCAAGGGCGGGACGCGCGGAAGCGTCCGCGGCAGGCTGTTGCGCCTGCGCCGCCGCTACGCTGCCGACAGCGAATAAAATTGCCCACCAAAGCGAACGCACGAGAATCCCGTCTCCTGAAAACAGACTATATTTTGGCACAGTAACCCAAGCCTGACCGGCGGGCGACCCGGTATTATAGAGAATAGACCAGCCCAAGGCAGTATGGGCCGCCCGCCGCGGGCAGCCTGCCGGCGCCCCGCAAACCAAGCACGCAAACATGGAACAGAATTTGAATACCAGCGCAGAAGCCCGCCTGAACCTGCTCAAGGCCTGGCTGCACAGCCTGGCCGGCACATGCCGCCTCGACATCGACACCTTGCGGCCCGCATCCAGCGACGCCAGCTTCCGCCGCTATTATCGCCTGCAATCCGGCGCCGGCACCGTCATTGTCATGGACGCCCCGCCCGCGCAGGAAGATTGCGGCCCCTTCCTGCATGTGGGCGGCCTGCTGCGCCAGGCCGGCCTGAATGTGCCCACCATACTGGCCGAGAACCTGGACCAGGGCTTCCTGCTGATGTCCGACCTGGGCGAGCAGACCTATTATCAAGCGGTGCAGGCCGGCCTGGACGACGCTCGTCTGCAGACCCTGTACCGCGAGGCCCTGGGCGCGCTGGTGCGCTTGCAGCACGCGCCGGCGGACGGCCTGCCCGCCTATGACGCCGCCAGGCTGACGCAGGAACTGTCCGTCTTTCCCGAATGGTATGCGCAGCGGCACTGCGGGGCGAAGCTTTCGGCGGACGACCTGGCCACGCTGGACGCCGCCTTCTCGCTGCTGGTCGCCGACAACATCAAACAGCCGTCGGTGCTGGTGCACAGGGACTATCATTCGCCCAATCTCATGGTGGGCGAACAGGACATGAACCCCGGCGTCATCGACTACCAGGACGCGCTCTTCGGCCCGATCACTTACGACATCGCCTCGCTGGTCATGGACGCCCGCACGACGTGGGAAGAACCGCAGCAGCTGGATTGGGCCATACGGTACTGGGAAGCCGCCAAGGCCACCGGCCTGCCCGTCGCCACCGGCTTCGCCGACTTCCATCGGGCTTATGAATGGATGAGCCTGCAGCGCAACTTGCGCATTCTGGGCGTATTCGCGCGGCTGTCGCACCGCGACGGCAAGCATCACTATCTGGACCACATGCCCAGGGTGAACGCCTATGTGCGCCAGGTGGCCAACCGCTACGGCGTTTTCCGCCCCCTGCTGCGTCTGCTGGACAAGCTGGAAAACCGCCAGGTCAGCGTCGGATACACGTTTTGATGCGCGCCATGATCCTGGCCGCCGGCCGCGGCGAACGCATGCGGCCGCTNNGGCCGCGGCGAACGCATGCGCCCGCTGACCGACACCACGCCCAAGCCCTTGCTGCAGGCCGGCGGCAAGCCGCTGATCGTCTGGCATATCCAGCGCCTGGCGGCCGCGGGCATCGGGCAACTGGTCATCAACCATGCCTGGCTCGGGGAACAGATCGTCCAGGCCCTTGGAGACGGCCGGCGCTACGGCGCCGACATCCGCTACTCCGCCGAAACCGAGGCGCTGGAAACCGCGGGCGGCATAGTCCGGACGCTGGATTTCTTTCAGGGGCGGCCTTTTCTGGTGATCAATGGCGATGTCTGGTGCGATTGGGATCCGGCGCAAGCGCCCGCCATCGCAGCCGCCATGCAATCCGCGGGCAGGCTCGCCTGGCTATTGCTGGTCGACAACCCGCCGCAGCATCCGGGCGGCGACTTCCGCCTGGACGGCCAAGGCATGGTGCATGAGCTCGAGCCGCAGGCGGAAGTTCTTCGCAAGAACGCCACTCCACCGGCGGGCGCCGCGCTGGCGGGCGCCGCCAGCGCACCCGTCGACGGAGTGGCCGCCGCAAGCAACCTCACCTTCTCGGGCATAGGCATCTATCATCCGGACCTGTTCCAGGGCCTGCCGCCCGGCCGCAAAGCCCCGCTTGCGCCGCTGCTGCGCCAGGCCATGCGGGACGGCAAGGTATGCGGGGCGCGGCATGAAGGGGTATGGGTGGATGTGGGCACGCCGGACCGCCTGTCCGCCCTGGATGCGCGACTGCGCGCCGGCTGAAGGCGGCACGCGGCAAGTAAAGGCGGCGGCCGGTTGGCAGCCGGCGGCGCGCCACGTTAAACTTGTACGCTGTATGCCTTCCCGGCTCGTCAAAAGTCCTGCGGTGCACGGCAGTACGCACGCAGCGGCAAGCTGTTTCAAGTTTTACTAAAACGCAACCAAGGCCTGCTATCGCTGTCTTCGGTCGCCAATACAGTCTATGCTTTAAAGTTTTTCGGCGACGGCCTCATGCTGCGGCCGCCGCCCCCCGCAATACAGGATCTTTGCCCATGTTCGGTTCTTCCAAGCGCCATGTATTCAAGCCGACAGCCTACGGTTCCAGCCGCCGGCCGCGGCGCATACCCAGGTGGCTGGTCTTGATGCTGACAGGCGTAGTGCTGGGCTCGGGCGGCCTGCTCTTTCTGCAGAAAAGCTACGGCCCCGTGCGGCTTACCGTCGAGCAGTCCGAGCAGCTGCACTACGATCTGAACAGCGCCAACATCGACAAACAACGCCTGCAGTCCCAAGTCAGCCAGCAGGCGCGCGAACTGACCGAAGCGCGCGCCGGCCTGCAAGCGCAGGAACTGGAACTGAACGAGGCCAGGGCGCAGGTAGAAAAACTGACCCGGGATCTCGCGCTGTTCGCCGCGGCCATGCCCGAAGACCCGCGTGGCACCTCCCCCGGCATACGCGCCGCATCGTTCAAGAGCCAGCCCGGCCGGCTGAGCTACGAACTGCTCATCATGCAGGACGAAGGCAAGACGGATAACTTCAAAGGCGAAGTCACGCTGGTCGCCGCCGGCCGGTACGCGAACGGCAAAAACGCCAACATCGACCTGGAGCCTTTCAGCGTGGAACTGCGGCGCTACACCCACCTCAGCGGCGAACAGACCTTGCCCGAAGGCTTCACAGCCCGCCAGATCACAGTCAAGATCACGCGCCAGGGTTCGGACAAAGTAGTGGCGACGCGCACCCTACGGGTGTCGCGCTAGCGTCCATCAGGACACGTGCTGCAGGAAGTCTCGCAGGCGCTGGCTGGGCGGGTTGGAAAGCAGTTCTTCGGGCGGCCCGTCGTGGGCTATCTTGCCCTGGTCAATGAAAATCAGGCGGGTGCCCACTTTGCGGGCGAATTCCATCTCGTGCGTGACCACCACCATGGTCATGCCGCCTTCCGCCACGTCCTGCATGACTTTCAGCACTTCGTGGCGCAGTTCCGGGTCCAGGGCCGACGTGGGCTCATCGAACAGCATCAGCGCCGGCTTGATCGCCAGGGCGCGGGCGATCGCCACCCGCTGCTGCTGGCCGCCCGACAACTGCCCCGGGTAGTTGTTCATTTTCTCGCCCAGCCCGACCTTGCGCAGCAGGGCTTCCGACTGCTCGCGCGCCTGGGCGCGGCTGGCCCCGCGGGTATGGATGAGGCCGAACATGACGTTTTCCAGCGCCGTGAGCTGCGGGAACAGATTGAATTGCTGGAACACCATGCCGGCCTCGCGCCGTAGCTCGCGCACTTGCGCGCCGCTGCCGCGCACGCTCAAGCCATTCACGATGATGTCGCCGCCTTCGATGGTTTCCAGCACATTGATGCAGCGCAGGAAGGTGGACTTTCCGGACCCCGACGGGCCCACGACCACGACCACCTCGCCCTTTTCTATGGACAGATCGATGCCGTCGAGCACCGTGCTGGCGCCGAACCGTTTCACGACATTCTTGAATTCGACGATACTCATACGATTTGAGTCCTGTGTTCAACGAATTTCAGCACCAGCGCGATGAAGCCTGTAAGAATGAGGTAGATCACCGCGACCGCGGCCCATATCTCCACCGAGCGGAAGTTGCCGGCGATGATTTCCTGGCCCTGCCGTGTCAGTTCGGCCACCCCGATCACGATGAACAGGGAAGAATCCTTGAGGCTGATGATGCACTGGTTGCCCATGGCCGGTATCATGCGGCGCAGCGCCACGGGCCCGATGATATAGGCCAATATTTTGTAGAAGGGCAGCCCCATCGCCTGCCCCGCTTCTTTCAGCCCCTTGGGCACCGACAGCAAGGCGCCGCGCACGATTTCGGCGATGTAGGCGCCGGAGTTGATGACCAGCGTGAATATGGCGGCCCATACGGCGTCGATGCGCCAGCCGACGATCAGCGGCAAAGCGAAATAGATGAACATGACCTGGACGACGATAGGCGTGCCGCGTATCACCAGTATGTAGACCTGGGCCAGGAAGGATAGCGCCACGGGCACGCGCGAGGCGAACCGCAGCGCCAACGCCAGCACGATGGCAAGCTTCAATACCGTCCATGCCCAGTCGGGCACTCCGGGCAGGAAGCTGTCGCCGAACCAGGAAGCCAGGCGCAGCAGAATGTACAGTGCCGCCAGCGTGGCGACAGCGATGGCCGTCGTTTTCCAGGTGACCAGCACTTTCACATAGGTGGTGATGACGCCGGTCAGAAAGCCCAGCAGCGTGCCGCCGATCAAACCGAGCAAGGTGATTCGTATCGTCATCTTTGCGCCTTCCATCAGGCTGGGCAATGCATCCCAAATGACTGACCATTCAAACGTCACGTTGATCGCCTCGAAAAGAGAAGACGGCCGCCCGCCTGCATGCAAACGGACGCGTCAGAAATGAAAACGGCGATCCAGTGATGAACATCTGTGATCGCCGCGCCGAGCCGTAAAGGTTCTATTGAACCTTCTGGCCGAACCACTTGGTGTAGATGGCGTCGTACTGGCCATTGTCCTGCAAGGTCTTGAGCGCCTTGTTCACGACCGGAACCAAGTCGCTGCCTTTGGGAAAGGCAATGCCGTAGAAGTCGCCGCTTTTCAGCGAGCCCACGACCTTGACGCGGCCCTGCCCCGCCGTCTTGGCAAAATATTGCAAATTGGGCGTGTCATGGACCACGGCGTCCACGCGGCCCGTGGCCAGTTCCAGGAAAGCGTTGTCGATATTGGGGAAGAGCTTGAGCTTGGCGTTGGGTACGTTGGCTTTCAGATAGTCCACGGTCGCCGTGCCTATTTTGACGGCAACCGTCTTGCCTTCCAGGTCCTTGGCGGTCTTGATGGAGTTGTTGTCGTTGCCGACCAGGATGGCCAGGCCGCTTTCATAGTACGGGTCGGAAAAATCGATGACCTTCTTGCGGTCGTCGCGGATGGTGATGCCCGCCAGCGCGACGTCGATATTGCGCGTCTGCAGCCCTGGAATGATCCCGTTGAAGTCCATGGGGCGCAGGCTGTATTTCAGGCCGGCCTGTTTGGCGATGGCTTCCCAGAGCTCGATGTCGAAGCCGGTGTACTTGCCGCCCTGCTTGAATTCAAAAGGCACGAAGGCGGTATCGGTGGCCACCACCAATTCCTTGTTCTGCGCCAGCGTATTTGCCGTGGGCAATGCCATCGCAAACGCCAGGCCGGCCAGCATGATCTTGAATTTATTCTTCAACATGTTGTTACTCCTTTACGGTTCATCCTTGCAGAGCAGGAAATACGCGGTCGCAAGCACCGGACGGCGCACTGAAATCTTATGGTAACTCAAAAAAAGCGGCACGAAGCCGCTTTTCCCGGCCGCCGTATGGCGGGAAGCTTTGCAACGATCTGCTTAGAACGCGGGGACGATCGCGCCTTTGTATTTATCGTTGATGAACTGCTTGACCTCGGCGCTGTTCAGCGCCTGGACCAGCTTCTTGATTGCCGGATCCTTACGCTTGGCTTCCGTCGTCACGACAATATTCGCATACGGCGAATCCGAGCCCTCGATGAACAAGGCGTCCTTGACGGGATTCAAGCCCGCCTCGAGGGCGTAGTTGGTGTTGATCAGCGCCACATCGACGTCGGGCAGCACCCGCGGCAAAGTGGCCGCCTCCAGTTCGCGGAATTTCAGCTTCTTGGGGTTCTCGACGATATCGCGCGACGTGGCCAGGATATTGCCGGGATCCTTCAGCTTGATCAAACCCTGTTTCTGCAGCAGCAGCAAGGCCCGCGCGCCATTCGAAGGGTCATTGGGCAAGGCGACCTGTGCGCCGTCCTTCAAATCCTTGATGTCCTTGATCTTGGACGAATAAGCGCCGAAAGGCTCGACGTGGACCTGGCCCACGGCGACCAGCTTGGTCTTGTGCTCCTTATTGAAGGAATCCAGGTAAGGCAGATGCTGGAAGAAGTTGACATCGATCTGCCCATCGGCCACTTGCTGATTGGGCTGCACATAATCGGTGAACACTTTGATATCGAGTTCCACGCCCTCTTTGGCCAGCGTGGGCTTGACGAATTCCAGCAGCTCGGCATGCGGGACGGGCGTGGCGGCCACGCTCAGCTTTTCGGCGTGAGCCGCCGTAGCAGCAAATACAGCGGCGACCGACAGCGCCAGCGCCGGCGCGATTTTTTTCAAGAACATAGGAAACTCCTGGTAGTGCTATTTCCGGTTCAGCCTGGCGACCAGCCTGTCGCCGAATACCTGCAACAACTGAACCATTACGACAAGAATGACGACCGTCACGATCATGACGTCCGTCTGGTAACGCTGATATCCGAAGCGCAGGGCGAGATCGCCCAGGCCGCCCCCGCCGATGACGCCCGACATGGCAGAATACCCCACCAGAGCGATGGCGGTGACGATGACGGCCGCCACGATGCCTGTAGTCGCCTCCGGGATCAGGGCCATCAACACGGTCTGGCGCGAGTTCGCGCCCATCGCCCGGCAGGCCTCGGACACGCCCGGGTCGAGCTCGCGCAACACATTTTCGACCAGGCGGGCGAAAAACGGCGCGGCGCTGGCGACCAGCGGCGGGATGGCGCCCTGCACGCCCAGCGAGGTGCCCGCGAGCACCCGTGTCATGGGGATCATCACGATAAGCAGGATCAGGAAAGGCACGGAACGCAACACATTCACGATGAAGGACAACACCTGGTACACCGGCGCATTGTCCAGCATCTGGTGCCTGCTGGTCAGGAACAGGATCACCCCCAGCGGCAAGCCTATGAGCACCGTGAAGAACAGGGAAAAACCCGTCATCAGCAAGGTGTCTATGGTCGCCTCGCCGATCAGCGGCCAATCTATATTGCCGAATATCATGGCTGCAGCTCCTCGCACTCCACGCCTTCCGCGGCAAGCAGCTCGACCACCCTGGCCTGCCCGGCCGCATCCCCGTGAACCGACACCACCAACTGGCCGTAAGGCGTATCCTTGATGCGGCTGACCGAACCCTGCAGAATGCTCAGGTCCACGCCCAGCTCGCGGCTGGCCCGGCTGAGCATGGGCTGCACGGTCGCGTCGCCGCGAAAGCTCAGGCGCAGCAGCCGGCCCTGTATGCCCTGGGCCATTTCCCGCCAGCCTTCGGCGTCCATCCCGCTTTCCGACAGCAAGGACTGGGTGACCGGATGCCGCGGATGCAGGAAGACATCCAGCACCGCCCCGCACTCCACGATCTTGCCCGCATCGATGACGGCCACGCGGTCGCACACCGCGCGGATCACGTCCATGCCATGCGTGATCAGGACGATGGTCAGCCCCAGGCGCTTATTGATGTCCAGCAGCAGACGCAAAATGGATTGCGTGGTTTCCGGGTCCAGCGCCGACGTGGCTTCGTCGCACAGCAGCAGCCTGGGGCGGCTGGCCAGCGCGCGGGCAATGCCCACACGCTGTTGCTGCCCGCCCGAAAGCTGCCGCGGATATTTGGCCGCATGCTCGGTCAGCCCGACCAGGGCCAGCATCTCGTGCGCGCGCCGCAGTTGCTCGTCGCGGCGCATGCCCGCAAGCTTCAAGGGGAAACACACATTATCCAGCACCGTGCGCGAGCGCAACAGGTTGAAGTGCTGGAACACCATGCCCACGCTCTGGCGGAATGCGCGCAACTGGGCGTCATTGAACCCGGTGATATTCTGCCCGCCCACCCACACCTCGCCCTGGGATGGCCTTTCCAGCAAATTGAGCATGCGTATCAAGGTGCTTTTGCCCGCCCCGGACCGGCCGATGATGCCGAATATCTCGCCTTGGCCAATATGCAGGTCCACGCCGTCCAGGGCGCGCGAAATGCGCCCCGGCGAGGCGTAAATTTTCTGGATATTTTCTAGGCGGATCAAAACGCGGACTTATCGAAAAGCGGCCAAGCCTGACGGCGGAATAGCTGTAGAATTTAACATAGCCATCCGCCTTTTTACCTTGGCAGCACGCAAGTGGGTTATAAGCTTATCGAGTATTAAATCCGAGCATTAAGTCCTGCAACCGAAACCGATAACACACAGGCTCGCGCCCGGATGCGCTCACCGCCGACACATACCGCAACAAAGCGCCCTTCGTCTAGATTCGAGCTGTCGACCGGAGCATCGTAGCGCACTTACACTCCTAGTCTTTCAGCGCTGCGGTAATAAGCATTGATCAATGCCTTGCCGACCTGCCCATGCCGCCGACCTCAATAGTCCGGATCAAATAAATTAGCTGTCGTATTTCCATGATGGGGGCTGCGCCGATGGATAAAACCGCTTGCCCGCCCGCCACCATTCATATATATTTAAAATAACGTTTCACCAAATGCACAGACTTCTTTAGAAACTTGGCCTACATTCACTGTCCATAACAGGGCTTTTACTAGATATTCCACGTTAAATCATTCCAACTTTTTCAACTTTTTAAAGATAACGTTTCATGAAAAATGCTCCTCAATGCATACAAAGCAGCGCGCAGAACCTGGTCTGCGGAGAATGGGTCGATTCGCCTCAAACCTTTACGGTATTGAATAAATTCACCAACCAGGCGCTGGCAACCGTGTCCGCGGCAACGCGCGAACAAGTCCGGCAAGCAGTCGGCATGCTTCAAGAAGCAGCCGTGCAGGGCCCGCCTCCCCCTGCTGAACGCGCATCGGTGCTACGCTCGGCAGCCGCACTGCTGCGTGAAAGGCGTGCAGCCTTCCTGGACGTCCTTGTAGCAGAAGCGGGGTTTACGCTGGTCGACGCTGAATCCGAAGTGGATCGCGCCGCAATCACGCTGAATTTGTGCGCCGAAGAGGCTACTCGCCTGGTCGGCGAGGTGGTGCCCTTTGCCGCCAGTCCCGGCGCTCACAATCGGATAGGTTTTACACAGCGTTTCCCCATCGGAGTCGTGTGCGCAATCACCCCTTTCAATTCTCCGCTGAACACGGTGCTGCATAAGGTCGGCCCCGCCTTTGCCGCTGGCAATGCCGTGGCGCTGAAGCCTTCCTCTCTGACGCCGTTGACAGCAACGCTGCTGGGTCACCTGTTGTTGGATGCAGGCATGCCCTCCAACTTCCTGGCCATCCTGCATGGCGACGGCAACACTTTGGGGCAATGGCTGCTGGAAGAAGAAGCCATAGGCTTCTATACATTCACAGGCAGCACCCGCGTAGGACGGGCCATTCAGCAGCGCGCCGGGCTGCGCCGCACCCAAATGGAGCTCGGCAGCATTGCCAGCACCATTGTCTGCGCCTCCGCGGACCAAGCCAAAGCGGCCGACCGGGTGGCCAATGCCGCATTCCGTAAGGCCGGCCAGGTTTGCACATCGGTCCAAAGGCTGTATGTCCATGCCTCCATCGTCGAAGAGTTCCTGCCCAGGCTGATCGAAGCCGCCGGCAAGCTCAAAGCGGGCGATCCGACGGACCCGCGAACTCGCGTCGGCCCCTTGATCTCCGAAAAGGCCGCCATGCAGGCGGAAGAATGGATTGCCGACGCCGTGAGCAAAGGCGCCAAACTGCTATGCGGCGGCCAGCGCACTGGTTCAGTGGTTGCTCCCGCGATTCTGACGGACGTGCCGCCAGCGGCAAAACTCTGGACTCAAGAGGCATTTGCGCCCGTACTCGCCCTTCAGCCCTTCGAAACGCTGGAAGCAGCGATTGCGGGAGCAAACGCTTCCCCTTATGGCCTATCCGCCGGCATATTCAGCTCGAACATCCACGAGTGCATGCATGCGGCAAAACACCTTCGCTTCGGCACTGTGCAAATCAATGAAAGCTCCAGCGCCCGCTCCGACGTGATGCCCTTTGGCGGCGTCAAAGACAGCGGATTCGGCAAAGAGGGCCCATGGCATGCCATGCGTGAAATGACCGAAGAACGGCTGCTCATTTTCAATCCCTGAGCCGGCCCCAAGGCCATCCTCCCATCAGCCCTATTTCTGGATCATCATGTCTATTTCAGCTATATCTCACTATTTCTGCCCCACCCGGATTACGATGGGTGCCGGTGCAAGCGTCCATCTGCAAAATATTTTGCGTGCCAACCCGGCCAAAGATATATTGCTCGTCGCCGACCGCGCGCTACTGAAAGGCCGCTTTTTCAAGCGGATCGAAGAAATCATAGCGCTGTCCGGAGCGGCATCCCATATTTTCTGCGAGATCGAGCCCGAACCCAGCGCGGAAACAGTGCACAAGGCATTCGACCTTCAGCAGTCAAGCGGCGCCACGCTGATCATCGCTGTCGGAGGCGGCAGCACCATGGACACCGCCAAGGCGGTCGGCATACTCGCCACGAACGGCGGACGCATCGCCGACTATGAAGGCATAGAAAAATTTTCGATTCCGCCATTGCCCTTGATCGCCATACCCACCACGGCCGGCACGGGATCGGAAGTCTCGGGATCCTGCGTCATATCCGACACCCAGAGGCAACGAAAAATGTCCATCCGGCATGCCAGCCTGAATCCCGCGCGCTACGCCATTCTCGATCCCGAAGCCCTCGCCACGGCTCCGACGCATGTCATCGTCCATGCGGGCGTCGACGCTTTCGTACACGCTTTCGAGTCCTATATTTCGCTCCAGTCCAATGTTTTCACAGACGCCCTGAACTTACATGCCATAGGGCTGATCCATGGCAATATCCGCCAATTGGCCGCCAATCCGGGCAATGCAGAGGCCGGGCTGGCGATGCTGGCCGGGTCGGCGCTCGCCGGCATGGCGTTTGGGCAAACAGGCCTGGGCAACGTCCACTGCATGGCGCGCTTTGTGGGGGCTCGTTTCCACCTGAGCCATGGCCTGTCGAATGCCATTTGCCTGCCGTTCGTCGCCCGCTTCAATATGCAGGCCAACCCGGCGAAGTTCGCACGCCTGGCGCAGGCGATGGACAAGGAAACCGCCAGATTGGGCCAGCGGGACGCCGCTCACGCCGCAATTGTGCTGATAAGAGAGATGTGTGATGATTTAGGGATACCCCGCAGTCTCGCCGCGGCGGGGGTGGACCGCGCCAGCTTGCCGGATATGGCCGACGCATGCTCGAAGGCCGGTTACGAAAAATGGAATCCAAGGTATACGAGGCGCGAGGATTTCGAACGACTTTTTGAAAGCGCCTACGCGGGAGACCACTCTGGCTGATGCAGCCCGAAAATTGTTTGTAGATAGGTATGAGCCCGGCCCATAAACAAGAGACCAAGCGTAAACGCGTCACGGTCAAAGATGTCGCCCTAGAGGCGGGCGTAGCCATCGGCACAGTATCCAGGGTCGTCCGCCAACAAAGCAATGTTGCGCCGGATGTCCGGAAAAAAGTCGAGACGGCGATCCGCAAGCTTGGTTGGCAACCCAGCCTCGCGGCCCAAAGCATGCGCGGAGTCGCATCGCGCAGCATAGGCTTCATTTTCTCGGACATTCGCAATCCCCTGTACGCCGAAATGGCCAAAGGAGCCGAAGATCTGCTGGCGCAGCATGGCTACGTGCTCGTCGTGGCCAGCAGCGACGGCAGGCCGGAAGTCGAACAGGCGCTGATAGAGCGGTTTGCGCGCTGGAACGTGGAAGGGATGCTGTTTTCGATCGAAGACGAATCCCATCCCGGGCTGTCGCAGACCTTGGCCAACATCAACTTCCCTTTCGTAATGGTCGAACGCGATCACCCGCTTGCGGATGCCGCGGTAGGCGCGGACCATTATCGCGGCACATTCCTGGCCACCGAACACCTATTGCTGCTGGGGCATCGGCGTATAGCCATGATCAGCGGGGGAAACCAGAAAACCAGGGTCAGTCGCGACCGCGTCGCGGCTTATCTTGCCGCACATGCTCAACAAGAGGTCGCGGTCGATGCATCCTTGCTGCGTCTTGACAGCTTCAGCCAAGATTACGGCTTTCGTGAGGCGCAGCGGCTGCTGAGCCAACCCGACCCGCCGAGCGCAATACTGGCGTTGGGAATGCGGCTACTGCCAGGCGTGCTTTCGGCTGTTCGCAGCAAAGGGGTCGCCATACCGGAAAATTTGTCTCTGGTCGCTTCAAATGATAGCGATCTGGCGCAACTGGCGGTCCCGGACATCTCGGTGATCCGTTATGACCCCTATATCTTGGGCCGCGAAGCGGCGCAACTGCTCATGCAGAAATTGCTCAAAGGGGAAAACCTGAATCATTTGCGGGTGGAGACGCCTGCCGAATTCATCATGCGCAGCTCATGCTCGGTGCACCACCCTTCCCGGCCGGCGGAATCAATACTTGGCGCCTAGGTTGGCGATGACTTGCGTCAGCCGGGCGCTGAACGCGGCGGCAATCAACGCCCTGGCCAATTTCTCGGCCAGTTCCCCATCGTGATTTTCAATGGCCTCGACAAGCGCCATGTGCTCTCGCATCCATTCTTCCGAAGAGCCTTTTTTCAATAAGGCCGTCTGACCCAGCAGCAGCATCGCCTCGTGCGTCGAGCGCAGCATCTTGAGCAAATAGCGGTTGTGCGAGCAACGATACAAAGTGCCATGGAACAGCTTATTGTTTTCCGCCAGATCCATGGGATCGGACAATTGCGCGTGCCGTTCCACGATCTTGCGCAGAATGGTTACCTCCACTTCGGACGCGTGCTGGGCCGCAAGCCGGGCTGCCGTCCCTTCGAGCACTTCGCGCATGGTGTAAAGTTCGGTGATCGCCCGATGGTCGAGTTCTCCGACCACCATCCCGCGCGACCCATCGCTTACTACCAGACCTTGCTCTTCGAGCCGAGCCAGGGCTTCGCGGACGGGCGTACGGCTGACACCGATCTGCTTGGCCAGGTCGAGCTCGCGCAGGCGGGCGCCGCCCTTCAGTTCGCCGCGCTCGATGGCCCCGATCAAGATACGGTACACCCGCTCGCCACCCGGCAGGTCGTGCAGGCTGGCATCGTCCGCAGACAATGTTGAAGCGGCGGAATCAACGGATTTGTTACGTGTAGCCTTCATGTTAGTCAAGTATGGAGCGACTCTAATCACAGATTTGAAATGCCGCGGGGCTACCCAAGCAAGCTGATACGATAGGATCACCTCGCACGGATGCTAGTTTAGCGTACCGGCAAAGTCTAACACTTGGCGAGCCAGCATACCTCGCGCCTCGGCGTCGAGCATGACAGTATCCGTCACGCAGGTTTTGATTCCCAAGTCCTCGATCTCGGGGCGGTAGCGCCTATCCTTTTGATCTATAACCAATCCATCGATCAGGCCGGCATAATAGCGGGCCACACTGACGGGGCTGACGGGAACTTCCAGCTCGCCCATGATTTTCGCCAGCGGCCCCTTGATGCTCGCTCCGCCGACAATAGGCGATACCGCGACAGCAGGCACTGCGCGCTGCTTCAAAGCGGATCGCACGCCGTCCAATGCAATGATCGGGCCTATGCTCAGATAAGGGTTCGACGGGCAGATCACAATCGCGTCCAGCGCCGGATTCTGTAGGCTTTGCACAAACGCGGCGCTGGGCGGCCCGCCGCTGTATTGCACGCCCGCCACACGCGGCCTGCATTGTTCCCGCACAAAATACTCCTGGAAAGGCAGGCGGCCCATGTCCGTGTCCACCCAGGTAGGAGCGGGCTGATCGCTCATGGGGAGGATCCCATGGCGAACGCCATAAGCTTGACACAGACCATGGGTGGCCTTCGTCAGCGACGCCCCGCCATTCAGGCTCTGGGTGCGCAGCAGATGCGTCGCCAGATCCTTGTCACCCAGCTGGAACCACGCTCCCGCGCCCAACTGCTCGAGCGCCCGCATGCACTGCCACGACTCGCCGCGCAGACCCCACCCGCGTTCGGCATCGTTGCATCCCGCCAACGCATACATTACCGAATCCAGATCCGGTGCGATATGCAAGCCATAAAGCCGGAAATCATCGCCCGTGTTCACGACCAATGCAAGCTGGTCGGGCTCGCGGCATGACGCCAGGCCCGATGCCAACCGGGCTCCTCCCACCCCTCCCGCCAAAGCCAGGATCATGGCCGCCCGCCAAGGCCGTTCCCTGACGGGAGTCCGGTAATCCTTATTCCGGCCCCAGGCGATTTATAAGCCTTGTTTATCGAAATCAATAGCGAGGTCAGCGCTTCGCTCGCTGCGGAATTGCATATCGGGCCGGCGCTGATGCCGCGCATACCTATGCTTTGTATCAAACCGATGACCACGTTGCGCGATTCAGGATCGTCCCCGCAAACCAATACATCGCAGTCCACCTCTGTATCCAGTGCCTTCAGGTGGTGTGCCGACACATTCTGAAAGGCCGAAACCACTTTGACATTTTCTCCTAGTTGCTCTTGCAGCGCTGCTACCGCCGAACCGGCCCCCGGCAACTGTACACGGCCGACTTTCGGGGGGACGAGCGGCACAGTGGCATCCACCAGGATCTTGGAGGCCAAGTGCGCCCGCAGCGGCAGTGCCGTAGCGGCTTGCGCAGCATAGGGTACCGTCAATACCACGATGTCCGCCAAGGCTGCCGCCTCTTCGTTCGTAGCGCCTTCTATATGGCGGTCTCCCAGCAGCGTAGAGAGCTGCGACGCGCCCTGGACGGCGCTTTCGCGGGATCTCGATCCGATAATCACACGATGGCCGGCCTTCGCCCATCGCAAGGCGAGCCCTCCGCCCTGCGCTCCCGTTCCTCCAAGGACAGCGATCGTATAAGTTGCAGCTTGCATCGAAAATACTCCAGTGTCGGCGTCAGGCGCCGATGGTTTGCGTAAGATTGGCGTTCACGGGCCGCTTCCCGGCGGGGGTGAGAATCATGGGCTTCAACGCCGCCGCGCCGCGCGATGCCTGCACCAGATCCGGCGGGGGAACCCCATAAAGCGTCGTCCGCTGGCGCGCCTCGCGGCCTATCGATCCAATGATCGCTTCCATACGTTCCGGCCCCATCTCTTGCCCGTGCTCTGAACCGGCGGCGCTGGAAATGCTTTCGTTCATCAAGGTACCACCCAGATCATTGACCCCGGCCGATAAACAGGCGCGCACCCCTTTCTCGCCCAGTTTCACCCAGGAGACCTGGATATTTGGAATGAGCGTATGGAATACCAGCCGCGACACCGCATGCATCAGCAGCGCTTCCCTGAACGTTGGGCCGCGCCTGGACTGCCCCCGGTAAAACATCGGAGCTTCCATATGCACGAACGGTAACGGCACAAACTCGGTGATGCCGCCGGTCCGCTGCTGAAGGTCGCGCAAGGCCAACAAATGATGCGCCCAATGCTCGACACGCTCGACGTGGCCGAACATGATGGTCGATGTGGTGCGCAGGCCCACATGGTGCGCGGCTTCCAGCACATCGAGCCATTCCCGGGTGGTGAGCTTGTCCGGGCAGATGACACGGCGCACGTCGTCGCATAGAATTTCCGCCGCTGTTCCAGGCAGCGAGCCAAGCCCCGCGTCCTTCAGCTGTTGCAGAAATTGTGCGATGGAGATTCCCAAAGTCCGGGCGCCGTGCGTCACTTCCAATGGAGAAAAAGCATGGACGTGCAAACGTGGGGCGGCCGAGCGCACCGTGCGCAGCAATTCCAGATAAGTCTGCCCGGTATACCCGGGATGTATGCCCCCCTGCATGCACACTTCCGTCGCGCCCCGCGATAGCGCTTCCACCGCGCGCCGCGCTACCTCCTCCAGCGCCAGGTCATAAGAAGCGCCGCGCAAGGCGTTGGAGCCCCGGCCTTTGGAAAAAGCGCAAAAACTGCAGCGGTACTGGCATACGTTGGTATAGTTGATATTGCGCGTCACCACGTAACTGACGGTATCGCCGCAAACCTCTTGACGCAGCGCATCCGCGGCCTGGCATACCGCCTCCTGGTCGGCGCCGCGGGCGCTGAACAAAGCCATGATTTCAGGAACTGCCAGGCGTTCCCCGGACGATGCCCGGGCGATGGCTGCCTCCACCGCGGCAGCAGGCCTATGGAAGTGCGCCGGCCGCGGGAAACGCGGAATATCTACGCCGCCTATTCCCGGAGACCAAGTATCGGTCCGGGCATACCCATGCGTGTCGACGGCATGGAGCACGCGCGGCCTCAAGGCCGGGTCCAGCCACTTTTCCGAATTGAAAGCAAAAGCGGGATATACGGGCAGTCTTTCGACCAGCGCCTTTCCCATGGCTGCGGTCCGATTGCGAAGGTCGTCCAGCAACGGCCACGGCGCTTCCGGGTTGACATGATCGATCGTCACGGGGGAAACGCCTCCCCAGTCATTGATACCGGCGGAGATCAGTTTCGGATATGCCTCCGGGGTCAAATTGGGCGGCGCCTGAATATTCATATCGGGACCGAAAATCAAGCGCGCGCAGGCAATAGTCCAAAGCAGATCCTCAAGGGCCGGCTCCGGATGCTTGGCCGCCTTGGTCCCCGCTTTTGCGCGGAAATTCTGAATGATGATTTCCTGGATATGGCCGTATGTTCTGTGCAGCGACCTCAATTCCAGCAAGGATTGCAGACGCTCCATACGCGTTTCGCCGATCCCGATCAAGATGCCCGTGGTGAAAGGAACCCTCAGTTCCCCGGCTGCGCGTATCGTTTCCAGCCGCAGCGCCGGAACTTTATCCGGCGACCCGTAGTGAACCTCGCCCTTCATGCAAAGCCTATCGGAGCTGCTTTCCAGCATGATGCCTTGCGACACTGACACGCCCCGAAGCATCTTGATTTCATCCGGGCTCAATATGCCGGGATTCACATGCGGCAACAGCGTGGTTTCACGCAAAACGGCTGCGCAAGCTTGCGCGAGATATCCGATCGTGCTTGCGCAGCCCATCCGGTCCAGGGCTTCGCGAGCCTGGCGGTACCTGAGCTCTGGCTGGTCTCCCAAAGTAAAAAGAGCTTCTGTGCACCCGGCGCGCTCGCCAGCGCGAGCAATATCCAGTACTTGATCGATGGACAAATACGCCGGGCGGCTTTGCCTTGGCACCTTCGCAAAAGTGCAGTAATGGCATACGTCCCGGCATAGCTGGGTAAGCGGGATAAAAACCTTGCGCGAATAGGACAACACATTGGCATGGCCGGCATCCCGGCATTGCCCCGCAAGCGCAATCAACTGCTCCACAGGGGTTCCTAGCAAGGTTTGCTCATCCCAGTCTGAGCTGGCTCCGGTGTTCATTTCAAATTTCTCCATGGGTCCCTGCTGGCATACACCAAAAGACAGCCCTATAAACTAAATAAACCATTCGGATTCTGTTGTATACTTAGTTATCCAATAGAATAATTATGCACCATAAAGAACCATAAAGCCAGATACTTTTCCAGGAACTCATATCCTCATGCCTCACTCCCAGGCCTATATCGTCGGCGCCTATGAGCATCCGACCCGGCGCGCGCCCCATCTATCCACAAGCCAGCTGCATGCCCAGGCAGCATGGGGCGCTCTTCAGGATTCCGGCTTATCTCATTCGGATATCGATGGCTACTTTTGCGCTGGCGATGCCCCGGGGCTCGGCCCGCTTTCGTTGGTGGACTATATGGGGCTGCGCGTGCGCCATGTCGATTCCACGGACACGGGCGGTTCGTCTTATCTGATTCATGTAGCGCATGCCGCCCAGGCCATTGCAGCCGGCAAATGCAATGTAGCGCTGATCACGCTCGCGGGTCGCCCGCGCTCGGAAAATATGGCGACAGGCACGGCGCCACGCGTCTATAACCCGGGGGCGCCGGACGTACCGTTCGAGTTTCCCTATGGCCCCACTACCGTCAACCTGTACGCCATGTGCGCAATGCGCCATATGTACGAATACGGCACCACCAGCGAACAGCTGGCATGGATCAAAGTAGCGGCATCGCACCATGCCCAGCACAATCCCAACGCGCTGTTGCGCGAGGTCGTAACCGTGGACGAGGTGCTGGCATCCCCCTTGATCGCCGATCCCTTGCGCCGCCTGGATTGTTGCGTCATCACCGACGGAGCCGGGGCCATCATCATGGCCCGGCCGGAAATTGCGAAGAGCCTGCGCCAGCCGCTCGTCCGCCTCAAAGGCGCGGGCGAGACCGTCAAGCACACCATGGGCGGCAGTGTCGATCTGACCTACTCCGGCGCGGCGCAGTCCGGCGCAGAAGCTTTCGCCGAGGCGAAGGTCGCCCCCGGGGACATCAAATATGCTTCCATCTACGATAGCTTCACCATCACCGTTCTGATTCAGCTCGAAGACTTGGGATTCTGCAAGAAAGGCGAGGGAGGACGGTTCGTTGCGGATGGAAACCTCATCAGCGGCGTTGGCCGGCTTCCCATTAATACAGACGGCGGTGGCCTGTGCAACAACCATCCCGCCAATCGCGGCGGCATGACGAAAATCATCGAAGCCGTCCGCCAACTGCGTGGCCAGGCCCATCCAAACGTCCAAGTCCCCAATTGCGACCTGGCGCTGGTACAGGGCACCGGCGGCCAATTGGGCACTCGCCATGGCAGCGCCACACTCATACTGGAAAGGGAATAAGCAGACATGGATCAGATCCCGCGACCACCCGAGGTCACCCGTTACCTGGACGCCGCGCAAGCGGGCCAGTTGCTGGTTGGCTATTGTTCATCATGCCAGCGCCATCACCATTACCCCAGGCCTCAATGCCCCCATTGCTTCAGTCCCGATGCGGATACCCGAATCGCGGCCGGCAAGGGCGTCATCTATAGCTACAGCGTCATGCGCCGGGCGGTCAAGCCTTACGTCATCGCGCTCGTGCAACTGCAGGAAGGCCCCGTGATGATGACCAATATCATCAACTGCGATATCGATGCCGTGCGTATAGGGCAAGCCGTCCGGCTCGCCATTCCAAACCCCAATGAGGAATGGCCTCTTTTGATGTTCGAGCCCGATCAGGACTACTGAGCTGAGCCTGCACGCAGTAGTCCACAATAGTTTTCTCTGATATAATGCATACAATTGCATACTGTTGTTTTTAAATTATCAGAAATCATCCAAACCACCTTCTGGAGGCAAACCTTGAGAGTCATCACTCAACTTCCGCATCATGATTTGCGCAAAGTCCAAACATTCGCCCAAATTACAGAGCAGGCGGGCCTGGATGGGATCGTTGCGCTCGAGAATCAGCACAACCCCTATCTGCCGCTGGTAGCCGCCGCACTGGTAACCAATAAGATCCAACTTGGCACTGCGGTAGCCATGGCATTTCCCCGCTCGCCGACCATTACCGCCATGGCGGCCTGGGATATCCACGCCGCATCCAATGGGCGCTTCTACCTTGGCTTGGGCTCCCAGGTCAAAGCGCATAACGAACGCCGCTACGGGATTGCCTGGACGCCTCCGGAGCCGCGCATGCGCGACTACATCGGCGCCACGCGCGCAGTGTGGCAAGCATGGGAAGATCAGTCGCCGTTGAACTATCAAAGCGAAAATTACTCGCTTACCCTGATGACGCCCAATTTTTCTCCTGAACCCACGGGCCTGCCCAAGCCTCCGATCGCGATCGCGGCCGTCGGGCCGTCCATGCTGCGCCTGGCGGGGGAAAAATGCGACGGCGTCCGCTTGCATCCATTCTCGACCAAACGCTATCTGGCGGAAGTGAGCAATGTAGAGCTCGAGCGAGGGTTGGAGCGGGGGCAGCGGAAACGGGAAAACTTCGAAATCGTCGCCGGGGGCTTCATCGCTACGGGGCCTGACGAAGAGTCCGTCGCCAAGATGCGCGAATACGTCCGTTTCCGCATTGCTTTCTATTGCTCGACCAAGGCTTACTGGGACGTTCTGCGCTTGCATGACCTGGAAGCCATGGGCGAAAAACTCAATCCGTACCCCAGGGCGGGACGCTGGGATGAAATGGCCGCCTTGATCCCCGACGAGCTCATCGACTTGTTCGCCGTCGTAGGCACCTATGACACGATTGCCGATCAACTCGAAGAACGATACGGCGGCCTGGCGGACACCATCTATCTTCCGATCCAGGCCGATGCCGATATCAACCAGGACAAGTTGGCCAAAGTTGTAGAGAAAATCCAGCGCATCCCCTGCAAGTTCACGGGCTATGCCGAGTGGACATCCGCCGAGCAAAGTCCAGCAAACGCTTAACCGGTATGGAGCCTAGTATGCCCCTCAGCCAGGTCAGAGTCATTGAACTGGGGACTCTTCCTGCTGCCGCATTCTGCGGCAGAATCTTTGCCGATTTCGGCGCGGATGTCTTGAAAATCGAACCGCCGGGCGGGGATCCCGGACGTCAAACGGCTCCCCATATCGACTGCGGCGAAGGCGGGCGGCTGGGCGCCTACTTCTCTTTCTTGAATGTACGCAAACGCAGCGCCACGCTGGAGAAAGAAAATCGCCCGCCTGTGGACACGCTCGCCGAATTGCTCGCCACGGCCGATGTGCTCATCGACTCGCTGGCGCCGCAGGAACGCAAGGCCTTGAATATCGACCACCAGGCCTTGCATGTTTCGAATCCAGCCCTGATCATCCTCAGCATGAGCTGGTTCGGCGAACACGGTCCATATCGGGACTTTGCCGCAACCGACGCTGTATGCCGGGCGCTGGCCGGCGCCACCCACCTGGTCGGACCCAAAGAAGGCCCGCCCACGCCGGCCTACGACTACCAGGCCTCCAATGTAGCTGGAATGACCGCATTCATTGCCGCCATGGCTGCGCTGCAACGCCATGATGGCACGCCTTATCGCTATGAAGTCAGCGTCATGGAATCGGCTATCAGCTTGACCGACTACGATGTCGCGCTCTCATGGGCGGCCGGAAGGCGCGACGAGCGCTTGGGCAATAACCGCTATGCGCCCAACTATCCCCTTGGCATTTATCCATGCAAAAAAGGGTGGATAGGCGTCACAGTCGTCACGCCAGTGCAATGGCGGACATTCTGCAGCCTGCTAGGGGTCGACGATCTGGCAGCGGACCCCCGCTATGTCGAACGCAGCGGGCGGTTGTCCGACTCCGACGCGATAGAAGCGCGATTCAAGCCCGCTTTGATGCAAAAGACGGCGGACGAGTGGTTCGAGCTCGCCATGGCGCACATGCTGCCTATGGTCGTCGTACCGCAAATGCAGGATCTGCTCAATAACCACGAACACCGGCGGCGCAGGGTTTTCGAAAGTTTGCGCGTAGGCGAGCACACTTATCTCAGCCCGGCCAATCCGTTACGATTATCCGCCACGCCGCCAGCGCGGGATGGCGCGGTGCCGGAGGCGGGCCAACACCCGCCCGCATGGCTGAACATCAACGGCGACCGGCGGCCAAGCCGCAGCGCCCGCTCGGGCGGAAAAGCTCCTCCGCCCCTGCTCGACACCCGTATCGTCGATCTTTCCATGGGCTGGGCGGGCCCCTTGGCAACCCGCCATTTCGCCGACCTCGGAGCAGAAGTCATCAAGGTGGAAGCATGCCAGTATCCGGATTGGTGGCGCGGGGTTGACGAACGCCCCATCGTATTCGAACAGCGTTTGTACGAAAAAAGCGCCTACTTCAATGTCATGAACCGCAATAAAAGATCCATGACGCTGGATCTGACAACCAAGCGCGGCATCGAACTCGTCAAGCAATTGATACTCCAGGCCGATATTGTCATAGACAACTATTCCGCGGGAGTGCTTGACAAGTTGGGGTTGGGCCATGACACGCTCGAAGCGCTGAAGCCGAATCTGATCATGCTGTCCATGCCCGCATTCGGAATCGACGGCCCCTGGCGCAACTGCCGGGCCTATGGCTCCACACTGGAGCAGGCTAGCGGCCTGCCCCAGGTCGTGGGCCGTCCCCAAGACCCTCCTACTCTCAACCACATCGCTTATGGCGACCCCATCGGAGGCCTGCATGCGGCCTGCGCCCTGCTGGTAGCGCTGCATCATTTGCGCCGTACGGGGCAGGGGCAACGCATCGTTCTTTCCCAAGTCGAATGCATGATGACCATGGTGGCTCCGTGGCTGATCGAATCACACGCCACTGGCCGGCCGCCCGATCGCTATGGCGACGGCCATCCGTCTTATAGCCCTCATGGCAATTATCGTTGCCAAGGGGATGATGCATGGGTGCTCATCGCCATTACCAACGATCGGCAATGGCAAGCGCTTTGCGAAGCCATTGGGCGGCCCGATCTCGCCGGCGATCCACAACTGTCGACCATGCAAGGCCGGCGTGCGCAAAGCGCCCGTATTGACGATGCCATCCAGGCTTGGACATCGACTCGTCCTGCGGATACCGCGATGGCGCAGCTTCAGGCGCGCGGCATAGCTGCGGGAGCGAGCCGCAGGCCTATCGACTTGCTCGATGACCCGCACCTGGTCGCACGCAGGTTCTGGAAATGGATAGATCGCCCCTACGTCGGCAGCCATCCTCAGCCGACCCCGGGCTATCGCGAAGCCAGCCTGGAAGATCGGCCGATGAGGCCCGCCCCCACCCTGGGGGAAGCCAATCAAGATGTGCTCGAGGGCATGCTTGGGCTATGCAGAGAAGAGTTGGATGCTTTGGAGACGCAACAGATCATCGGTACCGCCGCGCTGCCTCCGGAGCAACGAAAATCTCGGGCTGCGACCGGGAAAATCCGTGCTTAGGCACATGCAGTATGAATTTCACCAATCTGACCATACTTTAAATCGCTAAGGAGACAACCAATGAGTCATCCATTCGACACCCATAGGAAAAGGTTTTGCTTCAAGTCCCTGCTGGCCGCAACACTCTTGAGCTTGTGCGGAATCGCAGCCGCCGGCTACCCGGACAGGCCCGTAACGCTGGTTGTGCCTTTCCCTCCCGGCGGCAGCACCGATGTTCAGGCGCGGCTGGTCGCGAAGGGCCTGGCAGAGGAATTGGGCCGTCCTTTCGTGGTGGAGAACCGCGCGGGCGCCGCCGGGGCGATAGGCGCCAAGCATGTCGCCCGCGCGGAACCGGACGGCTATACGCTGCTTTTCGCCAGCATATCGTCTCTCGTTACAGAGCCCATCCTGAACAAAAATGCCGGGTTCGACCCTTTGCGCGACTTTGTGCCCATCTCCATCGTCAGCGATATCCCCTTTCTGCTGGTCGTCGAATGCTCTTCCAAAGCGAAAAGCTCCGAAGACCTCATCAAGATGGCAAAAGCAAACCCGGGGAACATGAATTACTCCTCGTGGGGCTACGGCAGCTCGGGCAATCTGCTCGCGGAAATGCTTAAAAGCTCGGCGAAAATCAACGTCACACACGTTCCCTATAAGGGCGAGGCGCCCGCGGTGATGGCTCTGTTGAGCAAAGAAGTCGACATGATGTTCGTCACCCCGGTGAACATGCCGCATATCCAGAGCGGAAAGATGTGCCCTCTGGCTGTCACGGGGGACCAAAGACTCGAAGTGCTGCCCCAAACGCCCACATTCAAGGAAAGCGGACGTGATGATATGAATCTGCAGATATGGTTTGGCATCGTCGCTCCCATGGGCACCCCTGCGGAAGCGACCAAGCGCCTGCAGCAGGCCGTAGTCAAGGTCGTGCAAAGCGATGAGTTCCGCAAAGCGGCGAAACCCATGGGCATCGTGGGGATCGGAAGCACGGAGCTGGAATTCGAACAACGGATCAAAGCGGACGTGAAAAGCATCGGCGAGCTCTCCAAAATCGCCACCCTGCGTCAATAACATTCTCGTGGACCATCCCGGCCGCCACTGGCCGGGATGGTCCGCAATAACATAAAAAGATTACCGAGGCACATCTTGTCGGATCATCACTACTGCCAGGTGGCAAATCACGGGCGGCACATCCGCATCATCACCTTGAACCGCCCAGAGGTCATGAACGCGCTCCATCCTCCTGCCAGCCAGGAGCTGGAAACCGTATTCGACGACTTCGAGCACGACATGGACGCCTGGATCGCAATTATTACCGGCGCCGGCGACCGTGCGTTTTGCGCCGGCAATGACTTGAAGTATCAAGCGCAAGCAGGCACCGTCACCCACCCCGTCACTGGATTCGGCGGGATCACCGGCCGCGCATCGCTGAACAAGCCCGTGCTTGCCGCGGTCAATGGCATAGCCATGGGAGGCGGCTTCGAGATTGCGCTGGCGTGCGATCTGATAATTGCCGCCGAAACCGCTGTATTTGCCTTGCCTGAGCCTCATGTCGGCTTGGCGGCCACAGCCGGCGGTCTGCTGCGTCTGCCGCGCCAAGTACCCCTGAAGCAGGCAATGGGCATCATACTGACGGGCCGGCGTGTAAGCGCCGCCGAAGGGGCCCAGCTCGGGTTTGTCAACGAAGTCGTACCGCAAGGGCAGGCGCTGGCGCGCGCGCTCGAATGGTGCGAACTATTGCTCAAAGGCTCTCCAATGGCCTTGCGCGCGGCGAAGGAGCTCGTCAATAAAGGATTGGACGCCGAGTCCTTCGCCAGCGCCTATGCGCAACAGAAAAAATATCCCGCGGTCCGCGCCCTTTATGAAAGCGAGGACCGCATCGAAGGACCGCGGGCGTTCGCCGAGAAACGCAAGCCCGTCTGGAAGGGTTGTTGACGTATGCATTCGCCTCATGCGCATCATGCAATGAAGACTTGCAATCTCATCGGCATCATGGGCGATTCCACCATGGCGGCAGGAATCGCCCAGGTGGCGGCGCTCGCGGGGTTTACCGTAAAGCTGTCAGGCACAACGCCCGAGATCACCGCCAAGAACCTTGGGTTTGCCCGCCAAATGATTCAAAGGCAAGTAGAAAAGGGCAACATCCCAAGCGATAAAGCACACGGCGCCATGGAATCGATGCATCCGGCGGGCGATATCCGGCAGTTGCGCAGCTGCGGCCTGGTCATCGAATCCATGCTCGGCGACCGTGCGGACACTCAAAGCCACCTGGAGCAACTGGAAAAAATCCTGGACGAAGAATGCGTGATCGCGCTGAACACTTCATCCCTGCCGGTGACCATCCTGGCGGAGCGCGCGCTGCATCCAGAGCGTGTGGTGGGGATGCATTTCTTCGATCCCGTGCCTTTGATGCGTACCGTCGAGGTAATCCGTGGATTGCGAACCGACGATAAGGCTTTCGAATTAGCCATGGCGCTGGTAGAACAGGTCGGCCACACCCCCATTGCCGTGGCCGACTCTCCCGGCTTCCTCGTGAACCTGATTGGGCGCGCCCTGCTCACCGAAGGCCTGCGGCTATCCCAAGAACACATAGCCACGCCCCAAGCCATCGATACGATCCTGCGCGCCTCGTTGGGACTGCGCATGGGTCCTTTTGAACTGCTGGATTTGATAGGGCTTGATATTTCAGGCGCTACGATCGAGCAAATCTATGCATCCTTCCAATATGAACCCCGCCTTCGCCCCACTCCGGAGCTATCGCTGCGCAAAGCGGCCGGCCTGCTGGGCCGTAAAACCGGGCAGGGCTTTTATCCTTGCGCCACCCAGGGCGATGCGTTCCATCGGCCTTCTCCGGATGCCAAGCTGCCTGCCGTATGGCTCGACCCGTCGAACGATGTGCTGCGCGATTGCGTTCATCGGCACCTGGCCTCCGCGTCCGTGCTCTTCGACTCAGGCACCCGCCCCCTGCCATCCAGCCTCTGCATCGTCATGCCGCTGGGCGAAGACGCAAGCACGTGTACGACGCGAAGAGGGCTGGATCCCCGGCGCAGCATAGCGGTCGATGCGTGCTTCCCCCTGGAAAAGCACGCCACCCTGATGGGAGCTCCGGTAATCTCACCCGCTTACCGCAGCGCCGCGATAAGCCTGTTTTCGATGGCGGGTCCAGTCAGTTGGATAGAAGACAGCCCCGGCTTCATCGCGCAACGCATGCTGGCAGTCATTGTGAATATGGCTTGCGAGGCGGCACAGCAGTCGATAGCTTCCCCTGAAGACATAGACCGAGCCGTCCGATTGGCCCTTGGCTATCCGCAAGGTCCCCTGACCATGGGCGACCGGTTCGGCGCCTCGCGCATCACGGCCATACTGAGCAATATATACGAGACCTACGCAGATCCCCGTTATCGCATCAGCCCATGGCTAAGGCGCCGAACACAGCTTAACGCGTCCTTGTTAACCAGCCCCCACACGACCTGAACGCAGCCTTACGGAGACGCCCATGGATGCCTCGCCTTCAAACACGACCAAGCGCCTGACGCTGCTGGCCCTGCCTTGCGTGCCGCTGGTCCAGCCGGGCGACGATCTGGCCGGCTTGATCCGCTCCGCCCTCGACGCCTCGGGCGAAACGCTCCAGGCGGGCGACGTCCTGGTTCTGGCCCAAAAAATCGTTTCCAAAGCACAGAATCGTTATATCCGCTTGGCTAGTGTCACGCCCTCCGATCGGGCCATGGAGCTGGCGGAACAGGTGGGCAAGGATCCTCGGCTGGTCGAGCTCGTGTTGCGCGAATCGAATTCAGTCTTGCGCTACAGCCGCGATGTATTGATCGTCGAACATAAACTGGGATTCGTCATGGCTAATGCCGGCATCGATATGTCCAATGTGGCGCAGGATGGTGACGGCATTGTCTTGCTATTGCCCGAAAATCCCGACGCCTATTGCGAATCGCTGCGGCAAGCTTTGGCATCGGGCATAGGCGGAGCGCTGGGAGTCATCATCAATGACAGCCACGGCAGGGCCTGGCGCAATGGAACCGTCGGCGTAGCGATCGGATCCGCTGGCATACCCGCCCTGGATGACCGGCGCGGCGATCCCGATCTGTTCGGACGCGCCTTGATGGTGACGGAAGTCGCCCATGCCGACGAAATCGCAGCCGCGGCTTCCTTGCTGATGGGGCAGGCCGCCGAAGGGACGCCCGTCGTTCTGGTTCGAGGCCTGCATCATGCCAAGCGGGCAGGGAAAGCCAGCGACCTGATACGGCCGCGTCACAAGGATCTGTTTCGATGAAAAATTCCTCATCACATCTGGACTTGATCGTTCCAGTACGCTCTCTCATGGATGGCAAACAACGATTGCGCGACATTCTGAACGCCGATCAGCGACAGGAACTCAACCGCTGGTTCCTGCAGCGCCTTCTGGGCATTGGGCGGCAATTGCCGAATTTGAGACGCATGTGGGTGGTCAGCGCTTGCGACCATACCCTGCGCCTGGCCACCGATTGTGGGGCGTACCCAATCAAGGAGCCAGACTTCGAAGGTGCAGCGCAATTCCCGGAAAGCCGTTTGAATAGCGCCCTGTCATTCGCCCTGCTCGAGGCGCGCCGGAAGCTAGCCGGCGACATCCTGGTGGTGTCGGTGGACTTGCCTTTGGCGCAGGCCGATGATCTGGACCGGCTATGCGAGCTCGGAGCTGCTTCAGACGGAAAGCAGCATTGCGCCATTGCCACCGACAAAACCGGGCATGGCACCAACGCAATTTTTATTCCACGGGAAGGCATGCTGGATTTCTCGTATGGCGCCGACAGCTGCCAGCGCCATGCGGCGAGCGCGAGGCGGCACGGCATGAAGGCCCACGTCGCTAGAATAGTCAACCTGGCATGCGACATCGATACGCCGCAGGATTATGCCGGCTGGCGAGGTGCGCCAGCAATTCCTTCAAACGCAATCACCCATATTGGAACACCGAAAAATGCCCGCACTCTTCCCTTGCGACTCGCCAGCCGACATCCCTGCCGGCTTCACCCTGGTTGAACGCGGAGGCCCTTTCTTTCAATCCATAGGCCCTGTGTATATCAACGAGGGCGTTGCCATGCAAAGAATATTGGGGCTGCGCATTCAACCCATGCACACCAACATGCAAGGCATCGCACACGGAGGCATGCTGATGACACTGGCCGATGGAGCGCTGAATACAAATCTTTCGCTCCATTATCCCAAGTCGACCAATCTGGTCACTGTAAGCATGAACACGCAGTTCCTGTCATCCGCGCGCGTCGGCGACTGGCTGGAAGCGAGCGTCCAAATTACCAGAGCAGGACGTAGCTTGAGCTTCGCCGACTGCAGCCTGCAAGCCGGTCAACGCACGGTGTTGCGCGCCAACGCGGTATTCTCCACCCGGCTTCCCGCTTCTTCCTGATCTCTTCCCACATGCGCGGCAACCTACGACAGGCGCTCAAATTGCAGCGCTCGGAGCGCCGCGCGCGCACCTATATGGCAATGCAATAGAACTATTAAAAACAAAAATTGGACACTGTCGCAGCCGGCCCATAGACTTTCCCCAGCCACCACCGCCTATACCTATAAGCAACTCTAAAACGATTGAAGGAGATCCCATGCTGACCATAGTCAAAGCCGTGTCGATGTTTATCTTGGCGTGCGTTTTCAATGCGCCGGCCAGCGCGCAAAATACGTGGCCCGCCCGACCCGTCACGCTCATTGTTCCTTATCCCGCAGGAGGCGCGACAGACGTAGTGGGCCGTATGGTCGCTAAGCATCTTGGCGAGCAATTGGGCGTTAGCGTCGTTGTTGAAAACCGCGCAGGGGCAAGCGGGAATATCGCAGGCCGCGCCGCCGCCCGGGCAAAGGCGGATGGCTACACATTATTCCTGGCCACCACCGCCCAGTCCATCAATATGGCCATATTTTCCGAGCCCGGATATGATCTGGCTCAAGATTTTCAAGCCGTCGCGACGATCAATGAAGGCCCCATGCTTCTGTTGGCCAGCAAGCAATTGCCTTTTTCCACGATAGAGGGAATGCTCAGCCATGTTGCGAGCCAGAAACAGGAATTGCGCTATGCAAGCGCCGGCAACGGCACTTCATCGCATATGACGGCGGAGATTTTTTCTCATCTTGCCGACGTAAAGATGCAGCATATTCCGTATATCGGAGCCGCTCCGGCCCTCAACGCCTTATTGGGAGGACAAGTGGATATCGCCTTCGATGCGTTGATGACCACACTGCCTCACGTCCGGGAAGGGAAGCTCAATGCGCTGGGTGTGACGACCCTGGAACGTTCGCGCATCGCTTCGGAAATTCCAACCATCTCGGAACAGAATATTCCCCCCTTGAAGGGCTTCAATGAAATGCTCTGGAATGCCGTATTGGTTCCCAAGGGAACGGACACGGCGGTAGTAGGGAAGCTAAGCCAGGCTTTGAAAGAGGCCCTGGCTGCGGAAGCTCTGCAGAAGCGTTTTCATGAAATGGGCAATGAAGTCACGTGGCGCGACCCGGCCGGATCCCAATCCTTCGTCAGCAACGATGTCAAACAGTGGCGCGAGCGGGTGAAAGCCCTCAATCTCACAGTGAATTGACGATTCCGCCCTGCTTCGACAGCATGCTTTATTTCACGGATCAAGAGCTTCTTGAAGCGCTGGCGCGGCAGGGAATCGTGATCCCGCCCAGCGCCGCAAGCGCCACAATCGACGCGTATCAAACGCTGGTCGAAAGCATAAAAACGGCAAGAATGGCGGAAGGCCGCTTTTCAGCTTTATCCGACCACCATGAAATCATCGACAAGCAACAGTTCTTTCATCGATCCTGATCTGCCCATACCCGTGCTGCACCACGCGCTGGTGAATGGACGAATCACTTCCGCATCTCTGGTCGAAGCCTCCCTATCGAGAATCAAGAGTCTGGACAGCGAGCTGAGCTGCTTCGTTTTAGTCGATGAACAGGGCGCCCTATCCGCCGCCAAGGCGGCGGATAGCGAAATCAAGTCCGGCAATATTCGCTCTCTCCTGCATGGCATTCCATATGCCATCAAGGATGTTTATGATGTCGAAGGCATGGCCACCACGTGCCACTCCTTCGCAAGACTGGGGCATATCGCCCAGCGGAATTCGAGCATGGCATCCCGCTTGAATGAAGCAGGAGCGATTTTGCTTGGGAAGCTGGCCACCCATGAATTCGCGCTTGGCGAATTCAGCACGGAGCTGCCTTTTCCCCCCGCCCGCAACCCCTGGAACAAGCGGCATATCCCTGGAGGGTCGTCATCCGGCCCGGCCGCCGCGGTCGCGGCCGGATATGTGCGTTTCACCCTCGGTACTTGTACCGGGGGCTCGATCCGCATCCCAGCCGCCTGGTGTGGCGTGGTAGGGCTGAAACCCACATACGGCAGAGTCTCCAGAAGCGGCGTATTTCCCCTTGCGCCGTCCCTGGATCATTGCGGACCGATTGCAGCAAGTGTCGCCGAGGCAGCTGCTGTATTGCAAAGCATGGCCGGCCATGATCCCTCGGACCCGGGTTCGGTCGACCATCCCGTACCGGACTATAGCGCCGGGATCGAGCGAGGCATGGCGGGCTTGCGTATCGGACTGCCCGTTGCGCTCTTCCAGGCAGGATCCATACGCCCCGAGATCAGGCGGCGCATCGGCACTCTACTGGCTCAACTGCAATCCGAAGGAGCCGAAATCAACGACGTCGACCTTGCGCCCTATACTTGGTTCACCGCCTGCGGAAGGGTCATCAGTTCCGCCGAATCGTTTGCCATCCATGCAGAGCAGCTACGCCACATACCGCACAAATACAGCAGCGCTTCTCTGTCCCGGCTGGCAACAGGCTTCGCCGTAAGCGAGGCGGATTACCAGTCAGCCCAAAATCTGCGGCAGGCCTTGAAAGCATCGGTGGATCGCAGCCTGGAAAATTGCGATGTGCTGCTGGCCCCCATTACCCTGGATACGGCGCCGCCATTCGACCCTCTGCCGCACTTCAAAACCTGGCCGGCCCACAGCTATGTATTCAATGTCAGCGGCCATCCAGCCATCAGCGTGCCTATCGGCTTGTGCAGCAATGGGCTGCCCATGGCGATACAAATTGCCGGCCGCTACTTTGACGAGGGCATGGTGTTCCGTGTGGCGCGCAGCATAGAGAAGCTTACGGCGCCCATGCAGCCGCGGGCAATCTCATGATTCCTTGCCGGCGCTCTTCGATGCGCGCCATGCGTCGATGGCCTCGAGGAAGCACTCGATCATATAGGATCGATCGTCTTCTCGATGGACAAGGGCGAGGTTGATGGCGACTTCATTCTCATCCTCCGACAAGGGCACATAAACGACATCGGGCGGCGCTTTTCGCCGGCTGACCGATGGCACCAGCGCAACACCCATGCCGCTCTCCACCAATCCGACTATGGTCTGCACCTGCTTGGCCCATTGGACAATGTTGGGGTAGATGCCTTGCTTTTGAAACATCTCGGAGACCTGGCTGTCCATACCGGGCGTTTCCCCCGTGTATTGGATGAACGGCCACCCGGCTATGTCTTTCAGGGATACGCAAGATCGGGATGCCAGCTCGTGTGTCCTATGGACGATAAGCGAAAACATCGACTGCTCGAGGGGAATGACCGCGAGCCCGCCGGACCGCGAGATGGGCAATCTGACGATGCCAATATCGGCCTCCCCGCTTTCCAGCGACTGAACCACACTGGAATTAGCCATCTCGGTAAGTTCCAGCCGGAATTTCGGCCGCCGTTCGTTGAAATAAGGCAACAACGACGGAATGAGCGAATAGATCGCGGACCCGATGAATGCGATCCGCAATATCGCATATTCACCTTTGCTGAGGCTGTCCGCTTTCTTCCTGGCCCGATCAACGTAGAGAACCGCCTGCCTGATGTCCTCCAGCAGCATTTTTCCCGCTTCCGTGAGCTGTACACTCTTGCTGTTGCGGGTGAACAGCTCCACCGCCCACTCTTCTTCAAGTTTTCGGATAGATATGGACAAAGCCGGCTGTGCCATGTTCAGTTGTTCCGCAGCACGGCTGAAATTCAACGTTTTGCTGAGAACCAGGAATTGCCGCAGTTGCTTGAGCTCCATACCCCCCCTTTCTGGTGGATTACTGAGCAGGTGAAGCAGCCATGCTGCTGCACGGGCAGCCCAAGGCGAAATGCATCGCTGCGATGGCAAGCCTTATATTTGCAATGCCCGCCGCGCGACTGAAACTGGCGCATGCAGCTGCCACATAATAGGCATATGAAAAAAGACCAGCCATAATAGACGGGTCTTTTTAATTTTTCATATCGGTGATTGGTGGGTCGTGCGCGGCTCGAACGCGCGACCAACGGATTAAAAGTCCGGTGCTCTACCGACTGAGCTAACGACCCAACAGAAGATTTCAATTATGACTTTTTTTCCAGAAACTGTCAAATCCAAGGGGCGTTCGGTCAATACGGCATCAATTCGGCTCAATATCCTGTCGGACTTGCATTTGGGCTACGCGGGGCTGCCGCTGCCGGAAAATGACGCTGACATTGTCATACTTGCCGGCGACATCAGCCGCCCCGCCCAGGCCATAAGCTGGGCGGCCGGCATTGACAAGCCTGTCCTTTACGTCGCCGGCAATCATGAATTCTACGGCAGCGGCATGGGCCGCACAATCGCCCAGTTGCGCAATCATGCGGCGGGTACGCGAATTCGCATACTCGACAACGAAGCAGTGGTGCTGAGCGGCGTGCGTTTTCTCGGCACGACACTATGGAGCGACTTCAATCTCGACGGCGCGGGAATGGCCCGCAAAGACGCCATCACGCAGGCCCTCAAGCTGGTTCGGGACTTCCATCGCATTGAATCCGACACACAGCCCGGCAGCAAGCTGACGCCGGGCGAAATGGAAGCGCTATTCGTGCGGAACCGGGCTTGGCTGCGAGATCGGCTCGATGAGCCCTTCGACGGCCCGACCGTCGTCGTCACCCATCATGCGCCATCCATGAAAAGCATACATCCGCGCTTTGCGCTTTCACCGATCAACACTTGTTTCGTCTCGAATAGCGAATACCTGATGGATCGGAGCCGGGTGGATCTATGGATACACGGACACACTCACGACAGTTTTGATTACTACGTCAATGGCACCAGGGTGGTGTGCAATTCACGAGGTTATGTGCTGGACGACGTCATCGAAAACGCGGCGTTCGATCCCGACCTGGTGGTCGAAGTGCCTTTAAGCCGAAATACCGGCCGCAAGGCATAGGGCATAGCCGGCTTGACGCCGCCGCAAGGCGAAGAATCTTGCGCTCGGGCGGACAATCAGGCGCTCAGCCTGGCCATGACGCCGGCGACGATGCGGTCGCAGCGGCTTCCGGCAAACGAAAACACCCCGCCCGCCTTTGGGCCGACATCCGTTTTCAGCGATTTGCGCAGCAGGTTGCGGGCGCGGAAGTAGCGGCTGCGGACTGTGGCCGCGGGGATGCCCAGGCAGGACGCGGTCTCTTCCACGTTCAATTCCTCCACCGCGCGCAATATGAATACGGCGCGGTAGGTATCGGGCAAGCGGTCTATGCACACCTCCAGGTGTTTCAGGGTCTCGCGGCCCGCCACGGCGGGTTCCGGGTCAAATGAGCTGTGTTCGGCCATATTGGACTGCCTCAGTGCGTCGGGGGAGTCGCCGGAATACTCCAGCCAGGTTGCGAGCCGGTTGACCTTGCGCAGGCGCCCTTTCGATTCGTTGACGACGATGCTCACCAGCCAGGTGGACAGGGCTGCATCGCCGCGAAAGGCGGCTATCGACCGGTACGCCTTGTAGAACGCTTCCTGCACAGCCTCTTCAGCATCGGCCTCGTTGCGCAAGATGCTGCGGGCGACCCGGTACATTCTTTGGTTGTAGCGGCGCATCAAGGCCTCGAGCGCGCGCCGGTCGCCCTGCGCAATGCGTTGAGCCAGGAGCGCATCGGGGCTGCGCGTGCTGTCGTCAGTCTGTACCAGGGTCAGGGGCATGTCGGGGTCCGGCTGAAGGTGTTGTCACGGCATTAGATGCCGGCCCGGCGTTTCGCGTTCCCGATTTGCAAAAATAAAGCGGAGCGCCATCCCGGGTATGAGCGCCCCGCTGCGGGCCGGCGCCCGATGGCGCCGCGGCTTACCGCGCGCGGGATATGCGCACTTCGGCGCCGCGCCGTTTGACTTCCAGCCCTTCGGAGGGCAGTATGCGCAGACCTTCCAGGCCTTTGATGTAGCTGGAGCCTTGCATCTGCATGACGCGGATTTTATTGCGCATGACCACCGGGCTGTGCTCCGGCATGCCGAACATCCAGACTTCGTCCAGGATGCGCGCCGAATTGAATTCGCCCGCATGCTGGGCGGTGGGCCCGAGGCAAAGCATATGCCCTTCGCGGCCGAAGAGCGGCAGGGTGTCCAGGCCGGCTTCCACCGTCAAGGTCGTGCCTCCGTCGTAGCGCCAGCCAGTGTTCAGATCCCACCACGCGTCGCCCTGGGGCAGGTAAACCTGAATCTCCCTGCCAGGCTGCAGCGCGGGCGCCACCAGCAGCGCCGGGCCCAATAGATATTGCGTATCCCAGACCTGGGCGATGGGATCGGATGGGAAGGCCAGCGCCATGGAGCGCTGCACCGGCAGGCCGGTACGGACGGCGTCTTCGATAATGCCCAATACGTAAGGTATCAGGCGATAGCGCCACTGCAGCCAGTGCCTGGCAAGTTCCACGGTCTCGGCGCCGAATGCGCCGGGCAGCAATGCGGGCAGCGACTGGAAGCTGAAGTTGGCGGAAAACACGCACATGGCGAGCCAGCGTATGTAAAGCTCGGGCGTCATGCCATCGGCGGGATGAGAGGCGGAGCCCAGCTTGTGCGTCTGGACGGGCAGGCCGCTGTCGCCCAGCGACAGCGCCGTGCGCAGGCTGCGTTCCATCGCTGCCCAATCGTTGCCGGCGTCAGGCCCCGTCTGCCAGGCATAGCGCTGCGCGGCCGGGAAGAGATCCGTGCTGCATATGACGCCTTCCTGCGGCGTCTTGTGCCCCGCCACCGCATCGAACAAGGCCTGCTTGGCGAGCAGGGGATAGATGGTGCGCAGCTTGGCGCCCGATTCGCCGCCGCGCGCGGTAATGCCGTCGGGAATGTCGAACTGGGCGTCGCACACGGGCGCCCCCAGGCCTTCGTCGAACAAGGCGCGCTGGCGTTCGGACCAGAGCTTGTAGACGTCCTTGTGGGTAAGGTCCAGCAAGCCGAAGGGCCGGCCGGCGGATACGTCGTTGCCGGGGAAGACCTTCGCGTTGCCGTCGTCGTCGATGAGCAGCCAGCCGCGGTCTTCCCACTCGGCGAACAGTTCAGTATCGGCCAGCACTCCGGGGAAGGTGGGAGCGGCCAGTTGCACATTCTGTTCGGCGTAGCGGGCGAACATATCGCGCGGGTCCGCTACGCGCACGGCATCCCATTCGAACGCGGCCTTGTCGGCCTGGAAGCCCACGGGCGCCGGCGCCGCCAGGCGGACCGCATCCAGGCCCCACTGCTGCCGCCGGAATTCCCGAACCACCTCCAGCGTATCGTCCAGGGATTGGCCGGGCGCTTGATCCAGCCATACGCCCATGGGCCATAAACCCGGCTGCCCGGCTCTGCCCGTCAGGGCGGTGTATTGATTGAGGATTTCAGCGGGGTCGCCAACGAAAAGAAAGAGGTCCAGCACCGCTTCGTGCACGCAGGCGCGATAGAGATCCGGATCGCCGTGGCCCACGTCGTGCTCGACACGCGCCAGGCTATTGAAATACACGCCCCAGCCCTTGGTGCTCCAGAGCAGCGGCAAGGCGCGCGCGTCGGGCGCGTCCGAGACCAGCCTGGCGCCGCGCCGGTCCAGCTCGCCGCCGGTTTCGCCCAAGCCATGCAAGGCGTCATCGCCGTCGAGTTCGACGGCGAAGCGCCAGACCGGGGCATCGCCGGATTGCCCGCGCTCCAGCCCGGCGCCATCGCGCGTGATCATGACGCAGTGCTCGCCGCGGTATAGCGCGATCTGGAAGGGAGAGCGGGAAATTTCCATCACCGCATCGCCCTGCTCCAGCCGCCAGCCTTGCCGGTCCGCCGCGGCGATGGAGCTGACCGCGAGCTCGCCGATGACTTCCCGGCGGGCCAGCAGCATTTCGGCATGCGCCTTGGCGCGCGCGCCGGGCTTGTCGGCCTGCAGCGCTTCGGCCGGCCCGCAGCGCAAGCGGTAAACGCCGGGCGCGTGCGGCTGGACATGAGCCCGCAACCCGGTTTCGGCAAACTCGAATTCCACGCAAGTGGGCTTCGAAGTCAGGAACTCTAGCGTATCAAGTTGCGTCATGTGATCAAGGTCGGACTCGGGCGGCACAGCGCAATCCTCGGGGCTCGCGCCCAAAAAGCGTTCAAAAGCCATTATTTTGACGGATTTACGTTATAAAATAAAATCATTTCGGTTCGTGCTCATTTTCGAGGCCGCCTTCCGCCCTAGCGGGGAGCGATTTTGCGCAGCAATTCGCGCTCCAGCGGTACAGGCTCGCCGTTTATGCGGGCGGCAATGATATCGCCCGCCAGGGCGGACCAGCTCAGGCCTCGCGACCCATAGGCGCAAGCAAGCCATAAACCCGGAACGCCGTCAAGAGGCCCAATCACCGGAAGACGATCGGCAACCGCCGCGCGCCACCCGGCCCAACCGGCCAATGCGTGGGGCCGATCGCCCAGTTCATCGGGCCGCAGGCCCAGCAGGGCGCTCGCCTTGCGCGCCACGGCCTCCCGTCCGGCAGGGCTGACTTCGGATCGGTCGGCGTCCATGTCGTAGGTGCTCCCGGCCACGCATATCCCCTCCACCGGGGGCAGCCAATATCCGTCGCCCGCCAGCACGGCCCGCGCATGCCGGCCTTCTCCCCCTTGAAAGTAGCCGACTTCGCCCGCCATCCGGTAGAGCCCAGCCAGTTTGGGCAGCCGCGGCGCTCGAGCGACGGCATTCAGCAGCGGCGCCGCCCCGTGGGCATTGGCCAGCACCACATGTTCGGCGCGGGCCAATTCCCGGCCGGCGGCATCCAGCGCGCGCCAGACGCCGCCATCGCCGCCCGCCAGCCGCGCCACGGAGCCCGTCCGGCACGATATGCCGGGCAGGCTCAGCAGGCTTTCGAGCAAGGCCTGGGGCTGCGCCCGCTGGCCGTCGGCAAACCACAAGCCGCCCGCGGCTATGCACAGGCCGGTCCGCTCGCGGACTTCGGAGGCATCCAGCCAGCGCACCCATTCCGCGGGGAAACCGAGCGCATCCAGCGCCTTGCGGCGCGACAGCGCTTCCGCGCCGCGGGCGACCTCCAGCGTGCCGCAGCGCCATGGGCGCCCCGCTTCGGGCAAGCCCTGCCAGCGATGCAGCGCCCGGGCCACCCCGGCGCGGCTCAGCCGGGCCCGTATATCGTCATCGCTGCTGATGACGGGACTCAAGGCGGCGGCGATATGCCCCCGATGGCTGGCGCCCAGGCCTTGCTCGAAAACCGGGTCCACCACCGTGACCTCATGGCCCCGCAATGACAGCGCCTGGGCGGCGCCCGCGCCCGCCAGGCCGCCGCCGACGACCAGCACGGATGCGCCGGCCGGGCGCGCCGCGGCCGCCCGGCCCAGGCCCGGCCTGAGCACGGCGACCGTCATTTCCCGCTTGCCGCCATGGCCCGGGCGCTTGGACACCAGGAAACCCGCATCCTGCAGAGCGCGCCGCATCGCGCCCGCGCAGCACCAGGTGGCGGCGGTGGCGTCCCGGTTCGCCATGCGCACCAACTGGCCGAACAGAGACGGCGTCCACATTTCCGGATTCACGCGCGGCGCGAATCCATCCAGGAAATAGGCGTCGACCTGCGCATCCAGCTGTTTCGACAGCCGTCCGGCGGCGCCGAACGCCAGGGTCAGCGTCACGCGCCCTCCTTCGAATTCCAGCCGGTGCAATCCCGGCAGCAGGGGCGGCCAGGCCTGTATCAGCTGTTGCGCCAATGCGGCCATGGACGCGTCCGAGGATGCCAGCAAGCGCCGCAAGTCGCGCCTTTCCAGCGGATGCGCTTCGAAGGAGACGACATGCAGGCGCTGCGGGCGCTGGGCGTCGTCGCGCCAGGCCTGCCACAAGGCCAGGAAATTGTTGCCCAGGCCGAAACCCGTCTCGCATACGGTGAATACTCTGCGCCCCCGCCAGCGCTGCGGCAGGCCGTTGCCATGCAGAAATACTTTCAAGGCCTGTTCCCGCGCGCCCCAGCCCGGATGATAGGCGTCGCCATAGAGCGGGCTGACGGGAATGCCGCGTTCATTGAACGCGATGCGTGCCGGAATCAGGCGTTCATAGTTGCTGGACATGCTTGTCCGGTAAGGAAAATATCAAATACCATCACGTACAATGTATGGGTGACTGTGAGCGGACCGCGCTCTTGCGACCAGGGGTTTTTACTGTATGCAATCCACCCGTCTTCCACTTAGCGACTGCCTCGATGCAGCCGTAACCGCCGCGCATGCTGCAGCAGCCATTTTACAAGCCTATTCCCACAACCGCGCCGAACTGGTCATCGACACCAAGAAGCGCAACGACCTCGTTTCCCAGGCGGACCGCGAAGCGGAACAGGCCATTATCGATATCCTGCTCGAACGCACGCCGGACCTGGGCATCGTGGCGGAGGAAAGCGGCGGGCGGCACGCGGGCCAGGCCACCTGGTACATAGATCCGCTGGACGGCACCACGAATTTCCTGCATGGGATACCGCAGTATGCGGTGTCGATCGCGCTGGTCGCCCATGCCGGCACGGTGGTCTCGGGCGGCGAACCGCTGCGGCAGGACACGCCCGTCATCGGGGTCGTCTACGATCCCAACCGGGAAGAGCTCTTTTCCGCCATGCATGGCGTGGGCGCATGGATGAACGAGCACCGCATCAATTGTTCGCCCACTGAAAAGCTGGCCGAATCGGTGGTCGGCACGGGCTTCCCTTTCCGTGATTTTTCTTTCGCCGAACAATACATGCCCACCCTGCACCAGGCCATCACGGCGACACGGGGGGTGCGCCGGCTGGGGGCCGCGGCCCTGGATCTGGCCTGGGTCGCCTGCGGACGCTACGACGCCTATTGGGAAATGGGGTTGGCGCCATGGGATGTGGCGGCGGGCACAGTCATCGTGCGCGAGGCCGGAGGCGTCTGCGAAGACATGTACCACCGCGACCCCTGGCCGGTCAAAGGCTATGTGTACGCCGGCAACAGCCATACCGCGCCCGCGCTGGACGCGATGATACGGCCCCATCTGAAAAAAGACTGAGGCCGTCCATTAGAATGGCCGGCCGGGTCGGCACGGCGCCGATTTGGTGATACGCTGGCGCAGGCGCAATGTTTTATTGACAGGAAACGCATACACAGGAGCGCAATCATGAAGCTGGTCGACGCTATCGTAGGCTGGAAACCGGAAATCACCGCCATCCGCCGAGACATCCATGCGCATCCGGAACTCGCCTACGAAGAGGTCCGGACGGCCGATCTGGTGGCGCAGTTGCTGGAATCCTGGGGCATACCGGCGCACCGGGGCATAGGCGTCACGGGCGTAGTCGGCGTCATACACGGCAAGACGCAGAATGGGCGCGCCTTGGGCTTGCGCGCCGACATGGACGCGCTGCCCATGCAAGAGGCCAACACCTTCGAGCACGCCAGCAGGCATCCCGGGAAAATGCACGCCTGCGGCCATGACGGCCATACGGCCATGCTGCTGGCCGCCGCCCGCTACCTGGCCGCCCGGCGCGACTTCGACGGCACGGTCTATGTCATATTCCAGCCCGCGGAAGAAGGCTTCAGCGGCGCGAAGGCCATGATAGACGACGGCCTGTNNGCATGCACAACTGGCCCGGCATGGCGGTGGGCACCTTCGGCGTGGTGGCCGGCCCCATGATGGCTTCCAGCAATACCTTCGAGATCACGCTTCAGGGCAAGGGGGCGCATGGCGGCATGCCGCATCTGGGCGTCGACCCGGTCATGGGCGCCGTCCAGATGGCGCAAAGCCTGCAAACCATCGTCTCGCGCGACCGCGATCCGCTGGAGCCCGCGGTGCTCAGCATCACCCAGATACACACCGGGTCCGCCGACAACGTCATACCCAACGACGCGAGCTTGCGCGGCACGGTGCGCACCTTTTCCGACCAGGCCCTGGACTTGATCGAGCGGCGCATGGCCGAGATCGTCGAGCATACGGGCCGCGCGCTGAACTGCGACACGGAATTCGCGTTCCATCGCAAATATCCGCCCACCGTCAATCACGACCGGGAAGCCGCTTTCTGCGCCCGGGTGCTCGCGGGCATCGTGGGGGAAAGCAATGTCGACCAGGCCATACGCCCTTCGATGGGCGCGGAAGACTTCGCGTTCATGCTCAAGGAAAAGCCCGGCTGTTATGTCTGGATAGGCAACGGCCAGGGCGATCACCGCAGCGCCGGCCATGGCATGGGGCCCTGCATGCTGCACAACGGCAGCTACGATTTCAACGATGACCTGATCCCCTTGGGGGCGAGCTACTGGGTGGAGCTCGCAAGCCAGTGGCTGGCGGCCGGCCGGCCCTGACCCCGCGCATCACCCGCCATTCTTTTTCTGCCGGAGCCGCAAGATTGAATACCGACCGTAGCCTCACCGTTCTGCCGCCGCCGGAGCGGCACGCCGTCCTGCGCGTCATGCCTCAGCCGTCCGACGCCAATATCCATGGCGATGTCTTCGGGGGCTGGATCATGGCGCAAGTGGATATCGCCGGGTCCATCCCCGCCACGCGCCGCGCAGGCGGCCGCGTAGCCACCGTGGCGGTGAACTCTTTCACCTTCAAGCAGCCCGTTTTTGTGGGCGATCTGCTCAGTTTCTATGCCGAGATCATCAAGGTCGGCACCACCTCCGTCACCATATCGGTCGAAGTCTACGCCGAGCGCCAGCGCCTCGAGCTGGAAGTCGTGAAAGTCACCGAAGCCACACTCACTTACGTCGCCACCGACGACCAGCGCAAGCGCCGTCCCCTTCCGCCCGTCTAATCGCAGAGTCAGCCTATGTCGGATCAACCTGTCCAGGCTGAGGGCGTGCCGATCACGATCCCGCGCCGCCTTGAGCCCGAGGACGCGCAACTCGCCCTGCAGCGCTTGCAGTCCATACTCAAGCGCCAGGAAGTCGTCGAAGCGCTCGCGCGCCGCCAGTACGAGGAGGACGACAAGTCCAATCTCCTCGAGGGCCTGCTGCACCGGCAGCACGAAAATGAAATAAAGGCCATCGTCAACGACCTGCACCCGGCCGACATCGCATTCATACTGGAATCCCTGCCCGTCCATGAGCGCCAGGCGGTGTGGCAACTGGTCAGCGCCGAGCACGACGCCGACGTGCTGCTGGAGGTCGACGATTGGGCGCGCGAGTCGCTGATCGAGTCCATGGACCACCAGGACCTGATCGCGGCGACCGGCACCATGGACGCCGACGAGATCGCCGACCTGGTGCCGGACCTGCCCGCCGCCGTCATCGCCGAAGTGCAAAAAGGCCTGACCGACGAAGAGCGCGCGCAATTGATCGAAGCCATGGGCTACCCCGAAGACACGGTGGGCGCCATCATGGATTTCGACATGGTGCGTGTCCGGGAAGACGTGTCGCTGGAAGTAGTCTTGCGCTATCTGCGCCGCCTGCATGAATTGCCCGACCACACCGACCAGATCTTCGTGGTCGACCGCCAGGACCGCCTGCAGGGCACGTTGCCCGTGTCGACCCTGCTGGTGCAGGATCCGGAAACCCAGGTGTCGGAGGTCATGACCAAGGACTACCTGGCGCTCAATCCGCTGGACTCCGACGCGGACGCGGCCGGCGCGTTCGAGCGCTACGATCTGGTGTCCGCGCCCGTCGTGGACGACCAGGGCCGGCTCATCGGCCGGGTGACGATCGCGGAAGTGGTGGACGTGATCCAGGAAGACTCGCAGGAACAGGAACTGTCGCGCGCCGGCCTGCAGGAAGAGGACATCTTCGCGCCCGTCCTGGCGGCCTTGCGCAACCGCGCGCCCTGGCTGCTGGTGAATCTGTGCACGGCCTCGATCGCCTCGCTGGTGGCGTCGCGCTTCGAGGACACGGTCAGCCACATCGTGATCCTGGCTTTCCTGATGTCGATCGTGGCGGGCATCGGCGGCAATTCGGGCAATCAGACGATGACGATGATCATCCGCGCGCTGGCGGTCGGCAGGGTGACCGAGGCCAATGCCTGGCAACTGGTGAAGCGCGAACTGACGGTGACCTTCATGGTGGGCACGCTGGGCAGCGTGGTGGCCGCCACCTTCGCGTGGGCGATTTCCGGGTCCGCGGCGATCGCGGCGGTGATGATGGCCGCGATGATCTTCAACATGCTGATCGGGGCGGCGCTCGGGGTGGTCATCCCCATTCTGCGCTCGCGCTTCGGCAAGGACCCGGCCGTGGGCTCGTCGGTGCTCCTGACCTTCGCGACCGATTCGCTCGGGTTCTTCATTTTCCTGGGCCTGGCGACGCTGTTTCTGATCTAGGGCCCGTCAACGCCAAAAGGCGGGCCCCGGGCCCGCCCGCCTCAATCGATTTTGTAGTCCATCCAGGTGGCCACCATATCGTGCAATTCCGAGCCCTCATGGAATTGCGCATGCGTGCCCTCGGCCTTGTTCCTGCCCAGCTCAAGAATGAACATATAGTCCGAAATCTCCGCGCAGCGGCGCACGTTCTGGTCCACCAGCACCACCGTCATCCCCTCGTCCGCAAAGGCCCGGATCAGGCTGTACAGTTCCTTGGAGATCTTCGGCGCCAGCATCGCCGTCGGCTCGTCCAGCAGAATGACGGACGGCTCCAGCAGCAGCGCCCGGCCGAACTCCACGAAACGCTGCTGCCCGCCGCTCATGCTGGAGACCGGATCATTCCGCTTCGTGGCCAGAATGGGAAAGCGGTCATACACCATGTCGATGCCGCGGCGGATGCGCGCCTTGTCGCGCTTGAACGACCAGCAGCCCAGCAGCAGATTGTCCTCGACGGACAGATCCCCGAACAGGCTGCGATGCTGCGGCACGAACGCCACGCCCATGGCGGCGCGCTCGTCCGGCGCCATGCGGCTGATGTCGCGCCCATGCAGCGTGATGCTGCCCGTGCGCAGCGGCAGAAAGCCGAACATCGTCTTCAGCACCGTGGACTTGCCCGCCCCGTTGGGGCCGATGATGCCGGTCACCTGGCCGGCGCGCGCCTGCACATTGACACCGTTCAGAATGGTGATGTCGCCGTGGTAGGCCACGGTCACGTCGTGCAATGCAATGGAAATATCGCTCATGTCAGGCTCCCAGATAGGCTTCGATCACAGCCGGATCATTGCGCACGGTGTCGGCCGAGCCCTGGCAAAGTATGGCGCCTTCGTTCATGACGATGATGTGGTGCGACAATTGATAAATGGAGGTCAGGTCGTGCGAAACCAGCACGACCGAGCAATCGTGTTCCGTCGGCAAGGTCTTGATGATGGCGATCAGCAGCTGCGCCAGGCCGGGATTGACGCCCGCGAAGGGTTCGTCCAGCAGCACCACCT
>DJWC01000060.1 GCA_002441445.1 Pusillimonas sp. UBA6240
GCTTTGACCATCAGCTCAATGCCTGGCCACCCCGAATGTCCCGGCCCGCGCGGCAGGCGCGCGAGGCCGGGACGGCGCAAGACCTCTTCCAGCGGCACCCACTGCCACAGAAAAAGGCCAAGCACCCAAGCCGCCCCGGCGGCCCCGCGACCCGGCACGCGTCATAAGAACCAAGCAGCGTCATGAACACACACCCAACCCACGCCAGAAGAACCAAGCAGCGCCATGAACACACCCAACCCACGCCAGAAGGGCCAGCGCCGCAAAAAACTCAGCACGCGTCAGATAATCAAACGGCGCCACAAACACCCGACACACACCACCCCGCCGCAGCGACACCCAGCGCCNNGACGGGCAATCAAACTATGCGACCACCAAAGCCTCAGCCGCCAGCGGCGTCAAAGTCTCGACGCTGCTGCGCGCGGCGATGTGCTCGGGACGCGGCGTCAGTCCATACTTCGGCGGCGCCAGCTTGTTCTCGACACTGTTGTAGACCATGAATATATTGGCGCGCGGCCAAGGCGAAATATTGCCGTTGGAGCCATGCATGGTATTGCAGTCGAAGAACACCACCGTGCCGGCCTTGCCGGTCATCGGCTGTATCCCGCCCTGCTCCACCAGCAGGCGCAGGCTGACCGGGTCGGGCACNNAGCGGCCCATTGAAGGCGGTGTTGTCCGTCAACAGCACCGAGCAGCTCAGCGCACGCATGGCCGGCATGCCATCCTCCACATGCCAGGTCTCGAAGTCGGAATGCCAATAGAACTCCTTGCCTTTGAAACCCGGCTTCATATTGGCGCGGGATTGGTGGATGTAGACTTCCGAACCCAGTATCTGCCGGGCCACGTGGATCAGGCGCGGGTCGCGCGCCAGATTCGCCATGGCTTCCCCGAGCTGATGCACCCGGAAGACGGAGCGGACGGCGTCGCTGCCCGGCTCGGTGATCGCCTCCGGCAGCCGCACGATGGCCGGATCGGCCGCCATGCGCCGGGACTCTTCCAGCAAAGCCTGGACTTCGTCCTCCGAAAAGACATCGTCCATTTTAAGAAAGCCGTCGCGCTCATAGGATGCGAGCTGCTCGGCGCTTAGCGCGTCGGCGTAGCCTCCGCCCGCGTAAATCACCGGATCCTGCCGGGCGATGATCGCCGACCCGCGCTCCGTACGCGAATAATAAAGATCTTGCATGGTTTCAATCCTCCGAAACTCAGGCGACATTCGACTCGAGCGGGTAGACCCCCTTGTCGTCGTGGACTTCGAAACCCGTCAGCGGCGGGTTGAATACGCAGATGACTCGCAGCGGCTCCTTGCCGCCGCGCAGCCAGTGCTCGTCGTTTTCATTGAGGGCGTAGACCACGCCCGGACCCAGGGCATATTTCTTGCCGTCCGCCACGGTTTCGATTTCGCCGTCGCCTTCGATGCACCAGACCGCCTCCAGGTGGTTCTGGTAATGGATGTGGGTTTCCGTGCCGGGGAAAATGACGGTTTCATGGAAAGAGAACCCCATGCCGTCCTTCTGCAGCAGGACGCGCCTGCTGAGCCAATTTTCCGTCTTGACCTCGTGGTCCGTACCGATAACGTCCTTGACATTCCTGACTATCATCCCGCGCGTCCTCCGAACTTCAATACATGGGCATGGGCGCCGCCCTTGCCGCTCAACACCTCCGCCACGCTGCGCTCCAGGGCTTCCAGGCCGCGCACCAGCAGCTCGTCTTCTATGGTCAGGGCCGGCAGAATCTTCAGCACCTCATCCTGCGCGCCCGAAGTTTCTATCACCACGCCGTGCTCGAACGCCTTCCTGGCGATGGCATTGGCCAGATTGTCTTCGGCCGGCGTGACCAGGCCCTGGATCAGGCCGCGGCCGCGCACGCTCAAGCCGGCCGCGGGATAGCTGTGCACCAGGCTTTCCATCCAGTCGCGCACCAGGCGTTCCTTGCGGCGCACCTCATTGGCGAAGCCGTCGTCGCGCCAATAGCTTTCCAGCGCCTGGGCGGCAGTGACGAAGGCCAGGTTGTTGCCGCGGAAGGTGCCGCTGTGGGCCCCGGGCTTCCAGACATCCAGTTCGGGCTTCATCAGCACCAGCGACATGGGCAGACCGAAGCCCGACAAAGACTTGGACAGGGTGATGATATCGGGCCGGATGCCGGCCGCTTCAAAACTGAAGAAGCTGCCCGTGCGGCCGCAGCCCACCTGGATATCGTCGACGATCAGCAGCATGTCGTGCTGACGGCACAGCCGCTCCAGCTCTTTGAGCCAGCGCTTGGATGCGACATTCACGCCGCCCTCGCCCTGCACGGTTTCGACGATGGCCGCGGCGGGCTTGTCCACGCCGCTGCTGGGATCGTCCAGCATGCGCTCCAGGTAAGCCATGGTGTTGACATCGGGGCCGAAATAGCCGTCGAACGGCGCGAAGGTGGTGTTGCCCAGCGCCACGCCGGCGGCGTCGCGGAATTTGGCATTCGCGGTCACTGCCAGCGAACCGCCGCTGACGCCGTGGAAGCCGTGGGTAAAGGAAATGATGTTGTGGCGGCCTTTGACCTGGCGGGCCAGCTTGAGCGCCGCTTCGACCGCATTGGTGCCGGTGGGGCCGGTGAACTGCAGGGTGTACTTCCAGCCTCTGGGCTTGAGCAGCACCGCGTCCACGGCTTCCATGAATTGCCGCTTGGCGCAGGTCGCCATATCCAGGCCATGGACCAGGCCGTCGGCATCCAGGTATTCGATCAGCTTTTCTTTCAGCAGAGCGTTGTTGTGGCCATAATTCAAAGTGCCGGCGCCGCTGAAGAAATCGATGTATTCGTTGCCTTCTTCGTCATGCAGCACCGAGCCGCGCGCCTGCTTGAAGACGACTGGGAAAGACCGGACGTAGCCCCTGACCTCCGACTCCATCCGGTCAAATATTTTTAAATCTGTCATCTGTTCTTCCTCTCTTGATTGCGAAACGCCTGGTCTGACAACGACTGCGCAAGCGCTGAAGGCGTCTCTGGTTATACCTGGGGCCCGGCAGGGCCCTGAAGGACTAGGGCCTGTTAACAGGCCTTAAGGATCCTGAACGGACCGATGCGCAAAAGGGGTTCGTCTTCGTGGTGTTGCGCGCCGAACAGGCAAGGCGGGAACAAGATCTGTTCGCGCAGCGGCGCGCCAAGGTCTTGCGCCAGCCCGGCGAATACCCCGCGGGAAGCCAGGTTGGCCGGTCCCACGGTGGTTTCCACGTAACGGATGCCGGACAAGGCCGGCCGCCGCAGCAGCGCATGCAGCATGCGCCGGGCCAGCCGCTTGCCGCGCGCCCGGGCATCCACGGCGACCTGCCATACGAACAGGACATCGGGCCGGCCGGGCGGCACATAGCCCGATATGAAGCCTTCGATGGCATCGCCGCTGCCGGCCAGCACGCAGGTGCCGGAAAAATGCTCGCTCAGCAGCAGATAGGTGTATACGGAATTGAGATCCAGCGGGGGGCAATCGGCGATCAAGCGATGGATGGCGGCGGCGTCGGTCTTGAGCGGCGGCCGCATCCAGCCTGAGGCGTCCGGGGGATGGCTGCCGTCCTGGCTGCGGAAGACGGCTGTTTCGGTTTCAGCAAGGGAGGTCTCTACGCACTCGCTCACACTGCCAGTCCCGATTCCGGAAGCGGGCCCGAGGAAGGCACATCCAGTATGGGCGAGGCCAGCTCCCCGGGCGCTTCTTTGGGTGCGATATCGCCGGACTCCATGAGGTCCACGATGCGCTCCAGCGACATGGTGATGGTCGCCTGCTCCAGCTCGGGCAAGGCCTTGAGCGCATCGGACAATTTCTTTTGCAGCGGGGAAGGCGTTTCGCTGGCGAGTTTGACCCCTTCCTCGGTCGCCGTCACGAAGACGATGCGGCGGTCTTCGCGGCCGCGTTCGCGGCGCACCAGGCCCTTGTCTTCCAGGCGATCCAGAATGCCGACGACGGTGCTGGCGCTGACATGTATTTCGCGGCTGATGGCCGTGGCCGTCAGCGGCCCCCGCTCGATGACCGCGCGCAGGCAGACCAATTGCGGCGCCGTGATGTTGCTGCATGCCGCGAGCTGGCGGGAATGCAGCGCCACCGAGCGCGTGATGCGCCGCAGCGCCCGAAGAATGCGCAAATCGTATTGCTGCGCCGGCGACGTGATATTCGTTTGCATGGCTAATAAGTTCAATGAGATTGATTTCTACTGAAACTATATGTCGGCTAAACAATCATGTCAAATGGGAATGCGGGAGCAAGGCGGATATCGCCGCGCGGGAAATGCGCAGGAGGCGGCACGGCGCGCCCCACGGCGCCGAAACGCCGTATCCGCGCAGCAGAGCGTTGTCGTATATGGGGATAGGGAGTGAAAGCCGGTCGAGGATCGGAGATCGATACCCCGGCGCGGCCGGACGCGCCGCAGCGGCGCAGCCGCTCCGGGGGCCGGTTTAGGAAATCGACTCGGGGAGGTCGATTCAGTGCCGGGTCAGAAGCCGGCACGGGCCGGTTCAAGATCGGCCCGGAACCGTTCAAAAGGCTGGTTTAGAAGCCGTCCGGGTCGCTTCAGCGGGGTGCTGGCTAAAGAGCCGGCCAATGGATCGGCTTAGCTCCGGGCCGGGAGCCGGGACCGCGCGGCAGCGGCGAACATCGCCATGCCTGTCCGCCGATCCCCGCCGCCTTCAAGCCGTGCCGCCGACCGTCAGGCCGTCCATGCGGACGGTGGGCATGCCCACGCCTACCGGCACGCTTTGCCCTTCCTTGCCACAAGTGCCCACGCCCGAATCCAATTGCATGTCGTTGCCGATCATGCGCACGCGGTTCATGGCGTCCGGCCCGTTGCCGATGAGCGTGGCGCCTTTCACGGGGTAGCTGACCTTGCCGTCTTCTATCATATAGGCCTCGGAGGCGGAGAAGACGAACTTGCCGCTGGTGATATCGACCTGGCCGCCGCCGAAGTTGGCCGCATAGAGGCCTTTCTTCACCGACTTGATGATTTCCTGCGGATCGTGGCTGCCGTTGAGCATCGTGGTGTTGGTCATGCGC
>DJWC01000010.1 GCA_002441445.1 Pusillimonas sp. UBA6240
CCCGCGGCGGCGTCTTCAGCAACGATATGCTGGATGCTTATATCGAACTGAAGATGGCCGAAATCACGCGGCTGCGGATGACGCCCCATCCCGTCGAATTCGACGCATATTACAGCCTGTAGGGCGCGGGGCGGCCGCGCTGGCGAATCCGGACGAATCATGGACGTGGCCGGCTACGATCTGCTGTCGACCGCCGTCCTTTTGCTGGACGGCGGCGGCAGGGTGGAGCATGCCAACGCGGCCGCGGAAGAATTGTTCAGCCTTTCGCGCAAGCAGTTGCTGGGGCAGTCGGTCGGCCAGCTCTTCGGCGAGGATGCGCAATTGTCCGAGCGGCTGCCGGACGCGCTGCGGGGCAAGTTCGGCATACTCCGGCAAGACCTGATGATGAACCGGCAGGGCGGCCAGCTCGCCGTCAGCGTGGCTATCGTGCCCTTGCACCAGCAGCCCTGGGCGGCCCTGCTCGAGGCGCGCATCATCGAGCACCACATCCTTCTCGACCGCCATCGGCAGCTCAGCAAGGAACTATCCGCCCAGCGGGAGTCGCTGCGCAATCTCGCGCATGAAGTGAAGAACCCCCTGGGGGGCATACGCGGGGCCGCCCAATTGCTGGGTCAGGAATTGGGCGCCGGCGAGCTGCGCGAATACACTCAGGTCATCATCGCCGAAGCCGACCGCCTGGCCGGGCTGGTCGACAGGCTCATCGCGCCTCAAGGCGCTGCCTTGCACAAGACTCTATTCAACATCCACGAGATCTGTGAACGGGTGTATACGCTGCTGTGCGCGGAGTTTCCGGACATTGGCGTGCTGCGCGATTACGATGCCTCATTGCCCGAGCTGCATGGCGATTTTTCGCGGCTGCTGCAGGCTTTGCTGAATATCGCCCGCAATGCCGCCCAGGCCTTGACCGAAAACCCGCCGCGCGAACCCATGCGCCTGACCCTGCGCACGCGCATAGGGCGGCAGTTGGTGCTGGCCGCGGGCCAGGCCAGGATGGGGGCTGTTGTGTCGGTGATCGACAACGGGCCCGGCGTGCCGGCGGCGCTGCGCGACAAGCTGTTCCACCCGCTGGTCACAGGCAGGGCCGCGGGCACCGGCCTGGGCTTGAGCCTGGCGCAGGAATTCGTGCAGCAGCACGGCGGCGTCATAGAGTTCGATTCGCACGCCGGGCACACCGAGTTCCGCATGATTCTGCCCCTGGAGCCATCATGAAGCCGGTCTGGATTATCGACGACGATCAAAGCATACGGTGGGTGCTGGAAAAAGCCCTGGCCAGGATCTCCGTCCCTGCGCAGAGTTTCGCCACGGCCGCCGATGCATTGAAGGCCCTGGAGCATTCGGCGCCGTCCGCCCTGGTCACCGATGTGCGCATGCCCGGNNGCCCGGCGAGGACGGCCTGAGCCTGCTGCAGCAGGTCAAGCGGCGGTACCCGGATCTGCCGGTCATCGTCATGACGGCTTATACCGACTTGAACAGCACCGTGGCGGCTTTCCAGAAGGGCGCTTTCGATTATCTGCCCAAGCCTTTCGATGTCGACGCCGCGGTCGCCCTGATACAGCGCGCTGTCAGGTCGGAAACTGAGGCAAGCCGCGAGGCGGATGAAAACAGCGGCGCCGTCGCCGATTCCGGGCGCGTCATGGCGCAGTCGTCGTCGCCCGCCATGCGGGAAGTCTTCCGGGCGATAGGGCGTCTCGCGGCATCCAGCGCCACGGTCCTGATCACGGGGGAATCCGGCACAGGCAAAGAATTGATCGCGCGGGCCCTGCATCAGCACAGCGCGCGCGCGCAAGGGCCTTTCGTGGCGGTCAACGCCGCCGCCATCCCCAAGGACTTGCTGGAGGCGGAGCTGTTCGGCCATGAGCGCGGCGCCTTCACCGGCGCCACCCAGCAGCGCCGCGGCCGCTTCGAGGAAGCCGGCGGCGGCACCCTGTTTCTGGACGAAATAGGCGATATGCCTTTCGAACTGCAAACGCGGCTGTTGCGGGTATTGGCGGAGGGCAGCTTTTACCGCGTGGGCGGATCCCAAGCCATACGCGTCGATGCGCGCATCGTGGCGGCTACCCACCAGCCGCTGGAGCAGCGCGTCGCCGAAGGAAGGTTCCGCGAGGATCTTTTCCATCGCCTGAACGTGATCCGCTTGCGGCTACCGCCGCTGCGCGAACGCAAGGAAGACATACCCGCCCTGGTGCGCCTGTTCATGAGGACCAGCGCCCATGACCTGGGCGTGCCCGTGCGGCAGCTGACGCCGGAGGCCATGGACTTGATGGCGGGTTTCGATTACCCCGGCAATATCCGCCAGCTGGAAAATTTCTGCCAATGGCTGACGGTCATGTCGTCCAGTCCGGTGATCGAGGCCAAGGATCTGCCTCCCGAGGTGCTGGATCCGCAGTCCGGATATGTTCAGGCTGGCGGCGGCCGACATCCCGTAGCCGCGCGCGGCCCTGCGCGGTCCGGCCTTGCGCGGCCCGACCCGGCGCTCGACTCTGCGAGGCCGGCGGCGCACGGCGCGCGCGATCCTGGCATGCCCGCCAGCGGGAGCGAGACGCCCTGGCTGCAGCTGCTGGAGCAGGAAGCCCGTGCGCGCTTGTCGCGCAACGAGCCCGCTATAATGGCGACCCTGGCCCGGGAATTCGAGCGCACACTGCTGGAAGCCGCGCTGGATTACAGCCGCGGCAGGCGCGCGGAAGCCGCCGAGCGTCTGGGCATAGGCCGCAATACCTTGACGCGCAAATGCGCGGAGCTGGATTTGAACGCGACCGATAAGCGCTGATTCCGCGGGCACGATGCTTGCTTATTCGAGTCGTTTTGAATTTCACAAGGAAGTCTCATGCGCTCCGGCGTCCGCCTTTCAGCATTCAGTTTTTCAGCACGCTTGATTTCCGCTATGGCGCTGGCTTGCGCCGCATCTCTGGCGCAGGCGCAGCCCGTACAGGCGCCCGACATGGGGTCGAATCACAGTGCGGGCATGTCGGGGGGATGGGGGCTGCGGGTAGGCTACAACAGCGATTACCGGAAAATCGGCCTGATGTACGAAACGCCGACCTGGTGGAGCCATCAATCCCAAAACGGCTGGGGGCGCCTGGACCTGGGCGCCGAATTGGGCGTTTCCTACTGGAAGGCGGAGCACGGCAAGCCCGATTCCATGTGGCAGCTTAGCGCCACGCCCATGCTGCGCTGGTGGCCCAGCGACGCTTTCTATGCGGAAATCGGCATCGGCGCCACGGTGCTCAGCCGCACCCATTTCGCCGGCCACGATCTGAGCACGGCTTATCAGTTCGGCGACCATATAGGTGTGGGCACGGTCATCGGCGCGCACCGCATCGGTTTGCGCTATTCGCATTTTTCCAATGCGGGCCTGAAGAAACCCAACCCCGGCCTGGATTTGCTGCAACTGACTTACACCTATCAGTTCTAGAAGGCACCGGTCCTGGAAAGCGCCTTTCTATCCCAGGAAGCGAACGCGGGAAGCGCAATGCCGCGCCGAGGCGGCAGGCGTATTGCGATTCAGCTGGCTTCCCCGCGCAGATAGGCTTGGGCGCGCTGCGCCATCAAGGCCTCGCGCTTGATGAAGTCGGCCACGAAATCGCTGGCCGGTTTGCTATGCAGCCCATAAGGCGTATCCCACTGGGCGATCCGGCCCTGCTGCATGACCCCTATGCGGTCGGCGATGGCGAAGGCTTCGGCCTGGTTGTGGGTAACCAGTATCGCCGTGTGGCCCGTTTTCTTCAGGATATCGCGAACCTCGAAGGCCAGGCGTTCGCGGGTATCGACATCCAGGTTGGAAAAGGGTTCGTCCAGCAATAACAGCTCGGGTTCCGGCGCCAGCGCGCGTGCAAGCGCGACACGCTGCTGCTGGCCGCCCGACAGCTCATGAGGGTAGCGCTGGCCGGAGCTTTCCAGCCCCGTCAGGGCCAGCAATTCCTGCACGCGCCGGCGCCTTTTTTCCTTGTTCCAGCGGCGCAGGCCGAAAGCCACGTTCTTTTCCACGCTCAAGTGCGGAAACAGGGCATAGTCCTGGAACATCATCCCGACGTGGCGGTGTTCGGGTTCGACCTGGCTGCCGACGGCGGACAACACGGTATCGCCCAAAGAAATCAGGCCGCTGCGCAGCGGTTCGAAGCCCGCAATGGCGCGCAGCACCGTCGTCTTGCCGCAGCCGGACGCACCGAGCAGGCAGCCTATGCTGCCTTTTTCCAGGCAAAGGGAAAGATCCTGGACCACGGGCACCAGGCCTTCGGCCGTGTCGTAGGCCAGGGAGACGTGATCGAGTTTGAGCAATTCTGATGACATATTCTGCTAATCGGCGGGGCGCCGGGCCTCAATGCGTCGGTTTGAGCTGCGCGCGCGCCAGCAGTATGACGGGCAGCAGCCCGGCCAGCACGATGGCCAGCGCGGCGACGGCGCCTTCCTCGTAGGTGCCGCGCGCGGCTTCCGCGTATAGCCAGGTCGCCAGGGTATCGAAATTGACGGGCCGCAACAGCAAGGTGGCGGGCAATTCCTTCATGGTGTCCACGAAAACCAGCAGGGCGGCGGCGCCCAGCGCGGGCCTCAAGAGAGGCAGGTGGACGCGCCGCAAGGTGCCCATCGGGCTTTCGCCCAGCAGCCGGGAGGCCTGCTCTATGGACGGTGAAATACGCGCCAGGCCCGCTTCTATGCCGCCTACGGAAATGGCCAGGAAACGGATCAAATAGGCGCAGACCAGCGCTGTGCCGCTGCCCATCAGCAGCAGCCCGGGATCCGGCTGGCCCAGCGCCTGCCATAGCCATGCGGCGGCGCCGTCGATCAGCATGATGGGGCTGAGCAGGCCTATGGCGAGCACGGTGCCGGGAATGGCGTAGCCCGCGGTCGCGATGCGCGCGCTCAGGCGGGGCAGCGCGGCCTGGCGCCCGGACCGCAGCGTACGGGCCGCCCAGGCCACCGTCAAGCCGCAGGCCAGCGTGGCGGCGGTCGCGACGAGGGCGATCCTGACCGTGTTGTAGCCGCTCAGGAGCAACTGGTCGGATACCGCGCCCACGGAATGAAAATGCTTGAAGGTTTCGTTCAGCAAATACAGGGCGGGAGCGATGAAACCCAAGAGTATGGGCAGCCATCCCAGGGCGAAGGCGAGGGCGGCGGCGGAGCCCTTCAGGCGCCGCGGCTGGAGCGCACGCGACCGCTGCACGCTGGCATAGCGCTGGCGCCGCCGTCCGTGGCGCTCCAGCAGGATCAGCAAAGCCACGATGGCCAGCATCGTCAAGGCGATTTGCGCCGCGCCGGCCAGGTCGGAACGGGTCACCCAGGTGGTGTAGATGGAGACGGTCAGCGTCTGGACGCCGAGGAATTCCGAGGCGCCGATGTCATTCAGGGTTTCCAGCAGCGCCAGGCTGACTCCCACCGCGATGGCCGGCCTCGCCATGGGCAGGGCCACGCGGAAGAATGCGCCGCGGCCGCTGGCGCCCAATACCCGGGCCGCTTCCAGCAGGCTGGCCGCCTGGGTGGCGAACATGACGCGCGTGCTCAGGTATACATACGGGTATAGGACGAAGCCCAGAAGCAGGATGGCGCCGGGCAGGGAGCGCAGATCGGGCAGCCGGAATTGCCGGGGGCTGTCGTAGCCCAGTATGTCGCGCAGCAGGCTTTGCACCGGCCCGATGGGATGCAGGATGTCCAGATAGGCGAAGGCTACGATATAGGTGGGCACGGCCAGCGGCAGCAAGAGCGCCCAGGACAGCATGCGACGGCTGGGAAATTCATAGGCCGTGATCAGCCAGGCGCTGCCCACGCCCAGGCTGGCGGCCAGTACGCCCACGCCCAGGAGCAGCAGGGCGGTGTTGCGGAATGCCATGGGCAGGACGTGATCGAGCAGATGCGACCAGTGGTCGAACGAGCCTTGCACGGAGAACCAGGCCAGCGCGGCGACCGGAGCCAGCACCGCCAAAGCGATCAAGAGCGCGGCGATGCGCCAGCCCAGGCCGGACTCGTATGAAAACGGCGAACGTGTGCGCCAGGGGGGAAGCACCCGCAAAAGAAGAAACGCGGGCCCCGCGGCCCGCGTCTTCCCGGCCGAACCGAAGTGGTCAGTTATTGAACCCAACTTTGTCCACCAGCTCGCTGGCCTGCTTGCGGTATTTGGCGATTTCGGTGAGCGGCAGCGGATCCACGATCAGCGGCCCAAAGCTGGCCACCACGGGATCGAGCTTGACGCCCTGCTTGACCGGGTATTCGTAGTTGGCTTTGGCGTACATGCTTTGCGCCTTGTCCGATACCAGATATTCGAGCAGCTTGACGGCGTTTTCCTTGTTGGGCGCATGCTTGGCCACCGATGCGCCGGATATGTTGACATGGGTGCCGCGGCTCTTGTCGTTGGCGAAAGTGGGCCGCACGACCTTGATGGCGTCGCCCCATTTGCGCGCATCGGTGCCGGGCTCGGCATTTTTCATGTGGCCGACATAATAGGCGTTGGCGATGCCGATATCGCAGATGCCGCCGAGGATGTCGCGCGCCACGTCGCGGTCGCCGCCGGCGGCCTTGCGACCGAGGTTTTCCTTTACTTTGCGCAGCCATGTTTCGGCGGCCTCGGCGCCGTCATGGGCGATCATGGCCGCGATCAAGGCCGTATTGTAGGGGTGCTGGCCGGAGCGTATGCAAACCTTGCCTTTCCACTTCGGATCGGCGAACGCTTCGTAGGTGATGGCGTCGAGGTTCAGGTCTTTGGCCACATAGGCGACGCGGTCGCGCAGGGACAGCGTATACCACTGGTTGTCGGCGCCGCGCAGATTGGCGGGGATGGTATCCTGCAGCACCTTGGAGCTTATGGGCTGGGTGATGCCGGCTTCGACCAGATCCAGCAGATTGCCGATATCCACCGTCATCAGGACATCAGCCGGCGATCTGTCGCCTTCCGCCTTCACTCGCTCGATCAGGCCGTCCTTCACGAATACCGTCTTGACCTTGACGCCGGTGTCTTTGGTGAATTCATCCAGCAAGGGCTGGATGAGCTTGGGTTCCCGGGTGGTATACAGGCTGACCTCGCCCGCTGGCGCTGCGGCAGCCGATGCTGCGGCGGCCGATGCCGCGGCCGGCGCCATGGCGGGCAGAGTCGATAGCGCGGCGATGCCCGCGAGCATGAAAGACCTAAGCATAGGCCGCAGATCCCGGTTTGGGCTCATCAGCAGTCTCCAGATGAAGGAATGAGAGTCGAAGGGAAAAGATAAATGAGAATATTTTGCCTGGAATCGGCATAATAGAAATGATTCTCATATGGATATCAACAAGATAGCAGACAGTCAGGAATTATTCAACTTGCCCGTTGCTTGCCGCTTGCCCGCCTGTCGCCGGTCCGCCACTGGCCTCTCATTCGCCCGCTGCTTACCATCGCTTTCCCGCCGCTTTTCCATCGCTTTCCCGTACACCGATTGTTTATCCGTTGCCTGGCGGTCGCAAGCAAACGGGAATTCCGCTTCTTTTTGATCCATCTTAAACATCCATGCATTTGCCGCCCCGCCGGTCTTGGGATACGCGCGCGAACACCGTAATATCCCACTGTGGCTCCCGCAGGCTCCAGCCGGATAGGGCCCGGCAGGCTAAAATCCCGGTTTGATTCCGGCTTACCGCATTTACCAACGACTCATGGCAGCTTTCAATACCGAACAAGTTCTCAGCGTCCGCCACTGGAACGACACTCTGTTTTCCTTCACCACCACCCGCGATCCCAGCCTGCGCTTCCACAATGGCCATTTTGTCATGCTGGGGCTGGAAATAGACGGCAAGCCGTTGATGCGCGCCTACAGCATCGCCAGCGCCAACTATGAAGAAAACCTGGAATTCCTCAGTATCAAGGTGCCCGATGGGCCGCTCACCTCGCGTCTGCAGCACTTGAAGGAAGGGGATGCGGTGCTGGTCAGCAAGAAGCCCGTGGGCACCCTGGTCATCGACGATCTCAAGCCGGGCAAGCATTTGTATTTGTTCGCCACGGGCACCGGCCTGGCTCCCTTCATGAGCATCATCAAGGACCCGGACATCTACGAGCGCTTTGAAAAAGTCGTGCTGGTGCACGGCGTGCGTTTCAAAAGCGAACTGGCTTATTCCGACTTCATCCAGAACGAGCTGCCCGACAATGAATACTTCGGCGATGTGGTGCGCGAAAAGCTGATCTACTACCCCACGGTGACGCGCGAGCCCTTCAAGAACCAGGGGCGCATCACCCATGTCATCGAAAGCGGCAAGCTCTTCGAAGACACCGGCATGCCGCCGCTGGACCCCAAGGTCGATCGCGCCATGCTTTGCGGCAGCCCGCACATGCTGGCCGATATCAGCGCCATGCTGAACGCCCGCGGCTTCCAGGTGTCCGCCGGCGTCGGCCAGCCCGGCGATTACGTCATCGAACGGGCTTTCGTCGAAAAATAAGACACGGCCGCCGCCGATTCGGCATCGCGCCGCCTCCAGCCCGGCGGAAATGATGCCGGCCGCGATTGCGCGGTGCGAAGGAGGGCTTTTAATTTTAGCTATAGATGATTAAACTCCGATAGTCGTTTAAACATTTACAGAGAGCACCATGGCCAAAGAAATCATCCACACCGACGCCGCGCCGGCCGCCGTCGGCCCATATTCCCAGGCGGTCGTCGCGGGCCCCGGCAAGACCATTTATCTTTCCGGCCAGATCGGCCTGGAGCCGGGCACCGGCGAACTGGTTTCCGAAAACTTCGAAGGCCAGGTGCGCCAGTCTTTCGCCAATATGCAGGCGGTCATCGAAGCGGCAGGCGGCACCCTGGAAAACATCGTCAAGCTGACGCTGTTCCTGACCGATCTGGGCAAGTTCGCCAGCGCGAATGCGATCATGGCCGATATCATCCCGCAGCCCTTCCCCGCCCGCTCCACCATCGGCGTGGCCAGCCTGCCCAAGGGCGCCCAGTTCGAGGTCGAAGCCATTATCGTGGTCTGATCTCCGCCGCCCATCGGCATCAGTGGCCGCTTCCATGGCGAACGCCACAAAAGCGCGCGGTTCGCCCGCCGCGCCGGCCCGGCCGGCTTCGCTCATCGAGCGCAAGCTGCAGCGCCTGGGCTTGCGCGAACCGTCCGACTTCGTCGTCCATCTGCCTCTGCGCTACGAGGACGAAACCCGCATAGCGCCCATCGGCGCCCTGCGGCCGGGCGTGCCTGCGCAGGTCGAAGGCGAAGTCATACACAGCGAAGTCCAGCTCAGGCCGCGCCGGCAACTGCATGCCGTGCTGCAGGACGGTTCCGGCCGCCTGGCCCTGCGCTGGCTGAATTTCTACCCCAGCCAGCAGAAGCAGGTGGCGGTGGGCAACCGCCTGCGCGTGCGCGGCGAGGTGCGCAGCGGCTACGGCGGCCACGAAATGATCCATCCTAGGGTATCGGCGGCGGGCGGCGACTTGCCGACCGCGCTGACGCCGGTTTACCCGACCACCGACGGCTTGTCGCAGGTCAGCTTGCGCAAAGCCATCGACAAGGCGCTGGACAGCGCCGACCTGTCCGACACGCTGCCCGAGGCCCTGCGCCGCCGCTATGGCCTGATTCCTTTCGACCGGGCCATACGCGTGCTGCACCATCCGCCCGCGCAGGTATCGTACGCGGAACTGATCGAACGCGAGCATCCCGCCTGGCGGCGCATCAAGTTCGACGAACTGCTCGCCCAGCAGCTTTCGCTGGCCGCCGCGCGCGCCGCCCGCAGGCGCCAGCGCGCGCCTATCCTGGACGGCCGGGGCGGGGACCTGCCGGCAGCCTTGCGCCGCAGCCTGCCGTTTCGACTGACGGGCGCGCAAGAGCGGGTCATTGTCGAGATCTCCGCGGACCTGGGCCGCGGTTTTCCCATGCATCGCCTGCTGCAGGGGGACGTCGGCAGCGGCAAAACCATCGTGGCGGCGTTTGCCGCCGCCCAAGCGATATCCAGCGCCAGCCAGGTCGCCATCATGGCGCCCACTGAAATCCTCGCCGAACAGCATTATCACAAGCTCAGCGCCTGGCTGGCGCCGCTGGGCGTCAGGATAGCCTGGCTGTCCGGCAGCCTCGGCGGGAAGGCGCGCAAATCGGCCATGGCCGACATCGAATCCGGCCAGGCGCAGCTCGTAGTCGGCACGCAGGCGCTGATCCAGGNNACGAGCAGCACCGCTTCGGCGTCGGGCAGCGCCTGGAGCTCAGCCGCAAGGGCGAAGAACCCGGCGGCCCGCTGATCCCGCATCAATTGAACATGAGCGCCACGCCCATACCCCGCACTCTGGCCATGACCTTCTTCGCCGACTTGGACGTCTCCGCGATCGACGAGCTCCCGCCCGGACGCAGTCCGGTGCTCACCAAGCTGATCGACGATACGCGCCGCGACGACATCCTCGGCAGCGTGGTCGCCGAAGTGCGGCAGGGCCGCCAGGCTTACTGGGTCTGCCCCCTGGTCGAAGAAAGCGAGGCCTTGCAGCTGCAGACGGCGGTCGATACCCATGCGCGGCTGGCCCAGGCCTTGCCCGATATGCGGGTGGGGCTGGTGCACGGCAAACTGGCGCCGGCGGCCAAGCAGGCGGTGATGCAGGACTTCCGCGACGGCCGCATCGACCTCCTGGTGGCGACCACGGTGATCGANNGCGGGCGGGTCGGGCGCGGCAGCCGGCAGTCCATCTGCGTGCTGATGTACCAGGCGCCGCTGTCGGCCATCGCCCGCCAGCGCTTGCGCGCCATGTATGAAACGACGGACGGCTTCGAAATCGCCCGCCGCGACCTGGCCTTGCGCGGGCCGGGCGAATTCCTGGGCTTGCGCCAGTCCGGGCAGGAGCTCCTGCGCTTCGCCAGTCTGGAAACCGATGCGCGCATCGTCGAGCAGGTGCGGGAAGCCGTCCAGGACATGAACGCGCATTATGCGGGGCACGTGCAGGCGCATTTGCGCCGCTGGATGCGCTATCGCCAGGACCTGCTGCGCAGTTAAGGCCGCAGACCGCTTGAACCGTTTTGATTGCGAGGCACATCATGACCTTGACCGAACTGAAATATATCGTGGCCGTGGCGCGCGAACGGCATTTCGGCCGCGCGGCCGAGGCCTGCTTCGTCAGCCAGCCCACCTTGTCGGTCGCCATACGCAAGCTGGAAGAAGAGCTGGGCGTGGTCCTGTTCGAGCGCGGCGGCACGGAAGTCGGCATCACCCCCATAGGGTTGCGCGTGGTGGCGCAGGCCCAGCGCGTGCTGGAAGAGGGCGCCAATCTGCGCGAAATCGCCCGGCAAGGCCACGACCCGCTGGCCGGCCCGCTGCGGGTGGGGGTGATCCATACCATAGGGCCTTATCTTTTGCCGCGGCTGGTGCCCACGCAGATAGCGGCGACCCCGCAGATGCCGCTGCTGCTGCAGGAAAACTTCACGCTGCGGCTGCTCGAGCTTCTGCGGCAGGGCGAGATCGATTGCGCCATCGTCGCGCTGCCGCTGCCCGAAACCGGCCTGATGGTGCACCCCCTGTACGACGAGCCTTTTCTCGTCGCCGTGCCGCACAATCATCCGTGGGCGTCCAGGAAAGAAATCGACGCCGCCCAGCTCAAGGACGAGACCATGCTGTTGCTGGGTTCGGGCCACTGCTTCCGCGATCAAGTGCTGGANNACCTTCGAAGGCTCTTCGCTGGAAACCATACGGCATATGGTGGCCGCGGGCATCGGGGTGACGGTGCTGCCCGCCAGCGCGCTGTCCATGCCCGGCCTGGAAAACAACCTGCTGACTTACATCCCGTTCAAGAAGCCCGTGCCGGACCGGCGCGTGGTGCTGATATGGCGCAAAAGTTTTCCGCGTCCGGCCGCCATCGAGGCGCTGATCGATGCGATACTTGCGTGTGAGCTGCCGGGAGTCAACTATCTGCATGCCAGCCATCAGGCCCAGCCGGCCTGAAGATATATCCCGCGGCAGCAGCGGCGGCGAAGGCCGCGGCATGGTATTCTGCATGCGACGGATTCACTCGTAGCTAACCGTACTTTTTCATCGGAGGTCTGCATGGCGAAAGCAAGTAAACTGGATAATGGGAAAATTGCCAAAATGAGCGACAAGGGCTTGTCCATCGATATCGGCATTTCAGACAAAGACAGGGCCACCGTGGCGGGCGAGCTGTCGAAGATGCTGGCCGATTCCTATACCCTGTACCTCATGACCCATAATTTCCACTGGAATGTCACGGGCCCGCTGTTCAATACCCTCCACACCATGTTCATGGGCCAATACACGGAACAATGGCAGGCGCTGGACGACATCGCGGAACGCATCCGCGCGCTGGGCCACTACGCGCCGGGCACTTATGCCGAATACGCGAGGCTGTCGTCCATCGCCGAGCCTGCCGCCGTGCCCAGCGCCGAAGAAATGGTGCAATTGCTGGTCAAGGGCAACGAGGCGGTCGCCAAGACGGCCCGGACCGCCCTGAAGAAAGCCGACAGCGTCGATGACCAGCCCACGGTGGATCTGCTGACCCAGCGTCTGGACGTCCACGAAAAGAATGCCTGGATGCTGCGCAGCCTGTTGCAATGATGTTCCGGCTGCCTAAAGCTGGATAAAGCCGGATACAAGTCCGGATCAGGCCGGCGCGCAAAGCCCGCCGCCCGTCGCGTCCCGTATCCGTCGATACAGGGGCGCAGCTTGAGCAGTTCGGTCTTGATGTGGTGGCTGGTGCCCGCGCCGGCCGAACCATAGTTGATGGCGCTTGGGGATTTCTTGTCGGCCTCGACCAGTGCACCCAGGCTGTTCCATTTCGAATCGGCGCCTTTCCTGGTAGAGCGGAATATCGATGTGCTGAGCCTGAAAGAGCCCACGCTGATATTCTCGGGTACGGCGCGCGAGGCGGCGACCGGTTTCCCGGCCAACCTGAACGTGGCGGTCAGCGTGTCGCTGGCGGGCGTGGGGCCGGACGAGACCCTGCTGGAGGTCTGGGCCGACCCCACGCTGGAGCACAATACCCATCACGTGCAGGTGGTGTCCGATTCTGCGCTGCTGTCCATGGAGATCCAGAACATCCCGTCGGAAAACCCCAAGACGGGGCGTATCACCGCGCAAAGCGTCATAGCCATGCTGCGCAAACTGCGCGCGCCCCTCAGCATTGGCACCTGATCCAAAGCCAAGGCCGCCCGCGGGCGCCAGGCCCTTGCGCCGAGGCGCCCGATGGATGGTACGTGATGGGCGGCAGGTTCATTGCCGGCATTTGAATGGGCAGGCGGCGGCAGCCGGGACAGCGTGACGCCATTGCGCATGGCGGATGCGCTGCCCGCGAATTGCGCGACGCGGCCGGCGGCGTAGCGGCTTGCGCGACCCATGCGGGGCGGGCGGCTGATAAGCTGCACTCGGAAGGCAAGGGGGGAGGGGCGAAGCCGGGGCATTAGACGAATTGCGGCCTTCACCCATAGAGAAAACCCTGAAAAGAACGGGGTCCTTGCTCTTATCTTTCGGTGTATGCTTTGCTGCGTACTATCTGTGGAGGTTCTATGAAAATTCGTCTTACTCCCATCGCCGCCGCCGCGGGTCTCGCGGTCGGCATGCTCTTATCCTCGGGCGCCCAGGCCGCCGACACCATCAAGATCGCCGTCGCCGGCCCTTTCACCGGGGCGCTGACGCAATACGGCACGATGGTCAAAGAGGGCGTCGATACCGCCATCGAACAGATCAACGCCGCCGGAGGCGTGCTGGGCAAGCAGCTGGAAGCCGTCACCATAGACGACGGCTGCGAGCCCAAGCAGGGCCCGGTCGTCGCCAATCGCGTCGTGAACAGCAAGATCCACTACGTGGTCGGCCATGTGTGCTCGGGCGCGACCATCGCCGCCACCAACATCTATAACAACGAAGGCGTGGTCATGGTCACCCCGTCGGCCACGTCTCCGGCGGTCACCGACGGCAAGAATTACGACATGATCTTCCGCACCATAGGGCGGGACGACCAGCAAGGCCCCGCCGCCGCCCGTTTCATCATCGAAAAGATCAAGCCCAAGCAGGTCGCCGTCCTGCATGACAAGCAGTCCTATGGCCAGGGCATCGCCACGGCGGTGAAAAGCGAGCTGGAAAAAGCCGGCATCAAAGTGGTCATGTTCGAGGGCATCAACGCCGGCGACAGCGATTACTCTGCGGTCATCACCAAGCTGAAAAGCTCCGATGCCGATTTCGTCTATTACGGCGGCTACCATCCCGAAATGGGCCTGTTGCTGCGCCAGGGCTCGGAACAGGGCTTGAAAGCGAAATTCATGGGGCCGGAGGGCGTCGGCAACCCTGACATCAACGCGATCGCCGGCGCCGCGGTTGAAGGCATGCTGGTTACCTTGCCGGCCGACTTCACCCAGGACGCGTCCAACGCCGCCATTGTCAAGGCGTTCAAGGACAAGAAGCGCGACCCGGGCGGCGCCTTCCAACTGACGGCCTATTCGGCGACCAAGGCCATCGCCGATGGCATCAAGGGCGCCGGCGCCGATGATCCCGCCAAGGTTGCGGCGTATCTGCATGCCAATTCCGTGGACACGCCGATCGGCAAGATTTCCTGGAACAAGCAGGGCGACCTGAACGATTTCAAGTTCGACGTCTTCACCTGGCATAAAGACGGCTCCAAGACCGTCTATAAATAATAAAGAACCTGTAAGCCATGGGCCCGTCCATGGGCCCATGGCAAGAATACGGTTCAAATAAACCTATAAATATTCGAATAACATTCAATAATATTCAAATAAAACTACAAAAACCTATAAGCAAAAACTATAAAAAATCTTGCCAATAAAATTTATAAATCAGAGCATTCATAAACTCCCCGCTGTTTTTGCAGCGGGGTTTTTTTTGAGGGGTAGCCAAGCTGTCGCGCGCCGATTTGAAGACCGGACGCGAGGCTCCGCATCGCCGTGTGACTGCCTCGCCAAAGTTCTCAGGATAGCGGCACGGAAACGCGCCGCGGATACACCTAGCACTGCAGAAATGCCTCAGCATGCGGAAACACCCGCGACACCGCGAGATAACGCCTGCAAGCGCCGCAACAGCGCTCGAAGCCTTCAGCCTTCTATCCGCTTGCCCGTTTCCGGGTCGAACCAGTGCAGCGCGTGCTCGCCGTCCCAGCCGACTTGTATCGCTTCGCCGATCTGCACGGGATAGTCCTTGGTCAGGCTGACGGGACAGCGCACGACGACGGGGGTGTCGCCGTGCATGCCATGGATCAATTGCTCCGATCCGAGAATTTCTACCATTTCCACATTCAGGGGCACGCCGTCGGCGTGCAGCGCCATATGTTCCGGCCGCATTCCCAAGATGGCTTTGCGGTTCGCCATCCAGGCGGGAACCTGGGCCGCGCTGAACTGCAGCGCCGCGCCGTCTTCATCCCGTACCACGCGATTTGCGTCGACCGAGACGGGCAGCAGATTCATGGGCGGCGA
>DJWC01000159.1 GCA_002441445.1 Pusillimonas sp. UBA6240
GCAAGGTGGCGGTATGGATGAATTCCACGACCGCGGCCAGCAGATGATGGACGCTGCCCTGGTAACCCAGGGCCCTGGCCACCATCAGCACCATGGCGGGACGCATGCGTTTGCCGCCCGCGCCAACGATGTAATCGCCGATGGTGCGTATCAGGACCACGTCGGAATTCAATCGGGCGCGTATGACGGCGTCGACCGCTTTCATGTCGTCTGCAATAGGGGAAATCAGCTCGGGGAGATTCAAAGCGAGGTCCGGACTCAAGGGTGGTAATGCGCCAAACGGGCGAAGCCAGGCTAGGATTATACGTGAGGCCCATCTCTGATCGACCCGGGAAAATTAGCGATAATGATGGTTTTTGCCTGTGTTGTTTCTGGAGACCTCTGTGACTGGCAACGATTTAAGCGTGTTGATAGGCCGGGCCGAGCGCGTTTTGGCGCAATTGGAAGCCTGGCTGCCGCCCGCCCCNNGCGGCGCGCGCGGCTGGCTGGACGCCGTGCGGCATGTAGCCAGCATAGACCTTCAGGACCTGCAGCACATCGACCGGCAGAAGGCCATCATCGACCGCAATACGCGCCATTTCCTGGAAAAGAAGCCGGCCAACAATGTGCTGATGACAGGGGCGCGCGGCACGGGCAAGAGCTCGCTGGTCAAGGCCATGCTGTCCGCCTATGGCGATCAGGGCCTGCGCCTGATCGAGGTGGACAAGACGGATATGGGCGACCTGGGCGAGATCGTGGACTTGATCGGCGCGCGGCCGGAGCGCTTCATTATTTTCTGCGACGACCTGTCCTTCGAAGAAGGCGAGCCCGGCTATAAAGCGCTGAAGTCTGTGCTGGACGGCTCCATAAGCGCCTCGGGCGAAAACGTGCTGATCTACGCCACCTCCAACCGGCGCCACCTGATGCCGGAATACATGAGCGAAAACCTCAGCGCCAAGCACCAGAGCGACGGCGAGATCCATCCGGGCGAGACGGTGGAAGAAAAAATCTCGCTGTCGGAGCGCTTCGGGCTGTGGCTGTCCTTCTACCCGTTCAAGCAGGACGACTATCTGGACATCGTGTACTACTGGCTGGGCGAGCATGGCTGCTCGCCGGCCGATATCGAAGCCTCACGCACCGAAGCGCTGCAATGGGCGCTGGAGCGCGGCTCGCGCTCGGGCCGGGTGGCCCGCCAGTTCGCGCGCGACTGGGCGGCGCGCCATGTCTGACGGCGCCAAGCCTTTCATCGAGGTCGCCGCGGGCCTGATTCTGCGGCCCGACGGCGCCCTGCTGCTGGCCCAGCGCCCTGCCGACAAGCCTTGGCCGGGCTGGTGGGAATTGCCGGGCGGCAAGATAGAAGCGGGCGAGACGACGCTGCAAGCGCTGGCCCGCGAATTGAAGGAAGAATTGGGCATAGAAGTGACCAAGGCCGCGCCCTGGGTCACCTATACCCACGAATACCCCAAGAACATCGTGCGCCTGGCGTTTTGCCGCGTCACCGCCTGGAACGGCGAGCCCGCGGGCCTGGAAGGCCAGACGCTGGCCTGGGCCCGGCCGGGGTCGCGGATGGAAGTCGGCCCGTTGCTGCCCGCCACCGAGCCGCCGCTGCGCTGGATACAACTGCCCACCCGGTATCTGGTCACCGCCATAGGCGGCCGGAAGGGGCTGCCCGCCTTCCTGGACAAGCTGTCCGCCGCGCTGGCGCAAGGCGTAAGGCTGGTGCAGTTCAGGGAACCGGCCTGGATGCAGGAATCCGTGGCGGAAGCCTATGCGGCTTTCACGCATGTACTGCGGCTATGCCGCCAGGCGGGCGCGCTTTGCCTGGTCAATAGCTGCCATCCCGAAAGCTGGCGGGCCCAGGCCGACGGCGTCCACTACAGGGCCGCCGACGCGCGCAGGCTGGCATCCGCCCCGGGTGCGGCCGCTATACGCGCCGACGCCAGCCGGGCAGCCAAAGACGGCATCGATCCGGCCGGAAATGCGGCCGGGGACCGCAAAGAAAAAGCGCCGGGCCTGATCGCCGTATCGGCCCACGACAAGGCCGACCTTCAGGCGGCGCGGGAACTGGGCGCGGATTTCGCCGTACTCGGCCATGTGCTGGACACCCCCAGCCATCCCGGTCAGCCGGGCATGGGCTGGGCGCGCTTTGCCGAACTGGCCGCGGATGCGGGCCTGCCGGTGTATGCCATAGGCGGGCAATCCGCCGCAACGCTGGACGAAGCCTGGCGGCATGGCGCGCATGGCATCGCCGGCATACGGGGGCTGGCGGGCTGACGCCCGCATAGGTCGGTACGAAGGAACGGCCGCAAAAGAACGGCCGCAAGAATGGCCGCTACCGGAGCGCCCCTTCTTCGTCCTGCGCGGGCTCCTCCCAGCCGCCGCCCAGAGCCGCGATGAGCTGCACGCTGGCGATCAGGCGATCGGACACCAGCCCCAAGGCCGCTCTTTCCGTGCTGAGCGCCGTCGTTTCCACCTGCACCACGCTGAGGTAGTCGATCAGGCCGGCTTCGTACTGGTTGCGCGTCAGGCGCAAGGATTCGCGCGCGGCCGCCAGGGCGCGCCCCTGGGTGATCTGCTCCTGGCCCAGCACGCGCAGCTGCACCAGGTAATCCTCGACTTCGCGCAACGCCGTCAATACGGCCTGCCGGTATGCCGCCGCCTGGATGTCGTAGCCGGCGCGCGCCTGCCGGACCTGCGCCTCGCGCGCCCCGCCGTCGAATATCGTCAGGGCCAGGGCGGGACCCAGAGACCAGAAGCTGGCCGGAGCCGTCAGCCATTGCGCCCACTGGCCGCTGCGATAGCCCGCCTGGGCGCTCAGGGTCAGATCGGGAAACCAGGCCGCCTGCGCCACGCCGATGCGCGCATTGGCCTCGGCGGCGCGGCGTTCGGCGGCGGCCACATCGGGCCGCCTTTGCAGCAGCTGCGCCGGCAAACCTACCGGAATAACGGGCACCGAAGCGAGATCCCGGGTTTCTTGCAGGCTGAAGGCGGAAGGCGGCAGCGCGAGCAGCACTGCAATGGCGTGCTCGAGCTGCGCGCGCTGCCATTCCAGGCCGAGCAACTGGGTGCGGGCGTTTTCCAGCTGCGTGCGCGATACTTCCACATCGGCCTGCGCCGCCACGCCGGCGCTGTAGCGATTCTGCGTCATGGCAAGCGACCGTTCATAGGCCTCCACGGTCTGCCGCAACAGCCGTGTTTCCGCGTCCATTACGCGCGCGCGGAAGTAAGTCTGCGCCAGGGTCGATTGCATGCTCAGCCGCGTTGCCGCCACATCCGCGGCGCTGGCCTGCACGCCGGCCCGGCTGGATTCGACCGAGCGGCGCACCTTGCCCCACAGGTCGGGCTCCCAGCTGACATTGCCCGTCAGGCTGTATTGATTGCCGACGCCCTGCCCGCCCGCCGTATCCGAGGCGCCGCTGCCCGAACGCGTGGCCGAAGCCGACGAGCCCAACACGGGGAAGAAGCCCGATCTGGCCGATTGCAGCAGCGCCTGCGCCTGCCGGTATTGCGCTTCGGCCTGGACGACGCTTAGATTGGATTCCTGCAGCCTTTGCATGAGATCCGTCAGCACGGGGTCGTTGAACATCAGCCACCAGTCGCTGCGCAGCATGGCATCGGCGGGCCGGACCTGGATCCAGCCGCGATTGGCAGCCGCATCGGCGTCGGAGGCGCGGGCCGACTCTTTATAGGCTTGCCCGAGATCGATATCGGGCCGCTGATAGTCCGGCCCCACGGCACAGGCCCCGAGCAGCAGCGTCAGGCTGCAGGCAGCCAGGCGCTTCAATCGTAGGCTGGGTCTAGTCGTCATTGCTTGCTGTCATTCCTATGTATGCCGCCGGGTCAGGCCTGCGGCGCGGCCACGCCTGCGCTTCGCCCACATACGGAAGCGGTCCAGGTACAAGTAAACCACGGGGGTGGTGTAGAGCGTCAGTATCTGGCTGAGTATCAGCCCGCCCACGATGGTCAGGCCCAAAGGCCGGCGCATCTCCACCCCGGCGCCGGAAGCCAGGACCAGCGGCAAGGCGCCGAACAGCGCGGATACGGTGGTCATCATGATGGGACGGAAGCGCACCAGGCAGGCCTGGTAGATCGCGTCGCGCGAGGACAGGCCGTCGCGCCGCTCGGCCAGCAAGGCGAAATCCACCATCATGATGGCGTTCTTCTTGACGATGCCTATCAAAAGGAACACGCCTATCAGGGCGATCAGCGAGAACTCCGCCCCCACCATCAACAGGGCCAGCAGCGCGCCTATCCCGGCCGACGGCAAGGTGGACAGTATGGTGATGGGATGCACATAGCTTTCATACAATATGCCCAGCACGATATACATGGTCACCAGCGCCGCGAGGATCAGCCAGGGCTGCTGGGCCATGGTCTGCTGCAGCGCCCGGGCGCTGCCCTCGAAGCCCGCCTGTATCTGCTGGGTGGGCAGGCCTATGCGCGCCACGGCGTCTTCTATCGCGCGCGTGGCATGGTCCAGTGTCACCCCCGGAGCCAGGCTGAAAGAAATGGAGTCCGCGGCGAACAGGCCTTGATGGTTGACGCTGAGCGGCGCATTGCCCACTTCAAAACGCGTGAAGGCGGACAGCGGCACGCGGCTGCCGTCGGCTGTCACGACTTCCACCAGCTTCAGCGATTCGGCGTCCCGGGCGTATTTCTCTTCGACGCCCATGACGACATGGTATTGATTCAGCGGCCGGTAGATGACCGAGACCTGGCGCTGGCTGAAGGAGTTGTTGAGCGCGGCGGCGATCATGGACATGCTCACGCCCAGACGGGTTGCGGCGTCGCGGTCTATGACCAGTTCCACCCGCCTGCCCTTGTCTTCCACGTCGGTGTCCACGTCGACCAGTTCCGGCAAGGTCGCCATGGCTCGCTGCACGCGCGGCATCCAGGTCCTGAGCAAGTCCAGCTCGCTGGCCATCAGCGTGTAATCGTAGGAGCCCGAACTGCTTTGCCTGCCGCCCACGAAGATGTCCTGTTGCGGCACCAGGTTCAGGCGCGCGCCGGGCACTCCCTGGAATTTTCCCCGCAGGCGGTTCACGATTTCCGTCGCGCTGGCATTGCGTTCGCTGAGCGGCTTGAGCTGTATCATCATGAAGCTGGAATTGCTGCCGCCCCGCCCTCCCGCATAGCCGGTAACGCTCGCGATGGCCGGATCCTGCAGCAGCGTGCGCCGGAATTGATCGAGCTTGGGCCGCATGGCATTGAAGGATGTGCCCTGATCCACCCGGAAAAATCCCAGCAGCTGGCCGGTGTCCTGCTGCGGGAAGAAACCCTTGGGAATGACGGTATACAGATAGATATTCAAGCCTATGGTGGCCGCCAGCAGCAGCATCATGATGCGGCCGTGCGTCAGCGCCCAGTCCAGCGAGCGCTGGTAGCCGCGCCAGAACGACGCCCCCATGGCCTGGAAGAAACGGGCGAAGGCGTTCGTCCGGCCCTTGCGGACATTGCCGGGCCGCAAGACGCGTGCGCACATCATCGGGGTCAGCGTGACCGAAATCAGCAGCGACACCAGGATGGACACGGAAAGCGTCACGGCGAATTCTTTGAACAGGCGCCCCACCACGCCGCCCATGAGCAGCAAAGGGATGAATACGGCCACCAGCGACAAGCTCATCGCCAGCACGGTGAAGCCGACCTCCCGCACGCCGCGTATCGCCGCGCGCAGCGGCGCCATGCCTTTTTCCATATGGCGCGTGATGTTCTCCAGCACCACGATGGCGTCATCCACCACGAAGCCGGTGGCGACAATCAGCGCCATCAGCGAAATGGTGTTCAAGGTGTAGCCGAACGCCAGCATCAGGCTGAAGGTGGTGATCAGGGATGCCGGCACGGCGATGGCGGGGATCAGCGCCGCCCGCACATTGCGCAGGAATACCAGCACGACGAGCACGACCAGTATCACCGCGATGATCAGCGTCAATTCCGCCTCGTGCAGGGAAGCGCGGATGCTGGGAGTGCGGTCCTGCGCCACGGTCAGCTTGACATGGGCCGGCAGCATGGCCTCGAAGGCCGGCAGGCGCTCGCGTATGGCGTCGACGGTCTCGATGATGTTGGCGTCCGCCTGGCGGCGGATAATCATCAGCACCGCGTTGCTGTCATTGAAAAAGCCGGTATTGAACAGGTTTTCGACCGAATCCTCGACTTTCGCGACATCCTGCAGCCGCACCGGCGAGCCGTCGCGCCAGGCCACGATCAAAGGCTTGTACTCCTCGGCCTTGGTCAGTTGCCCCCCCGAGCTGATCTGCCAATGGTGGCGGTCGTTTTCCACCACGCCGTTGGGACGCATGGTGTTGGCGTTGGACAAAGCGGCGCGCACCTCGTCCAGGGAGATGCCGGCGCTGTACAGGGACTGCGGGTTCAGGCTGACGCGTATGGCGGGCAATGAACTGCCCCCCACTTCCACCTCGCCCACGCCCACCACCTGCGACAATTTCTGCGCCAGCACCGTGGACGCCAGGTCGTAAAGCTGGCCCTGGGTGGCGGTGGCCGAAGTCAGCGCCAGCGCCATGATGGGCGCCGAAGAAGGGTTGACCTTGTTATAGGTGGGATTGCTGCGCAGGCTGGACGGCAGCAGGCTGCGGGCCGCGTTGATGGCGGCTTGCACGTCCCGCGCGGCGCTGTTGATGTTCTTGCTCATGTCGAACATCATGAAGATGCGCGTCGAGCCTTCCGTGCTGCGGGAGCTCATCTCGCTGAGGCCGGATATGGCGCCCAGCGATTGTTCCAGCGGCGTGGCCACGCTGGAAGCCATGGTTTCCGGGCTGGCGCCGGCCATCCTGGCGGTCACCGAGATCATGGGGAAATCCACCTGCGGCAGGGGCGCGACCGGCAGGAGTGCGAACGACAGGCCGCCCGCCAGCACCAGGGCCACGCACACCAGCGTGGTGGTCACCGGGCGCATGATGAACAGCGTGAACAGTCTCATGGCAGCGGCCCGCCGTCGCCGCCTTGGCCGGCGCGGCCCGCGCGCAGGGCGGCGCGGTCCCGCCGCGCGCGATTGGCCAGGCGATCGAACATAAGATAAATGACCGGCGTGGTGAATAGCGTCAGGATCTGGCTGCACAGCAGGCCGCCGACCATGACCAGCCCCAGCGGCTGCCGCAGTTCCGCGCCCGAGCCGGTGGCCAGCATGAGCGGGATGGCGCTGAACAGCGCCGCCAGCGTGGTCATCAGGATGGGCCGAAAGCGCAGCAGGGCCGCCTCGTGTATGGCCGCCATGGGCGCCAGGCCGCGGGAGCGCTCGGCGTCCAGGGCGAAGTCGATCATCATGATGGCGTTTTTCTTGACGATGCCTATCAGCAGGATAATGCCGATGACGCCTATCATGTCCAGGTCGAAGCCGCTGATCAGCAAAGCCAGCAAGGCGCCGATGGCGGCCGAGGGCAGCGTGGACAGGATGGTGATGGGATGGATATAGCTTTCATACAGGATGCCCAGCACGATGTACATGGTGGCGATAGCCGCCAGCATCAGCCACAGGGTGCTGGACAGCGAGGCCTGGAAGGCGCGCGCGGCGCCCTGGAAGCGCAAGTCCAGCGAGGCCGGCATGCCCAGCTCGGCCTGGGCCTGCCTGACCGCCAGCACCGCATCGGACAGCGCCACACCCGGTGCCAGGTTGAAGGATATGGTGGTGGCCGGGAACTGGCCCAGGCGCTCTATGGACAACAGCGCGCTGGATTCCTCTATGCGCGCCACGCTGCTGATGGGCACGGGCGTACCCGCGGCGGTGGGCACGTAGATCTGCGCCAGGGCCTGGGGGCTTTGTCGGTAGTGCGGGGCGACTTCCAGCACCACGCGGTATTGGGCCGACTGCGTGAAAATGGTGGAAATCAGCCGCTGTCCGAATGCATCGTACAGGGCGTCGTCGATGGACGCATTGCTCACGCCCAGGCGCGCCGCCGCGTCGCGGTCGATGACCAGGGTGGTCTGCAGTCCGCCGCCTTGCAGGTCGTCGACCACGTCTCTGAGCTCGGGCACGCCGCGCAACGCGTCGACCAGCCGCGGCGTCCATTCCATCAGCACAGCGTGGCTGGGGTCCGACAAGGTCATCTGGTATTGGGTGCGGCTGATGTGGTCGTCCACCGTCAAATCCTGGACCGGCTGCATGAATACCCGGATGTCGGGCAGTTCGGCCAGCTTGCGGCTCAGCCTCTCGATGATGGCCGGCGCCGTGTCGCGCTCGCCTATGGGCTTCAGGGCGATCTGCATGCGCCCGGTGTTCAGCGTGGCATTGGTGCCGTCTATGCCGATGAAGGAGGTGACCGCGGCGACGTCCGCGTCTTCCATGATCAGGTCGGCCGCTTGGCGCTGGCGCTCGGCCATGGCGCCGAAGGATATGGTTTGCGGCCCCTGACTGATCGCCTGCAGCAGGCCGGTATCCTGCTGCGGAAAAAAGCCCTTGGGCACGGCGGCGTAAAGCAGGCCCGTCAGGACCAGCGTGCCCAGCGCCACCAGCAGCGTGGCCGCCTGATGCTCCAGCACCCAGCGCAAGCCGCGGTCATAGGCGTGTATCAACCTGTCCATGCCGCGCGCCGCCGCCGTCTGGAAGCGGCCATACTTCATTTCCGCTTCCGGACGCAGCAGGCGCGCGCACATCATGGGCGTGAGCGTCAGGGAAATCGCCAGCGACAGCAATATCGCCACCGCCAGGGTAATGGCGAATTCCCTGAACAGCCGCCCGATCACGTCGCTCATGAACAGCAGCGGGATCAACACGGCGATCAGCGACAGCGTCAGCGACACCAGCGTGAAGCCGATCTGGGACGCGCCCTTCAGCGCCGCCTTCAGGGCGGTTTCGCCCTCCTCGATATGGCGCGCGATGTTTTCTATCATCACGATGGCGTCGTCCACGACGAAGCCCGTGGCGATGGTCAGCGCCATCAAGGTCAGGTTATTGATGCTGAAGCCGGCCAGATACATGATGCCGAAGGTGCCCACCAGCGACAAGGGCACGACGATGCTGGGGATCAAGGTGGCGGTCCAGCTGCGCAGGAAGACAAAAGTCACCATGACCACCAGCAGGATGGCCAGCACCATTTCGAATTGGACATGATCGATGGCGTCGCGGATGGTGTGCGTCCGGTCGGTGGCCACGCTCAGGTCCACGCCCACCGGCAGCGATTGCTCCAGCGACGGCAGCAAGGCCTTGACCCGGTCCACCACCTCGATCACATTGGCGCCGGGCTGGCGCTGGATATTGAGCAGTATCGCCGGCGTGGATCCGACCCAGGCGGCCTGCCGTATGTTTTCGGCGTCCTGGCGGGCGGAAGCCACATCGCGCAGCCGCAGCGGCGCGCCATTTTCGTAGGCGATGATGAGCTGTTCGTAATCTTCGATGGACCGCAGCTGATCGTTGGCATTGATGGTGGTGGAGCGCTCCGGACCGTCCAGATTGCCTTTGGGCTGATTCACATTGGCGCCCACGATCGCTGACCGCAGGCTGGCCAAGGTAAGGTTGTGCGCGGCCAAAGCCTGGGGATCCGCCTGTATGCGCACGGCCGGCCGCTGCCCCCCGGCGATGCTGACCAGGCCGACGCCGTTGATCTGCGACAGCTTTTGCGCCACGCGTATATCGATCAGATCGCGGACCTGATACAAGGGCAAAGTGGGCGAGGTCACCGCCAGGCTGATGACGGCGGTATCCGCGGGATTGACCTTGTTATAGATGGGGGGCGCGGGCAAGTCGTTGGGCAGCAGATTGGATGCGGCATTGATGGCCGCCTGCACTTCCTGCTCGGCCACATCCAAGGGCAAGCCCAGATCGAACTGCAAGGTGATCAAGGACGATCCGCCCGAACTGGAAGATGTCATTTGGGCCAGGCCGGGCATCTGGCCGAACTGGCGCTCCAGGGGCGAGGTGATCAGGGCCGTCATGACATCCGGGCTGGCCCCGGGATACAGGGTGGTCACCTGTATGGTCGGATAATCCACCTGCGGCAGCGCCGATACCGGCAGCAGGCGGTAGGCCATCAGGCCGGAAATCAGCAGCGCAACCATCGCCAGCGTGGTGGCGACGGGCCGCAGGATGAACAGGCGCGATAGATTCATGGCCCTAACGCGCGCGGCGCCCGCCGGCCCCTGGCCCGGAGTTTGCCGCCGCCTGCGGCGCAGCCGCGGCTGCGGCCGCGTTGCCGGTCACCACCTCCACCTGCGCGCCTTCGCGCAACCTGTCCACCCCCTCGATCACCACCCGCTGGCCGGCCTCCAGGCCCGACTGGACCGCGATCACGCGCCCGTCGATCAGGCCGGTGGTGATGGGCTGTATATGCACTTTGTCGCCTTCACCCACTTGATAGACGAAAGCGCCTATGGAGCCTTGCTGCACCGCCTGTGTGGGAATCAGCAGCGCCTGCGTCGTCGCCACGCGCAGCCGGACATTCACGAACTGATTGGGGAAAAGGGATTCGTCCTCGTTGGGGAAGTCCGCCCGCAGCTTGACCGTGCCCGTGGCCACGTCGATCTGGTTGTCGACGGATGCAAGCTCGCCGACTGCGAGCTTGTGCAGGTCGTCGCGCCCGTAGAGCTCGACGGCCAGCTTGTTGCCGGCGCGCAATTGCGCCAGCACGTCGGGCAATTGCGCTTGCGGCAGCGTGAATACGACCGATATCGGCTGCGTCTGGGTGATGACGACGATGCCTTCGGTATTGGACGCATTGACGATATTGCCTTCATCCACCTTGCGCAGCCCCAGGCGTCCGGTGATCGGCGCAGTGATGCGCGTGAAGCTCAGCTGCAGTTTGGCGCTGTCGACGGCCGCCTGGTCGCTCTTGATCGAGCCCTGCAGTTGCTGCACCAGCGCGGCTTGCGCATCGACCTGCTGCTTGGCGATGGAATTCTGCTTGTAAAGCAATTGATAGCGCTGCAGGTCGCGCTGCGCGTTCTGCAGTTGCGCCTGATTCTGCTTTTGCTGCCCCAGCGCCTGGTCGAGCTGGACCTGGTAGGGCCGCGGGTCGATCTCGGCCAGGAGATCGCCCTCCTGCACTTTCTGGCCGTTTTCGAAAGCGATTTTTTTCAGTTCGCCGTCCACGCGGCTGCGTACCGTGACCGTCTTGAAGGCGGTGACCGTACCTATGGCTCTCAGCGTATAGGCGATGGGGCCGGATTCCACCGTCGCCACCTTGACCGGCACCGCCATGCCCGCCATGCCGCGCCCGGGGAAGCCGCCGCGGCCCGCCGGCGCCGTCGTTGCGGCATTCTTGCTCCAATACCAATAACCGCCGCCGGCGGCGAGCAGCAGCAAGACGAACACCCATAGCCAGCGGCGCCTGCCGCGGCGGGGAAGCTCGGGTCTGGATTCCGGCATGCACTGTTCTCCGTATGGGTGCGAAACAGGCGCTATTTTCGCCTATTGCCCGGCAGGCGGGCACGGAAAGCTGACCATTTGAAATGGAACGCAACAACTATCGGGCTGGCGCCACCCCTGGACTGGCGGCCGGTAAAAGGGGCGAAGGCGGGAGCCCGCGCCGCTGCGGACGGCTCGCGGCCGATCCTGCATGGCGCCGAGGGGTAGGCTGGCCCGCGGAACATGGCGCCGCGGGCGCGGGGGCGTCGCTTTACAGAGGCGGGACAGGCACGGAAACCCGGCGGCCGTGAGCCACGCGGGCGCTTATACGTTGCAGCGGGCGAGCTTGAAGGGAACGTCGGAGGTGACGGGCTGCGGCTTAAGTTCGCGGTCTTGCGCGGCAAAACGGACCCAGATGACATATTTGTTGGCGCTCATTTCGGGAAATATATTGAGCGCGTTGTCCACCCATACCCGCAATAGCTGGAAGACCTTGCCGCCCAGCATTTCCTGGTAGGCGCCTTGGCGGGCGACGACATCGACCACATCGCCGGAATCGCGCAGCACGCGCAGGATAAGGGCCAGGCCCTTGTAGAGGGGCAGAAAAGGGCTGATCCAGCGGTGCAAGTCGGTGGCGCGCGCTTCCGGCGGCTTGATCTGCCAGGAAAAATAAGACGGCATGTCCACCTGCGAGGACCCGCCCGGCACGGCGAGCCGGCCGCGCAGGCTGGCGAGCCATTCGTTGTCGCGCAATTCCTGGCCGATGCGGCCCTGCGCCCCGAGTTCGGTGGCCGCGCCCTGGATTTCGGCCAGCATGGCATCCAGCGTGCCGCCGTCCACCCCCGGATGCTGGCGCAATGCGGCCAGCGCCACGCGCTGCCGTTCCAGATCCTGCAGCACGGCGCCGCGCAAATCGGTGCGGTCGCAAATATCGAGCAAATCGAACAAGGTTGCGACGGTTATCTGATGGTGATGGACGTCAGTGCCCTTGGCGAAGAAGAACAGCCTGTCGAACAGATGCTCGACCCTGAGCAGGGCCCTTACACGTTCGTTGCAAGGATATTCATAAAGAATCACTCGACCAAAAACCTTATCAAAGACTAGTATGGGTTGCCGGCGAGGCGGCCGGCCCGCTGTTGCGCCTGGGTGCACCAGAACTCGTGCAATGTCCGGGCACGGCTGACGAGTTCGTCGTGGCTGGTGCGGCCGTCGTTCAGCACGACATCGTCGGCGACGGCCAGACGCGCTTCGCGCGATGCCTGTGCTGACATGATACGCGTTATGACTTCCGGAGTCAGCCCGCTGCGGGCCTGTACGCGCCGGATTTGCGTGTCGGGATCGCAATCCACCACGCAGACGCGGTCGACGCGCCCCTGCCAGCGCCCCGATTCGACGAGCAGAGGCACTACGACGACAAGATAGCATCCCCGAGCGGCCTCCGCCCGCTTTTGTGTAAGCAAACCTATCATGGGATGGATGATGGCTTCGAGCTGCTGCCTGGCCTGGGGGCTGGTGAAAACCAGGTCGCGCATGGCCTGGCGGTCCAGCGCGCCGGTGGGAGCGATGACATCGGGGCCGAAATGCAGGCGTATGGGTTCGATGGCCGCGCCGCCGGGCGCCGTCAGTTCGTGCGCGATGACATCGGTGTCGACGACGGCCGCACCCCACTCGGCCAACAAATCAGCCACCTTGCTTTTGCCCGAGCCTATCCCGCCCGTCAGCCCGATCTTGTACATGGGACCTTGCCTGCTACCAAAAATGCCAATGTAACCCAGACCCAGCCAAGAAAACATAGGCGCCGCCGGCGGACAAAAACGGGCCGAAGGGATAGGAGCCCGCGGGCAGCAGGGTTTTCTGGCGCCACATCGCCCAAAGCAGCCCGGCGCAGCAGGCCAGCAGCAGGGCGCTCGGCAAGCCCTGCCAGCCCAGCCAAGCGCCCAGGCCCGCCAACAATTTGAGGTCGCCGCCGCCCATGCCTTCCTGGCCGCGCAGGCGTTTGAAGATTTGGTTCAGCAGCCATGGAAAGGCCAGACCCATGGCCGCGCCTCCCAGCGCATTGCTTGCCGAGGCGAGGCGGCCGGCTTCTCCGCCGGCCAGCACCGCGGCGGCCAGGCCAAGGCCAAGCACGGGCAGAGTGAGCGCGTCCGGCAGCAAGCCGGTGCGCAGATCGATCAGGGCCAGCAACAGCAGCAGGACGCCCGCCAGCGCGGCCAGACCAGTATAAAAGCCATACCCATGCACGAAATGCAGCGCCATGGTCCCGGCCGCCAGTACGGCGCCGGCGGGTGATCGCCACCATGCCGGGCGCGCCGCCAGCCGCCCTGCGGCCACGGCGCAGCCGTCCCGCCTTGGCCGGCGGCCGGGATCCGGGGACCGGGCCGCGACGCGGGCGGTGGAGCGCTGCGCCACGCAGGCCGGCGGCGCAGCCAGGCTAAGAGCCGCCCGCATGGTCGCGGCGTTTGGCGCGCGCCCGCGGGCGAGCAAGCCCGCATAGGCGTCGGCCGCGCGGACGCAGTAGGCGCCGGCCGCGAGCCCCGCCATACCCGACAGCCCCAAGGCAAGATACCCGCCCGCCGAAATATCCCAGGGTATGACCATGTCCGCCCTCGCGCGTATTACGGTAAAGGCAATAAATGCGTAGAATGCTTCTTCTTAACGTATAACGCCGATGGAAAAAAACATGCCACGCCACGCATCGCTTGCCCGACCTGGTTTTTACAGATTTTTTGGCGCCATGGCGCTGGCTGTGCTGCTGGCGGGCTGCGCGCAACAACGCGCACCCAACTATTACGATACCCCGCGCGAAAGCACCGAAACCGACGCCATAAACCAGGCGCAAGGCCGCAGCGGCGCGCGCGCGCCGGCGCAGATACAGCTGGGATTTGGCGCAACCCAGCCGGCCAAGGACAAGGCCGGCGGCACGCCCCCAGCGGGCGCGGCGGCGGCCGTCGCCCGGCCGCTATCCGAACCCAAAACCTTTCTCGGCACCCTGCCCTGCCTGACCGGCGTGGCGGGGTGCTCGGCCACGCGCGTGACCCTTACCCTGGCGCCCAGCGGCGAATGGCGCGCGCGCACGGTGTACCTGGACCGGCCCGATGCCAAGAATAACCGCCTGGAACAAGGCTGCTGGAATGTCATCGGCACGCAGCCTTTGCGGATCGTGCTGCAGACTCAGGGCGGGGTCAGCAAGGCCAACCTGACTTTCGTGACCGATAACGTGCTGCGCGTCAATGCCATCGATGGCATCGAGCCCACGCTGGAATACCGGCTTACGCGCCAGGCGGACATCGACGGTATTACCGAACTGGCCAACCCGGCCACCCTGCATTGCCGCTGAGCATTCCCACCTGATCGCGAGACGGACGCTTCCTAGCCGGTGGGCGCCTGGCCGGCCGCACTTGGCTGACTGCGTCTGAACCAAAGCGGCTGGCTGCGGCGCCGCCGGGCCGCTTTGGCTGGCCTATCTAACCAGCCGCATCCAACCAGCCGCCTCTAGCCGAGGGGGCGCCTAGCCGGCCGCGCCTGGCCGGCCGCGCCTAGCCGGGGGCGCCTAGCCATAATGGCGTTGCGATAACAGACGGTGGGCGAGTTCCACGGCGTTGCGCACGCGCATTTTCTGGAATATGCGGGCGCGATGCGCTTCGATGGTGCGTTGCGAGACGCCGAGTTCGGCGGCGATGATCTTGTTGGGCTTGCCGAGCGCGATATAGTCCATGACATCGCGCTCGCGTGGAGTTAACAGCGGGAAGGGGTCATGCGCCGTGTTCATAGGAGTCTCCGGGCTGTTGATCGACGACGCATTCTGTCATAGGAAAATTAGGCGGTCTCCTGTCACTTCTTACAGATTTCCAGGTTGTCGATCAAGCGTGTGCCGCCCAGTTTCGCCGCGGCCAAAACCACCAGCGGCTCGCCCCCCTCGACCTCTTCCCGAGTAGGCGCCAGGAGGTCGCGCTGGCGCCGCAGCGATACGTAATCGACCACCCATCCGCGCGATGACAAGTGCTGCACCGCACGGGCCTCCAGTTGCGCCACGTCGGTGTTGCCCGACAGCAGCGCCTCCTGGACTTCCAGCAAGGTGGCGTACAAGCGCGGCGCCTCGGCGCGCTCGGCCGGCTGCAAATACCTGTTGCGCGACGACAAAGCCAGGCCGTCGGCATCCCTGACGGTTTCGTGCGCCAGGATTCTTACCGGCAACTGGAATTGCCGGCACATGTTACGGACCACCATCAGCTGCTGGTAGTCTTTCTTGCCGAAGACCGCCACGCTGGGCTGGACGCATGAAAACAGCTTCAGCACCACGGTGCTGACGCCGGTGAAGAAGTCCGGCCGGAATTTCCCTTCCAATATCCCCCCCTGGTCGGGCGGGGGCTGGATCTTGAAATTCTGCGGCTCCGGATACATTTCTTTTTCGTTGGGCGCGAACAGCACATAGACATCGCGTTCACGTTCCAGTTTTTCGATATCTTCGGCCAGAGTGCGCGGATATTTGTCGAAATCCTCGTTGGGCCCGAATTGCAAGCGGTTCACGAAAATACTGGCCACGACGGGGTCGCCATGCTGGCGCGCCATTTTCATCAAGGACAGATGCGCCGAGTGCAGATTGCCCATGGTGGGCACGNNTCTTCAATGGTGTGAACGACTTTCAAAAAGCTCTCCGTCCGGAATGAGGGCGCAGCTCAGGCCGCCGCGCGTATATATGACAATCGTACATAGATGGGGGCGTAAGGTTCGGCCTGCGTGATTTCGAGCAAGGATTCGCGCGCCAGTTCCAGCATGGCGAGAAAATGCACGACGACGACGGCGGCCGCGTCCCCCTGATGGATGCGTTCCATGAACAGCTCCGTGAACTCCATGAAGTGCACATCGCCAAGGCGGCGCAGAATCTGGCTCATGTGGTCGCGCACCGACAATTGCTCGCGGGTGATGCGGTGGTGGGCGTTGAGGCGGGCGCGGCGCATGATATCCAGCCAGGCGTCGCGCAGGTCGTCCGGACTGACCTCGGGCAGCAACTGCCCCACCTGCAAGTCCATGGCGGCGTGGCTGCGCTGGAAGTCCCTGCCCAATTGCGGCAGGGCGTCGAGCTTCTGGGCGGCCAGCTTCATTTGCTCGTATTCGAGCAGGCGCCGCACCAGTTCCGCGCGCGGGTCGTCGACCTCTTCGCCGCTGTCCGTTTTCTTTACCGGCAGCAGCATGCGCGACTTGATTTCGATGAGCATGGCGGCCATGAGCAGGTATTCGCCGGCAAGTTCCAGGTTGTGCCGGCGGATCTCTTCCACATACAGCAGGTACTGGCGCGTGACCTCGGCCATGGGGATGTCCAGCACATTGAAGTTCTGCTTGCGTATCAGGTACAGCAGCAAATCCAGCGGCCCTTCGAAGGTTTCCAGGAAAACCTCGAGCGCGTCGGGCGGGATGTACAAATCTTGCGGCAGATTGAATAAAGGCTCGCCGTACAGGCGAGCCAGCGCCACGTTGTCGACCACGTCCGGCGTGCTGTCTATTTCGGGATCGACCAAAGCGTCGAGCTCCCCCGCCGCGGCTTTGGGCAAGACCATGCGGACGGGCTAGTTGGTTTGATAAACGTAGGGCTTCTGCGGCACCCGCGCAGCGCGGTAGCCTTCCTGGGCTTCCGGGTCTATGTGCTTGTCCCATAGACGCGCGCGCCCTTCCCGCTGCCGGGCTTCGGTATCGGCGTGCTCTGTTTTGTATTTCTTCAGGAAGCGGGTGATATCCGATTCGTAATTCTTTGCCATAATGCGTGCTTGCCAGATGTGCTTGAGCTAGAAAAGCCAAGTTTACTTCACTCCAGCCGTTTAGAACTATTTGATGCCTTCCGATGCACCCGCGGCCGCGCCCATGCCGGCCGGCCGCCCGCCTTCTCCACGCGAGCGCCGCGCCGTGCGCATGATACCGTTTATCGTCGGCTGCGCGCTATTCATGCAGATGCTGGATTCCACGGTGGTGGCCACCGCCCTGCCCGCCATGGCGGCTTCGCTGGACGAAAGCGTGGTGCGCATGAATGTGGCCATCACCAGCTATTTGCTGGCGGTCGCCGTCTTCGTTCCCGTCAGCGGCTGGGCGGCGGATCGCTACGGGGCCAAGCGGGTCTTCATCGCCGCCATCCTGCTCTTCACGCTCAGCTCCATCGCCTGCGCCGCTTCGCAAAACCTGGCTCAGCTGGTGATTTCGCGCGTGGCACAGGGCCTGGCGGGCGCCATGATGGTGCCGGTGGGCCGGGTCATCATGCTGCGCAAAGTGCCAAAGGCGGAATTGCTCAAGGCCATGGCCTTTCTGTCCCTGCCAGCCCTGCTGGGCCCGCTGATCGGGCCGCCGGTGGGCGGCTTCCTGGTGACCTATATGTCATGGCACTGGATATTCCTGATCAACATACCGGTGGGCATATTGGGCATTGCGCTGGTTCTGCACTACATCCGCGACGACTACCCTACCGTTCCGCAGCGGCTGGACTGGCCGGGCTTCATCCTTAGCGGCATCTGCCTGGCCACGCTGGTTTCCGGCTTCGAGGCCCTGGGCCACCGCTCTTTGCCGCCGGCCTGGCTGGCGGCGCTGATCGCCACAGGCCTGTGCTGCGGGGTACTGTATGTATGGCACGCCAGGCGCGCCGCCCACCCCATCATCGACCTGCAGCTGCTGCGCACGCCCACTTTCGCCATCGCCACGCTGGGGGGCAATTTGTGCCGCTTCGCCGTGGGCGCCGCCCCCTTCCTGCTGGCCATATTGCTGCAGGTGGGCTTTGGGCTGTCGCCTTTTTCGGCGGGCATGATCACCTTCACCGGCGCCATCGGCTCGATAGCCATGAAGCTGGTCGCCACGCCCATCATCAAGCACTTCGGGTTCAAGCGCGTTTTGGTCCTCAACGCGCTGCTGGCGGGCGCCTTCGTGGCCTTGTGCGGCTTGTTCCGCGCCGACACGCCGATCTGGCTGATGGCGGCCATCCTGATCATCGGCGGCTTTTTCAGATCTTTGCAGTTCACCGCCGTCAATACCTTGACTTATGCCGACCTGGGCCCGGAAGACATGAGCCGCGCCAGCAGTTTTGCGGCCATGGCGCAGCAACTGGGCATCAGCCTGGGCGTGGCCTGCGCGGCGGTCACCTTGAACCTGAGCATGGCGATACGCGGCGGCGCGGAACTGACGCTGACGGACATTATCTGGGGTTTCATCGTAATAGGGCTGATCACGGCGGCCTCCGCAATCTCTTTTTCGCGCCTGCCGGCCGGCGCCGGCGACCACCTGCATGGCCGTCAATGACGGGTCCGCGGATAATGAAAACCGGCCGGGCCCGGCCCCATGCCCTTGGCCCTACTTCCGGCCCTGGCCGCTCTCCAGCAACATGACCAGCTTGCAGTCCGGCCTGGTGGCTAGGCGGAAGGTAAGCTGCTGATATCGCAGCAAACCGTCACGTGGATGGTTGAATTCCCGCAGGCCCCCTTCCCGGTCGACCACGGCATGGCGCGTCCACCAGTGGGCGAAGACGCTGCTGGCCTGCAATAGTTCGCCGAGCACGCTGCGTACGTCGGCGCTGTCCGCGTGGGCGCCGGCATCGGCGCGGAACTCGGCGACCACCCGGCTGGCGCGCTGCTCCCAATCGACGACGAGTTCGCGCGCGGCCGGATCCATGAAGATGTAGCGCAGCAGGTTGGGAGCCGGGTCGCGGTCCGGCCAGCCGTCGAACAAATGCAGCAGCGGCGCATTGCGCGCCAGCATGTTCCAGCAGCGATCCAGGATGTAAGCCGGCGCGATGATGCTGTGCACGCAATCGGCCAGGTGGGCGGGCAGCGGCGTGATCAAGTCGCGGCCATGTTCGGGGTCGGCGCATTCCGCCAGCTCGAACAGGTAATGGCGTTCGGCGCGCGCCAGGCCCAGGACATCCGCCAGCCTGGCCCACACCGCGGGAGATACGGAAATATCCCGGCCCTGCTCTATCCAGGTGTACCAAGTGACGCTGATGCCGCACAACTGGGCAAGCTCTTCGCGGCGCAGCCCCGGAGTGCGCCGCCTGGCGCCCGCCGGTAGGCCCATGGCTTGCGGCGCCACCCGCTCGCGGGCGCGGCGCAGGAAGTCGCCCAGCGCCTTGCGCCGGGCCGAGCCCGCTTGATCGGCTTGCGCCGGGCCGGTGGGCTTTGGGTCCATCGGCAAGCCCCAGCCTACCTCAAGGTGCTGGCCAAGGTACGGCGCACGTCTTCTTCGTCGCGCCCGCTGCGCCGCACATAGTCTCGCACCTGATCGTCGCCGATATTGCCCACATTGAAGTACTGGGACTGCGGATGGCTGAAGTAAAAACCCGAGACGCTGGAAGCGGGATACATGGCATAGCTGTCGGTGAGCCGCATGCCGATTTCTTCGGCCTGCAGGACCTCGAACATGGGCTTCTTGACGACGTGCTCCGGGCAGGCCGGGTAGCCCGGGGCGGGGCGGATGCCCTGGTATTTTTCGGCGATGATGTCTTCATTGCTCAAGGACTCGTCCGACGCGTAGCCCCAGAGGTCGCGCCGCACGCGCGCATGCAGGCATTCTGCAAAGCCTTCGGCGAGGCGGTCCGCAATGGACTTGAGCATGATGCTGGAATAGTCGTCGTTGTCGTCCAAGAAAGCCTGGTCGTATTTCTCGATGCCCAGCCCGCCCGTCACCGCGAACATGCCGATGTAGTCGGCAATGCCGGTTTCCTTGGGCGCAATGTAGTCGGCCAGGCATTTGTTGTCCACGCCCTCGCGCTTGACCGTTTGCTGGCGCACGTTGCGCCAGGTCAGCAGGACTTCCGTGCGCGATTCGTCGCGGTAGATTTCGATGTCGTCATCATTGACCGTGTTGGCGGGATAGAAAGCCACCACGCCGCTGGCCGTGAGCCAGCGGCCTTCGATGATCTTCTTCAGCATCGCCTGCCCTTCGGCGAACACCTTGCGCGCCTGCTCGCCCACCACCTTGTCGTCGAGTATGGCGGGGTACTGTCCGAACAGGCTCCAGGTCTGGAAGAAAGGCGTCCAATCCAGGAACTGGACGATCTCGGACAAGTCGTAATTCTTGAAGACGCGCCGCCCGATGAACTTGGGCCGCGGCGGCGTGTAATTGGCCCAGTCTATGGCGGGCCGCTCGGCGCGCGCCTGCTCCAGGCTGACCAGAGGGGTCGCCTTGCGGTTGGCATGGCGGGTGCGGACGAGCTCGTATTCCTCGGCCACTTCGGCCAGATACGCCTCGGCCTGGTCCGACATCAGGCTGGTGGCCACGCCCACGGAGCGGCTGGCATCGGGCACATAAATGACCGGCCCTTCGTAATTGGGGGCGATCTTCACCGCCGTATGCACGCGGCTGGTGGTGGCGCCTCCCACCAGCAGCGGCAGCTTGCGGCTGCGGAAGTAATCGTCGCGCTGCATTTCCGAGGCGACATAGGCCATTTCTTCGAGGCTGGGAGTGATGAGCCCCGACAAACCGACGATGTCGCAGTTTTCCTCTTTGGCCTTGGCGAGGATTTCCGAACACGGCACCATGACGCCCATGTTCACGA
>DJWC01000094.1 GCA_002441445.1 Pusillimonas sp. UBA6240
CGCCATACAGCAGCAGGTCGAGGTCCAGGGTGCGCGGGGCGTTGCGGTAGGGCCGTTGGCGGCCATGCTGCCGTTCTATGGCCTGCAGCGCCGCCAATAGTTCCCGGGCGGTCAAGCGGGTGTCTATGGCGGCTACGGCGTTCACATAATCCGGACCGCTCGAATCGACCGGGGCGCTGCGGTAGAGGCGCGACAGGTTCAAGGCATCGATCCCCGCCGTACGGGACAGCTCTTGCGCGGCCTGCAGCAGCGTGGCGCGGGCGTCGCCGAGGTTGGCCCCCAATCCGATGTAGGCGCGCGTCATGGGTGCCGCGCCGCGGCCCGGAAGCCGCCGCGCTTCGCGTGCGGGCGCCGCGGCAAGAAGGGGATGCACCGGCGGCCGGCCATGGCGCTCAGGCTTCGGCCGCGCCGGCGCGGCGGCCCGCGGGCCGCCGCCTGCTGCGGCGCCGCTTGCCTGTAGCCGCCTTGCTCGGGCTGCTGGCTTGATACGCTTCTATCATCTCCGCCCGCTGTGCGTCGTCCGCATTGGCCAGGTCCATCCACCATTGGGCCATCACGCTGTCGACTTCGCGGGCTTCAGCGCGCAACTGCAGGAAGTCCACCGCGGCGCGGAAGCGTGGCTGCTCCAGCATGCGCCATATTGCCTTGGTGTTGACGCGTTCGAAGCGCGCCTGCATGAACCAGATCTCCCGCATGTCCGCCTGGTAGCGCCGCTGTATGGAAAGCTTGCGGGTCTGCTCCTCCACCACGGAATCGGCTGCCAGCAAGAGGCCTTGGGCGGGATGTTCGCCGCCGGCGCAAATGGCCTGCCAGCGCTTGTCGACCAGCCTCCATAGCAGGGCCGCGAATAGAAAGCTGGGACTGACCGTCTTGCCGGCGCGCACGCGCGCGTCGGTGCGCGCCAGCGCCAGCTCCACAAACTGTTCGCCGCCTTCCTCCTTGAAGATCACGTCCATCAACGGCAGCAGGCCTTTGTGCAGGCCCACCGACTGCAATTGGCGCAGGCAATCCATAGCGTGGCCGCAAGTCAGCAGCTTGAGCGTTTCGTCGAACAGGCGGGAGGCGGGCACATGTTCGATGAGCCCGGCCATGCGCGTGATGGGCGCGAGCGTGGCGGGATCTATCGTCGCATTCAGCTTGGCGGCGAAGCGCAGGGCGCGCAGCATGCGCACGGGGTCTTCGCGATAGCGTTTTTCAGGGTCGCCTATCATGCGCACGACCCGCTTCTTCAGATCCTGGACGCCCCCGTGGTAGTCGATGACTTCTTCCTTGATGGGGTCGTAGTACAACGCGTTCAGCGTAAAGTCGCGGCGCGCCGCGTCTTCTTCCTGGGTGCCGAACAGGTTGTCGCGCAGGATGCGGCCATGCTCGTCGGTGTCCTCGTCGCCCGCCGCATTGGCGCGGAAGGTGGAGGTTTCGATGATTTCCTGGCCGAACACCACATGGACCAGCTGGAAGCGCCGGCCTATGATGCGGGCGCGCCGGAACAAGGGGCGGATCTGCTCGGGCGTGGCATTGGTGGCCACGTCGAAGTCTTTGGGTTCCAGGCCGACGATCAAGTCACGCACGGCGCCGCCCACGATGTAGGCATCGTAGCCTTCCTGGTGCAGCACTTCGCAGACCTTGATGGCGTGGCGGGATACATTGCGGCGATCGATGCCGTGCTTGTCGCGCGAAAAACGCTCGGGCCCCCGCGCCGGTGAAGAAAACAGGCGGCTGACAAAGTTTTTTATTGTTTCTTTAAGCATGGGAATATTTTATGACTTTGCGTCCTGCATGTCCTTGAACAGGTCTATGATGCGCCAGCCGCGTTCCTCGGCGACCTGGCGCAGTATCGCGCTGGGATTGGTGGCTATCGGGTCCGTCACCGCCTCCAGCAAAGGCAGGTCGTTGGGCGAATCGCTGTAGAAGCAGCTATATTCGAAATCCGCCAGCGACTTCCCCATGGCCGACAGCCATTCGTTCACGCGGGTGATCTTGCCGGCCTGGAAGCTGGGCACACCATGGATGCGGCCGGTGTAGCGCCCGTCGACGAACTCGGGAATGGTGGCGATCAGATGGGGTATGCCGAAAGCGCGCGCAATGGGCGCGGTGACGAATTCGTTGGTGGCCGTCACGATGGCGCACAAGTCCCCTTGGCTCAGGTGCTCGCGCACCAGCTCCAGCGCATTGGAGCGTATCGCCGGACGGATGATTTCGGCCATGAAGGCCTCATGCCACGCGGCGAGTTCGGCGGTGCTGGCCCTGCTCAGCAGCCCCAGCATGAATTCGGCCGACTGCTCGGCCGTCAATTGGCCGGCGTTGTAGCGTTCCATCAATTCGTTATTGCGGCGCTGCGCTTCAGCCGGATCGCCGGCGCGGCCGGTGCGCGCCAGAAAGTCGGCCCATTGGTAATCGCTGTCCAGGGGCAGCAGGGTGTGATCGAGATCGAACAGGGCGAGGCGTTTCTGGGACGTCATGGCTTATCGGAATATTCATCGGACTGGCCGGAGGCCAGCAGGTCTTTCAATAAGGGCAGGGTGATGGCCCGCTGCTTTTCGAGCGAATAACGGTCCAGCGCATCGACCAGGGCGCTCAGCCGGCTCATGTCGCGGGCATAGTGCGTCAGGACCCAGCCGACCACTTCCGGCGACAATTGCAGCCCTCTTTCATCGGCCCGCTTGCGCAAGGCTTCGGCGCGTTCGTCGTCGGACAGCGGTTCCAGCCGGAATACCAGGTCCCAGCCCAGGCGGGTGCGCAGGTCTTCGCGTACGGGCATGGCCAACGGGGAGCGGTCGCCGGACAGCACCAATGCGTAGCCTTTGCCCGTTGCGGCGACTTCGCGCCAGCGATTGTACAGTGCGAACAAGGCGGCCTGCCCGGCGTCGTCCAGGTGCTGTACATCGTCGATGGCGATCAGCCTGTACGGCAGCTCGTCCGCGGTGGCGATGCCCTTCAGCGTGGCGGGCGCATCATGGCTGCCGAAATAGAAGCCGCCGGGCTGCGCGCTGGCGGCGCGCAGCAGGTGCGTACGGCCGACGCCGGGCGCGCCCCATAAATAGATGGCGCGGCCGGGCGTGCAGCTTTGCAATGCGGCGAGCGCCTGGAGATTGCCGCCCGCCACGAAGTTATCCAGGGTCGGCGGCGGGGGCGGCAGTAAATCGAGTATCAGTTGCTGTGTCATGTAGTGCGGGGCGGCGGTCCGGCCCGCCCGGAGCCGGGCCGCTGACGGCGGCCGTTAAATCGCCGCGTTCGTCGTAAAATCGAGCCTGATATTAATTCAACATGCAATTCTTACACATCCCACGGCATTTCTCATGACAAACAAAAATTCCGCTACCATGACCTATCGCGACGCGGGGGTCGATATCGACGCAGGCGAAGCGCTCGTCGACCGTATCAAACCGCTGGCGGCCAAGACCATGCGGGCGGGAGTCATGGCCGGCATAGGCGGGTTCGGCGCCTTGTTCGAAGTGCCGCGCCATTTGAAAGAACCGGTGCTGGTGTCGGGCACCGATGGCGT
>DJWC01000029.1 GCA_002441445.1 Pusillimonas sp. UBA6240
TTGCCTTCCTGCAGGATGAAGCGCAATTGATCCTCGTTCTGCCAGCTTACATGGGCCGGACGCAAAGGCTTGCCATCCAGCGACAGGCCATGATTGAGCAAAGCCAGGCCATTGCCCGCGATCTTGCCTTCCACCCGGACGAGATATTCTTTGTCGATGTCCGAATCCTCGCTGATGAGCTGCCGCGCAATGCGGCCGTCCTGGGTCAGCACCANNCCTGGGAATCGATGTCCAGCCGCCCCGCCGGCGCCAGGCCGCGCAAATGGCCGGGATCGAAGCGCAAGGCGGACTTCTCGGGACGATACTGGCTGGCCGCGGAAATCAGCGAAACAGCGGGCCTGTAGCCCTGCTCCGCCTGCCCCGATACATAGCCCACGGGCTTGTTCAGCAATATGGTGACGCGCGCCGTCTGGCGCTGGCGCGCCTGTTTGTCCAGTGTGATTTTTTGATCGGGCCAGGCCTTGGCGCCCAGCCCCACCACCGCGTCGTCGACCCGCACCCAGCCGCGCTCGATATAGGCATCGGCCTCGCGGCGCGAGCACAGCCCGCGCTCGGCCATTAGTTTTGAAACTCGTGTTTTTTCCATGAGCGCCATTTTATGACTTTGGCGATAATACTGTTTATGGAATTGCATCCGCCCAAAAACGACGGCTGGCTGGCCGTCCCTTCCCCTTCGTTCACCCGCCACCAGAAATATTGGCTGTTCCGGCCAGGCGCCCTGACCGCCGGCCTGCGCCGCCTCGGCCATGTCGAATTGCGCGTCGTCGCCGAGCATACCGACGGCCTGCGCGCCTCCGAAGCCTGGATGCTGCGGCGCGAAATCCGCAGCCCGGTATGGGTGCGCGAAATCATCATGTCCATAGACGGCGTGGACAGCGTGTTCGCCCGCAGTTTCACGCCCTTGCAGGCGGCGCACGGCCTGTGGCAGGGCATGCGCCGCCTGCGCACCCGGCCGCTGGCGGACATGCTGTACAACGATCCGCAAATCACCCGCTCGGGCTTCTTCGCCAGGCGCCTGAGTCCGCAGCAGCCCATGTATCGCTCCATCAGGCGCGTCCTGACGAATGAGTCCGCGCAAACGGCCTCCGTCCAGGGCCGTCGCGCGAGCGAAGATGAGCCTGCGATATGCAGCGGGCGGCCTTGTCCGGATGCCCGGCGCCTCCTGGCGCGCTGTTCCGTCTTCTGGCGCTGCGGCCAGCCCCTGCTGGTCGCGGAATGCTTTTTGCCCGAATTCTGGGCTCTGTCGGCCAGATCCATGCACGCCCGCGGCCTGGCGCTGAAAGAGGTCTGAATCCCTTCCCGGCCCCTGCTTTCCTCGTGGCACGATGTTTGCTAGCGCCTTCGGCAGGCGGCCTGGAGCGGCGCGCACGAAAAGACGGCGCCGATAGCCGCATAGGAAGGAAGCCATGGACGAGAACGAGATACGAGCGCAGGCCGCAAGAGCCTGCCCTGCTGGCACGCCCGGCAATGCAATAGCAGGCGCCGGCGCTCCCGGCGCTTCGGCGTCCGGCGCAGGCGCCGAAACCTTGTCGCACAAGCTGCTCAACGCCTTCGATGCCTTTGCGACACATGTCACGAAATGGGCGGGATCGCCCGTCGCCTTCACCCTGGCGCTGGCCGCCGTATTGATCTGGGCGCTTGCCGGACCCATGTTCGGCTATTCGGAGACCTGGCAGCTCGTCATCAATACCGGCACCACCATTGTGACCTTCCTGATGGTCTTCCTGATCCAGCAAAGCCAGAACAAGGACTGCCGGGCCGTGCACCTGAAGCTGGATGAACTGCTGCACGCCATCAAGAATGCCAGGGAAGACATGATAGACATCGAGAATTTTTCGGAGGAAGAGCTGGACCGCCTGGCCGAAGAATTCAAGAAACGCCGCAAGGAAGTCTAGCGCCGCGATGCCTGCCGCGCTGCGGTTTTACTGCGTGTGAGACATACGGCGCCGCGATCCATCCATGTCGCAGGGCCGCACGCGCGGCGAACACGCCATCCGCGCGGCCGTTCAGGCGCGCTTCAGGCCTCGCGCCATACGGCGATATCGACGGAAACGCTGTCTTCGGCGCCGGCTAGCAGCGCGGTCCCTTCCTGTATGGACACGTGCAGCGACATGGTGCGCCGGGCCAGGCCAGCGAGCGCCTGGGCCTGCGCCGGGCTGATGGCCAGCACGGTCAGCTTGCGCATCCGCCGGGCGGCTTCGCGTACGCCATCCCACCACACCTGGCTGGCCTGGCCCCCATAGCAAAGAACCACGACATGATCGGCTTTGCCGGCCGCCTGCAGCAGGCGGCGCTCGTCCGGATGCCCGAGATCTATCCAGCGCTGTATCGCGCCGGTCAAATCCTTCTGCCACAGAGCCGGTTCGTCGACCGTGCTGAGGCCGCGCGTGAAAGCCAGCGCTTCATCGGCGAACAGCGCATAAGCCAGCACGCGCAGCATCATGCGCTCATTGGTTTCCGAAGGATGGCGCGCCAGGGTCAGCGCGTGGCTGCCGTAATAATTGCGCTGCATGTCGGCCACATGCAGCTCCAGCTTGTGTATGGTGGCGCTCAGTGCCATGCGGCGCCGCCCTTACAGCGCATCGATGCCGCTCTCGCCCGTGCGTATGCGGATCGCCTGCTCCACCGGCGTCACGAAGATCTTGCCGTCGCCTATCTTGCCGGTGTACGCCGCCTTGATGATCGCGTCGATCGCCGCATCCACCATGGCGGCGGGCAGCACGACCTCGACGCGGATCTTGGGCAGAAAGTCCACCACGTATTCAGCCCCCCGATAGAGTTCGGTATGCCCTTTCTGGCGGCCGAAACCTTTGACTTCGGTGACCGTCAGCCCGCTGACGCCGATATCCGCAAGGGCTTCGCGCACCTCGTCCAGCTTGAACGGCTTGATGATTGCCGCGATTAATTTCATTGCATGGCTCCACAGGAAAGCAAAATTATCTCATGGCTGTTCCGGAGCGAAAGGCGGAGGGGGGTTCCGGCGCCAGGCCCCGGCCTCTCCCGTTTCCCAGGCGCGCGAGAAATCGGCGCCCGACGGCGCCTGGTACAGCCGCAGGGACAGCTCGGGCAATATCGCCAGCAGATGGTCGAAGATATTTCCCTGTATCCGTTCATATTCGACCCAGGCGGTTTTATTGGCGAAACAATATACCTCTATGGGTATGCCCTGCGAATCGGGCTCCATCATGCGCACGATCNNGTGCCCAGGTTGGTCAGGCGCCGCCGGTTGCTTTCCAGGCTGGCCAGTTCCCCCAGGGCGCGGTTGCTTTCTTCCAGTTCCCGCTGCTTGCTATCCAGATAGTCTTTCAGCAGCGCGAAACGGCGCAGGGCCGCAATCTCGTCTTCGCGCAGGAAACGCACCGTGCCGGCGTCGATGCGCAAGGTGCNNCTTGATGCGCCGCCCGCCCGATTCGAACATATAGCGCCAATTGCGGTAGCTTTCCGAAAACAGCTTGTAGGTCGGTATCGTGGTGACGGTCTTGTCCCAATTCTGCACTTTGACGGTATGCAGGGCGATATCGATGACGAAGCCGTCGGCGCCGGNNGCGTGCTGGCGACCAGCGACAGCAGCGTATCCTTGAATACCAGCAGCAGCACGGCGGACAGCGCGCCCAGGCCAGATAGCATCAAGAGCGGCGAACGGTCCGCCAGTATCGAGATGATCAGGATCAGGCAGACCGCCCAGAGTACGATCTTGGCCAGCTCCAGATAGCCCTTGATGGACCGCGTCTGGGCGCGCGTGCTTGAGGAATAAACGTCCTGCCAGGCGGCCAGCGTGCCGTTCAAGGCCATGAAGAGGAAAACGATGGCGGCGGACAGCAGCACCCTCGCCAGCATGACGATATACCTGTCGTGTATCGGCAGCAGGCCGATATTGGTCATGATGACCAGTATCGGCAAGGCATGGCTCAGGTTGCGGAACACGCGGCGGCGGGACAGCGCTTCCGACCAGTCGGCGCGCCCCACGGCGCTCAGCGCCCGGCGCGCCAGCCTGGCCAGCACCCTGGACGCCACCCAGCTCGCGAGGGCGTACAGCAGGGCCAGCATCAGCAGCCCCAAGGCGATCTGGCTCCAGAGCGCATCCGGTATGTGCCGCTCCAGCCAGTCTTCCACCAGGGTAAGGGCGAGTAGATTGTTCTCTTCTGTCATGACTGATGAATGTCTTCTTGCATCGTCCGATAAGGCGGCGGCCATTGTGCGGCTGCCATGTATGCGGGCGCGCCGTAATAGTAACGTACGAAAACGCGNNGGAACCGCCGCCAGCCGCGTCCTTTATAATCGCGCCACTATGGCAAAAAATTCTTCCTCCGACTTGCACGGCCAGTTCGCCAACAAGGCTCAGGCCTGGTCCGCCCGTTTTTCCGAGCCCGTATCCGACCTGGTCAAGCGCTACACGGCATCCGTCGAGTTCGACCAGCGCATGGCCCGTTTCGATATCCAGGGCTCGCTCGCCCATGCCGACATGCTCGCCGCCGTGGGCGTCATCAGCCAGGACGACAAGGCCGCCATCGAGCGCGGCATGGCC
>DJWC01000124.1 GCA_002441445.1 Pusillimonas sp. UBA6240
GCGGCAGCAGGCCGAAGTTCTGGAATACCATGCTGATTTTGTGGCGGCGCAATTCGCGCAGTTCCGCCAGGCTCAGCGCCAGGATATTTTCGCCGTCTATCAGTATCTCGCCCGCGGAAGGATCGATCAGGCGGTTCAGGTGCCGCACCAGCGTGGACTTGCCCGAGCCGGACAGCCCCATGATGCAGGTGATGCGGCCGGTGGGTATGTCGGCGTCGATGCCCGCCAGGCCCACGCTGGCGCCCGTTTCCGCCTGGACGGATGATTTGTCCATGCCTTGGCGCAGCATGGCCAGCGCATCGGCCTGGCGCCGGCCGAATACCTTGTAGACGCCCCGTATCTGTATTTTGACGCCTTCATCAGGACGGTGGGCGCCGTGCTCGCCAAGCCCATGCCGGGCGCCGCCATCCGCCCGCAGGCTGTCGTCCGCCGCCATGCCGGCCTCCGTGTCCGCCGTGGTCATCGCGCGTCCTCGTGTTGCAGCATGGCCCGCCTGCGCCTGCGCGGCCGCCCGTAGGCTTGGGTATTGCGGTCGATGATGATGGCCAGGATGACGATGGCTATGCCGGCCTGCAGGCCCCTGCCCACGTCCAGCGTCTGGATGCCGGCGAGCACGTCTTCACCCAGCCCGCGCGCGCCTATCATGGATGCCACCACGACCATGGCCAGGGCCATCATGGTGGTCTGGTTCACCCCGGCCATGATGCTGGGGCGGGCCAGCGGCAGCGTCACTTTGGTCAGCATCTGCCAGCGCGTCACACCGAAGGACTGCGCCGCCTCCATCACATTGCGATCCACCTGCCGCAGGCCGAGCACCGTCAGGCGGATGAGCGGGGGGACCGCATAAACCACGGTGGCGAAAAGCGCGGGCACCTTGCCCAGGCCGAACAGCATGAGCACGGGGATCAGATACACGAAACTGGGCAGCGTCTGCATGACATCGAGGATGGGAGTCAGCACGCGGCGCAGCGGGCGGCTGCCCGCGGCCAATATGCCGACGGGCACGCCGATAATAATGGAAATGACGGTGGACACCAGGACCAGCGCAAAAGTCTGCATCAGCTTGTCCCACAAGCCGACCGCGCCGATGGCATACAGGCAGACGACATAGAGCGCCGCGGTCAGCCACTTGCGGCTCGCATGCCAGGACAAGACCGCGACCAGGGCCAGGAACAGCCAGGGCGGGATGGCTTCCATCAATTGCTCGACAGGCAGCAGGACGGCGACCAGCATGAAGTCGCTGTACTTTCTGAAGGTATCGCCATAGGTCTTGACGATGGCCATCAAGCGCTGATTGACGAAGTCCGCCGCCGACCAGTCGGGGAATATGCCATGCCCCATGATGGCGGAGCCCGGCGCCGCCGCGGCGGCATCGTCGGCATGCGCGCCGGAGCCGCCGCCCGCTTTACCGCCGCCCTGCGCTGCCGCGGATCGTTCCGCGGATCGCGGCGGCGTTCCGCTTTGCCCGGCATCGGGCTGGCCCATGGACGGCGCCGCGCCATCCCGCGCCAGGCCCAACGCGGCGTCGGCCCTGGCGGCCGCATCGGCCTGCAGCCAGGCGTGCCAGACCTCCGGATGCTCACGCAGGAATTTCGCAGCCATGGCTTCACCGCTGCTGCGGGATTCCGTCATGTCCAGAATCATGCGATTCAGCAGGCCTGGTTCGAACTGCAAGCGCTCGAAGAATGCAATGAGTTCGGGGTTGCTCCGCGCAAACGGGGACGATACCGCAACGCCCAGATGGGCTACCAGGAAATCGGAGGAACATAGTTCGCCTTCGCCGCTGACTATCGTGTCCCAGCACCGCTTGTTGAAGGGATCTTGCCGGACCTTGGCAAACTTGTATTTGGCCATCAAGCCCGCAGGCTGCCAGTAATAAAACAGTATCGGCTGCCCGCGATCGTAGGCGGAACTGATGGCCGCATCCAGCGCCGCCCCCGTGCCGGCGCGGAAGTTGTTGTAATCGGCTTCCAGGCCATGCACCTGTAGCAGCCGGCTATTGGTTTTTTCGCAGACCCAGCCCGACGGGCAATTTAGAAAGCGCCCTTTGGAGGGCACTTCCGGGTCCCGGAACAATGATTTATAGCGCGGCAGATCCTGCCAGGTCTGCAAATCCGGCGCCATGGGTTCGATACCGCGGGCCGCATCGCCATGCACGACATAATCGGGCACATACCAGCCTTGCTGTGCGCCCCCCGCCAGGGTGTCGCCCACGACTTCGACAGCGCCCGTCTTCACGGCCTTTTCAATAATGGGGGAACGGCCCGACCATTGTTCCGCAATGATTTGCAGGTCGTCCTGCGCCAGGGCGGATTCGATCGCCGCAGGGGTGCCCGGAACCACTTCCGTCTTGCAGCCGAAAGCCGCCTCGAGCAAACCCTTGATGACGTGGGTGGTGAAGTTTGCGCTTTCCCAGGTCTGATCGGCCAGCTTGACGGGCTTTCCTTCGTTGCATGCGGCCGGCTGGGCGGCGGCGACGCCCAGGCAAAGATAGGCCGCGGCCAGCATCGCCGCGCCAAGGAAAACCCGTGCTTTATTCATGAAACCGGCCCCCTCGTCTTTCTATGAATGGCCGACTGCGCGAGCCTTGCAAGCCGGTACCCAGAATGCAAAACGCCATGCTATGAGCATGGCGTTTTATCTTGTTGCGCCCAAGGCGCTCAAGAAACAGCTTACTGCAATGCGATTTCGACGTCCACACCCGCGGGCAGATCGAGGCGCATCAATGCATCCACCGTCTTGTCGGTGGGGTCCACGATGTCCATCAGCCGCTGATGCGTACGCATTTCGAATTGATCACGCGAGGTCTTGTTGACGTGCGGCGAACGCAGCACATCGTAGCGACGGATACGCGTCGGCAGCGGCACCGGGCCGCGCACTACCGCGCCCGTACGCTTGGCTGTCTCCACGATCTCGGCAGCCGATTGGTCGATCAGCTTGTAGTCGAACGCCTTCAGACGGATGCGGATTTTCTGGTTTTGCATGAGCTTGTTCCTAAAGAGCGGATCGGGCAAAAAGAGCGAAAAGAACAGGCAGACGGTGCCACCGGCACCGCCCGCACACGAGCGAATTACTCGATGATCTTGGCGAC
>DJWC01000149.1 GCA_002441445.1 Pusillimonas sp. UBA6240
TGATTCCAGGCCCCGGCCCGGCGCTCGCGAAACCGCCGTAACCGGGCCCGCCCGAGCATGCCTGGACGATTGCGGCTGACGGGAACATCATGGAAAGGTATTGTGAAGCGAGAGCGGCTGATCCTTTTTGCTACTGGTGGCTTGATCGGGAAGCTGCACGAGCTTGCCGGGCATGTTCAACGCTTTGACCATTAGCTCAATGCCTGACCATGCTGGGCATGCTCAACGCTTTGACCATCAGCTCAATGCCTGGCCATGCTGGGCATGTTCAACGCTTTGACCATTAGCTCAATGCCTAACCATGCTGGGCATGCTCAACGCTTTGACCATCAGCTCAATGCCTGGCCACCCCGAATGTCCCGGCCCGCGCGGCAGGCGCGCGAGGCCGGGACGGCGCAAGACCTCTTCCAGCGGCACCCACTGCCACAGAAAAAGGCCAAGCACCCAAGCCGCCCCGGCGGCCCCGCGAACACAAGCCGACGCAGCGGGACGGGTGGCGGGGTCGGGCCGCAGCGACTTTCGGGGCCGGGCGAGGCGGTCGCGAAGGTAGGCCGAATGGCCGGACGAGCTAGCCGACGCCGCAGTCCGGCGCGCAGGGCGCCNNCCACCCGGCACGCGTCAGAAGAACCGGCCCGCCACCCGGCACGCGCCAAACAAACTAAACAACGCCGCAAACCACCCGGCACGCGTCAAAGAAGCCAAACAGCGTCACATCACCCGACACGCGCCAGAAGAACCAAGCCTCCCGATAGCCATAGCCCCCTCGATGCCACTCAACGGCCAAAGAAAGGATAATTCGGATCGTTGAAACCAGGCGTGGAAGCATGCCCCGGCGTCACCAATTGATCGACCAGAGCTTCTTCCTCGGCACTGATGTCCAAATCTAGCGCAGGATAATAATCCTCGAGCTGCGCCAGCGTGCGCGGGCCCGCTATCACCGCGCTGACGTGCCTATTGGCAAGCACCCACGCCGTTGCGAAATGCCCCAGCGATATACCCCGCTCCCGGCAATGATCCTGCAAGCGCTGCGCGATGATCAGAGACTCCTCGCGGAACTCCGTTTCCATCATCCGCTTGTCGCCCCGGCCCGCCCGGCTGTCCGCCGCCGGCGTCTCGCCCGGCTGATACTTGCCCGTCAGCACACCGCGCGCGATAGGACTGTAAGGCACCACCCCCAGGCCATAATGCCCGCAAGCAGGCAGAATCTCCACCTCCGGCCCGCGATTGAGCAAATTGTAATAAGGCTGGCATACGACGGGCGCGGGCACGTTGGCCAGACCGCACAAACGAATGACCTCCGCTATCCGCCAGCCGCGGAAATTCGACAGCCCGAAAGCCCGTATTTTGCCGTTGCCGATCAAATCCCCCAACGTCCGCACCGCTTCATCCAGATTCTCCTCATGGAAGTCGCGATGCAAATACAGAATATCCAAGTGGCTGGTGTTCAGGCGCCGCAGGCTGTTGTCGACCTCCTGGATGATCCAGTGGCGCGAATAGTGCGACTGGTTGGGCCCGGAGCCCATGCGATTGCCCAGCTTGGTGGCGAGTATCCAGTCATTCCGATGCTCGGCAATCAGACGGCCGACCATCTCTTCCGACGCGCCCTTGGTATAGACATCGGCCGTGTCGATGAAATTGATGCCGTGCTCGCGCGCGGACGCCACCATGTTTTGGGCTTCGGGCAATTCCGTCTGGTTGCCGAACATCATGGTGCCCAGGCAGAGGGCGGAAACTTTCAGATTGCTGGCGCCTAGGCGTCGGTATTGCATGGTGCGGTTCTCCTTTGGTTCAGTTTCGTGGCAGGGCCCAGGTGCTGATGGCCTGGGCGACGGGTTCGCCGCCGACCGCCGGCGTCAGCAGCACTTCGCCGGCGGCCATGCGGCCGGTTTTCAATATATTGGCCTTGGCCACCACCCCGCCCGGCGGCGTCTTGCGCAGGAAATTGATGCTCAGGCTGGCTGTGACCGCATGGCTATTGCCGGTGGCGCCCAATATGGCCGCATAAAGCGCCACATCGGCCAGCCCCATCAGCATGGGCCCCGCGATGATGCCGCCGTGGCGCTGATGCGCGGCGCGGTCCGGCAGCAATACCGCAGAGGTCCCCATGCCGATCTCCACCACCTGGATTCCCAGGATGGACGCGAAGGGATGCTGGCTTTGCAGCAGCTCGTTGCACTGCTGGACGGATAGACGCGGAACATGGTCCTGGGAGTCGGATGACATGGTGACAAAGATCAATGGTAGTCAAGGCAGTTGCCATAGTACACTTCGGAACCATGGACAGGGGTATGCACAACGGATTTTCCACGATAGGCTGGCGCCGGCTGGTCGCCGCCGTGTTGCTGGCCTTCCTGTTCAAGGCCGTGATCCCGGCCGGCTATATGCCGGTGGCGGGGGGCGCCTCGGGCCTGCCCGCCATGACGCTGTGCGTCAGCGGGCTGCCGGCCGGCGTCGTCAAGACGCTGGCGCTGGACCGCGCCGACGTATCGGCGGAACCGCAGGCGTTGCACTGCGCCTTTGCTTCCCTGGCGGGGCAATCCGCCTTGCTTCATACCGCGATGGCGACGCTGCAAGGCGTGTTGCACGCCATGCATCCGCAGCCCTCGTGGCCGCTGCGCGCGGATTTCCCTTTCCTGGTAAGGGGCCCGCCCCTGGGGGCGCGAGCGCCGCCCGTATAGTCCGCAAGCCATCCATAGTTCAAAGCATTTGAAGGTTAACGGAAATACGACAGCATAAGCTGTGGGAGTCATCATGAAAAAATTGTTCATTGCAGGCATTTTGGCCGCCGGCGCCGCGGCGCACATCAGCTGGGCGGCGCAGCCGCCCGCGGTCTCCGTTGGGGGCATGCTGCCTTTGTTGTTGGCCCAGGCCGGGCATGGGCATGCCGCCATGCAAGGGCATGCGGTGGATATGTCCAAGGCCAAGGTATCCGACAAGATCGTGGTATCCGCATGCTGGATACGGTCCATCCCCGCTCCGGCGCCGTCCGCAGGCTACTTCGTGGTCAAGAACACCGGCGATAAAGACGTCAAGCTGCAGCGGGCGGCCTCGCCCGCCTATGGCATGGTGATGCTGCACCAGACGACGCATAGCGGCGGCATGAGCCGGATGTCCGAAACGCACGATATCGTCATCCCCGCGGGCGGCGAGCTGGAATTCAAGCCTGGCGACTATCACGTCATGCTGGAAAAGGCCGTCTCGCCCGCTCCCAAGGTCGGGGACAAAGTCGCCATGGACTTCCTGTTCGACAATGGGGAAAAGGCGACCGCCCAGTGCGAGGTGAAGCCCGCCACGGCCAAGAGCCGCTAAGCGGAAAGGGCGTCTTTGAACGAGGCGCTCCCGCGGCGCTCCGACGGATCCGGCAGTTTGGCGGTTCCGCGACCCCGCGGGCAGGCGGCCGCGCCATGCTTCTAGCGCCTGGACAAGGGCGCCAGGAATTCAGCCACCGCCGTGTTGAACGCCTTCGGGTTGGCCAGATTCATGCCATGCGAGGCCATGGGTATGGTCACCCGCGGGGCGGCGGGCCAAAGCGCTTGCAGCGCGTCCATGCGGCTTGCATAGCGCCGCGGGCTATGGGCGCCGCCTATCAGCAATACGGGGTGTTCCAGCCCGGCAATATGGGCCGGGTCCACCGCGAGTTCGATTTCGCGTATCTGCGACAGCAGGGTATAGGCATTGTCGCGCACCATGGCCTTGAACCACCCGACCATTTTCGCCCAGGTGCCTGCGCCGTTCACCGTATCGACAAATAGCGACAATGCCGCTTCGGCTTGCCCTTGCTGCAGCAGGGCGACGGCTTGGCTATGGACGGAGGGAGCAGGGGGTTCTCCCGCCAGCCTGAAGCCGGGGTCTGCCAATATCAGGCTGCCCACCAGTTCCGGCGCCAGCCGGGCCAATTCCACCGCGACCTGTGCTCCCCGGGAATGGCCCAGCACATGGACCGGCCGGTCGCCATGCAGCTCCCGTATCAAGCCGGCAAGATCGCGGGCATGCTGCGCCACGCTGTAGCTCGCATCGGGGCCGCGCAGTGCCGCTGGCCAGCAGCCGCGCAGACTGGGCGCGACGACCAGGTGCAGATCGCTGAGTGCCGGGATTTGCCAGCGCCAATAGCGATAGTCGCACAAGGATCCATGGATCAGCAGCAGGGGTGCGCCGCGCCCCTGGCGGGTATAGTAAACAGGCTGGTCGAAGCTGGAAGTCGAGTACTGCGGTAAATCGGCAAGGAGCATGAACGGCTGATTTACTGAAGGAGTTTCAAGCGGCTCTTGGCGGTCTCGGCCGCGGATGTCTGCGGGTAGTCCTTGACGATTTTCTGCAGGCTGGCCTTGGCGCCGGCCATGTCATTGAGTTCGATCTGGCTGGCGGCGATCACCAGCAGCGCATCCGGCGCGCGCGGGTCGGTCGGGTTCTGCTTGATCATGGCCTGCAGGCCTTGTATGGCGCCCTTGAAGTCCTTGCTGGCGTAGCGGCTGCTGCCCTGATAGAAGCGGGCCTCCGGGGCGAGCTGGCTATTCGGGTAGGCTTCCAGGAAGGTGGCGAAACTGCTTGCGGCTTCTTTGTACTTGCCGCTGCGGAACAAGCCCATGGGGCCTTCGTAGGCCGCTTGCTCTTGCGGGTCTGCGACCTGCGGAGTATTGCCGCCGGATTGATCCTGGCTGGAGCGCTTTTCCAGGTCCACCTGCCATTTGAGCTGTTCGATCTGGCCGCGCATGCTGGCCATTTCGTGCTGGATGGTTTCCATTTGATCCGCCAGTTGCAGGCGGGCCTGGCGATTCTGTTCCGTCAGCTGCCGGATCTGTTCGCGCAATTCCAGGATGGCGCGGCGCGCTTCATCGTCGGAGAAAGCATGGGCCGGCGCCGACCAGGCGGCGGACAGCGACAGTATGGCGGCTGCGAGAGTGGCGCGGTAGGGCAAAGAGTAAAGGCTCATTGTGATTTCCGTTCGAATAAAAACGCCGCGGCGGATCACCCCCACGGCGTTTCCGTGACCACTTGCCAAGGCGCCGGGCCAACCATGCGCGGCGAGGTACTAGGCCTTGCCATTCGGCGCCGCAGGCGCCCCGATCCATGGCGGGAAGCTTCGGCCGCGAGGCCGAAGCCCTTCACAGATGTACAGATATTATCGCTGATATACGATGTCGGCGCGACGGTTTTCAGCGTAGTCGGCCTCGGTGTTGCCCAGCGCCTTCGGACGTTCCTTGCCGAAGCTGATGGCTTCGATCTGGTTGCTGTTCACGCCCAGCAAGGTCATCATGCGCGCCACGGCGTCGGAGCGGCGCTGCCCCAGGGCCAGGTTGTATTCAGAGCCGCCGCGGGCGTCGGCGTTGCCTTCGATGCGGACTTTCTGCTGGGCATGGCCCGCCAGATAGGACGCATGCATTTCGACCAGGCTACGATACTGCTCGGGGACCGTGTAGCTGTCGAACTCGAAGTAGACCGAACGCTGTTGGGCGAGCGGGCTTTGCGGGTTGAACGGGTCCATGACTTGCCCGGAGCTGGCCCCACCCGTGCCGGCGCCGGCCCCGCTACCGGACGATTGGTCCAGAGGCACGGAGCTGCATGCGGCCAGGCTGGCGGCAAAAACGGCTAAGGTAAGACTTCTTGCGATGCGCGAGCTCATTTAAGTTCCTTTGAAAAAGAGTCACACTGTGGAAATCAATTCGAGAATGGTCCCCAGGTCGGTTCACGTACCTTGCCATTCAGCGACGATAGCGTTTGGCGCACACGCCCGTCGACAGAAGTAACGGCCAGGACACTTTGCCCGCCCTGAACAGAACTATAAAGGATCTGCATCCCGTTGGGCGCGAAACTGGGCGACTGGTCATCGGGACCGGCCGTCAGCAGTTGTTCGGCGCCGGAAGCCATGTTCTGGACCGCGATACGGAAGGCACCATTTCTACGTGTAACGTACACCAGGTTGTTACCGTCCGGCGAGATGGCCGGTGAGATATTGTAACTTCCGTTAAAGGTAATGCGTTGCGCTTCGCCGCCGCTGACGGGGACCCGGTATATGTGGGGGCTGCCGCCGCGGTCGCTGGTGAATATCAGCGAGCCGCCGTCCGGCGTGTATTGGGGTTCGGTGTCGATCAACGGCGAGCGCATCACGCGGCGCAGGCCGGAGCCGTCGGCATTGATGGTGTATATCTGCGAAATGCTGTCGCGCGAAAGCACGATGGCCAGTTGGCTGCCATTGGGAGACCAGGCTGGCGCGCTGTTATTGCCCTTGAAATTGGCCAGGGGCACCCGCTGGCCCGTCGCCAGCGTCTGCACATAGACCACCGGTTTGCCCGATTCGAAGCTGACATAGGCCAGCCGTTTGCCGTCCGGCGACCAGGCGGGGGAAATAATGGACTGCTTGGAGCGCAGCATGACCTGGGGATTCTGGCCGTCCGCGTCTGCAATTTGTAACTCGTAATTGTTGCCCGTCTGCAACACATACGCAATGCGCGTAGAAAATACGCCGCGCACGCCGGTGATTTTTTCGTAGATGCGATCGGCGATCTGGTGGGAGATGCGGCGCAATTCTTTTTCCGTGCCGCTGAAGGCTACGCCGTCCAGCTGGGTCTTGCGCACGGAATCGACCAGGCGGTAGCTGACATTGTATTGTCCGCCGGATTGGGTGATGGAGCCGTAAGCCAGATAGTCGGCTCCGCGGTTGCGCCAGTCGTCGTAGGCGACGCTGCTTTCCGCGTTCAGGCTGGCGCCGGTGGCATTGATGAGCCGGAACTGGCCCGAGCGCGTCAGGTCGGCACGCACGACCTCGGCGACCGCCTGGCCTTGCCCGTCGCCCGCGAAGTCGGCAATCGCGATGGGGTATTGCGTAGCGCCCACGCCCGAAATATCCACGCGCAATTGCGCATCGGCGGGGCGGGAGGCCAGCAGGCCGGCCGTCAATGCCACGATCCCGAAAGCCCAGGCGCGCCACGAGCGCGACCCGGCGAGTTTGGCTGGAGTGAGGGCTGTCATCATCTACTATCTCCTGTTAATCGTACATTCGGTAGTCGCCCTCGATCACGGAGGGGTACTTGCCCGATGGCGGTTTGGGGAAGGGCGAGCATGCCTGTATACCCTTCCTGACCGCTTCATCGAAGCGGGAATTTCCGGACGAGCGCCTGATGTTCACGTTCTCGACGGTTCCATTCGATTTGAGTTGAACTCTGTATTGTACTGTGGGGTTGGCCGATCCTTGCCGCGGGGGTACGTTATACACGACGCCCTGGCGGACGCAGGCGCGCACTTTGGCCGCATAGCCATCGTCGCCGCCGCTGCCGCCCGCCTGATTGCGGTCGGCCGTGCCGCCCGGGATGCCGGCGGCCCCCAGGGCGTCGCTGCGCATGGCCTGGCGTATGGCCTCCCGCTTGGCGGCGGCGGCTTTTTCGGCCGCCGCCTTCTTGGCTTCGGCTTCCTTGGCTTTCTTCTCGGCGGCGGCTTTCTCTTCCGCGGCCTTCTTCGCGGCTTCTTCCTTGGCCTTTTTCTCGGCGGCCGCCTTTTCGGCAGCCGCTTTCTTCTCGGCGGCGGCTTTCTCTTCCGCCGCTTTCTTTGCGGCTTCTTCTTTGGCCTTCTTCTCGGCGGCAGCCTTCTCGGCCGCAGCCTTTTCGGCGGCGGCTTTCTCAGCGGCAGCCTTCTCTTCCGCAGCCTTCTTCGCAGCTTCTTCCCTGGCCTTTTTCTCGGCGGCCGCCTTCTCGGCCGCAGCCCTTTCGGCGGCGGCTTTCTCTTCCGCAGCCTTTCTTGCGGCTTCTTCTTGGGCCTTCTTCTCAGCCGCAGCTTTTTCAGCCGCAGCCTTCTCAGCCGCGGCTTTTTCAGCAGCGGCTTTCTCGGCCGCAGCCTTTTCGGCGGCAGCTTTCTCTGCGGCGGCCTTTGCGGCTTGCTCCTGCCGCTCGCGTTCCTTGCGGGCTTTCTCCAACGCGATATCGGGTTCTTCTTCGATCTGGGCGGGCGGCGTGGGCTTGGCCGGCGGAGGAGGAGGCGGCGTGGCGGCTTCCGGCTCGGGTGGCGGCGCGGGAGGGGGTTCCGGAGCAGGGGTCGGCTCGGGTTCAGGCTCGGATGGCGTTTCGGGCGGCGACGTGGCCTCGTCGGCCTGCTCCGGCTCGGTATCCGGTTCGGCGGCGGTGGGCGACGTGCCGTCCGCCCATAGCTCCACCTGGACGGGATTGGGCGTGGTGGGCGAAGCCACCAGGCCGAACAGCATGAACAGCAGCAACGCAGCGTGTATCGCCACGGCATAGCCCAACGCGCGGCGCTCATCCTGCTGCTCGGGCGTTCGCTCGAAGTGTCTGACAGTGCGTTTTTGTTTCTGCTTCATTGAGGTGCTCAAGAGGCCTCGATCATGCTGACAGGCTGACCCTTTTTTGCGTCGACGGGCCCTAGTTCCCGGTTGCCGCCGGCGCCGATTTTTGATCCACCAGCAAGCCCAGGCGCTTTATGCCGCTGTTGCGCAACTGATCCATGACTTTCATGACGGTTTCGTAGGGTACGCGGCCATCCGCCGCGATGACGACCGGTGTATCGCCATTGATGCGCGACTGCACTTCGGCGACGAGATTCTGGCTGTTGATCTTTTCGAATTCGGCGCCGTTGTCGCGCACGCGCAGGGACACCGCCCCCCCTTCCTCGATCTGCACTTCCACCGGTTTGGCCTGTATTTCGGCCGCCTGCCCCACAGTGGGCAGCTCGATGAGTCCGGGAGTGATCATGGGGGCCGTCACCATGAAAATGACCAGCAGCACCAGCATGACGTCGATATAGGGCACGACGTTGATTTCATTGTTCAGTCGACGGCTGCGGCCCCTGCCGCCGCGTACGGATGGCATCAGCGCACCTGCCTTTGAAGGATGTTGAGGAATTCGTCGATGAAGCTATCGAAGCGGATGGAAAGCCGGTCGATTTCGTTGGTGTAGCGGTTGTAGGCCACCACCGCCGGAATGGCGGCGAACAGGCCGATGGCCGTGGCGATCAGCGCTTCCGCGATACCGGGCGCCACCGCCGCAAGCGTCGCCTGCTGCATCGACGACAAGCCCATGAAGGCGTGCATGATGCCCCAGACCGTGCCCAGCAGGCCGATATAGGGGCTGACCGAACCCGCCGAAGCCAGGAAGTTCAAGTGCGATTCGAGGCTGTCCATTTCCCTTTGATAGGTGGCTCGCATGGCCCGGCGCGGCCCGTCCAGCAAGGCATCGCCGCCGCCGTTCGCCCGGCGGGCCTTGACGAATTCGGTCATGCCGGCGTCGAAAATGCGCGCCAGGGCGCCGTGTTCGCTGCGGCGCGTGGCCACCGCCTGCTGCAGCACCGACAAGTCGCCGCCCGCCCAGAAATCGTCTTCGAAGCGTTTCGTCTGGTCGTTGGCCCGCTTGAGCGCCGCCCGCTTGCTGAAAATATAAGTCCAGGACAGCACGGATATGCCCAGAAGAATGAGCATCACCACCTGCACAGGAATGCTGGCATCGATCAATAAGGTAAGCAACGATAGGTCGCTAGTGGGTTGCATGGTTATTTCCTGGCCTTTTCCAGTAGAGTTTTGAGTTCATCGGTGAATGCGGCGGGGCGGAAGGTGTCGGCATCGATGCAAACTACTTGGATGTCGCTTTGGCACAGCAGTTCCCCGTCGCGCATCGCGGACTGCCGAAAGAAAATGGAGGCGTGGCCCAGGCGGGAGAGCGAGCTGTGTATGGAGAGCAGGTCGTCCAGCCTGGCCGGTTTCCGATATTGTATTTCAACGTGCTTGACAACAAATAATCGGCGACCGTTCGTCGCGAGATCAGACTGGTTCACCCCGAGGCGCCTTAACCATTCCGTACGGCCGCGTTCGAAAAACTTCAGGTAATTAGCATAGTACATAACGCCGCCGGCGTCGGTGTCCTCGTAATATACGCGAATATCGTGCCGTGAAAATGGTTCCGGTGTTTCGTCGAGCATATCTTTAGTTAAGTGGTGTGACATCGCCGGCCCCACGGGCCCGGGCCGGCTCAGTCAGGCATGCGCAAACCCGCCTTGTGCGCGCTACAGGGATTTTAGCCGTTCGGCGACCGCGTGAAGCGCTTCTTCCACGGCGACCTTGTCGGCGGCATCCTGGCGGCGCGACTGGACCTCGATGACGCCTTCTTTGAGGCCGCGTTCGCCTATGGTGATGCGCAATGGTACGCCGATCAGTTCCCAATCGGCGAACATGACGCCCGGGCGCGTATCGCGGTCGTCCAGGATGACGTCCACCTTGCGGGCGCGCAGCGCTTGGTAGAGCTCTTCGGCCTTGTTGCGGACGGTTTCACTTTTGTGATACCCCATGGGGCAGATCACCACTTCGAAGGGAGCGATAGCACGGGGCCATATGATGCCCTTGTCGTCGTGGTTCTGCTCGATCGCCGCCGCCGAAATGCGGCTTATCCCTATGCCGTAGCAGCCCATCTGCAGGACGGCGGGCTTGCCGTCGGTATCCAGGAAGGTGGCGTTCAGCGCCTTGGAATATTTGTCTCCCAGGAAGAAGACATGGCCGACTTCGATGCCGTGCTGTATGGCCAAGACGCCTCCTTGCGGATCGGGATCGCCGGCGACGACATTGCGCAGGTCGGCGACCTGGGGTTCGGGCAGGTCGCGCCCCCAGTTCACGCCCGTGTAGTGGTAGCCTTCTTCGTTGGCGCCGCAGATGAAATCGCTCATGTTCGCCGCGGTGGCGTCGGCGACCACGGTGACCGGCTTGGCGGTATGCAGCGGCCCCAGGTATCCCGGCACGCAGCCGAAGGTATCGAGGATCTCCGCTTCGGTGGCGAAACGGTAGCCCCCTTCGAAACCCGGCAGCTTGCTGACCTTGATTTCATTCAGGTCGTGGTCGCCGCGCAGCAACAGCAGCCAGATCCTTGCCGGGCCGGCTTTCTCGTCCGTGGCCAGAACAATGGATTTGATTGTCTCGGCAAGCGGCCGGCCCAATTGCCGCGCGACGAGTTCGCACTTGGGCGCGTCGGGCGTGGCCGCCTTGAAGAGCGCTGCGGTGGCCGGGCCGCGTTGGGGGATCAGGCAGGGAGCCTCGGCCAGTTCGATGTTGGCGGCATATTGCGTGGCGGGGTTGTAGACGATCAGGTCTTCGCCCGTGTCGGCGATGACCTGGAATTCATGGCTGCGCGACCCGCCTATGGAGCCCGTATCGGCCGCGACCGCCCTGAACTCCAGCCCCAGGCGCTGGAAAATGCGCAGATAGGCATTGAACATGGCGTCGTAGCTTTGCAGGGCGGAGGCTTCGTCGCGGTCGAAGGAATAGGCGTCCTTCATGGTGAATTCGCGACCGCGCATCAAGCCGAAGCGGGGGCGGCGTTCGTCGCGGAACTTGGTCTGGATATGGTAGAAGTTCAGCGGCAGCTGGCGCCAGCTGTGGATTTCGTTGCGGGCGATGTCCGTAATGACCTCTTCCGATGTGGGCTGCAGCACGAAATCGCGCTGGTGGCGGTCCTTGATGCGCAGCAGTTCGGCCCCATATTGTTCCCAGCGGCCCGATTCCACCCACAATTCGGCCGGCTGCACCACCGGCATCAGCAATTCTATGGCGCCCGCCGCGTCCATCTCCTCGCGGACGATGTTTTCGATCTTGCGTAAAACTTTCAAGCCCAGCGGCATGTAGGTATAGATGCCGCCGGCGACCTTGCGTATCATCCCGGCCCTGGTCATGAGCTGATGGCTTTTTATTTCCGCTTCCGCGGGTGCTTCTTTGAGTGTATTAATGTGATACTTGCTTGCATGCATGGTGAGGATCCCGACAGATACGTATAATCAATGTAATTGTATTGAATTCGCTTTTGAGGTGGCCCATGTTAGACCGTGAAGGCTACCGTCCTAATGTCGGCATTATCCTCGTAAATCAGAAAAACGAGGTCTTTTGGGGCAAACGTATACGCGAGCATGCCTGGCAGTTTCCGCAAGGCGGCATCAAGTACGGCGAAAGCCCTGTACAGGCGATGTACCGCGAGCTGCACGAAGAGGTCGGTCTGCTGCCGCAGCACGTCCGCATCCTTGGACGCACGCGCGATTGGCTGCGCTATGATGTACCACGGCGCTGGGTGAAGCGCCAGTGGCGTAATGTCTATCGCGGGCAGAAGCAGATCTGGTTCCTGCTGCGTCTCGTGGGGCGTGACTCCGACGTCTGTCTGCGCGCAACCGCGCACCCCGAGTTCGACGCCTGGCGCTGG
>DJWC01000148.1 GCA_002441445.1 Pusillimonas sp. UBA6240
GGCAAAAGCGAACTGGCGCTGGAACTCATTTCGCGCGGACACGGCCTGGTGGCCGACGATGCCGTCGAGCTTTCGCGCACCGCCCCCAATGTCATCGAAGGCCAGTGCCCGTCCCTGCTGCAGAACCTGCTCGAGGTCCGCGGCCTGGGCCTGCTGGATATACGCACCATTTTCGGCGAAACCTCGGTGCGCCGCAAAATGAAACTCAAGCTCATGGTCCGGCTCATACGCTCGACGCCGGACGTCTTCGAACGCCTGCCCGTCCAGGATCAAACCGAAGACATACTCGGCACGCCCATACGCCGCGTCATGCTGCAGGTCGCCGCGGGGCGCAACCTGGCTGTGCTCGTCGAAGCGGCCGTGCGCAACACCATCCTCACCTTGCGCGGCATCGACACCATGGGTGAATTCATCGAGCGGCAAGCGATCGCCATCATGGAGAGCAGCCGCCCGGAACAATCCTGAGACGGCCGCGCGCGAGGACACGCGGCCGCCCTTTAACGAGCGGGACGGCAAAGCCGTTCCCCCCTGCAAAGCGGATAGCCATGCTTAACATCGTTCTCATTACGGGGATTTCGGGGTCGGGCAAATCCGTCGCCCTGCGCCTGCTTGAAGACACCGGCTACACCTGCGTCGACAACCTGCCCGTGCGCTTCCTCCATGAATTCATCGCCAGCACGCGGGAAAGCGGGCTGGAACGCGTAGCGGTGGCGATAGACGTGCGTTCCCCGGGCGAACTGGCCGAACTGCCCGACGTCATCACCGGCCTGCGTGCCATGGGCACCCCTTTCCGGGTCATCTTCCTGGACGCCAACGACCACACCCTGCAGCAGCGCTATTCCGAATCGCGCCGCAGGCATCCCCTGACCGACCGCCTGCGGAAAGGCGGCAAGTCGCCGTCGCTGCAAGAATGCATAGACACCGAACGCGAGCTTCTGGCCCCATTGCGGGAACAAGAGCATGTGATCGATACGTCGGACCTGACCCCCGGCCAGCTGCGGGCCTGGGTGCGCGACCTGGTGCAGGCCGACCGCGCGCCCGTCGTGCTGACTTTCGAATCCTTCGCCTACAAGCGCGGCGTGCCGGGCGATGCGGACCTAGTCTTCGATGTGCGCTGCCTGCCCAACCCCCATTACGACAGCGCGCTGCGCCCGCTGACCGGCCGCGACGCCCCGGTGGCGCAGTGGCTGGCCCAGTTCGGTAGCGTGGAAACCATGATCGAGGACATCGCCGGATTCATCCGGCGCTGGCTGCCGCTGTACATGCAGGACACCCGCAATTATCTGACCGTGGCCATAGGCTGCACCGGGGGCAAGCACCGTTCGGTATATGTTACAGAACAACTGGCGCTGCGTTTCGCCGACCACTCGCCCCTGTTGATCCGCCACCGCAACCAGCCGCCGCCCGATATGCCATGACGTATGCCCGCCCGCTCAACGCCATCGCCCTGTGCCTCTGCGTCGCCATCCTGGCGGGTTGCTCGAGCACGGGCTCGCGCCGGGGCGGCGGCTATTACAAGGATGACGGCCCGGGCGCCAACATTCCCGCCGACATAGAATCCATACCGGATGCCGTGCCGCGCGTGGAAAAGCATTCCAAGGCGAACTTTCGGCCCTATGTCGTGTTCGGCAAGCGCTATGTGCCGGTGAGCGACGAACAGCCCTTCAGGCAGGAGGGCACGGCTTCCTGGTACGGGCGTAAATTCCACGGCAAAAAGACGGCCAATGGGGAAATCTATGACATGTATTCCATGTCCGCCGCCCACCCCACGCTGCCCATCCCCAGCTACGCCAGGGTTACGCACGCCTTGACCGGCAAGTCGGTGATCGTCCGCATCAACGACCGCGGCCCGTTCCATAGCTCGCGCATCATAGACTTGTCTTATGTGGCGGCAGCCAAGCTGGGCCTGACAGGCCCCGGCAGCGGCCAGGTGGTGGTCGAGGCCATCACCAATGCCGATATACGCAACAATAATTATGGTCGCGCACGGCCGACGCCCATACCGCCCGCCGCTCCCCAGCCGCCGCAGCCGGTGCTGATCGCGCGCGCCGCGCCGCCCTCCACGCCGGATGCGCTGGCCGCTTTGCAGCATGACGCGGACGGCGGCTTGCCGGCCGCTCAGTCCGCCGGCGACATCCAGGCCGTGCTCGAAGACGGGACCGGAGGAAGCGGGATGCGTACCGGGCCGGCGGCCGATCCCATACCGGGCACGGGGCCCATGCCGGCCCGGCCTGTGGCGGCGGCCGACGGCGGGATTTATCTGCAGTTCGGCGCTTTCAGCGCCTCGCATACGGCCGACAGCCTGGCCCGCGACTTGAACTCGCGCATAGGCGGGGTGGAAAGCCGCAAGGCGCACGTGCAGCCCACCGACGCGCTGTACCGGGTGCGCATAGGTCCTTATCCCTCGCGCACCGCGGCGGTCAATGCAGCCCTGCGCATCCAAGAAGAAACCGGCCTGCAGGCCTCGGTGGCGCTGCGCTAGAACTGAGCCGACGGGGCGGCGGCTGGCCACTGGCGGGCTGATGAGCTGGCGGGCCGGCAGGCTGATGGACTGATGGGTCAACCGGCTCCGGACCGCTTGCGGCGCGACAGCGCGAGCGTATAAAGCTCGTCCCGCGGCAAACCGGTCACCCTGGCCGCCACCCTGGCCGCATCCCTCACGGACAGGCTCTCCAGCAGCGCATCCAGCAATTCCAGGCTGGCCGGATCCGCCGCCTCGTTCGCGGACGGCTGCCCGGCTTCGTGCACGATCAGCACGAACTCCCCCTGGCGGCGGTGGACGTCGGCGGACAGCCAGCTTTCCGCCTCGCCCAGCGTCAAGGTATGCACTTGCTCAAAGCGCTTGGTCAGTTCGCGGGCCAGGGTCAGCTTGCGGTCCGGGCCGCACACCTGCAACAGATCGGCCACGGCCGCCTCCAGCCGATGCGGCGATTCGAACATCACGATGGGCGCGGGCAAGGCGCACCAGCGCCGCAGCCACTTCTGCCGCGCCGCGGACTTGGGCGGCATGAAACCCGCGAATACGAAGGCCGGATTCTCGTCGGAGGTGGCCCCGCTCGCCATCAGGGCGGCAATGACGGCGCTGGCCCCGGGTATGGCCACCACCCCATGGCCCGCCTCGCGCACCGCACGCACGATGCGCGCGCCAGGGTCGCTGACGGCGGGCGCGCCGGCATCCGAAACCAGGGCCACGCGTTCGCCCTGCGCCAGCCGCTGGATGATGGCCTGCGCGGCCGCCGCCTCGTTGTGCCGGTGCGCGGCCATGAGCGGCGTCGAAATCCCCCAGGCATCCAGTAGCGGACGGCTGGCGCGCGTGTCCTCCGCGGCGATGACATCGCAGCGGGACAGGGCCTGCCAGGCGCGCAGGCCCAGGTCGCCCAGATTGCCGATGGGCGTCGCCACGACATACAGGGTGCCTGCGGGCCAATGTTGCTCCGCCACCTTGTCGGCGAGACGTTTCCATGTCGCCTGGGAGTCTGAAAAAACGCTGATATCGCTCATACTGGGCGATTTTACGCTACGGGATCCCATGCCATGCTGGACGACGCCCCCCTGTATGCGCTGGCCCGTCTTGCCCAGGAAAAGGCCGTGAAGGCCAGACGAAGACGGCGCAAGGCGGCCGCGGCCGCCGAGGCCGCTATCGACCGGCCGTGCTTGTCGCCCACCCAGCGGCGCGGCAGGGCCATGGAAGACCGCGCCGGCCGCTATCTGCAATCGCAAGGCCTGGCCGTGCTGGAGCGCAATCTGTCATGCAAGGCGGGAGAAATCGATCTGGTGGCGCGGGATGCGAACGTGCTGGTTTTCGTGGAGGTGCGTTACCGCGGCACGCAGCGCTACGGCGGCGGCGCCGCCAGCGTCGACGGCGGCAAGCGGCAGCGGCTGATTCTGGCTGCGCAGTTCTTCCTGCCGCGCCTGACCCGGCGCCATTTCGGCGGCCGCATGCCGGCGTGCCGCTTCGATGTGGTCAGCATCAAACCGACCGGCCTGAGCTGGATAAAAGCCGCCTTCTGCCAATGAAAGCCAGGGGCTTTGATGTTACTTCCCATGACATTGTTGCCGAATGAACGTGAGATAATGCGGATCATGGACATGACATCCCACATGGCATCGCATTTCGACGATGCAATCGATACCTTCAAGGCCAGCGCGCGCGAATTGCCCGAGGCCATGGCGGCCGCCGTCGACCTTCTGTTCGGCGCGCTCGCCAATGACGGGAAGATCCTCGCTTGCGGCAATGGGGGTTCCGCCGCCGATGCGCAGCATTTCATCGCCGAGCTGGTCGGCCGCTTCGAACGCGATCGCCTGCCGCTGGCGGGCATCGCCCTGAATACGGACACCTCCATACTCACGGCGGTCGGCAACGACTACGGCTTCGATTCCATCTTCGAAAGGCAGGTCAACGCCCTGGGCCATGCCGGGGACGTACTGGTCGCCATATCCACCAGCGGGAACTCCGCCAACGTCATCAAGTCTATCGAAGCGGCGCACGACCGCGATATGTCCGTCATTGCCCTGACCGGCAAGGGCGGCGGGAAAATCGCCGGCATGCTCATGGAAACCGATATCCACCTGTGCGTGCCGCATGACCGCACCATGCGCATTCAGGAAGTGCATATTCTGCTGTTACATGCCTTGTGCGACGGAATCGACGCACTGCTACTTGGAGACACCCTTTGATGCCTAAGAACAAGCATGCTCATCGGCTCCTGCTGGCCGGTTTCGCAATGGCCGTCATGACGGCCCTGTCGGGTTGCGGCCTGCTGGTCGTCGGCGGCGCCGCGACCACCGCGGTCGTGGCGACGGACCGCCGCACCACGGGCGAACAGGTCGAAGACCAGGCCATCGAAATGAAGGCCGCCGCCGAGATGCGCAGGCTCTTCGAAGACAAGGCGCGCGTCAACGCCACTTCATACGCCGGGCTGGTCCTGCTGACCGGCGATGTGCCCACCGCGCAAGACAAGGAAAAGGCCGGCCAGGCCGTCACGCAGGTCGAAAAGGTCAAGAAGGTCATCAACGAACTGCGAGTGGGCGACATCACCCCCGTCAGCGTGCGCACCAACGACACCTGGCTGACTTCCAAAATCCGCAGCACCTTGATCAACACCAAAGAGGTGCCCAGCCGCACCATCACCGTCACCACCGAGCGCGGCATCGTCTATCTCATGGGCAAGGTGACCAGCGCCGAAGGCGAACGGGCCGGCAAGGCGGCCGCCGGCGTGGCCGGCGTCAATAAGGTAGTAAAATTGTTCCAGATCGTCTCGCCGGAAAGCATCGCCCAGGAACCTCGCAGCCCGGCGCCGGTCGAAGAACCATCCTCTTCCGGTTCAACCATGGCGCCTGAGGCCTCCGACACGGGCGTCGAAACTATACCCGTGAAATGAAGAAAGCACTCATAGGCATTGCCGCCGCCCTGGCGCTGATCGGGTTCGGGGTCTGGCAATTCTCGGCCGGCGCCCAAACGGCTCCCGAAGTCACATTTACTTCTTTGACCGGCGAAAAAATCACCACTCGAGATTTGCGCGGCAAAGTCGTGCTGGTCAAGTTCTGGGCCACCAGCTGCGTCACCTGCGTCGCCCAGATGCCCGACACCATACAGAACTACAACGACCTGAAAGCCAAAGGCTTCGACACGATTGCGGTGGCCATGCAATACGACCCGCCCAACTACGTCAAGAATTTCGCGGAAACCCGCAATCTGCCCTTTACCGTCGCCATCGACGCCCAAGGCGAGATCGCCAAGGCCTTCGGAGACGTGAAGCTTACGCCCACGGCTTTCCTCATCGACAAGGAAGGCCACATCATCAAGCGGTATCTGGGCAATTACGACAAAGCCGCTTTCCTTAGCACTGTCAACAAGGCGCTGGCCAGTTAAAACAATGACCACTACCACGGATGCCCAGTCTCACTCTTCGACCGTCAAAGCGGAAGTCCTGTCCGAAGCCCTGCCTTACATAAGGCGCTTCCACGGCAAGACGGTCGTCATCAAATACGGCGGCAACGCCATGACGGAAGAGCAGCTGCAGCGCAGCTTCGCCCACGATGTGGTGCTGCTCAAGCTGGTCGGGCTCAATCCCGTGGTCGTGCACGGGGGCGGTCCGCAAATCAACGCCGCGCTCAAGCGCATAGGCAAGGAAGGCACTTTCGTGCAGGGCATGCGCGTCACCGATGCGGAAACCATGGAAGTGGTGGAATGGGTGCTGGGCGGCCAGGTCCAGCAGGACATCGTCATGATGATCAACGAGGCCGGCGGCAAGGCGGTGGGCCTGACCGGCAAGGACGGCCAGCTCATCCAGGCCAAGAAGAAATTGCTGGCCGACAAGGACAAGCCGGGCGAGTGGCTGGATATCGGCTATGTCGGCGACATCACGCATATCGAGCCCGCCGTGGTCAAGGCCCTGCAAGACGACCAGTTCATACCCGTCATTTCCTCCATCGGCTATGGCGAGGACGGCCGCGCCTACAACATCAACGCCGATGTCGTGGCCGGCAAGATGGCCGAAGTGCTGGGCGCTGAAAAGCTGGTCATGATGACCAACACTCCGGGCGTCCTGGACAAGAACGGCGAACTGCTGCGCAATCTGTCCGCGCAGACCATAGACGAATTGTTCGAAGACGGCACGATTTCCGGCGGCATGCTGCCCAAGATATCCTCAGCCCTGGACGCGGCCCGCAACGGGGTCACCTCGGTGCATATCGTCGACGGGCGCGTGCCACACTGCCTGTTGCTGGAAATCCTGACGGACCGCGGCGTCGGCACGATGATCACTTCCCAGTAGGCCGCGGGCCTGCTGAACCCGACGGAACGCGGCATTGCGGCCCTTGCGCAAAACCATGGCGCTGCATCGCCCGCGGCGCGTCAGCGGCATGGCCGGCGACCCGCAAACGGTATGGCTCTTCGACCTGGACAACACCCTGCATGATTGCTCCAAGGGCATCTTCAAGGCCATAGACGGCGCCATGACCAAAGCCGTGGCCGACACGCTGAGCCTGGATGTCGAGGCCGCCAACGCGCTGCGCTCCGCCTACTGGAAGCGCTACGGCGCGACCGTCATCGGCATGGTCCGCCACCATGGCGCAAAGGCCGACGACTTCCTCAGGCTGAGCCACAGCTTCGATATCGCGCCGCTGGTGCATTCGGAAAACGGCCTGGACCGCAAGCTTCGGCAACTGAAGGGGCGCAAGGTGCTGCTGACCAACGCCCCGCTCGATTACGCGCGCACCGTGCTCAAGACCCTGGGCATACTGCGGCACTTCGAGTGCTTGTGGACCATGGATCACATGAACCTGCAGGGCAGGCTGCGCCCCAAGCCCTCGGCCGCGCTGATGCGCCAGATACTCGCGCGCCTGGGCGTTCCGGCGCAGCGGGTCGTGCTCGTCGAAGACACTTTGCGCAACCTGAAGAGCGCGAGGCGGGCCGGGATGCGCACCGTGCACGTATTCCATCCGGGCACACCGTTTTCATCATTGCACAGCGGGCGCTGCCACTATGTGGATCTGAGGGTGAAGGCTATCGGCCGGCTTCTTGTGGGCCGCCACTGCCTGAGCACACCAGGCAGGCCGGGTCGCGCTTGAAGCGTATCGTCTGCCACTGCATGGACAGCGCTTCCAGGCACAGCATGCGGCCCGTCAGCGTCTCGCCCATATCCGCAATCAGCTTGATGGCTTCGGCCGCCTGAACGCTGCCGACGATGCCCACCAGGGGCCCCAGCACGCCCGTGGTGGCGCAGCGCAGCTCTTCTATCCCGTCCGCCTCCGGGAACAGGCAATGGTAGCAGGGCGCGTCTTGCCGGCGCAGGTCGAACACGCTGATCTGGCCGGCGAACCGTATCGCGGCGCCCGACACCAGGGGCTTTCTATATTTGACGCAAGCGCGGTTGACCGCGTGGCGAGTGGCGAAATTGTCGCAGCAGTCCAGGACCAGATCGGCCGCCTGGACTTGTTCGTCCAGGGCCTGCCCGGCCAGGCGCGCCACCAGCGCGTCGACACGGATTTCAGGGTTGATGCGCGTCACCGCGAGCCGGCCGGATTCGGCCTTGCTCCAGCCTATCCGCTCCGTGGTGTGGAGAATCTGGCGCTGCAGATTGCCCAGTTCGACTTCGTCGTCGTCGGCCAGCACGATATGGCCGACCCCCGCGGAACCCAGATAAAGCGCGGCCGGAGAGCCCAGGCCGCCGGCGCCCACGATGAGCACCCGGGCCGCCAGCAAACGTTCCTGCCCTTCTATGCCGAATTCATCGAGCAGAATATGGCGGCCGTAACGCAACAACTGCTGGTCATTCATTGTTTTACCGGTACGACGCCTTCCGGAGTGATGCGGAAACGCTGAATGACGGGCTCAGCGGCTTTCACTGGGCTTTTTTTTTCCGTGGCGGGCGTTTTCCCCGCATCGGATTTGCCTTTCGTGTCTTTTTTGGTGGCCGGCATACCGGCGGCCGGCGTGCCGGTGGCCGGCATACCGGCCGCCAGCTTATCGGACTTGGCCGCCGCCACGCTGGGGTCGCTCTTTTTGACCGGACGCCCTTCCAGGAAATTGATGGCCTGCTGCAACTGATAATCGTCCGCGCCGCCGAATTCGAACATCTTGGGCTCGTCTTTCGAATCGGCCGGCTGCAGCTTGCTGCTTTCGTCCTCGGCCTGCGTGCCGTTCAGCAGATGGCGCTGGAGGTCGATTTCGCGCGGCAGACGGAACAGGTTGCCTTGCGCGGTGTCATCCACGATGATGTCGGGATCCACGCCGGTGACTTGTATGGACCGCCCCAGCGGCGTGTAATAGCGCGCGGTGGTCAGCTTGATGCCGGTGTCTTCGGACAGGGGCAGCACGCTTTGCACCGAGCCCTTGCCGAAGCTGCGGTTGCCGATGACCTTGGCGCGCTTGTGGTCTTGCAGGGCGCCGGCGACGATTTCCGAAGCCGAGGCGGAGCCGACGTTGATCAGCACCACCATGGGCACGGTCTTGGCCCAATCCGATACCTTGGGGGCCAGCGGGCTGTTGCCGCCGTCCAGCTGGCTGCGCATGAAGTCCACCGGCTTGGCGAAGTATTCGCGGTTGGAAGACGGGATGCGGCCCTTGGTCGATACCACCAGCACGTCGGGCTTCAAAAAGGCCGAGGAAACGCCGATGGCGCTGTCCAGCAGGCCGCCCGGGTCGTTCCGCAGGTCGAGGATCAGCGCCTTGGGCGAGGTCTTGGCGTTGAGGCCGGCCAGTTGCTTGGCGAGATCTTCCACCGTGCGTTCCTGGAACTGGGCGATGCGCACGTAGGCGATATTGTTGTCCAGCATCTTGCTGCGCACGCTACGCACCTTGATGAGGTCGCGCACTATGTGGATGACCAGGGGCTTGTCCCGGCCTTCGCGCTTGATGGTCAGGGTTATGGGCGTCTTGGGTTCGCCGCGCATCAGCTTGATGGCGTCGTTCAGCTGCATGCCCTTGGTGGGCTTGCCGTCGATGTGCGTGATGATGTCGCCCGCCAGTATGCCGGCGCGCGCCGCCGGGGTGTCCTCGATGGGCGAAATGACCTTGGGCATGCCGTCTTCGCTGCCGATCTCTATGCCCAGGCCGCCGAAACCGCCCTGGGTGATGGCTTCCATTTCCTTGAATGCTTCGGCGTCCAGGTAGGTGGAATGCGGGTCCAGCTCGCTGAACATGCCCTTGATGGCGTCGTTCACGAGCTTGTCGTCGGCGATGGGCTCGACGTAGCTGCTTTTGATGGCCGCAAAGACGTTGGCGAACTGCTGCAGCTCTTTCAGCGGCAGGGGCTCGCCGCGCTGCGCGGCCGCCGTAATGCCCAAGCTGATCAGGATTCCGCCCACGGCGCCCAGAACCACCAAACCAAAACTGCCTATCTTGCGAGTGCCCATGCACGTTTCCGGAGTAAATTCATAATAATCGGCGCTGCCTTGCGCGCAAGGTAAATAGTAACGAAATTAGCGCCTTAACCAAAGCAGTGGATTCACCGGCGTGCCCTGGTGCCTGATCTCAAAGTATAGACCCGAGTCCACCTGGCCGCCGGTGGCGCCCACCGTGGCAACCGTATCCCCGGCCGCCACCACATCGCCCACGCGCTTGAGCAGACTCTGGTTGTAAGCATACACGCTCAAATATTTGGCGCCATGGTCGATAATCATGATGTTGCCGAATCCCCCCAGCCAGTTGGCGTAGACCACCCGGCCCGCGGCCACGGCCTTCACCGCCGTGCCCTCCGGCGAACGCAGCACGATGCCTCTCCAGAGCCCCCCTTCCGGCCGCTCGGCGCCGAAGCGGCCCAGCACCTCGCCCCTCACTGGATACGGCAGCCCTTTGTGCAAGCCGGTGAACCCGCCGGCGGGCGGCAAGCGTTCAGCCTGGCCTCCCGCGGGGCGGCCGTCCGCCCGGCCCGCCTGGCCGGAGGGCGCCGCATCGGGGCGCAGGCCTTCAACCGAGCCGCTGATGGATTCCGGGGCCGGTGATCTCGACGCCTCGACCTGGCTGCGCGCCTGGGCTTCTTCAGCGGCGCGGGCCTGGGCCCTGGCCCGTTCCACTTGCAGCCGCGCCTGTTCCGCTTCGTGCTGATCGCGGCGGCGCTGAGCGGCTTCCTGGGCCGCCTTGGCGGCGAGTTCGGCCTTGCGGGCCTCTTCGCGTTTGCGCGCCAGTTCGCGCTGCCGTTCCAGCGCGGCCTGGCGCTCCTGTTCGGCCTTGCGCGCCGCTTCGGCGCGCCGTTTCTCTTCGGCGATGCGGGCTTCTTCGGCCTGCCTGGCTATCGCCTTGTCCAGGCCGGCGATCAGGTCGCCCAATTGCCGGTCGTTGCGCGCCAGGCGATCGGCCTGCCCGCGCTGCTCCTTCAATTGCGCATCGATGCGGGCCAGCACCTGCCGGCGCTCTTCCTGCTGTTTTTCGAGCGACGCTTTCTGCTCGGCGGTTTCATCGGCGAGCTGCGCAAGCTTCTTGTGCTGCGCCTGGGCTTCGGCCTGCAGCCGGGCGAGCTCGTCCAGCGCGTGGCGCACGGCGCGCACCGCCTCGGTCTGGACTTTGGTGATATAGCCCAGATAGCTCAGATCGCGGCCGATGACTTGCGGATCGTCGCCCGACAGCAGCGCCGTCCACGGCGATAAGCCGCTGGAATACTGGGCCCGCAGCTGGTCGCCGAGCTCTTGCTGGCGCTTTGCCAGCAGCCGTTTCTGGCCCGCAATGCGGGCTTCCAGGTCGCGCAGTTCGCGCTGGGTGTCGGCGCGGCTGGTTTCCAGCCCGGCCAGCGTGCGGCTGATGGCGGAAATGGCCGATTCCGACGCCTTGAGCTCGTTCGCCGCATCGCGCCGCGATGACTCGCGGCTGTCGATGTCCTGCTGCAGGCTTTCGATGCGCGCGCGCAGTTCGGCCTGCTGCTTTTTGGCGTCGGCCTGCCTTTGCGCCAGCGACGGCTCGGCCGCCCAGGCCAGGCCGGCCCACAGAGCCAGCACCGCCGTACCCAGCGCGCGCCGCATGCTTATTTCCGCGCCTTGCCCTGGTTGGCCACGGCCGCCATGGCGGCCTCGATCTCGGCCGGGTCGCCCAGATAATAATGGCGCAAGGGCCGCAGGTCGTCGTCCAGCTCGTACACCAGGGGCTGGCCGGTGGGGATATTCAAATGCACGATGTCATCGTCGGAAATGCCGTCCAGATGCTTGATGAGCGCACGCAGGCTGTTGCCATGCGCCGAGACCAGCACGCGGCGTCCGGCCCGGATTGCGGGCGCGATGGATTCGTTCCAGAACGGCAGCACGCGAGCCACCGTGTCTTTCAGGCATTCGGTTGCAGGCAGCTTGTCGGCGCCGACCTTGGCATAGCGGCGATCGAAGCGCGGATGGCGCGGATCGTCCGCGTCCAGCGGGTCCGGCGCAATGGCATAAGCCCGGCGCCAGATCAGCACTTGCTCGTCGCCGAATTTGGCAGCGGTTTCGGCTTTGTTCAAGCCTTGCAGCGCCCCATAATGGCGCTCGTTCAGCCGCCAGCTCAGGCCGGTGGGCGTGTGCATGGCGTCCATGGCGTCCAGTGCGATCCAGAGCGTGCGTATGGCGCGCTTCAGCACCGATGCATAGGCCAGATCGAACTCGAAGCCGTTCTGCTTGAGCAGTTCGCCGGCCTGCCAGGCTTGCGTGCGGCCCGTGTCGGTCAGATCGACATCCGTCCAGCCAGTGAAGCGGTTTTCGAGGTTCCACTGGCTCTCGCCGTGACGCATCAGTACAAGTTTATGCATAGTAAAAATCGCCTAAAAGTTGAAAATCGCCGTCCATTTTATAATCCACTGATTCTGCCCTGCTTACTAGGGTATTTCTAGGGCGTTTTCGGGATACATCGTGGACTTTTTTCTTGATCAGAACAACCTGATTTTCCTTTTCGTAGCCATCGCATCCGGTGTCATGCTGATGCTGCCCAAGCTGATGCAGGGCGGCGCCAAATCCGTCAACACGCAACAGGCGGTGCAATTGGCCAACCAGAAACAGGGGATATTCCTGGACGTGCGCAGCCATGACGCCTTCAAGGCGGGTAGCATACCCCAGTCGCGCCACGTGGCGGCCGCCGACGTCCCATCCAAGCTCGGCACCTTGCCCAAAGACAAGCCTATCATCGTGGTGTGCGAACAAGGCCGGGATTCGGCGCGCATAGCGGCCATGCTGCGCAAACAGGGCTACACTGAAGCCGTCAACCTCGAAGGCGGCCTGCGCGCCTGGATACAAGGCGGCTTGCCGTTGTCCAAGAAGGCTTGACGCCCGTTTTTCCGCCAGCAAAGGAATTCCATGGCAACTGTAACCATGTACTGCACCGCCGTGTGCCCGTATTGCGTCCGCGCCGAAATGCTGCTGAAGCAGCGCGGCGTGACGGAAATAAACAAAATACGCATCGATCAGAACCCCAGCCAGCGCGCCGTCATGATGGAACGCACCGGCCGGCGCACCGTGCCGCAAATCTATATAGGCGATACGCACGTGGGCGGCTACGACGACCTGGCCGCGCTGGACCGCGCCGGCGGCCTGGCGCCGCTCCTGGCCGCCTGACGCCCCCGCGACGGCCGCCACACCCCAATTTACCCCAACACTTCAGGAAACAAAATGGCCCAACAGAAACAGAACAGTCAGGAAGAGCAGGGCAGCACCGATCCCAGCTTCAGCCTGCAGCGTACCTATGTCAAGGACCTGTCGCTGGAAATGCCCAACGCGCCGCAGATCTTCCTCGAGCAGGAAGGGCCGACCGTGGAAGTATCCATTAACGTCGGCGGCCAGCGCCTGGCGGAAACCGTCTACGAAGCCACCGTCACCGCGACGGTCACCACCCGCATCCAGGATAAAGTCCTGTATCTGGTGGAGGCGACGCAGGCGGGCATATTCGAAGCGGCCAACATCCCGGCGGAACAGCTCGATCCCCTGATCGGCATCGTCTGCCCGACCATGCTCTACCCCTACCTGCGCGCCAACGTCGCCGACGCCATCAATCGCACCTCTTTGCCGGCGCTGCACCTGGCCGAAGTGAATTTCCAGGGCCTGTATGAACAGCGCCTGGCCCAACTGGCCGAAGAACAGAAAGGCAAGGAAGACTCCGGCCTGATCCTGCCTCCGGGCGCCACCCGCCAATAAGCAGGCGGCCATGGGCGCCACGCCTTTGCCTGTTCGCGTCGCCGTACTGGGGGCCGGAAGCTGGGGAACGGCGCTGGCGGCGCTGGCATGCGCCCGCGCCGATACGCTCTTGTGGGCCCGCAACGCCCGCGTGGCCGCCGCCATCAACGGCAGCCATTTCAACGCCGCCTACTTGCCCGGCATCCCGCTGCCCGCCGGCCTGAAAGCCACGGACAGCTTCGATCTGGCCGTGGATCACGCCTGCGGCGACGGCAACGGCGCCGGGCTGATCATATTGGGCGTGCCCGTGGCGGGCATGGCCGATATCTGCCAGCGCCTGGCGCAGGTCCTGGAGGGCCGCAAGCTGGCGGACGTCAGCGTGGTCTGGACCTGCAAGGGCTTCCAGCAGGACACGGGGCGGTTGCCGCACGAAATCGTCCAGGCGGCCTTCGGCGCTCTTCCCAAACTCGGGCTGGGCGTGCTGTCCGGCCCGTCTTTCGCGCGCGAAGTGGCCCAGCGCCTGCCGGTGGCCCTGACCATCGCCACGCCCCAGGCGCATACCTCCCAGGTCGTGGTGGCCGCCCTGCATGGCTCCAACGCACGCATCTATTCCAGCGCCGACGTGGTCGGCGTGGAGGTCGGCGGCGCCCTGAAAAACGTCATGGCCATCGCCTGCGGCATTGCCGATGGCCTGGAACTGGGCACCAACGCCCGCGCCGCGCTGATCACCCGCGGGCTGGCGGAAATGCGCCGGCTGGGCCTGGCCATGGGCGGCGAAGCCGAAACTTTCGCAGGGCTGACCGGCCTGGGAGACTTGGTCCTGACGGCGACCGGCGCCCTGTCGCGCAACCGGCAAGTCGGGCTGGCCATAGGCCAGGGCAAGGCGCTGGCCGACATCCTGGCCGGCGGCATGACGGCCGAAGGCGTTCGCTGCGCCCAGGCCGCCCTGGCCCTGGGCCGGCGCCATGGCGTCGATCTGCCGATCACCGAAACAGTGTGCAAGGTATTGTTCGAAGGCTTGGCCCCCCAACAGGCGGTCATCGACCTGCTCAACCGCGAGGCCAAGGCGGAATAGCCCCCGCCTAGTCGCGCGTCCGCTCATGCTTGATACGAAGAACGCTCTTGATACGAGGAACGCTCATGCTTGATACGAGGAAGAATGATGCATAGATTTTCATCGATGGTCCGCAACTTGCGCCGCGGCGCCCTGCTCATGCTGGGTGGCGCCGCCATGCTGGCCTGGGCCCCCGCGACACTGGCCGCCTGGCCGGAACGACCCATCCAGATGATCGTGCCGTTTCCGGCGGGCTCGTCGCCCGACACGCTGGCGCGCGCCCTGGCCGACCCTTTGTCCAAAAAATTGGGCCAGGCGGTGGTCGTGGAAAACAAGCCCGGCGCGGGCGGCAACATCGGCACGCGCCAGGCCAGCAAAGCCAAGCCCGACGGCTACACCTTGCTGCTGACCATCAATGGCCCGATGGTGACGGCGCCGACGCTGTACAAGAAAACATTGGGCTACGACCCGTTCACCGATCTGGATCCGATCAGTCTGGTGGGCACCAGCCCCAATGTGCTGATCGTGCCGGAAAATTCGCCCGCCCGGGATCTTCAGGGTTTCGTGGCGGCGGCCAAGGCGAACCCCGGCGCGCTGAACTATGGCACGGTCGGGCCGGGCAGTTCATCGCACCTGGGCATGGCCATGCTGGAACACGAGGCCGGCATCCGGCTGCAGCAGATTCCCTATACCGGCTTTCCGCAAATCGTCACCTCCATCATCGCGGGCGATATCCAGGCGGGCTTCATGGTGCCGGGCGTTGCCATGCCGCAAGTGAAAGCCGGCAAAGTGCGGGCGCTGGCGATTACCAGCCTCGAACCCAGCGATGTCCTGCCCGGCATTCCCACGGTGGCGTCGCAAGGCTATCCGGGCTTCGAGTCGATTTCCTGGGACGCGCTGTTCGTCCCGGCCGGCACGCCCGTCGATATCAAGGACAAGCTGCATCAGGCCGTGATAGAAGCCATCGCGCAGCCCGAAGTCGTCCGGCAGATGGCCGCGCTGTATTTCACTCCCGCCCCTTCCAGCCCCGAAGAATTGATGGCCATGATGAAGGCGGAAAAGCAGCGCTGGGATGCGGTGATCAATCGCTTGGGGCTGACCCTGGATTAGCGTATTTTCGGTTCAAACGCTCAGCCTCTTTAAGCCTGCAAGAGCGGTATCTGGTGGGCGTCGTAAACATTCGGTCAGCATTTGGACCGAATGTTTTCTGGCTGCTAAACCTGCGGCTCGTAGGCGTACGGCTTTTGGGTTTTTTAACCAGTGCAGCTTATGAGCGTACGGCTTTTTGGGTTTTTTTAACTAACGCAACTTGTGAAGTTATGGCTTTTGGGTTGCTAAACCGGCGCAGCTTATAGCTGTACGGCCTTTCCGTTAGGTTCCTAAACCGACGCAGCTTGTGAGCGTACAGCCTTTGGGTTTCTTAACCGGCGCAGCCGATGGGCAGGGGCCGGGCTCCTGTCGCTGCGCCCCTTCGGGGTTCCCTTGCAGGCACTTTGCGTCGGGGTCGGGCGTGAACTCGCTGGAAATCAGCCGCCTGTGGGCTGATTTCCAGCTCAGACATGCACGCCCTCTTATGCCCCCGCCGCAAAGCACCTGCCGCGGCTTGCTCAAACGTCGCCCAACCCCTGCCCATCGGCTACGCCTTGACAACAGATTTGTTGGCCGATCATCCGTGGAACGCAAACAGCCTGGCACTGCTACCACCCCGAATGTCCCGGCCCGCGCGGCAGGCGCGCGAGGCGGGGACGGCGCAAGACCTATTTCAGCGGCAGCGAACGCAGCAGAAAAAGGCCAAGCACCCAAACCGTCCCAGCGGCGCGACGAACCCAAGCCGGCGCAGCGGGACGGGAGGCGGGGGCCGGACGCGGCGACGTGCGGGGCGCAGCGAGCCGTAGGCGAAGGGAGCCCGAATGGGCGTACGAGCAAGGCGATGCGGGTTCGGCGCGCAGGGCGCCGAACCAGCCACGAGGAGCAAGTCCGGCCCC
>DJWC01000028.1 GCA_002441445.1 Pusillimonas sp. UBA6240
ATGCGCCCGTCCATCATGTCGCTGGGCGCGACGATGTCCACGCCCGCCTGGGCCTGCACCATGGCCTGGCGCGTCAGGATTTCCACGGTAGGCTCGTTCAGCACATAGCCGTGCTCGTCGATCACGCCGTCCTGCCCATGGCTGGTGTAGGGGTCCAGCGCCACATCGGTCAGCACGCCCAGCTCCGGGAAACGCTGCTTGAGCGCCGCCACCACGCGCGGCACCAGGCCGTCGGGGTTGGCGGCCTCGATGCCGTCGGGCGTCTTCAAAGCGGGATCGATGACGGGAAACAAGGCCATCACCGGTATGCCCAGCGCAACGCATTCCTCGGCGGCTTCCAGCAGGGTGTCGGGCGAATAGCGGACCACGTCCGGCATGGAGGGCACGGCCTGGCGCACCCCTTGGCCTTCCATCACGAAGACGGGGTAGATCAGGTCGGCGGTAGCGAGCACGTTTTCGCGCACCAGGCGGCGGGAGAATTCATCGCGCCGGTTGCGGCGCGGGCGGGAAGCGGGGAAGTCGGGAGTCAGAATGAAAGATGTCATGGTACGACCTTGGGTGAGATCCAGTTTTCTATTTGCGCGGTGGCCTCGTCCAGGCCTATGCGATGGGTGGCGGAGAACGGCATCGCCTTCAGGGTGCCGATATCGGCAAGCTCCTTCCTGACCGCGGCGACCGCCTTGACGCGCTGGCCGTAAGGCAGCTTGTCGGCCTTGGTCAGCAAAGCCATGACGGGAACCCCGGTGGGCGCTATCCAGTCCGCCAGCCGCCGGTCCAGTTCGGTCACCCCGCGGCGGATATCGATGAGCAGCACCACGCCGGCCAGCGACGGCCGGTTGCGCAGATAACCCCCCAGGACGTCCGCCCATTCATCGCGGGCCTGCTTTGCGATCGAAGCATAGCCGTAACCGGGCAGGTCCACAAGAAAGCCCAAAAAGGCGCCGGGCTCGACCGGGTCGGGGATGCCGAACAGATTGATGAGCCGCGTGCGCCCCGGCGTCTTGCTGGAAAAGGCCAGGCGGCGCTGATTGGCCAGTACATTGATGGCCGAGGACTTGCCCGAATTCGAACGGCCCACGAAGCAGACCTCCGCCGTGGTGGGGGGCGGCAACTGGTCGAGACGGGCCGCCGAAACGGTGAAGGTGGCGCGATGCAAAATGGACACGAGGATGCCTGGGGGTCTGTTGGTTCAAGCGCTATTGTATAATCGCAGGTTTGAAACAGTTGCGCCATTTCCCTTAGGGCATGCTTTGGGTGGAAATGGCATTGTCATCGTGGTGCATCAGCGCACCGGATCGAATCGCGATCGTCGAGGTCTTCATGAAGCGCATGCTTTCCAGAATCGTAGTAGCCAGCGGCTTGTTGCTGGGTTCTTCCGCAGTTTCGGTAGCCTATGCCGCCGATGTGGCCGTAGCCAAGCCAGACGCGGCCAAGGGCGAGCAGCTCTATGCGAACGGCGACGCTGCGCGCGGCATACTGGCCTGTGCCAGCTGCCACGGCGCCGCGGGCAACAGCACGATTCCGGCCAACCCGAATCTTTCCGGCATGCCTCACGAATACCTAGTCAAGCAATTGGGGGACTTCACTCCCAAGGACGACAAGACTCCCCCCGCAAGGCGCGGTCCGGGCGGCGCCAATTCGGTCATGACCGCATTCGCCACGGCGCTTACCCCCGAAGACCGCCAGAACATCGCCTATTATTTGGCGCAGCAGCAGCTCGATCCCAAGACAGCCGGCAACGCCACTAAGGAAGCCACCATGGAACGCGGCCAGCATATCTGGCGCGGCGGCCTGCCTGAGCGCAGGGTGCCGGCCTGTGCCGGCTGCCATTCGCCCAATGGCGCGGGCATCCCCGGTTTTTATCCCCGCTTGTCGGGCCAGCATCCCTCCTACATAGAAGAACAGCTCAAGCTGTTCCGCAGCGGCGACCGCGCCAACAACACCATCATGCACGATATCGCCGATCGCATGTCCGACGCCGATATCGCCGCCGTGGCGGATTACGCAGCCGGCTTGCGTTGAACGCCGTCATCGCGGCGGGAAGCATGCCGCGGCAAGAAGTTTAGAATATAGGGGACGCTATCGACGGCATCCCCTTTTTTATGAAGCCCGCTTTTGTGACTCGCCCTTCTTCCTCGCGCCGCCTGGGCTCGGATGTCTTCGAGCTGCTCGGCTCCATGCGCTTCGCCGTCAGCCTGCTGGTATTCATTTGCGTGGCCAGCCTGATCGGCACGGTCGTGCAGCAGAACCAGCCGGCCAGCGCGTATATCGACCAGTTCGGCCCGTTCTGGTTCGCCTTGCTGGATAAATTTTCCATCTGGCATATCTACAATAGCTGGTGGTTTCTGCTGATCATGGGCTTTCTGGTCGTTTCGACCACGCTTTGCCTGATACGCAATTCGCCCAGGTTCATCAAGGATGCGCAATCCTTTCGCGAGTACGTGCGTGCGGGCAGCCTGAAATCCTTTCATCACAGGGTCGAAGCGCGCAGCGCGGCCAGCGCCGGTGAAAACCGCGAACGCGTGCAGCAATGGCTGCGCTCGCAAGGCTATAAATACAAGGTCAGGGAAGAAGGCGACGGTGTGATGATCGCCGCCAAGAAGGGCGGCGCCAATCGCTTGGGGTATATCTTCGCCCATGCGGCCATCGTGGTGATTTGCGTGGGCGGCCTGCTGGACAGCGAATTACCGGTGCGGCTGCAGGTATGGCTGGGCGGCAAGCAGCCGATCACCGAGAATATGCTGATCTCGGAAGTCCCCGCGTCGGGCCGCCTGCCGGCGTCCAACCCCAGTTTCCGCGCCAATATGCTGGTTCCCGAAGGCTCCCAGAGCAGCAGCGGCATCGTCAGCGTGGACAACGGCGTATTGGTGCAGCCTTTACCCTTTACGCTCAAGCTCAATAAATTCCTGGTGGAATACTATTCCACGGGCATGCCGAGCAGCTTCAAGAGCGAAGTCGAAGTCACGGACCCGGAAACCGGCAAGTCATTCAACCGGACCATCGAGGTCAACGAACCCTTGCGCTTCAAGGGCGTAACGGTATATCAATCCAGTTTCGACGATGGCGGCAGCACGCTGCATCTCGTGGGCTACCCCTTGGCCGGTGCGAAAGCCCAGCCCTTCACGCTGGACGGCACTGTGGGCAAGAGCGCGGAAATCTCCCTGGGCGGCGGCGCCGGGCCGTCGCCGCTGCAGATAGAGTTTTCCGGCTTGCGCGTGATCAATGTCGAGGACCTGGGCGGCGGCGGGGAGCCGCAGCCCAAAGCCATGGCCGAACATGTGGCCGCCGTAACCGGCAGCGCGGCGGGCGCGAAGAACGAAAACCTGCGCAACGTGGGTCCCAGCGTGCAATACCGCATCATCGGCGGCGACGGGCAAGCCCACGAATTCACCACCTATATGCTGCCCATGGAACTGGACGGCAGTTCCGTGTTTCTGGCCGGCGTGCGCAATTCCTCGGCCGAGCCGTACCGTTACATACGCATCCCCGCCGATGCCGATCATTCCGTGGCGGAATTCATGAATCTGCGCGCCGCGTTGGCTGAACCGGCGCTGGTGCAGCAGGCGGCGGCGCGGTTCGCCCGCAAGAACGAGGGCGGGCCGATACAGCAGCCCCTGCTCGAAAAGGCGGCCCAAGGCGCGCTGGAAACCTTCCACAAGACGGGTTTCGACGGCATCATCGAACGGGTGCCCGAGCAGGACAGGCAAAAGGTGCTGGAATTCGCCGTGCCCATGATCCAGTTGTCCTTGGCCGAATTGCGCGATATCGTTAGGGAACGTTCCGGGCTGCCGGCTGTCAATCGTGAAGGCGGCAAGGGGCAGGAGGCCGACAGGTGGGTGCAGATGTCGCTGCTGGCGCTGGCCAACCTGCCTGACTACCCCGCGCCCGTGTTCCTGACTCTGAAAGGTTTCGATCAAGTGGAAGCCAGCGTTTTCCAGGTGGCGCGCAGCCCGGGCAAGAACACGGTATACCTGGGTTGCCTGTTCCTGGTGATAGGCGTGTTTTCCATGTTCTATATCCGCGATCGCCGTATCTGGGTATGGATCAAGCAGCAGGAACAAGACGGCAGCGAACTGCTGGCGGCCATGACTTCCCAGAAGCGCACTCTGGATTTCAACCACGAATTCGAGCGCTTCAAAGAGGCGCTTGCGCGCCTTACCACGTAAGAGGTTAATTTATGTCCCAGTCCATCACCCCGTCGAATATGCCGGTCTGGCAGGACGCCATGATGGCCAGCGGCGATGCGCGCGGCCGGCGCGGCAAGCCAGACTGGACCGATATCGCGTTTTTCCTGCTATTGGCCGCCGGAGCGGCCTATGCTCTGGCCAATTTCAGCCAGAGCATGGACTACTACGAGAAGGTCATCTTATGCGGGGCGGTAGCCGGGCTGAGCTGGCTGGCCTGGCTATGGCGGCCCTTACGCACTCTGATGATCGCCAGCGGCCTGAGCGCCCTGTTCGCCATCTGGCTGTACAGCTCCGGGGGCGGCCTGGAGCAGGGCGACATCACCCGCGCCGAGCATGTCTTCCTGCTGAAATACCTGCTGTCGTCCCAATCCGCCATATTGTGGATGTGCTCTTTGTTCGTGCTGGCCATGCTGTGCTACTGGATAGGCATATTCAGCAAGACGGCGGCCTGGCTGGGCACGGTGCTTACCTGGGGCGCCGTCTACGCCGGCGTCACGGGCCTGCTGGTGCGCTGGCGCGAGGGCCATCTGCTGGGGCCGGACATCGGGCACATCCCCGTCAGCAACCTGTATGAAGTCTTCGTCCTGTTCGCGCTGATCACCGCCATGTTCTATCTGTACTACGAACGGCGCTACGCCACGCGCGCCCTGGGCGGCTTCGTGCTGCTGGTGATCAGTTCGGCCGTGGTGTTCCTGCTGTGGTATTCGTTCACCCGCGAAGCTTTCCAGATACAGCCGCTGGTGCCTGCCTTGAAAAGCTGGTGGATGAAGCTGCATGTGCCGGCCAATTTCATCGGCTATGGCACTTTTTCCCTGGCGGCCATGGTGGGTTTCGCCTACCTGATCAAGGAAAACGGCCAGACCCGCTCGCTGGGCAAGCTCGCGCCGCTGTTCATATTGGGCGCCATATTGTGCGCCGAGCCCATGGTCTTCGGTTCGGGCCAATTCTCGGCGACATGGATGCTTTACTTCGGCCTGGGGGCCATCATCGTCGGCACGATACTGGCTTTTCGCGCGCCTATAGCCAGCAAGCTGCCCTCGCTGGAAATCCTCGACGACATCATGTATCGGGCCATTGCCGTGGGCTTTGCCTTCTTCACCGTGGCGACCATACTGGGCGCCTTGTGGGCGGCCGACGCCTGGGGCACGTATTGGCAGTGGGACCCCAAAGAAACCTGGGCGCTCATCGTCTGGCTGAATTACGCCGCATGGCTGCACATGCGCTTGATGAAAGGCCTGCGCGGCACCATGGCGGCATATTGGGCGCTGGCGGGCCTGCTGGTGACCAGCTTCGCCTTCCTGGGCGTCAATATGTTCCTATCGGGCCTGCATTCCTACGGCGAGCTATAGGCGGTCGGGCGCTTCCTGAACCGGCCTTTCACCGGTCCGGGCTGGCGAGTACGTTTGGTGCACCGCACGAAAACAAACGTGTTGGCGTTTATTGGTAAATACAGTAAAATATTGTAAAATTTACACTAATACTGTCCTTTACAAGCCCGTGCGGCCGGACAATCGAAGTTTCACCAAATTTCGGTACCGGTACTCGCTGGCCCGCCCGGCCCGTCTGGCGATGCAAGACGGGCCGGGGTTTAGGTAAAGGGGCGCGTTCGAGCCCGCGCCTTCAATGGCCAACTTCGTTTGCTGCAGAGAATGCTATGTCTGTAATGGAAGAGCCTCCAGGGTTCAAAGCCAGGGCAAACGTCTTGGCCGGGGAAGCACTCGCGGCTCAGCTCAATATATTGCAGTTGTTTCTCCCCCTGGATGGCTGGCTCGTCGGCTGGCGCGACGGCGACGCATGGGACACCGTCGCAGCGCGCGGCCTGTTCGCAGACATCCCTGAAGCAAGTTTGGCGGCGCTATTGGAAGCCGGCGCTCAGCCGCTCGACGATAGCTTCCAGTGGCGTGAACTCACCGAATCGGAATCCCAACTGCTCGCGCCTTGCCTGCCGCAGAATTCAGGCGCCGCGTATCTCGTGCTTGCGGCCCTGCGGGACGCCGAAGACCGCATCACCGGCCGCATTTGCGGCCTGTCCGGCCAGCCGCCCGGTTCGCGCCTGTCCCTGTGCATCGGCAAATTGCAGCTATGCCAGGCGGCCATGGCGGCCACCCTGGCCTTGCAAGCCGAACTGGGCGTGGCCGACCAGCTGGTCATCGAGATGCAGCGGGACGCATTCATCGATCCGCTCACCGGCGTCTTCAACCGGGCTGGCTGGATCAACCGGCTGGCCTATATCGACGCGGTCCTGGCGCGCACCCAGGAAGACGCCGCCATCATCATGCTGGATCTGGACTTCCTGAAGGCGGTCAACGATACTTGCGGCCATTCCGCGGGCGACGATTTGCTGCGCCTGGCGGCCCAGACTATCTCCTCCACATTGCGCAGCTCGGACTCGGTAGGCCGGCTTGGCGGCGACGAATTCGGCGTCGTCGTGCAAAACGCCACGCCCGTGGGCGCCGCGGTGCTGCTTAGCCGTCTCCGGCAGGCGCTCTCGAGGGTAGGGGTCAGTATCTCCCTGGGCTTGGCGCTGAAATCGGAAAGCGGGTCCCTGAAACAGGCGATGCAACTGGCCGACGAACGCATGTATGTCGAAAAACGAAAAAAGCCCATCCCCGCCGGAGGCCGGCACAGGTTCGGGCCCGCGCCTTTCTTCGCCGGCGGCGATCCGGCCTGACTTCGCCGGCCTTCCGGGCGCCCGCTGCCGGCGCCCCCGCCCGCCATTTTCGTTCAACGCGTCCGCACGCGCAGGTCTTCCGCCACTTTGTCGATGAATTCGCGGGCGCCGGGGGTGGCGGCCAGATCCACGATGGTCGCCGCATTCAGGATATCGATGGGCGGCCTGGCCCGGGAAATGGCAAAGCCCTGCACGTAGTCCACGCCCATATGTCGCAGGGCTTCCATGGTGGCGGCGTCTTCCACCCATTCGGCAATGCTGGTCATGCCCAGGTTGCGGGCAAGCTCCACGATGGTTCTTACAATGGCGATATTCGTGGTGTTGGCCAGCATGTCCTTGATCAGGGCGCCGTCTATCTTGATGGCATCGGCGCGCAATTCCTTCAGATAGGCGAACGAGGTATAGCCCGCGCCGAAGTCGTCCAGGGCGATGCGCACCCCCATGGACTGCAGGCGCTTCATGAATTCCCGGGAACGGTCCAGATCCTGCAGCGCCACGCCCTCGGTGATTTCCACGCACAGGCGGTTGGTCAGGTGCTCATAGCGGGCGAGAATGCCGAAAAATGACTCGACGAATTTCTTGTCGTTCAGCGATACGCCGCTCAGGTTGATGTTGATGAATTCCGTCTTGGACAGCCGCTTTTCGTGCTTGGACAGCCATTCCAGGGTGGCCGAGAACACCCATTTGTCGATAATGGAAATGGTCCCGCTTTCTTCGGCGGATGCAACGATCTTGCCGGTGGGCACGACGGCGCCGGTGGAATCCCTGACGCGCAGAAGCACCTCGAAATTCAAGGACTCCAGCGGCTTGGTCAGCGACATGATGGGCTGCAATTCGAGGTACAGGCCGCGCGGCGAATCGCCGCCTTCCAATTGGTCGAACAGCCGCAATTCCTCGGTATGGTCTTGCAGGCCCCGCGAGTCCTGCTCGTACACCACCATCTCTTCGTGCTGCTTGCGCGCTTCGCGGCAGGCATGATTGGCCGCGGAAATGGCATCCTTGGCGCTCATGTGCTCGTTGATTTCCACCACGCCGATGGCGCTCTTGACCTGGAATGCGCGCGTGCCCACGTAAAACGCCGAGGTATTCAAGCCCTCTATGATGCGGCGCGCCGCTATGCGGGCCTGGTCCGCGGTGGAATTGGGAAACAGGATGATGAATTCGTCGTCGCCTATGCGCCCGAGCTGTTGCGCTTCGGTCAGCGCGGACTTGATCCGCTCGCATACCTGTTTCAAGACCTCGTCGCCGGCGGTATGGCCGAACAGGCCGTTGATGCGCTTGAAGTGGTCCAGGTCCAGATAAGCCAAGGCACAGGGCTCGCCCGCTTTGAGATCGCGCAGGGATTTATCCAGCGCTTTTTCTATGCCGCGGCGATTCAGGACCTCGGTGAGCGGATCATTGTCCGCCAGCAGGCGCAGCTGATTGATGGTGCGCGTGCGCGCGGTCACATCCTGCAGGGAACCTTCGATGGACCCCACCGCGAATGCGGCCCGCAAGACGAAATTTTGAGGGCCTTGGGGATTTTTGGCGTCGTCCAGCCGCTTAATCTCGACTTCTTCGCCGGCTTGCGTCATGCGGGCCAGTTTTTCCCAGTCCTGCTCTTCGAAGAAGTCCGTCCAGCGGGCGCCGGCGCCGCCGGCCGGCACGCCCAGCATCTGCTCCAATACAGGGTTGGTCCGCCGGAAAATGTGTTCTTCGTCCAGCGTGAACAGGCCTATGGGCGTGACCGCGTAGTTATGGAGGAGCTCGTCCTGCGCTCGGATGCGTTCGCGGCGGTCTTCCCTCATGCGCTCGGCCACCGCCAGCGCCACCATGATATTGGACAACAACAGGGCGATGACGCTGTTGAAGGCGTCCAGAAAATCGGTGCGCCCGAACAGCACCAGCAAGATGCCCGAAAGCATGACGCATAAGGCCATGCTGAGCGATACGATATGCCACATCCAGATGCGCGAGCGCGTGCGATACACCATGCTGGCCAGCAGGAATGCCGCCGTTAGGATGCCGTAGCCGCAAACCACCCACATTACAGGCTGGAACCATTCGTAAGGCAGCAGCAGCGCCGCCGCCAATTGCACCAGGCCCGCCCACTGTGCCACCCGCAACAGCCGGGGGTGGCTCGCCCCGCGGCTGTGTCGGAACAATTGGGTCAACAGAGTATAGGTGAGCAGATAGTAGGCGGCGATCGTGAGCTGGCGGATGAAGGGCATCCAATCCAGCGGGATGCTATGGCCCAGCCACTGCGTATCCCAGCCCATGGCATAGGCGCCCAGCCGCAAATTGCCCACCAGCCAGGCGGCGAGCAGCAGATAAATGCTTTGCCTGTTGGTGATGGCGATGACCACCATGAACAATGCGATGGTCAGCAAACCGCCTTCGAGCAGACTGATGCTGCGTTCCGACCGGCTGGTGGCCTTGCGCAGGTCGGTGATGGACCACAGGTTGATCGTCGGCGTGGACGGTTCGGCGAAGGTGGTCCGGCAAAGGAGATCGACGGGAAGCGCCGTGCGGCCCAGTATGACGGAAAAGCCCTGCATCGACGATCGCAATGAGCCGGTGGTCGTGTCGCGGTCGGCCGTGCCGAGGCTTTGCAAGGTGTCGGCCCACCAGCAATCCACGGACGAGGCCAATCGATTGGGCATGTCGACGGCGGATTCGCCCAATTCGGGGACGGATGGCACATGGATCAGGAGCCATACCGCGGACGCCGCGGTGTTCGGCGCGTCTGCGGGCTGCTGCCGCAAGGCGGCCAGGGCGTCGGCGGGTTGCAGGGCCATCGCGTCGTCGCTGACCATTTGAAAAGGCAGCGCCCGACCCTGAGTGGCCGGATAGCGCTCGTTGAGCCCGAGCAAGGCCAGGGCGGACCCTATGACCAAGACGGCCGGTATTATGTACAGCGATAAATAATAAACCAGCCTGTTGCCCAAGGTAGCGAGCTTCCTGGTATGACTAAGGCAAAATGTTTTCAAGGACATGATCCGCTAGCGCCAACTATTCTGCCTCGTGAGCGATCCATATGGTTTTTTGCCTGAGTTTATGCCTATGCATGATAATACTCGAGAGGCACAAAACCTTGCCGCCACCGACGATGATCTTCCTGGTCCGTGAGCCCTGTAACAGCCGCGGTCAGATGCAGATTGCGTCTCGACTTGTACTTTAACGGCAACCTGAAGGAATTCTTTATATGGCCGCGGATATGGACGCCGCGGTCATCCCGGGCCGAAAGTCATGGCTCCCGCGCGCCCTCTGGGCGCGGGGCGGGGCAAGGCGGCGGATGGCCGCGGCCCGTCCTGCAGAAAGAGGCCCGCGCGCACGCTCAGTCGGGCAGCATGGCTTCACAGGAAAACAGGCTTTCCAGTGTCTCTCGCGGCCGCACGACGTACGCCGCCGTATCGTCCACCATGATTTCCGCGGCCCGGGGCCGGGTATTGTATTGGCTGGCCATGGTAAAGCCGTAGGCTCCCGCGGACATGATAGCCAGCAGGTCGCCCTGCTGCACATTGAGCTGCCGGTCGCGCGCCAGCCAGTCGCCGCTTTCACAGATGGGGCCCACGATATCGTAGACGGCCGGGTCGCCGCCGCTTGCGCGCGGGAGAACCGGCATGACGCCGTGCCAGGCGTCGTATAAGGTGGGACGTATCAAGTCGTTCATGGCGGCGTCGACGATGGCGAAATTCTTGGCCGGGCTATGCTTGAGATACTGCACGGTGGTCAGCAGGACGCCGGCATTGCCGACCAGCGAGCGGCCGGGTTCCAGTACCAGTTCCAGATGCCCCAGGCCGTGCTGGTCCAGCGCGGCGAATACTTTGTCGAGCAGGGTCGAAGGATGCAGCGGCGTTTCATCGGTGTAGCGGATGCCTATGCCGCCGCCCAGGTCCAGGTGTTTGAGCGGGATGCCCTGGCCGGCCAGTTGCTTGATCAGGATGATGAGCTTGTCCAGCGCGTCCAGGTAGGGATCGACTTCGGTGATTTGGGAACCGATGTGGCAATCCACCCCGACGATCTCCAGATGGGGCAGAGACGCCGCTTTCTGATACACGGCCGGCGCGCTTTCGATGGCGATGCCGAACTTGTTTTCCTTCAGGCCGGTGGAAATATAGGGATGGGTGCGGGCGTCCACATCGGGGTTGACGCGCAGCGACACCGGGGCGACCTTGCCCATATCGCCCGCCACGGCCGACAGGCGCAGCAATTCCGCTTCCGATTCCACGTTGAAGCACTTGACCCCGGCATCCAAAGCGGCGCGCATCTCCCATTCCTGCTTGCCCACGCCCGAAAACACCACGCGCGAGGCATCGCCGCCCACTGCCAGGACGCGCGCCAGTTCGCCGCCCGAGACAATGTCGAAGCCGGAACCGAGCTTGCGGAATTCATTCAGCACCGCCAGGTTGGAATTGGCCTTCATGCCATAGCACACCAGAACGCGGCGGTCCCCGGCGGCGCTGCGGTAGGCTTCCCAGGCGTCGTGCAGCGCCTTGCGGGAATACACGAACAAGGGGGTGCCATATTTGTGCGCAAGCTCGGCGAGCGAGACATTTTCTGCGTGCAGGACGCCGTTTCGATACTGGAAATGAGGGGCTATCGTCATGGAATAAGGCGATGTTGAGGGGAGATGATGTGTGGCGGCCACCGTGTTGCTATCTGGCGGGGGCCGCGCCGGGCATCGGAGCGGGCGCTTCGCCTGCCTGCGGCGCGGGGGCGGGCGCTGGCGCCGGTGTGGGCGGCGTAGTAAGCGATTCATCCGGCGGGGGCGGAGGGGGCATGTACAGCGGGCCCTTATAGCCGCAAGCGGCCAGCGTGGAAAGCAGGGCCAGGCCGGCCAGGCGGCGCAGGACCGGCGGGGCGGAGGAAGTGGCGCGAGGCGCTTGCATGATGATCAAAGCTCCAATTCAAGGGCGCCGTCAGAACGGCACGTCGGGTGGCTGTTGGCGCCGGGCGCCGCTGCTGGTCAGTTGATTCAGCAAGTCGGCGATGCCGTCCGCGCCGCCGCCGTCCACGGGAACATCGCCCGGAGCGGGCAGGCCGACGCGAGCCACCGCCTGTCCGGGCGGGAACTCGGCAAAATAGAATTCGCCGTTCACCTTGGTAAGCCCATCGGGAATGGGGCCGGGCGGTATTTGGGGCTGATTCTTCAATGCGTAGCGCATGTAGTCCAGCCAGATGGGCAGCGAAGCGCCGCCGCCGGTTTCGGTGGAGCCCAAAGAGCGCGGCTGGTCATAGCCCATCCAGGCCACGCCCACCAGCTTGGGGGTGAACCCGGCGAACCAGGCGTCGTGCGAATCGTTGGTGGTGCCCGTTTTGCCGCCGATATCGTCGCGCTTGAGTTCGCGGTGCGCCCGCGCGCCGGTGCCGTAAGTGGCCACGCCGCGCAGCAAGTCGTTCATGACATAGACCGTGCGAGGATCCACCACGCGCGCGGCGGCGTCGCCGGCGATGGTGGGCTTGGCCTGCATGATGACTTTGCCGCTGCTGTCGGTGACATGGTCGATCAGGTAGGGCGGAACGCGATAGCCGCCATTGGCGAAGACGGCATAGGCTCCCGCGAGCTGCAGGGGCGTGACGCTTCCGGCGCCCAGCGCCAGGGGCAGCACCGGCGGCTGGCGCGCCCTGTCGAAGCCGAACCGCGTGATGTAGTCTTGCACATACTTGGGGCCCACAGCCTGCATGATGCGGATGGAGACCATGTTCTTGGACTTGTACAGGCCCTGGCGCAGGGTCAGCATGGGCTCGTACTTCTGGCCGTAGTTCTTCGGCGTCCAGGCCTTGGAGCCGGTTTGCGCCGCGGTCAGCATGAAGGGTTCATCGGATATCTGGGTGGCGGGCGTCAGGCCGCGCTCGAGCGCCGACGCATAGATGAAAGGCTTGAAGGCCGAGCCGGGCTGGCGCCAGGCTTGCGTTATGCGATTGAACTTGCCGTCTTCGAAATCGAAGCCGCCGACCATGGCCTGGATGGCGCCGTCTTGGGGGCGCAGCGACACGAGTGCCGCCTGCACGCTGGGCAGGTTGATGACTTCCCAATGATCGCCGTACTTGTGCACATAGACGACCGATCCGCGGCGTATCCGGACGTCGTCCTTGGCGCCTTTGACCAGGCCGCGGGCGACGATGCGCAAGGCGCCCTTGTCGGTGACCTCGATGATGTCGGTGGAAGTGCGCGCCACGGTGATCTTGCTGGGGCTGGCGTCCAGCACCACGCCGGTCAGCAGATCGCCCTTGTCTGGGTATTTTTCCTGCAAGTCGTCCAGCAGCGCGTCCAGCTTGGCCGCATCGTTTTCGATGCCCGCGGGCAGGTCCACATTGCCTTCGGGGCCGGGATAGGGCGCCCGGCGGGTGTAGTCCAGAACGCCGGAGCGCACCGCGTTGTAGGCGACCTCCTGGTCCTTGGAATGCACCGTGGTGTAGACATTGAAGCCGCGCGAATAGATGTTGTCCTGGTAGACGCCGTAAAGCAATTGCCTGGCCAGCTCGGCGACATATTCGCCGTGTATGGCGTAACCGCCGGCGGGCGTGCCGGGGGCGGACTTGATCACGATTTCCTGCTGCATGGCCTGCTGATACTCGGCTTCGGTCAGGTAGCCCAGGTTCTTCATGCGCGTCAACACATATACTTGGCGCGCCTTGGCGCGTTCGAAGTTGGCGATGGGATTGAAGCGCGAGGGCGCCTTGGGAATCCCCGCCAGCATGGCCGCTTCGGCCGGCGTGATGTCGGCCAGCTGCTTGCCGAAATACGTGCGCGACGCCGCCGCGAAACCATAGGCCCGGTGTCCCAGATAGATCTGGTTCATGTACAGATCGAGGATCTGGTCCTTGGTCAGCGTGGCCTCGATCTTGAAGGTAAGCAGCAGTTCGTAGAATTTGCGGGTGTAGGTCTTCTCCGAAGACAGATAGAAGTTGCGCGCCACCT
>DJWC01000169.1 GCA_002441445.1 Pusillimonas sp. UBA6240
GGCCATTCCAGCTCAGCGTATTCCTTGGTGCTGGTGTAGCCCAGGGGCAGTGTGATGACCGCGCCCACCAGCACGGCTTGCCAGCCCCAGAAGGTGAAGGCGGCCAGCTTGTCGCAGAACAGCCGCGCTTGACAGGTGCGCTGCACAACATAGTAGGACGTGGCGAACAGCGCGCTGCCGCCGAAGGCGAAAATCACCCCGTTGGTGTGCAGCGGGCGCAGACGCCCATAACTCAGCCATGGCGTATTGAAATTCAGTTCCGGCCAGATTAGTTGCGCCGCGATCAATACACCGACCGCCATGCCGACGACACCCCAAAAAATGGTTGCGATCGTGAACTGCCTGACCACCCCATAGTTGAAAGTTTCCGCCGGCGTTCCGATCGTACCGGAAGTGCCCATGAGTTTCCCCTCAAACAGACTCAAAAAATAAACAAATATTGATAGACGTCAGCATGATGGCGTAGGCTGCGCCGGCCCTCTTTGATTTGCATCAAGCCCGCAATTGCGGCTTGCCATACTGTTGTTGCACCACAACAAATCATGTTCCGCCGCGCGACGGCCTATTTCGCATTGCCCGAACCCCGCTGCCGGCGCATTCATGCCGCGCAGCCCCAGTCCGGGCGGCGCCTTGCGGCTACGGATCCGCCCTGCCCTTCGGGCCGGACGCATCGGCCGGGCCGCCGCTCGCGCGATCCGGGGGCGGCGGCGTATCGTCATCCAGCAATATGGACTCCGCGGCCTGATTCGTGTTGTCGAACTGGCCGGCGAAAATGGCCCACCAGAACGCCGCGCCGACGGCGATGACCAGCAGCAGGGAAATGGGCAGCAGCAAAAGCAATGAAGAGGACATGGCGGCTACATCGAACCGTTCAGCCCGACGCCCTGCCAGCCGCCGACCGCCAGGGCGCGGTTGCGCCGCCGGTACAGCTTCCAGGAATTGCCCGCCACGGCCAGCGAAGACACCAGCATGGTCACGGCCGCCAGCCAGGGCGCTACCCAGCCGATGGCGGCGAGCGGCGTCATGAGCAAATGCCAGGCCACGGCGCCATACAGATTCTGCCGGGCCACCGCGGCGGTTTGCCGGGCAAGTTCCTGCACATCCGCGTCGGAACCCGCCGGGGCCGCCGACAGGCTGGCATGGGCAGCCGCCACGGCCGTCGGCACCGCCATCGCCATGGCGCAGGGGCAGCTCATTACCAGCAAGGCCACCATCACGCCTATGGCATGCTCGGGCGCGTAGACATACCAGACGGCGCCCACCATGAAAGCCAGGGCGAGCTGCACCACCACGAACCAGAATGCGATTTGATTGGCGCGCACCGATACCGAATCGCGCAGTTGCTCGATGAGCTGGTGCGCCCCGCCCGCCCCTATGGACTGCCGCGCGCAGAGTTCGAGATAGCGCGCCGTCAGCAGGAAAGCGACGAACATGGTGACGGAGTCGAAATAGACCTCGCCCCGGCCCACCCAGGTCGTATGCGCGCTGGGCAGAAAAGCGGCCACGATGCCGAGCGCCACGGGCACGTCCATATTGATCCGGCCACGTGCAAGGCTGCGCAGCGCGCCGCCCCAGACCGGCCAGGCGCAGTAGAGCATGACGGGCACGGTCAGGACCAGGCTGATCCAGTTCATCAAGAAAATGGCTTGGTCCAGTGTGGCGAGATTGTCGGGCGCCATGGCGTCCGAGCGCAGATAGCCCGGAAAGGCAAACATCATGACCTGCATCATGGCCAGCCACCCCAGGCCCATGCGGGCCAGCATGTGGCGGCGTTCCAGCCGCGCCGCATCGCCGAGGCCTTGGGGGGTGGAAAAGATAGAGAAAGCGCGCATGGCCGGGACTATAGCAAATGGGCCCGGCGGCGGTATTGATCTCGATCAATTCCGCAACAGTCCGGACGCCGCGGCATGGACGCCGGGCCGCTATAGAGGCTTGAGACAGGGCGCTGATCGGCGCTACAGCCACCCGCCTCATCGGTTCCCTGCAACGCCATGCCCTACGCGGCTGGGATGGCGCGGCGCGGCCACGCGCAGTCGCCGGCCTGCGCGCATACGCCATGCGCCAAAGCGGCCAAAGCGGCCGCCATGCCGGCGCGCAGGCCATCGCGCCGGCATCATCGCCGGAGTTCAGGCGACTTTCAGCCCCTCGCTGGCGCCGCTATCGAACTGGGCCTCTTCCGTCGAGCCCGTCAAGGCGGTGGTCGAGGACTGCCCGCCTTCGATGGTCTGGGTGACGGCGTCGAAGTAGCCGGTGCCCACTTCGCGCTGGTGCTTGACCGCCGTGAAGCCGAGCTCCGCCGCGGCGAACTCTTTTTGCTGCAGCTCGACGAAAGCGCTCATCTGGCGGCGCGCATAGCCATGGGCGAGTTCGAACATGCCGTAGTTCAGGGCGTGGAAGCCCGCCAGGGTGATGAACTGAAACTTGTAGCCCATCGCGCCCAGCTCGCGCTGGAATTTGGCCACCGTGGCATCATCCAAATTCTTCTTCCAGTTGAAGGAAGGCGAGCAGTTATAGGCCAGCATCTTGCCCGGGAACTGGCGGTGGATCGCTTCGGCGAACTTGCGTGCATAGTCCAGGTTCGGCGTGGAAGTTTCGCACCACAGCAAGTCCGCGTAGGGCGCATAGGCCAGCCCGCGGGAAATGCCCTGCTCTATGCCCGCGCGGGTGCGGAAGAACCCTTCCACCGTCCGCTCGCCGGTGATGAAGGGGTGGTCGTTTTCGTCGATGTCGCTGGTCACCAGATCGGCGGCATCGGCATCGGTGCGGGCCAGCAGCAGGGTCGGCACCCCCAGCACGTCGGCCGCCAGGCGGGCGGACACCAGCTTGGCCACGGCTTCGCGCGTGGGCACCAGCACCTTGCCGCCCATGT
>DJWC01000059.1 GCA_002441445.1 Pusillimonas sp. UBA6240
TGCTCGGCGAGTTCGCGGGTGGGGCATAGGACCAGCGCTTGTACGGTGAATCGCGCGGCTTGCAGCCGATCGATGATGGGCAGGCCGAAAGCCGCGGTTTTGCCGCTGCCCGTTTTGGCCTGGGCGATGAGGTCGCGCCCATCGAGCGCCACGGGCAGGCTTTGGGCCTGTATGGGCGTCATGCTGTGGTAGCCCAGCGTGGCCAGGTTATCGAGTACGGGCGTGGGCAGGGGCAGGGTGGAGAACTGCAGGGAAGTCATAAGGCCGGCATAACCGCAAAGGTGATGCCCCGAACCCGCGAAGGCGGGCCGGGGCGGCAGGCCTCGATTGTAGCGCCCTTAGGGCGCTTCCAGCCTCGGCAGGCCCTAAGCGGCGCTGGCCTCGGCCGGCTGCTCGGCGGTCAGCTCCCTGATCGCCGCCGCCGCGGCCTGGAAGGCCTGTGCGCGGCTCTCAGCGCCCAGGTCCGTGCCTTCCGCGCGCACGACGCGCACGTCGGTGATGCCGAAAAAGCCGAACAGCGTCTTCAGATAGGTTTCCTGATGCTCCATGGCCCGCCCGGCCTCGGACGTGGAATAGATGCCGCCGCGCGTCAGCGCCGTGATGACGATCTTGCCGCCGGCCAGGCCGACCGGNNTGTACTTGAAGGTGCGGCCCGCCTGCGCCAGCCGGTCTATCCAGGCCTTGAGCTGACTGGGGATGGAAAAGTTGTACAAGGGGGCGCCGATCACGACGACATCGGCGTCCAGGAACTGGGATACCAAGGCTTCGGACAGCGCATTTTCGCGGCGCTGGGATTCGCTGGGTGTTGCGTCCGAAGGGGGCAGACGGAAACCCATGGCGTCCTGCGAGAAGTGGCTGGGCGTGTCCGCGGCCAGATCCAGATATTCGACTTGTGTGCCGGGATGGGCCTGTACCCACTGCGAGACGATGTCCCGGGTCAATTTGCGCGAGCTGGAGCTGGCGCCGTTGATGCTCGAATCCACATGCAGCAATTTCATAAATACTCCGTATCGGGTGTCTGGTTTCGGGATGGAAAATGAATATCCATGTCGATGACAGCATTGTGCATTGGTGTCGGGATATTGATAAGGCCGATAAAACGCGATAGATTGTTCCATCCATGATGCTAAAGGAATGCGGATGCAGGACCTCAACGATATGCTGTACTTCGCCGAAGTCGTCAGCCAGGGCAGCTTCGCCGGGGCCGGCCGCTCGCTCGGCCTGCCCAAATCGCGCCTGTCGCGGCGTGTCGCCAAGCTCGAGGAAGATCTGGGCGTGCGGCTATTGCATCGCACCACGCGCAAGCTTTCGCTGACCACCGCGGGCGAAATCTATTACCGCCATTGCGCGGCCATGCGGGACGAAGCCCTGGCGGCGAACGCCGCCGTCGCCCAGGTTCAAGCGGAGCCCCGCGGGCTGATACGGGTGGTGTGCCCGGTGACGCTGGCGCAAACCGTGCTGGCGCACGCGCTGCCCGATTTCCTATTGCGCCATCCCCAGGTGCAGGTCCAGATGCAGGTCAGCAATCGCGTCGTCGATCTGGTCGAAGAGGGCATCGATGTCGCTTTGCGGGTCCGTTCGTCGGTGGCCGACAGCGGCAGCCTGGTGGTGAAGCTGCTGGGCAAATCGCACGCCCTGCTGGTCGCCAGCCCGGCGCTGCTGCAGCGGCAACCCCAGCCGCGGGAACCCAGCGACCTGACCCTGCTGGATTCGGTGGCCATGTCGGCCGCCGACGGCAAGGCTTACTGGAAGCTGTTCGGGCCCAATGGCGCCCAGTACACGGTCGCCCACCGGCCCCGCTTTGTCGCCGACGATCTGCTGACCCTCAGGTACGCCATTGTCGGCGGCGCCGGCTTGGGCGTGCTGCCGGACTATATGTGCCGCGAGGACATGGCCGCGGGGCGGCTGGTGCAGGTATTGCCGTCCTGGGCGCCGGAACCGGGCATCGTGCACGCCGTTTTCGCTTCCCGCCGCGGCATGATCCCCGCCGTCAGATCCTTCCTGGATTTCCTGGGCAGCCATTTGCTGCCCGAAACGCATCTGGACGCTAACTGCCCGGCTCAATGACGCGCCGGATCGCCGGACCGCCGGACCGCCGGACCGCCGGACCGCCGGGTTGTTGCGGCCTGACGCGGGCCGGTGCCGGCCGATCCGAGCCGGTGCGCGCCGCCGCGGTCCGATTGGAGCCGACCAGGCCCATGGGGGCCGATGCGGACCCGTACGGGCTAGCGCGCCGCGCACGCCGGCCCCGGCGGGATGATGGCCCAGTTCAAATCTATCATCGGGCTTTTCTCCGACGACCACCGCTGCTGCGTCGCGCCATGCCAGCGCGCCTGCGACGCCAGCGCCTGCAACCCCGCGGCGGGCTCGCCCTTCGTAAGGCGGCTGTATACGACCAGGACCCCGCAGTCCAGCGCATTGTCGGGATCCAGCCAGGGCGACTCGGCATAATCGCCATTGATGAATACCTGCGTACGCATGCCGCGGTGGATGGCTATATTGCCCCCCAGCCAGGTATCCGACGCCACCAGCGTCAAGGGGGTGTCCGGCACATGCTGCTTCCAGATATCGTTCATTTTTTCCGAGATGATGGCGCCGGGAAACATCGAGCGCGTATCGCGCCCCGAATGCCAGGCCAGCGGGCCGCGCCCCAAGGCATAGCCCGCGGCCAGCAGCACATGCACGGCAATGACGATGATGGCGATGCGGCGCAGATTGGCGCGCTCATCCCCCTGCATGCGCCATAGCGCATAGAAGCCGAAAAGGATGAAGAAAGTGGTGCCCCAGGACGCCACCAGCCGCGTGCCCAGCAGGGCCGATATCAACACCGTGGACAGGAAGGGCGTCAGCCCCACCCATAGCAGGAAGGAACGGTCCCATGCCGAAAGCTCGGCGGCATAGTATTTCTTGCGTTCCACGGCGGCGCCGGCGGAGTAAAGCGCGCGCGCGCCGCGGCGGCTCCATTGCCGCCAGGCGAGCCAGACCACCAGCATCGGGCTGAGCCGCGCGGCCTGGTCCAGCGTGAAATCCAAGATGTCCTTGAACGCCTCCAGGCGGCCGCCGGTGTCCAGAGAGCTGTCGGCATAGCGCAAGGGCTGGAAGGCGTTGTCCGCCAGCCAGTAGACATGGGGTGAAATGACGATGGCGTAGGCCGCCAGCGCCCAGGCCAGGCCCGTCCAGGTACGCGCCTTGCTAAAGCTGCCCTGGCGCAGCATGAAGCAGAAAAATGCCGCGAACTGGATGAACGCGCTGTATTTCGTCATGGTGGCGACGGCACAGACCGCGCCCAGCAATATCCATGAGCTCGTGGCTTGATGGCGCAGCGCGCGGTAGAACAGCCAGGTGGCGGCGGCGATAGACCACAGTTGCGCCGTGTTATGGTTGTAAATGGTGCCGCGCAGGGAAAAATAGATGCTGGTGGACACCACCAGCGTGGCGATGAGCGCTTTGCGCGGGGTCGTGAATTCGCAGCCCAGGCGCCAGATGAACCACAGCGCCAGGGCGGACATCATTTGCCCCGCGAAGAATGTCAGCCATACGGGCCGGCCGAAGATCTGCGTCAGGATGTGCATGAACCACGAGGGCACGGGCGGATGCTTCGTATAGCCCAGTTCCAGGCTGGAAGCCCAGACCAGCTCTTCCAGGCCGTCAAGGTCGGGGGCGCGGTGGCTCAGGCCGCAAAGCAGGGTCCACAGAGCCACCATGCCCAGCAGGAACAGGACGACGCGTGGCATGAGTTCTTTCGAGGTCGGATCGGATTCGGGCATGGCTGGATTGCGGCATTGGATGAAAGGCCGATGCTTCAATTATGATGATGCGGGTCAAGCGGCGAAAATTCTCAAAACAGGGCGAATTGTATGCTTAGTATTCTTTTACCAGGTAAAAAGTCCATACCAACCAAACCGGGGGTCTTCATGAAAGCACTATTCATGCTGCTCGCTTTTGCGGCATCCCTGGGGCTGGTGTCGCCATCCATGGCGGCGCACAGCGCCCATGGGCAGGAATCGGTCACCTACACGCCGGACATCACCTTCACCCTGCGCACCAATATCGCGGACGGCAAGCTGGTGTTCATGGGCGATGCGGGGGCCATCGCCGGCAAGGTCAACCCGGATCTGGTGGTGCCGGAAAACGCGGTCGTCCAGATCAACGTCATCAACGGCGACGGCGCCATCCACGATATCGCAGTGCCTGATTTCGGCGCCAAGTCCGACCAAATCACGGGCAAGGGCGCTTCCACCGCCATCGTGTTCCGGGCCAACAAAAACGGCACCTTCGAATACCTGTGCACCTTGCCGGGCCACAAGGCGGCCGGCATGTTCGGCAAGGTCATCGTCGGCGAGCAGGTCGCCCAGGCCGATACCGGCGCGCTGGACATCGCGCAGGATCCGACCGCGGTCGGCGCGCCGGTGGGCAAGCGCGGCCCGCAAAAAATCACCGTGGATCTCGAAACCACCGAAGTGGTGGGCAAGCTGGCCAGCGGCAGCACCTATAAATACTGGACCTTCAACAACAAGGTGCCCGGGCCGTTCGTGCGTGTGCGGGTCGGCGATACGGTGACGGTGAACGTCAGCAACGCCAAGGATTCCTCGCACATCCATTCAGTGGACTTCCACGCCGTTACCGGGCCCGGAGGCGGTGCGGCCGTCACGCAAGTGCCTCCGGGGCAGACCAAGAGCTTCACCTTCAAGGCGAGGCATCCCGGCCTCTTCGTCTATCACTGCGCCACGCCCATGGTTGCGCAGCACATCACCAACGGCATGTACGGCATGATTCTGGTCGAACCCGAGGGCGGCCTGCCCGCGGTGGACCGCGAGTTCTATGTGATGCAGGGCGAGCTCTACACGGCGCAGAAGCACGGGGCGCAGGGCCTGCAGGAATTCTCGCTCGAGAAACTGCTGGATGAGCGTCCCGAACACCTGATGTTCAACGGCACCATGGACGCCTTGACGGACAAATACAAGCTGCAGGCCAATGTCGGCGAAACCCTGCGCATCTTCTTCGGCGTCGGCGGCCCCAACCTCACGTCCAGCTTCCATGTCATCGGCGAGGTATTCGACAAGGTGTACGATCAGGCTTCACTGACCAGCACGCCTTTGACCGACGTGCAGACCACGCTGGTGCCGCCGGGCGGGGCCACCATGGTCGAGTTCAAGGTCGATGTTCCGGGCAACTACATCCTGGTCGATCATGCTTTGTCCCGGGTGGAGAAGGGGCTGTCCGGCATCCTTACGGTCAGCGGCAAGGAAGATCACTCCATCTTCCATTCCACCGAAAAAGTGGATCCGAATTCGGGCCATTAACGCGGCGAGGCGGGGGCCTGGCCTGGGCCCAGGCCAGGTCCGGCCGGGGAAGCTATGGGCTGACCCGGCGGGCGCTTTCGGCTGCCGCCTTCCGGTCCGGCCGGCCGGCCGGCTTCCAAGCGTTCGGAGGCCGTCGCGGCATGCGCAAATGCCGTAATGGTACGCGGGCGGCTAGCGCCCGCCGGCCTGCTTTCCAGGCACGAAATATGCTTGCTTTTCAGACGGTTGAAAGTGAAAGGAGGCATAGCATGGCATGGCAATCACTATTCGGTGAACGCGCCACCACCAAGATCGCGGCAATCTTCGACACGGAATCGGCCGCCGCGACGGCGGCAGCCTCCATTCATTCCACTGGACTGCAGGCCACCCAACTGCGCATGGTCAAACCCTATGAAAAGGAATTCTCACGCAAGCTCGAGCCGGAAACAAAAGGCTTTGCGCGCACCGCCGTGCGGGCCCACACGATACTGGGCGCGGCGGGCGTGGTGGCGGGCGCGCTGTTCTGGTGGCTGCTCCATGCCTATGGGGTGCCCGCCGTCGTTTCCTCGCCCTGGTTCAGCGCCGGGGCCATTGTTTTCTTTGCCGCCATAGGCGGGATGCTGCTGGGCGGGCTAGTTACGGCCAGGCCGGACCATCAGCTCGTCATCCAGCGCGTGCAAACCGCGACGAAGGAGGGGCGCTGGTCATTGGTCATCCACCCCCGCAGCGCCAAACAATGCGATGCGGTCATGGAAGTATTATCGGATCTCAAGGCCGAAGTAGTGCGCAGCATCTGATCGAATTTCATAACCCCAGGCTATAAACAACGGCTCAAAACGTTGTTGGTTATACGAGATTGCCTCGTTACTATGCGTCACATTGCTTAACCGTGGCGAGGCCATCCATGTCTGTGCGGACAACTTTTTTTAATCAGGCGAAAGCCTTTGCCTTGCTCGGGGCCTTCGCCCTGGGCGGCGCGCTTCTTCCCTTTATCCAGCCCAAGGCCCAATCGATCTTCGACGTCAGCGTCGTGGCCGGCGCCTGTGCCAATTGCCATGGCACCGACGGCCGCTCGCCGGGCGGCACGCCTTCCCTTGCCGGCCGGCCGGAAAGCATTCTGGCCGCTCAGCTCAAAGCCTTCAAATCGGACGCGCCGCCGGCCGGCACGACCATCATGAACCGCCTGGTCAAGGGTTATAGCGACGACGAGCTCAACGCGCTCGCTCGCCATTTTTCACAAATTCCGGCGCAAGCTCAGCCCGGCAAGAAGGACTGAAGAAGATGAATCGTTCCATCAAGATTTCGAGGCGCCAGTGGCTGGCTTCAGTGGGCAAAGCGGGGGCATCGGCGGCGCTGCTGCTGTCCGTGCCGGCGTATGCGCGTCCGGTAGGAGGCCGCGTGGTAGTGGTGGGCGGCGGTTTCGGCGGCGCCACGGCGGCCAAATACATCAAGCGGCGCAACCCTTCCATCGACGTCACCCTGGTCGAGCCGGCCCAGCGTTACTACACCTGCCCTTTCACCAATCTTTACTTCGGCGGCCTGCGCACTTTCGAACAGCAAGGCCACGGTTTTGACGAGCTGCGCGCCCTTGGAGTGAATGTCGTCCACGACTACGCGGAAGGGGTCGATGCAAATGCCAGGACGGTCAGCCTGGCCGGCGGCCGGAAGCTGGCCTACGACAAGCTGTTGTTGTCGCCCGGCATCGACTTTCGCTGGAATGCCCTGGAAGGCTACGATGCGGCTGCGGCTCAGCTGGCCCCGCACGCGTGGAAGGCAGGCGAGCAATCCGTTTTGCTCAAGAAGCAGCTTGAAGCGATGCCCGATGGCGGCGTTTTCCTGATGGCGGCGCCGGCCAATCCCTTCCGCTGCCCGCCGGGGCCTTACGAACGGGTCAGCATGGTGGCGCATTATTTGAAGCACAACAAGCCCAAGTCCAAGGTGCTGGTCCTCGATTCGAAAGACGCATTCTCCAAGCAGGGCTTGTTCCAGGATGGCTGGAAGCGCTTTTACGGCGGCATGATCGAATGGGTTCCGCTGGCCAAGGACGGCAAGGTCGTGCGCGTGGACGCCAAGGCCTTGTCGGTTGAAACGGAATTCGGCCAGATTCATAAAGCCTCCATGCTGAATATCATTCCGCCGCAGAAAGCGGGAGCGATCGCCGAGCGCGCGGGGGTGACCAACGAAAGCGGCTGGGTACCGGTCGACCCCGCAACGTTCGAATCCCGGCAGGCGCCGGGCATCTACGTGGTGGGGGACGCCACGGTGGCGGCGCCCATGCCCAAATCCGGTTTCAGCGCGAACGCCCAGGCCAAGGTGGCGGCGGCGGCTATCGTGGCGGCCCTGGCGGGCAAAGAACCTTCCGAGGCATTCTTCACCAATACTTGCTACAGCCTGATTGCGCCCGACTACGGCATTTCAGTGGCGCACACCTATGGCGTGCGGGAAGGCAAGCTGGCGGAGCTGTCCGGCGGCGTCAGCCCCAAGGATGCGGACGTGGCGTTCCGCAAGCTGGAGGCGGACTACGGTGCGGCGTGGTATAACGCGATAGCCCTCGATTGCTGGGGGACGCGGGTTTAAGCGGCGGCGCCTTGCGCCTTATCTATACGGGCCGGCCGTAACCACATCGTTGAATATCGGGCATGTCACATTTTGAACTGGTGCTTGCGCTGGGCGCGCTCATAGGGGTGGTGTTCGGCGCCTGCGGCCAACTCACGGGCTTCTGTCTGCATCGCGGCCTGCGGGAATACTGGTCGGGCGGCAGCGGCTACAAACTGCAGGCCTTCGCGCTGGCTTTGGCGACAGCGCTGCTGGGCACGCAGCTTCTCGCCGGCGCGGGCCTGGTCGACCTGTCGCGCTCGCTCTATATGGCGCCGGCCTTCTCCTGGCTGCTGCTGCCGCTGGGCGGCTTGATGTTCGGCTACGGCATGGCGCTGGCCAATGGCTGCGGCGCCCGCGCGCTGGTATTGCTGGGGCAGGGCAATCTGCGTTCTTTCGTCGTGCTGATTTGCCTGGGGATTGCCGCTCACATGACATTGACGGGCGTGGCCGCGCCGCTGCGGGCGCTCTTGGCGGGGCTGACGCCGGTGACGCTCGATGCGGGGGCGGCGCCGAGCGGCGTCTTCCGCTCCGTGGTCGTCTGGGCGGCGGCGGCCGGGCTGGCCTGGTTCGCATTCCGGCGCCGCCCGTTACGCGACGGGCTGCCGGACCTCGCGGGCGGCGCGATAATAGGCATCCTGGTGGCGGCGGGCTGGCTGGCAACCGGCTGGCTGGGCGCGGACGATTTCGAGCCCGTCCCGGTGGCGTCGCTGACCTTTGTCGCGCCTATCGGCGACACGATACAGTACGCCATGATCGCCACGGGCGTAAGCCTGCGCTTTGGCGTGGCGGTGGTGCTGGGGGTGCTCGCGGGGGCGTTGGTCGCCGCGCTCTTGCGCGGGGAATGGCGCTTGCAGGGCTTCGAATCGCCGCGGCAAATGTCCCGCTATATGGCGGGAGGGGCGCTGATGGGGGCGGGCGGCGCCCTGGCGCTGGGTTGTTCCATTGGGCAAGGGCTGACAGGCCTGTCCACGCTCGCCTATAGTTCCATGGTCGCCGCCCTGGCCATCATGGCCGGCGCACGCCTTGCCTACGCGAGGTCGCGGCGTTTTATTGCGGATGCTGAAACATGATCGATGTATCGTCTCGTCCCAGCGGGGCCATCATGCCCGGCGGCAGGCTGACAACGCGCCGCGGGGTGCTGCAGGCGGCCGCGGCGGGCCTGGCCGCGCTCGCCTTGCCGGCCGCGCTGCGTGCGCAGGAATGGCGGCGCGTGCAGACCTTGCGCGAGCGCATCGGCGGCGCCGCGGTGTCCACTGGCGGCCTGAGCATTGAATTGCCCTTGGTCGCGGAGGACGGCTCTTCCGTGCCGGTATCCATCAAATCGGACGCCGCCGCAGGCATCCGCAGCGTCGAGCTTTTCGCGCCGCGCAACCCTACCGCCGAGGTGGCGTCTTTCGAGTTCGGGCCTGAAATCGGGCCGCTGAACATCGCCACCCGCATCCGCTTGAGCGAGTCCCAGACCGTCATTGCATTGGCGCGCAGCCATGACGGCCGGCTGATCGTCGCCGAACGCGAGGTCCGCGTGACCACCAGCGGCTGCATTGCGCCGGCGGCGCCCGCCGACGGATCGACGGACATGCAAGTGCGGGTGCGCATGCCCAAGAACTGGAAGGCGGGCGCGCCCGGCGAAGTCCTGACGATGATCAATCATCCCATGACGACGGGCCTCGCGCAGGACGGCGGCGGCGCCACGCCTCCGCAACGCATCATCGACGCCTTCGAGGCGACGCTCGATGGCCGGCCGCTGATCAAGGCCGTCTACCATCGCTCGCTGGCCGCCAACCCCTACCTGCGCTTCGACGTGACGCCGCGGCAGGGCGGGGAAATGCGCTTTCAGTGGAAAGAAGACACCGGCCGGGTCGCCGAGCACCAGGCAAAGGTATCCTTGGCCTGACCGCGCCGGCGGTCGCATGGCGGGCCCTTCAAGCGGCTGCCAGCCGTTTGTGTTTCCTTCATCTGTGCTTGCTTCGCCTGTGCCTGCTTTGATGGATAATGCGGAAAGGCGGCGGATGCCGCCGCCATGTCGAGGCCGCCATGTAAGAGCGCTTTGACAGCATCCAAAGCGCCCCCGGCATTCAACGCATTCGAAGTATTCAAAGCATACCGGCATGATTCCTCTGAATTTACGCGTACCATCATCGTTTGCCGCCCGGCGGCTCGCTCGCCTGCTCATGGCCGCCGCCTTGCCGCTGACGGGTTTGTCCGCTTGCGGCGTGACCCCCGCGGCCGATGGCGCTTTCGGCGATGGCGGCGCAGGCCTGGCGGATAGCTTGCCGAAGCACGCCGTAGTGCTGTTGGGCGAGGTCCATGACAACCCGGACGGCCATCGCCTGCGCACCGAGGCGATGGCGAGCGCCTTGCGGGCCGGCTGGCGGCCTGCCGTCGCCATGGAACAGTTCGACCGCGAGCGCCAGCCGGCCCTGGATGAAGCGATGCAATCCTGCCGCGACGCCGCCTGCGTGATTGACCTGGCATCGCCCGGCAAGTCCGGCTGGAACTGGGCCTATTACCAACCGGTGATCGAGCTGGCTTTGCAATACCGTTTGCCCTTGCTTGCGGTGAATTTATCGCGCGCCGATGCCGGGCGCGCCATGAGGGAAGGGCTGGGCGCCGTATTCACGCCGGATGAACTCGCAGGCATGGGCTTGCGGGATGGCCCGCCGCCCGATCTATTGAAGCGCCAGGTCGACGAAGTCGCCGAGGCGCACTGCGGCATGCTGCCCGCATCCCTGCAACAAGGCATGGCCGTCGCCCAGATCGCGCGCGACGCGACGATGGCCTGGCTGATACGGCGCGCCGTTACGCCGGGCCGGCCGCTGGTGCTGCTGGCCGGCAACGGCCATGTACGCAAGGACCAAGGGGTGCCGCGCTGGCTGCCCGAGAAAGGCATACTGGCCGTCGGCTATACGGAACAGCCGGCCCCCCGGGCGGAATATGATCGCAACGTGGTCGTGCCCGCGGCCCAGAGGCCCGATCCCTGCAAGACTCTGGGCCCCGCCACATTCAAAAAAACACCTTCCCCGGCCGCGCCGGCGAAATCGCCGCAGAAATAGGCGGCAAGGGCTTCCTCGCAGAACCCGTGGACGATAAAACCAGGGCGCAAATTTTCCAGGAACTCGACGCCGGCCCGCGCCGGTCGCCTGAAATCGACACGGGTTCGATCCGCGGCGTCAAATGGCATGCGTAATCGTCGGCGGCGTCAAATGCGCAGGTAGGTTCGGGCGTTGCCTTCGAGCCACCGCGCCCGTATTTCTTCGGGCATGTCCAGGGCGATGAATTCGTCCAGCGCGCTCTCTACCGGCATCATGGGAAAAGCGCTGCCGAAAATCATTTTGTCCTTCAAAACCGTTTTGCCATATTGCAAAAGAGGTTCGTATCCGGAATGAGGGGTGGCCATGAGCCGGGGGCGAATGGCCAATGTGCCGATCCATACATTCGGGTGGCGCCATGCCACCGCCAGCAGTTCGTTTATCCAGGGCCATCCCGGTGGAGACGCGCATACGCGAAGATCGGGAAATGTACACATGACTCTGTCCAACGCCAATGGGTGCCCATGCGACATGGAAGTCTTGGTGGAAAAATTGATGCCGCAATGAATATTCACCGGGACATCGAGCTCGATGCATTTGGCGTAGAGCGGATAAAGCTTTTCGTCGTCGATATCCAGCTTGTGCTCGAAACACTGAAGGTTCAAGCCCCGCAGCCCCAGTTCGCGTATCGCCGTCTCGAACTCGCCTATGGCGCTCGCACCGCGGTGCGGGTCCACCCCCGCGAACCCCAGGTAGCGGTCGCCCTGCGTTTTGCAAAAATTCGCCACGCTCTCGTTGGATATCTTGAAACCGAAAGTCGAGGTCAAGTCCCGCGCTTTCACTACGACCGCGCGGGCGTTCAAGCGCTCGTAGGTGGCCAGATATTCAGCCAATGGATCCGCGGCGGCGCGCTGGCTGACCTCGGTTTCGGTGCGTTTGTATACACGCCGATAGTTGCTGAGATGCGGTGCATTGCCCGCGAATTCAGGCAAGGGCGGGCGGCTGGAAAAATCGATAAACACGATGGTCCTCTATGGCAGTCGTTGGAAAGCGGACTTAGCGCCAGCGTTTTTCCTGGCCGTCGTATGTGTTCTCAAAGGGATCACGCATCTCTTGAATAAGACGCTTCTTGGCGATTTTCCGCGAAGGCGTCCGCGGGAAATCCGTTTCGATGTACTGCAAATAGCGCGGCACCTTGAAGGCCGCCAAGTGCTTGGCGCAATGGGCAAGCACAGCCTCGGGCGGCAATTCCGATACGGACAACCCCGCCCTGAGCTTGAGGTAGGCTTTGACTTCTTCCCTGCGCAAGGGATCGGGTACTGGAATGGCCGCCGCCTCTTCTATGCCGGGCAGGCTGCGCAGGACCGCTTCCACTTCATTGGCCGCGATGTTCTCGCCCGAACGCTTGATCATTTCCTTGATGCGTCCAACGAGGTAGTAGAAACCGTCTTCATCCTGACGGAAGAGGTCGCCGGTGCGAAACCATTTTCCGCGGAAGCTTTCGGCATTGGCCTGGGGGCGCTTGTAGTATCCCCAGAAGATGCTGCGGCCGCTGACCCACAGCTCGCCGGTCTCGCCGGGGGCAACCTCCGAGCCTTCATCGTTCAGTATGCGAAGCTCCCGAAAGGCGGCCGGCAAGCCGCAAGTCCTCATCAGCGCCTTGTCGCAAGCCCATTCAGGCACAAGGGTTCCGGTCCCGATCTCTGTCATTCCATATGCCTCCCTGGCGATGACATTGAATCGGCCCATCACCTCGCGCCGGGCGCGCTCGGTCCAGCTGTACACGCTGATGTATCGCAGGCAGGTTTGCTTGTCGCGCTCAGAAGGCGGATGCACGGTCAGGGCGGGCTCGGGGAAAATGCAGTAATGAATGCGATAGTCGATCAGCCAGGACAAGAAGTGGGTCAGGCTCATCCGGTTGGCGATCCAGCAAGTGCCTCCCAGCCTGATCGTCATCAGAAACTGCCACATGGGGTCCATGTAGAAGAAGGGCGCCCAGATCAGTACATTCTTGATCCCGCTATCGGCGGGGCGGCGGTGGCGCGCCGAGTTGTGCGCATGGATGACCCAGTAGTCATGGCTTAGCAGGCACCCTTTTGGAAAGCCGGTTGTGCCGGATGTGTACTGGATATTGAGCAGATCGTTGCGGCTTACCTTATAGTCGGGCGCAAAGGACGGGTCGCCCTGTTCGACGAGCGTTTCCCAGGCATTGGGATGGCCGGCATCGCCCGCCACGAAAACCCTGCTTTCGTCCAGCAGTTCGAGCGTGGGCAAGACGCCTTCGAGCTTGGATATGTGGGTGGCGTCAATGATCAGGTATTGCGCGTCGGAATCCTTGAGAATGAAAGCGATCTCGTCGCTGGTGTAGGCGGTATTGACCGGCACCATCGCCGCGCCCAGGCGGCCCAGGGCGACCCACGTCAGGGGATAGGCGGGCGTGTTGCCAAGAAGCACGGCGACGTGGCTGCCCTTGCGCACGCCCTTCCTGGATAGACTGCTGGCCAGTGCGCTGGCCATTTGATCGAGCTCGCGGTAGGTCAGCGAACGATCCTGTTCGAACCAGACGGCAAGTTTCTGATCGCCCATCAGCGCGGCTTGGTCGCGTACCAGATCTCCCAGCGATTCCGGGAGATCGAGGCATTCTTCGCGCTTCCTGCGGGCGAGCTCGTCCGCCACGGTCTGAGACTGTGTACTCAATTGTAGACTCCGATTGTTGGCCGATTGCTAAAAAATCAGATCAAGGTTTGCGTATCCTCGAGGGACCAGCCGATATTCACCGAGGCGCCTCTGGGCACTACCGGCCTGTCTCTGCGGTTGGGTTCCAGCAGAATGATTTGCTGGGATTCATTCAGTTGAATATGATGCTTGACCACGCTTCCCAGCACGATGGAGTCCGACATTTTGCCGGTAAGAATCTGCTGGCCGGCATCGCTATGGCCATGATCGACGAAGCGGATGCTTTCGGGCCGGATCACCAGCGTGACGGCGGCTCCGCTCTGCAGCGCGGCGTTCGGGCGTATGCTTCTCAGGCTCCCATGAGGCGTGGATACGGTGATGAGGCCATCGCCGATAGAGCCGACCGTGCCGCGGATGAGGTTCGCGGTGCCGATGAAGTCCGCCGCGAATACTGTATCGGGTCGGAAATACAGCTGTTCCGGCGGCGCGATCTGTTCGATTCTTCCCTCATTCATCAGGACGATGCGATCGGACATCGTCAGGGCCTCGTCCTGGTCATGGGTGACGTTGAGCATGGTGATGCCCAGTTCGGCATGGATGCGCCGGATTTCCAGCTGCATTTGTTCGCGCAGCTTTTTGTCGAGTGCCCCCAAGGGTTCATCCAACAGGATCAATGCCGGGTTGTAGACTATGCAACGAGCCAGCGAAACCCGCTGCTGCTGGCCGCCGGACAGCTCTTTCGGCTTGCGTTTTCCTATGTCGGGGAGCTTGATCAGCTTGAGGACATCGTGCACACGTTGCTCGATTTCGGCTTTCGGCACATGGCGGACGCGCAGCGGGAAGGCGATGTTCTCGAAGATGGTCATATGGGGCATCAGAGCGTAATTCTGGAAAACCATGCCGAGCTTGCGCTGGCTGGGCGGGCTTTCGGTTACGTCTTCCCCCTTGATGAAGATGCGGCCCGATGAAGGGCCGATCATCCCTGCGATCAGATTCAATAGCGTCGTCTTGCCCGAACCGCTAGGCCCCAGCAAAGTGACGAACTCGCCTTCCGAGACCGCCAGGTCGATGGTCGAAAGGGCGGTGACATTGCCATACTGTTTTGAAACCTGGCGTAGCTCAACCATATTCATGTGTCTTGCCTCTTCGTGTTACGCGATCGCAGGATGACTTGGGCCGCGTTGTGCCCCGGTACGCCGGTGACTCCGCCGCCGGGATGCACCGAGGCGCCGCATTGATAAAGATTCTTGACGGGCGTCCGGTAATCGGCGGCCCCTTGTACCGGGCGCCGGAAGAAGATCTGGTCCATGCTGAGCTCGCCATGATGCACGTGCCCGCCGGGCAGGTTGAAGATCCGCTCCAGGTCCACGGGGGACAGCACCTGGGCGTCATCGATGCATTCGCGGATATCGGGTATGTGTTCGGCGAGGGTATCCAGGACTGTGGCATACAGGCCTTCCCGGGCTTCGTCCCAGCTTCTTCCATCCAGATCGTAGGGCGCATGCTGCCCGAATATGCTCACCAGGTGCTTTCCTTCGGGCGCAACGGTGGGATCCAGCTTGCTCGGCGTCAGCATCACCAAAGCGGGGCGCGCGGAAATTTTCCCGTACTTCGATGCATCATAGGCTTGCTCCATCTGCGCCACGGAGGACGCGAATCGAGCTTGCGCAGGATAGTCGAATCCGGCGCTGCGAGGATCGAAGTCCTTGAAGGTCGGCAGCTTTTTCATCGCGAGGTTGACCTTGAAGGCGGTCGATTTGTCGCGAATGTGGCCGATGCGGCGCAAGAAGTCTTCCGGCACTGCCGTTGACGGAAGCAACTTACGGAAAAGAATCTTGGACGCGACATTGGATACGACCAGCTTCGCGGACAGCGTTTCCCCGGTGTCCAGCCGAACCCCCGCGGCGCAGCCATCGCGCAGCACGACGCCGTCCACGGATGCATTGCATCGCACTTCCATGCCATGGGCCCGGCCGGAAGCCGCTATCGCCTCCGAAATGCTGCCCATGCCTCCTCGCACGAAGCCGGCTGGCCCCGCCGCCGTCGTGTGATCCCGGATGTAGCCGCGAAGCAATACATAGGCGGATCCGGGCGAGCACAGGCTGGTATTGGCCCCGCCGCATCCCGCATAGAACCCCAGCGCGGTGATCATTTCGTCGGACTTGAACCATCTAGCGAGAAAATCGCGGGCGCTGAGCGTCAGCACATCATAAATGTCGTAGAAGCTTTGCCCGAGATTGCGATACTTGAGTGCCATCCGCAGCAGCCGCGCGCGTTCTGAGATTGCCTTCGAGGCCGGATCCGGCGGCACTTCCCACAACATCTCTCTGACGGCGGCGCCCAGGGCCGTCATATGCTCGCGATACGGCGCATAAGCCTGGGCATCGTCCGGATGGAAGCGGGCGATGTCCGAGGCGAGCTTTTGGTCATGGGCGCCCATCACCAAGGTTTTCCCTTGGCCGAAGAAGTGGACCATGGGTGTGGGCGGGATGACTTCGAAGCCATATCTGGCCAGTTCGAGTTCCTGGATGATGCGCGGCTGCAGGAGCGCCATCGTGTAGGACGCGACCGATACGCGATAGCCCGGCCATACCGCCTCGCTGACCGCGGCGCCGCCGATGAGATGGCGCCGTTCCAGCAGGCAGACTCTCATTCCTTTGCGCGCCAGGTAGGCGCCGCAGACAAGGCCGTTGTGTCCTGCGCCAATGATTACAGCATCGTAAGCGGTGGAAGCCATGTTAATGATGTTCCTTTATTGATCGGCTTGAGGTTTCGGTGGCTGAAGCGCCATGAGAGTCAGGCATATCGCAAGTGAAAGCAGGGTGAGCAGTGTCGAGACCGCCGCTAGAATTGGCGAGATTTCCCAGCGGATCGCGCTGTACATCTTTACCGGCAGGGTGGTGGAGTCGGGGCCGGTGATGAAATAGGCGATGACGACCTCGTCGAACGAGATCAGAAAGGCGAAGAGCGCTCCTACGATCACCGAGCTGCGTATCTGCGGCAGAACGACTTGGACGAAGATTCGCAACCGGCTGGCGCCCATCATGAGGGCGACGGTTTCCAGGGCGGGATCGGCATGGCGCAGCCCGGACGAGACGCAGACCAGCATGAAAGGCAGCACCAGAACGGTGTGCGCCATGACGACGCCCAGCAAGGTATTAACCATCTGCATCGCCGCCAGATGCATATACATGCCCAGCCCCAGCACGATGACCGGGACCAGCATCGGCGCCAGCGCCAGCATCTCCAGCGCCCTGCGGCCCGGGAAGTCGCTGCGCGAGAACGCGTAGGCCGCGGGAACGCCCGCCAAGAGCGAAAGAGCGGTCGTGGCGACGGCGACGACGGCGCTCTGGACGGCCGTCGTCCACCAGCCCGCATCGTTGAAGAATTGGATGAATAAATCCAGAGAGAAAGACTTCGGGGGAAAAGCCAGCTCTTGCCCGCCGCCGAACGATACAGGAATGATGATCAGGCTGGGCAGAAGAAGAAAAAGATAGCCGACCCAGGCCAGCGCGCCGCCCAAGCGCGACCAGGCGCGCCTTGTGTCCCTGCTCTGCTTGCGAGTGCGAGTCTTCATCATCAGTTCGCCGCTTCTTGATTGCGTTGAGCGCGGATCAGCATAAGGATCAAAGCGCATGAAAACACGAGAAGCACGATGGCGATGGCGGACGCCAGCGTCCAATCCAATGTCTGCCGTGTATAGAAATCAACCAGGTTGGCAAGCATCATGTCTTGCCGGCCGCCCAGCAGCGCCGGCGTAATGTACATGCCCAGCGAAAGCGTCAGGCACATCAGGACGCCGGCAAAGACGCCCGGCAAGCTCAAAGGAAGCGTGATGCGGGTGAAAATCCGCAAAGGGCCCGCACCCATGATTTCCGCGGCGAACTTCAGGTTGCGGTTCTGGTTCAGCAGGCTGGCCATGATGGGCAGAACCATAAAGGGCAGCAGATAGTTCGTCATGCCGACGACGACGGCAACGCGGTTGAAAAGCATCTCGATATGCCAGGATCCTCCCGAGATCCATTGGAGGAACTGGTTGATGATTCCGGCATTGCCCAGAACGATGGTGAATGCAAAGCTTTTCACCAGGATGCTGGTCCAGAAGGGCAGCATGACCATGACAAGATAGGGGCCGCGCCTCGCGGGCGACATGCGGGCCAAGTGCATGGCGATCGCATAGCCGAGCACCAGGCTGGTCAGCGTCGCAATGACGCTGATTTCCAGCGTGTTTTCCATTACTTTGTGTATCAAGGAGCTGGTGGCGACCCGGGTATAGCCATCCAGCGTCAGCCCGTTGTCGTAGATGCTGGTCCAGCCCACCAGGCCCAAGGGCCACAAGAAGAAGACCAGCATCAGCGCGCAAAGAGGGAGAAGCAGGGCGACGACCGTCCCCGTGTTCAGCTTATGCATCATGGTTCCGCCACGCGCTCAGGTCAGCATCCATTCAGTGAAGCGGCGCTGCAGTTGCTCATAATGCTTGCCCCACCAAGCGTCATTGATGATGACGCAATTGGGATCGTTCATGTCCGGCATGTTGGCTTTGGCTTGTTCGCTTGCGAGTTCGAGCGCCTTGGCCGCGTTCGGAGAAAACGTGACCTGTTCGCAGAATGCCGCCTGCTGTTTCGGCCGCAGGCAGAAGGCCACATACTGCATGGCTTCCTTGGTCTTCTTGCCGTATTTCGGCACGGCGAGATATTCCAGGCTATTGAGCGTTTGCCGCAAGGATATCGCCACCGACATGCCCGCCGCCTTGGCGGGCAGCACACGGCTCAGATACGTGTATGTAAAGTCGAGTTCCTTGCTGCCTATGAGCGTGACCGTCTCCGGCGTGGTTTCTATCCACTTCTGGATGGCGGGCTTGATGCGGTCAAGCGCCTTGAAGCCTCTTTCGATGTCCAGGGGATAGAGTTTGTTCGGGTCTACGCCATCGGCCAACAGCGCCATCTCCAGGTTCTCGCTTATCCGCGAGCGCAAGCCGCGGCGTCCGGGGAATGCCTTGACGTCCCAGAACTCGGCAAAGTTCGTCGGATGCTTGCCTTCCGGGTGGCGAGCTGGGTCGAAGCCGATGCCGCCCGCATAAAAATACGTGCCCACATGGTCCGGTCCGGTTTGCTGTATCAGCCCCGAGGTGTCGACGATGGCGGTGTCTATGGTTTCCCACAGGCCCGCTTCCGATCCTGCCATGATCTGCGGGCCAATGCTGTCAAAGACGTCCCAGGATACGTTCTTGCTGTCGACCTGGACTTTCATGCGCGGCAGATCGGCGCTGTTGACCAGCGTAACGCCTATGCCGGTTTCTTTGGTGAACGGTTCGGCAAAGGACTTGCGTACCGCCGCCTCGTATGACCCGCCCCAGCATGTGACCGTTATCGATTTGGCCTGCGCGCGAACGATGGCGGGAAAGCCCAGCACGCTGGAACCCGCCAGAATGCCGGCGGTCTTGAGTATGGATCTTCTCGATGGTTCGACTGCTTGGCCGGATTGCCGGGCCGGGTCGTTGCGCTGTGGAAATTTCTTGTTCATGTGACTCCTCCGTTGGATTGGAAAATGTGCTGCGATGAAGGCTAGGACGCGATCCAGACGGCCTTCCAGTCCATGTATTTGTCGAACGCATGCATGGATTTGTCGCGTCCGAAGCCGGATTGCTTGAAGCCTCCAAAAGGCGAGGACATATTGCCCTTGTCGAAACAATTGACCCACACCACGCCAGACCGCAGCCGTTTCGCGGCCCGGTGGGCGCGCCCCAGGTCGCTGGTCCAGATCCCGGCGGCAAGGCCATAGATCGTGTCATTGGCGATCGCCAGCGCGTCATCGAAGTTTTTGAAGGGGATCGTCGACAACACCGGCCCGAAGATTTCCTCCTGCGCAATCTTCATGGTGCTTTGCACGCCGTCGAACACAGTAGGCTCGATGAAATAGCCGCCGCTGTCCTTGCGGAGGGCATTGCCTCCCAGCCTCAGCCGCGCGCCTTGCTCTTGGCCGGCGCCGATATAGCCCAGTACACGATCGTGCTGGCTCTGGCTGACCACTGGCCCCATTTTGGTCGCCGGATCCAGCGGATCCCCAATGACGAGTTCCTTGGCCACCTCCGCTACTTTCTCGAGCAGGCGGTCCTTGATGGACTCTTCCGCGATCAGGCGCGAGCCGGCATTGCATACTTGGCCGGAATTCGCAAAGATGCCCATCGCTACGGCGCGGGCCGCGGCATCCAGATCGGGGCAGTCCGCCATGACGATGTGCGGGCTTTTCCCGCCGCATTCCAGGCCGACGCGTTTCAGGTTGGACTGGCCGGCATATTGCAGGAAGAGCTTGCCGACCTCGGTCGAGCCGGTGAAGCCTATGCAATCCACATCCATGTGCAGCCCCAGGGCCCGGCCCGCGTTTTCGCCGAACCCGGGAATCACATTCAGCACGCCGTCGGGCACGCCGGCTTCGGCTGCCAGCCGGGCGATGCGAATGGCGGTAAGAGGCGATTGCTCGGCCGGCTTCAGGATCACCGAATTCCCCGCGGCCAGCGCGGGTCCGAGCTTCCATGAGGCCATCGACAACGGGTAATTCCAGGGCACGACAGCGCCCACGACGCCCAGCGGTTCGCGCATGATAAGGGTGGTCATGTCGTCGGTCGAAGGCGCGGTTTCGCCATAGAGCTTATCGATGGCTTCGGCGTACCATTGGATGCAAGTCGCCGAGCTGACGATGTCGCCGTTATAGGCGTTGGTGATCGGTTTACCGACATCCAGGGATTCCAGCAGCGCCAATTCCTCGCGATGCGCCATCAGGCTTTCCGCGAATTTAAGCAGCACCCGTTTACGTTCGGCGGGGGCGCAGCGCGACCAGACGCCGCTGTCGAACGCCTTGCGGGCCGACCGCACGGCAAGATCCACGTCTTCAGCGCTGCAAGACGCGATATTCGCGATCACCTTGCCGGTGGCGGGATTGATGGTTTCGAACGTCTTTCCCGAGAGCGATTCGACGTATCGGCCGTCGATGAACGCTCGCCATTCAGGCTGGATCTCTTTTGCCTTGGCTTGCCATGTCGAATAATTTGGAACGCTCACTACAAGGACCTCCCGGTGACTTTTTGCAAGGGTATGCCTGTCGTGAAAACGGGCATTGATAGCAAAGTATATTTACCGGCCCCTATAATGGCTAATACAATTTAGGCATCTTGAAGATTCCTAAAAGTTATGGCTTTTTCATGCTGAACGTACGTCATCTGCAAATTTTCCGGATTGTCATGAAGACGGGGTCTGTCACGGCCGCGGGGCGCATTTTGTATATATCCCAGCCGGCGGTCACGAAGGCATTGCGTCTGCTCGAGGATGCGCTGGGCCTTACGCTGTTTCATCGTCTGGGCGGGCGCCTGGTCAGCACGCCGGAGGCGGAGGCCCTGTTGCCGGAGGTCGAGCGCTTGTTTGGCAATCTCGAATCGGTCGAGCAGATAGCAACTGAAATTCGCCATGGCTTGAGAGGGCGGTTGACCATCGCCGCATCGTCGACCATTGCGATTTCCGCGCTGGCCCATGCCATCGGCCGCTTCTATAAAGATCATTCTCTCGTGTCGGTCGATGTAAGGGCGCTGCCGACCCGCCATGTCGTAGAGTACGTGAATACCAATCAGGCGGATATTGGTGTGCTGGACGTTCCGGCGCCCAGTTCATCCCTTCAGGAAGAAAGCTTCTGCCACGCGGAAGTCGTATGCGTGATGCGTGGCGACCATCCGTTCGCCGCGCGCTCGATGCTGACACCAGAAGACCTTGCCGGCCAATTGCTGGTGTCTTTCGGTGACGACACCCTTACGAATTGGCATTTACGCGAAGCTTTTCATTCGCGCGGGACGACGCTCGATCTCTCTTTTGCGACGAACAGCACGATTACCGCATGTTCCATCGTTTCGGAGGTCAACGGCATCGCGCTGGTGGATCCCTTTAGTTTGCTTTCCGGCGCTTTTCCGCAACTTGTCGCCAGGCGATTCGAGCCCATGATAGCCGTGGAGCCCCGCTTCCTGTTCGCCAACCGTCCGCGTTCGCTGATCGTGGCCCAATTTGTCGAGCAGGTAAAGGAAACGGCCAAGAATATGGAAGAGCGGCTGCGCGGCATGATAGGCTGATGGGGACGCCGTATTGGGGGCGGCCGAGGCTTACTCGACCATGGCAAAGGTTTCGTCGAGCCAGTCGAAACTGCGCTGGTGGTAGAGGCTGCGGTTCAATGCCTCGCAATGGCCGCCGGCGCCATCGGCATGGGTGAAGCAAGCAAGTTTCTTGCGCGAGACCTCGAGCGCCGAAAACAGCTTCTCGGCGGCGCTCGCTGTGGGATCGCCTTCCGCCGCGGTCAACAGGGTCGGGCAGGTGATCTGGCGCGCCCCGATCTTCTCGATGAATCCATCCAGCGTGTACGGGCCGATGCCGGGGAAGGCCGCTTTCTGCTCCGCCGTCAAGGGCAGCATGGACACGATGGAATCGCGTTGATCGCCTTGTCCGGGGTCGGCGATCCTATGCTCGAACGCGGCGGCGCGCGGCGCGAGAAACCGCTCATGCATCGAATCCGGCGCTTTTTTATGGAAAAGGGGGCTGGCGCCCGCGCAGCCCGAATATTTAGTGTATACTTCGCCCTCGTTGTGCCCAGGTGGCGGAATTGGTAGNNAGTCCTCTCCTGGGCACCATCGCTACATACAGAATACCCAGCTAAATTAAACACTTAGCTGGGTTTTTTGTTGGCTGCCCGTATCTGGATCTGCGCCGAGGGGACGCGGCCAAATCGGCCTTTAGGACGGCGCATTTAACGGCAGGTGACAGTGCCTTGCCTCGCCTGGCCTCGCCGTGCATGATGAGATCTAAGCTTTGTCTCGCGGTCAGACAGTCAACGCGCGCCGCATCGTAACGTGCTGTATGCCGGCGTCCATGAAGACTCCGCCTTCAGCCACGAAACCGTGCTTGGCATAAAACGGCTGGGCGTCCAGTTGCGCGGCAAGCACGACTTCCATATAGTGCCTGCGCCGCGCTTCGTTCATCAATTCCACCAGTATGCTGGACCCCACCCCGCAACTGCGGTAGGCTGAGCGGACCGCCATACGCCCTATGTGTGCGCTTTCCAGCAGGCGTCCGGTGCCCAAAGCCCTGCCCTGGGCATCATAAGCCACCGCATGCACGCACTGCTCGTCTTGCGCATCCATTTCCAGTTCCGGCGGCACGTGCTGCTCTTCCACGAAGACCTCATGGCGTATGGCCATAGCGTCTTCCCTGCATGACTTCCAATCACCCACCACGACTTTTATCTCTTTCATGTGCTGGTTCATAAAACACAGTCCTCAGCGAATCTTGCAACTCCCATGGCAGACCGGAATAAGGATTCCGCAGCGCCGGAATCGCCTGCCCCGGTCGATGCTTAATATAATTAATATAACGATATCAGCATAATACGCAGTTGCCCGAATGGCCTAGTCCCATCCCGGTATCTATGGATGCCGCGCCGCTCGGGCATCTTCGGGGCCAGCGTCCTGGAGGCCGTCTCCGCCCGAGCATAGTCCCGCATGCCACCGCTTCAGCGGGAGTGGCTCTGGTGGCCCACACCCACATCGAGCGTCCCGTAGAACTCCACCCCCGATCGGCTGCCCGCCTGCTCCGCTGCGCCGGATTCGCCACGCCCGGCGCAACCAGCTAGTAATAACAGAATTACCGACCAGCTTGTCAATACCCGCATATTCGTGTTTTCCTCTACTTGCCTGCCAGGCATTTTAGGATTATCGTTACTTCACTGCCTAATGGCAGTCGCAACTACCCCTCGGGTAGTTCATCCGGCGCCACTCCAACGTGGCGCTTACTGCCGCACCGGCAGTAGGGCCCCGCCAGAAGGC
>DJWC01000103.1:0-7857 GCA_002441445.1 Pusillimonas sp. UBA6240
ACGGGCGAGAAGATCGAGCAGCAGAATTTCTTCGGCCGCCTGTTCGGCTCGAAGAATACGGCCGAGGCCACGCCCTACCGCATCCACGTGGCGGGCCAGGGTTCCGGTTCGGTGGTGACCGTGCTCGACCAGAATGGCCAGGTGCAAGAAACCGATACGGCCAAGCGCATCATCACCGTGCTGTTGACGCACATGAAGGGCGGCTAGGGGCTGCCGGGTAGCCGCCTCGGGCGGCTACGCGCTCAGCGCCTGCCGCTCCTGCTCTTCTTCCCCCAGGCTGGCGCCGAACCATTCCAGTTCCGGCGCCAGGGCGGCGACCTCGCCCACCAGCAGCAAAGAGGGCGCCTTGATCTCGTGCCGCGCCGCCTGCTCGGCCAGGGTCTCCAGCCTTGCATGCAATACCCGCTGGTTGCTGCGAGTGCCGTTCTCGATGACGGCGCAGGGCGTATCGCCCGGCCTGCCGTTCGACATCAATTGCCGGGCCAGCCAGTCCAGCTGGCTTGCGCCCATATAAAACGCCAGTGTCTGCTTGCTGCGGGCCAGCGATGGCCAGTCCTCCAGCCGATTGTCCTGCCGGCAGTGCGCGGTGATCAGGCGCACGGATTGCGCATGGTCGCGATGGGTCANNACGAAGCGCACCGATTGCGCATGGTCGCGATGGGTCAGCGGTATGCCGGCGTAGGCCGCGCAGGCCAGTGCGGCCGTAATGCCGGGCACGACTTCATACGGCACGCCGTGGCGCCGAAGAAACTGCAGCTCCTCGCCGCCGCGGCCGAACACAAAGGCGTCGCCGCCTTTCAGCCGGACGACCAGGCGCCCCTGCCTCGCATGCGCCAGCATCAGCTCGTGGATGCGGGCTTGCGTGGCGTCGTGATTTTCGCCGGGTATCTTGCCCACGGCGATTTGCGTGGCGTCGCGCCGCGCCAAATCCAGGATTTCTTCGCCGACCAGGCGGTCGTGCAAAATGACGTCCGCTTCGTTGAGCGCGCGCAAGGCTTTCAGCGTCAGCAGGCCGGGGTCGCCGGGCCCGGCGCCCACCAGTATCACCTTGCCGATGGGGCGGCCTTGCGCTTGCCGCAGTTCGGCATCCAGCAGGCGCTCGGCTTGCAGAGGCCGCTGCGCGCGCAGCGCCGTGGCTACGGGACCGTCCATCAGCCAGTCATAGAATGCCCGGCGCTGGCGCAGGCCTGGCCTGGCGGCGCGTATCGCTTGGCGCTTGCGCGCCGCCAATGCGGCCAGCGAGCCCAGGCTGTGATCGAACAGGCTTTCTATGCGTTCGCGCACGCGGCGCGCCAGGACCGGCGCGCTGCCCGCCGATGAAATGGCAATGGTCAGGGGGGAGCGGTCGACGATCGAAGGCACCTGGAAGGAAGACAGCTCGGGATCGTCGACGACGTTGACGAACAGTCTATGTTCGCTCGCCAGCGCGGCGACACGCCGGTTGAGTTCGCGGTCGTCCGTGGCCGCCACCGCCAGCCACGCGCCGGCCAGCCAGCCGGGCTCGAAAACGCCCTGGATCAGTTCTATGCGGCCTTGCCGGGACAGCTCTTGCAGGCATCGGGAGGCATCGAGGGCGCCGACCACGATCCGGGCCTCGCAGGCGAGCAGGCTTTTGACTTTCCTTTCGGCCACCGCGCCGCCGCCGACGACCAGCACGCGCCGGCCGCGCAGGTCGGCAAAGAGAGGGAACAATTTCATGGCGGAACTCAAAAAAAAGCGAGAGGCGTGATCGAGCGCGGGGGGCCCGGCGATCTTCGGCAGGCGATCCGCTGATGTCGTGATATCAATCGATGCCGATCGAAGACATGCATCGACAGTGGGCCGCGCTTTGGCGGCCGGTGATTTGCCGGCTCATGCCGATTCCCCGGCGTGGGCCGGGCCCAGCACGATGGGCGTCAGGTTCTGGCCGGGCGCCGGTATGACGCCGGTGCGCAGCAGAAAATCGCCGAATTTCTCGTCGCCTTGCCTGTCCGCGGCATAGGCGCCGAACAAGCCGTCCAGCGTGCCGAGTATCTCTGGTTCCGCGATGTTCTCGCGATAGGCGATGTTCAGGCGCTCGCCGGTGAAGTCCGCGCCCAGGCGCAAGTCATAGCGGCCCACGGCCCTGCCCACCAGGGCGATCTCGCCCAGATAGGGGCGCGAACAGCCGTTGGGGCAGCCCGAAATGCGAAGCAGGATGGGGGCTTCTTCCAGGCCGTGCTTGCTCAGCAAGGCTTCCAGCTTGGACAGCAGCACGGGCGCATAGCGCTCGCTTTCCGCCATGGCCAGGCCGCAGGTGGGCAGGGCCACGCAGGCGATGCTGTGCCGGCGGATGCCGCTTTGCCGCTTATAGCCATCCAGGCCGTATTGGGCGACCAGCCGGTCTATCTCGCCGCGATCTTCGGCGGCGACATTGGCGACGACCAGATTCTGGTTACAGGTCATGCGGAATTCGCCTTTGTGGATCTTGGCGATTTCACGCACGCCGGTCTGCAGTTGCAGCCCATTCGCATCCCACAGGCGGCCGGATTCGATATACAGGCCCAGATGCCAGAAGCCGTCCTCGCCTTCGATCCAGCCGTAGCGGTCGCCATTCGATTCGAAACGGTAAGGACGGCTGGGCTGCAAGGCAAAGCCTATGCGCTGCTCCAGTTGCTCTTTGAACCATTCCAGGCCGTGGTGATCCAGGGTGTACTTCAGCCGCGCATGCTGGCGTTCCGAGCGGTTGCCGTAATCGCGCTGCAAGGTGACGACGCCCTCGGCCACCGGGATCAGCCGGTCGGGCGTCACGAAGCCGATCAGGCTGCCCAGGCGCGGATAGGTGCTGTCGTCCCCGTGGGTCGCGCCCATGCCGCCGCCGATGGCCACATTGAAGCCTTGCAGCCGGCCGTTTTCGATGATGGCGATCAGCCCCAGGTCCTGGGCGAAGACGTCCACGTCATTGGTGGGCGGTATGGCGAGGCCCATCTTGAATTTGCGCGGCAGATAGGTGTCGCCGTATATCGGTTCCTCTTCCGGTTCGCCGGTGATCTTCTCGCCGTCCAGCCAGATCTCATGATAGGCGCGGGTGCGCGGGATGAAATGGTCCGATAGCTTGTGCGCCCATTCCTGCACCAGCCGATGCTGGCTGGACAGGTAGGGATTGACCGAGCTCACCACCTGGCGGTTGACGTCGCCGCAAGCGGCGATGGTCGTCGCTAGCGCTTTGTTGATGGCCTGCATGGTGGGCTTGAGATTGCGCTTGATGATGCCGTGCCACTGGAAAGTCTGGCGTGTGGTGATGCGCAGCCCCCGGCCGGCATACGTGGTGGCGATGTCGTCGAACACCAGCCACTGGGCCGGCGTCACCACGCCGCCCGGCAGCCGGGCGCGCACCATGAAGGCATAGGCGGGCTCCAGCTTTTGCTTGCGGCGTTCTTCGCGCGCGTCGCGGTCGTCCTGCTGGTAGCTGCCATGGAACTTCAGCAGCTTGTTGTCATCGTCGCCGATGGCGCCCGTGACCGGGTCGCGCAGGCCTTCCTCTATGGTGCCGCGCAGATGCCGGCTGTCCGCCTTGATTTGCTCTAAATGGGAAAGGGTATTGCTCATGGATATCCTGAAAAACCGGTATGCGTGGTAGCGGGCCGGGGGCCCTTGCGGCCTGTGGCGGGAGCAGCCGCTAGTAGACGTCGCGGGCGTAGCGCCCCTGCGCCGCCAGGTCGTCCAGCCATTCCTTGGCTTGCGCCTCGTCCAGCCCGCCCTCCTGGCGGGCGATGCGCAGCAGCGCTTGCTGCACGTCGCGCGCCATGCGCGTGGCATCGCCGCAGACGTAGACATGGGCGCCGCCCTGTATCCAGTCGTACAGATCGCCGGCGCGTTCCAGCAGTTTGTCCTGCACATAGACTTTCTCGGCCTGATCGCGGGAGAATGCCAGGTCCAGGCGGTGCAGGTGGCCGTCCTGCAGGGCGCGCTGCCACTCCGTCTGATAAAGAAAATCCGAAGAGAAATGCGGATTGCCGAAGAACAGCCAATTGCGGCCGCTGGCGCCCGCCGCGCCGCGTTCCTGGACGAAGGCGCGGAAGGGGGCGATGCCGGTTCCGGGCCCGATCATGATGATGTCGCGCGAGCTGTCGGAGGGCAGGCGGAAGCGCTGGTTCTCTTCGACGAAGACAGGCACTTGCCCGCCTTCGGGCAAGTGCGCGAGGAAATTGGACGCCGCGCCCCAGCGCGCTTCGCCCTCGTATTCATAGGCGACGTTGGCCAGCGTCAGATGCACTTCGTTCTCGACCACCGACTGGCTGGAGGCGATGGAATACATGCGCGGTGTCAAGGGCCTGAGGGCCTTGACCAGCGCGGCGCCCGTCCATTTGGCCGGATAGGCCTTGAGTATATCGATGAGCTGGCGGCTTTCCAGAACCGCCTTGAGCGCATCGATGGACTGCGGCTGCAACAGGGCGTGCAGGTTGGCGTCGCCGGACAGCTCGGCATGGGCCGTGAGAAAGGGCTTGGTGAGCTGCGTCAGTTCGCGGTGCCGGCTCAGCCATTCCTTCAAGCTGCGCTTGACGTGATTGACCTCGATGCTTTCCTCGCCGTCCAGGTTCAGGACGTCCAGGACTCTTTCAACGAGCGCCGGCGATTGCGTGGGCCAGACGCCCAATGCGTCGCCGGGCTGGTATTCGATGTGGCTGCCTTCCAGCGAGATTTCCAGGTGGCGCACATCCTTGTCGCTGCCGCGGCCGGTAATGGGCTGATTGAGCAGCAATTCGGCCAGGAAGGGCTGTTCCCGAGTGGCTTTGGATGCCTGGGGACGCAGCGGCGTGACGCTGGCGGCCGGCGCTTCGGCTTGCTTGAGCGCTTTCTGCGCGTGGCCGATGACGGCGGCTTGCCAGGGCAGGGCCACGGTCTCGATATCCAGGTCGGCCGCGCCGACTTCCTGCAGGCGCTCCGCGCCCAGTTCGGCCAGGCGGGCGTCGATGTTCTGCGCTATGCCGCAGAACGATGGATAGCTGGAATCGCCCAGGCCCAGCACCGCGTACTTCAATTGCGGCAGCTTGGGAGCGCGCCGGCTGGACAGGAATTCCACGAAGGCCAGGGAGTCGTCGGGCGCTTCGCCATCGCCCTGAGTGCTGATGACGATGTACAGCAACTGCTCTTCCTTGAGCTCGCGGGTCGGATAGCGGTCCGCGCGCAGCAATCGGACGTTCAGCCCCAGTTCTTCCGTGCGCTCGGCCAGCGACTCGGCGACGCGCTTGGCATTGCCGGTCTGGCTGCCATACACGATGGTCAGCCGCTTGGCGGCGGCCGTACCGGGGACGGCGGCGACCACGGGCGGCGGCGCGAGCCGGCCCGCCTGCCTGACTTGGGCGACCCCGGCGAAATAACCGGAAAGCCAGCTCAAGGCATTGGATTCCAGGCCCTCGGCCAGCTCGGTGATCAGGGTATGCTTGGATTCGGGAAGATAAGAAGGGGCCAGCATGGGGTGCGCTCATTGATGGAATACCCTTCAATTCTAGGCAGCCCGGCGCCCGAGGCGAACGATTGGATCTTTATTTCTATATTGCTTATATGGTTATGAGCGAAGGTAGGAATTGGGCAGTCAGGTTTCAGAATAATGCAGCCAGCCGTCTTCCAGCCATTGCTCCAGCATGGCCCGGGCGGCGGGGTCCAGGCGCCTGGCCGAGGGGCTCGCGCAATCGAGGGATCGGGCATCGGCCAATTGTTTCAACGGGGCGCTGGCGGGCGTCCGGGCCACTTCGCCATTGATGAAAAGCTGCTTGCCGCGGTACATCAAACGCGTGCAGCGGTCCAGCACCAGCCTGCCTGTGGCGGGCAGCGCCTGCTCCAGGGCGGGGTGGTCTTCGCCGGGCTCGAAATAGGCATGGGTGGGCGGTTCGGTCAGCCACACCCCCAGAAAGCGCGTGGCCAGCGCTTCGTCGTAGCGGATTTTCCGGACGGCCGCCAGCGCCGCGTCCAGCATCGCCCGCGGCAGTTCCGCGGGAGTCTCGGTGGCGGGAACGCCGCGGTCCGCATAGGTCGTGGAAAGGTCGGGGCCGGGCAGCGGAGGCTCGGCATACAGGCCGCCCATATCGCCCAGCCCGGCCATGATCCGGTCATTGGCCGCCTCGAGCATGCCGCTGGCCAGCGCCGCCTGGGTGGGCGCGCGAAAGCCTATGGAGATGGTCATGCAGTCCCCTTGCGCTATGCCGTCATGGGCCACATGCGGAGGAAGGTAGAGCATGTCGCCCGGCTCCAGGATGAATTCCTCTTCGGGCTGGAAATCGCTGAGTATCTTCAGCGGCAGGCCCGGCTGCAGGGACAGGTCTTTCTGCCGGCTGATGCGCCATCGGCGCCGGCCGTGGGCTTGCAGCAGAAAGACGTCATAGCTGTCGAAGTGCGGGCCGACGCCGCCGCCATCGCTGGCGATGCTGATCATGGCGTCGTCCAGCCGGGCGTCCGAAATGAAGCGGAAGCGGCGCATGAGTTCGGCGGTGGCGTCATCGTGCAGGTCGACGCTTTGCGCCAGTACGGTCCAGCCCGGCTTTTGGGACGAGGGCAAGCGCGCGAACGGCCCGCTTTTCATGTTCCAGCCCCGATCGTCGCGCCAGATCAGCCGCGACTCGACTTCTTCCCGCCTGACCAGTTTGCGGATGTCGACCATGGACAAGGACGGCTGAAAGCCCGGTATGGCCTGCCGTATCAGCAAAGGCTTGCGCTGCCAGTGGCGTTTCATGAATTGGCGCGGCGTCAGGCCGCCCAGCAATGCTGTGGCTGTGTCCAGGGTCATAGATAATCGTTGCGTAGTCGGTACAGGAGATCCAGCGCTTCCCGGGGGCTGAGCTGGTCGGGGTCGATGGCGGACAGGGCGGCGCGCAAGCCGCTATCGGGTTGTTCTTCCAGGGCGGCATCGTCGGCGCTTGCGTCTTGGTTCGCGGCCGCGGCGAACAGATCCAGTTGCGGCGTGGGCTCGCCCCGCGCTTCCAGCCGGGACAATTCTTTGCTGGCATGGCGGATCACGGCCTGGGGCACGCCGGCGCGCTGCGCCACCTGTATGCCATAGCTGCGGCTGGCGGGGCCGGGCCGCACTTCATGCAGGAAAACTATGCCTCCCGACGACTCCGCCGCCGCCAGATGCACATTGGCGGCGGCCGGCGCCTCGGCCGGCAGGCGCGTGATCTCGAAATAATGCGTGGCGAACAGCGTCAAGGCCTGGTTATGAGTCAATAGCCGGTAAGCGATGGCCCATGCCAGCGCCAGCCCGTCATAAGTCGATGTGCCGCGCCCGATTTCATCCATCAGCACCAGGCTTTCAGGCGTGCTGGCGGCCAGGATCGCCGCCGCTTCCGTCATCTCCATCATGAAGGTGGAGCGCCCGCCCGCCAGATCGTCGGCCGCGCCGATGCGGGTGAAGATGCGGTCCACCGGACCGATCTTCGCCCGCGTGGCGGGCACATAGCTGCCGGCGCGCGCCAGCAGCGCGATCAGCGCCACCTGTCGCATGTAGGTCGACTTGCCGCCCATGTTCGGGCCCGTGATCAGCAGCATGCGGCGTTCCTCGTCCATGCGGCAGTCGTTCGGGGTGAAGGATTCGATGCTGTGCTCCACTACCGGGTGGCGTCCCGCCTCGATGTCCAGGCAGATGTCGTCGGTCAGTTCGGGGGCCACCCAGCCGTGGGCGCGCGCGTGATGGGCCAGTCCGGCCAGCGCGTCGATGCGCGCCAGGGCGGCGGCGCTGCGGGCCAGCGCCGCCGCGTGTTCCGCCGCCTGGGCCAGGATCTGTTCATACAGCAGTTTCTCGCGCGCCAGGCCGCGATCCCGGGCCGACAGGACCTTGTCTTCCCAGGCCTTCAGTTCGGGCGTGATGTAGCGCTCCACGTTCTTCAGCGTCTGGCGGCGGCGGTA
>DJWC01000103.1:7900-8050 GCA_002441445.1 Pusillimonas sp. UBA6240
GCCAGCTGGCGCAGTTCGTCCAGTTCCGCATCGTAGCCCGCCGCGATCACCCCGCCATCGCGCACCATAAGGGCCGGTTCGGCGGCGATCCCCTGTTCCAGCAGCGCGTGCAGCGCCGGGTCCATGGGCACGTCGCGCAGGCAGTCGGCC
>DJWC01000037.1 GCA_002441445.1 Pusillimonas sp. UBA6240
TCTGGAACATGCTGGGCGCGGGCGTATTCGGGTTCATGGTCAATCCGCCGATCTCGCTCTACTACATCCAGGGCCTGAACACCACGCCGGTCCATGCCCACGCGGCGCTGTTCGGTGTGTACGGCTTCCTGGCCATCGGCTTCACCCTGCTGGTGCTGCGGTACGTGGTCCCCGGCTTCCAGTTCAACGAGAAAGTCATGCGCACGGGGTTCTGGGGCCTGAACCTGGGCCTGGTGCTGATGATCGCCACCAGCCTGCTGCCCATCGGCATCATCCAGTTCCACGCCAGCGTGACGGAAGGCATGTGGTATGCGCGCAGTGAAGAGTTCATGCAGCAGCCCATCCTGCAGACCCTGCGCTGGGTCCGCACCTTCGGCGACATGGTCTTCATCGTGGGCACATTCGCCATCTTCTGGCAAGTCGTCCTGGGCCTGGCCCAGTCCCGCGGCCGCAAGACCGGCATCGCTTACGGCGCCACCGCAGCGGCGGAATAAGCCCAAGCGCTAGCCAAGCGGCAGTAGACGTAGAGCCGGACCTCGCAGGAGGTCCGGTTTTTTTTACGCCGGCTATTTGAAACGATCATCGAGCCAGTCGAACAGCACCGCGGCCGACATAGGCAGGTTGGCCATCTGGCAATGCGCGTCGGCGCCTTCTTTGGCGCTGAATACGTGTTCGTGCACGGGCCCGCCTACATGCTCGCGGAAATACTGGGCCTGTTTCAAGGGTTCGCCGCCTTCCGACGCACCCAGCATGGACAGGCAGGGAATACGTATATTGCGCAGATCTTTGCCGGTTTGGAAGCCGTCCAGCATGTGCAGCCATCCATGCAGCGATTCGACGCCGAAGCGGAAGAAGGCGATCTTGAGCAAGGCGCGCAGATGATCGGGCAATTCGCTGCGCGACAGGCGCTCGAACCATTCCAGCTTCAGTTCGGGCGGGTCGTCCGCCATGCCGGGCGGAAAGAAGCCCAGTTGATAGGCTTTCAAATCGACGATGGGGGAATTGACGATCAAGGCGCCGATGCGGCTTTCATGGCAGGCCGCGCGGGTGGCGAAATAGCCGCCCAGGCTGATGCCGTACAAGGCGATGCGCTGCGTATCCACGCCCGGCTGCGCGCATAGCCAATCCAGGACGGCTTTGATCGGGACTTCCCAGTCGGGCCGGAATTTAAGCTGGGGGTGCAATCGGGTCATGCCGGTTTGCCCCGGCCCGTCTATCACCAGAACGTTGTACCCGCGCTCCAGCGCCGCGCGGCCCGCCGTGAAATAGAGTTCTTCGCTGCTGCCGTCGAAACCCGTATTGACGAGCAGGGTCTTGCGGGCCGCACTGCCGTCCGCATCGGCGGCGGGCGTAAAGAAATAAGCGGGTATCCAGGCTTGCTTGTAGGGAATCTGTACGACCTGCATCGGCGTATCCAGCAGGCTGGCGCCCAGAACGAAAGCTTCGCGGCTGGCCAGGCCCCAGCGCCTGTGAGCGGGCGTGTAGGGATCGCAGTAGTATTCGGCTGAACGGTAATACATGGAGGCGCGCAACAAATGGTCGCGGGCGCTGATGCGATGGCCTTGCTTCAGCGCTTGCTGGCCCAGGGTTTCGGCGTGCTCGGCGAATTCCGAGAATGCCTGCGTCCAGGCCTGGGCGGGGCTTTCGCCTTCCTCCATGCGGGCCAGGACCTGCGCCGCGGCGTTCAGGACTTCGCCCGGCGCGCCGCCGCCATAGTTGGCCGCGCCCAGACCGCGCAGCAGCTGGAAATCCATTTCCGGGTCTTCAAAACCGCGCACTTTGGTGTCGCCCCGTTTTACGCCTTCTGTGCTCTTGGCATTCATGGCGGTCTCCGATCTGGAAATAGATGTTTCCGAATGCTACCCCAGATGCGATTCAGAGGGAAGTTTTTCTTCCGTGGGCATGGATGCCAGGCCCTGGATGATGCCGCAATCCTCGATGGCCTGAGCGTTGGCGCACTGCTTGCGCAGGCCCAGCAGCTGCGTGCGCAGGCGCTGCAGTTCGGCCAGGCGCACGTCCACATGGACGATGTGCTCGTCCAGAAGGGCGTTGACCGGCCCGCAATTGCGATGAGGCTGGTCCATGAAAGCCAGCAGGCTGCGGATTTCGTCGTGCGTCATGTCCAGCGTCCGGCAATTCCGGATGAAGCGCAGGCGCTCCACATGGCTTTTGTCGTAGCGGCGGTAGTTGTTCTCGCCGCGGCGCGGCGCCGGCAGCAGGCCTTCCTTCTCGTAGAAACGTATGGTTTCGGCGCTGCAGTTGGCTGCGGCGGCCAGTTCTCCGATCTTCATTTGTGCGTCCTTCAACTAACGGATTGACCTTATAGTTACTTTAAGGTGTTTACTGTGGATATGCAACGAAAAGGACTCGGAAACATGTCTGCACACGAACACGGGGATCAAAGCCGCGGCACCTATTCCCACGCCACGCATTCCCACGCCGCGCATTCTCATGGCGCGCGTTCCTCCGCGGCGTCGCTGGATCGCGGCGCCGCCGGCGATGGGGCTGGATGGGCGTTCGACTGCTGCGGCCATGATAGCCATGACGATCACGCCGGCCATGACAGCCACGCCGGCCACGGAAACGGCGGCCATTCCCATGCCGCCTCGCCATCCTGGCCCATGCTTGCCTTGGCGTTGGCCATCGCCCTGGCGGCGGAAGCGCTGGGCTGGGTGGCGGATCCGTCCTGGGGCTGGCTGGCGCTGCCGCTGTCCCTGCTTGCCATCGCCCTCAGCGGGGTAGGCACTTATCGCAATGGCGCCAAGGCGCTTTTGCGCGGCGACCTCGACATCAGCGCGCTGATGGCGATAGCCGTCACCGGCGCGCTGATTCTGGGACACTGGCCGGAGGCCGCCATGGTGATGGTGCTCTTCACCATGGCCGAAGCCATCGAGGAACGCTCGCTGGACAAGGCTCGCCACGCCGTCGAAAAGCTGCTGGAAGCGGCGCCCGCCACGGTCTGGGTGGGGGACGGCGCGGGCAACTGGGTCGGCAAGGCGCCGTCGCAGGTGCCGGTGGGCAGCCTGCTGCGCGTCGGCCCGGGCGAACGCATCGGGCTGGACGGCAGCGTGGTCGCCGGCCGGTCCGCCGTGAACCAAGCCTCCATCACGGGCGAAAGCATGCCCGTCGACAAACAGCCGGGCGATGCCGTCTATGCGGGCAGCGTCAATGGCATGGGCGAGCTCCAGTATCGCAGCGAGGCGGCCTACGACCACACCCTGTTGGCGCGCATCATGCACGCCGTCCAGCAGGCGCAGCGCAGCAAGGCGCCGGTGCAGCGCTTCGTGGACAGCTTCGCCCGCATATATACCCCGACGGTGTGCCTGGCCGCCGCGGCCATTGCCCTGGCGCCGCCGCTGTTCTTCGGAGCTGCATGGTCGGACTGGATATACAAGGCTTTGGTGCTGCTGGTCATCGCCTGCCCTTGCGCCTTGGTCATTTCCACGCCGGTGGCCGTGGTCAGCGGCTTGGCGGCCGCGGCGCGCCACGGCATTCTGATCAAGGGGGGCGCTTACCTCGAACTGGGCAGGAAGCTGGAATGGCTGGCTTTGGACAAGACCGGCACGCTGACCCGGGGCGAGCCCAGGCTGGTGGAAACCGTCGCCGTCAGCGATGCCTTGGACGAAGAGCAATGCCGACGCGTGGCGGCCAGCCTGGCGCGGCTGTCCAGCCATCCCGTTTCGCAAGCCATTGCCGGTGCCTGGCCGGGCCAGGCCGGCGCCGTGCAGGATTTCCACGCGGCGCCGGGCGGCGGCGTCAGCGGGCGAGTGGACGGAATTGATTATTTCCTTGGCAGCGAGGCCTGGGTGAGGGAACGCCTGGCGGCATACGCCCGGCAGGCGGGCGGCCAGGGCGGTCCGGGCGCCAAGGACGCGGGCGCAGGCGGCGGCCCGCTATCGGAAGCGCTGGCGCGCCTGCGGAACGAAGGCCGCAGCATATCGGTCCTGGCGTCGCCGCAAGGGATGCTGGCTTTGTTCGCGGTGGCCGACACGATCAAGCCATCGAGCCGCGAGGCGATCGCCGAACTGCATGCGCTGGGTGTGCGCTGCGCGATGCTGTCGGGCGACAATCCGCAGGCGGCGGCCAGTATCGCCGCCCAGGCGGGCATAGACGATGTGCGCGCCGGCTTGTTGCCCGAAGACAAGCAGCAGGCCGTCCGCGACTATGCCGGGCGCGGCGCCGTGGGCATGGTGGGCGACGGCATCAATGACGCGCCGGCGCTTGCCCTGGCCGATATCGGCTTCGCCATGGGCGCGGCTGGAACGGACGCCGCTATAGAAACCGCGGACGTGGCGCTGATGGACGACGATTTGCGCAAGATACCGCGCTTCATCCGCCTGTCGCGCGCGACCCGCGCCGTGCTGACGCAAAACATCTGCTTTGCGCTGGGGACCAAGCTGGCGTTCGTCGCCTTGACCGTGGCCGGACTTGGCACCATGTGGATGGCGGTATTCGCCGATGTCGGCGCCAGCCTGCTGGTCGTGGCGAACAGTTTGAGGCTGCTGCGCAAATAAACATGTGTGCATAGGATTATAATTAGAGCTACATTCAATTTGCCTATGCGGGTTCAGAATGCTTGCTCTAATTGAAGCCAAACGCGCGGGTTTGCTGCAGCGGCGGCACTGGCTGCCCAATATCATTGCCGGCGTCATCGTCGGCGTCGTGGCCTTGCCGCTGGCGATGGCATTCGCCATCGCTTCCGGCGTCAAGCCCGAACAAGGCCTGTACACCGCCATTGTGGCGGGGGTGGCGGTGTCGCTGCTGGGCGGCAGCCGCGTGCAGATCGCCGGGCCGACCGGCGCGTTCATCGTCATTCTTTCCGGCATCGTCGCGCGCCATGGCGTGGAAGGCCTGCAAATCGCCACACTGATGGCGGGGATCATCCTGCTGCTGTTCGGCATCGCCCGCATGGGGGCCGTCATCAAATTCATACCCGCTCCGGTCATCGTCGGGTTCACGGCGGGGATAGGCGTCATCATCTGGGTGGGGCAGTGGAAGGATTTCTTCGGCCTGCCGCCCGTGGCCGGCGAGCATTTCCATCAGAAATTATGGGGTCTGCTGCAGGTGCTGCCGCAGTTCGATCCGGCGACCACGGCGCTGGCCGTCATTTCTTTGCTGCTGGTGATTTTCGCGCCGCGCATCCCGCATATGGCCCGGCTGCCCGGGCCTTTGGTGGCGTTGGTCGCGGCCACGCTGATTCAGGCCGTCTTCGGTTTTGAAAGCGTCGCCACCATAGGCAGCACTTTCGGCGAGATCCCGCGCGGGCTGCCCGGATGGAACTGGCCCGACATTACGCTGACGCGGCTGGTGGAGCTCATCGGCCCGGCGTTCGCCATCGCCATGCTGGGCGCCATCGAGTCGCTGCTGTCGGCGGTGGTGGCGGACGGCATGGCGGACACGCGCCACAATTCGAATCAGGAATTGATCGGCCAGGGGGTGGCCAATATACTGGCGCCGCTGTTCGGCGGTATTGCCGCCACGGGGGCGATCGCGCGCACGGCCACCAATATACGCAATGGCGGCAACAGCCCCATCGCGGGCGTCGTGCATGCCATCACGCTGGTGCTGGTCTTGCTGGTGCTTGCCCCGCTGGCCGCCGGGATACCGCTGGCGGCGCTCGCCGCCATACTTTTCATGGTCGCATGGAATATGAGCGAGTTGCGGCACGTGGTCAAGATGATCAAGCGGGCCCCCAGGGCGGACGTGGTGATTCTGCTGGTCACGTTCGGCCTGACGGTGTTCGCCGACCTGGTGGTGGCGGTGAACATAGGCGTGGTGCTGGCGATGCTGCACTTCATGCGGCGCATGGCCGGAAGCGTGACGGTGCGCCGCCAGGGCGAGGAAGACTTGCGGCACGAGCTGGCCAGGGAAGGGCTGGACAAGCTTCCGGACGGGGTGCTGGTGTATACGGTGGAAGGCCCGTTCTTTTTCGCGGCCGTCGATGCTTTCCAGCGCGCGCTGGCCGATACGCATACGGATCCCAAGGTGCTGGTTTTCCGCATGGCGCATGTGCCGTTTATCGATGCGACGGGTTTGCAGGCGGTCGAAGAGGCGGTTTCCGACCTGCAGGCGAGGGGCATCCGGGTTGTGTTGGCCGAGGCGAATACGCTGGTGTTGGGCAAACTGAAGAGGATGGGGCTGATCGACCGGCTGGGCCCCCATGGGGTCGCGCCGACGCTGGCGGGAGCGCTGGCGGAGGTGAAGCCGGCTGCCTAGGGATTGCGGAGCGAGATGCGAGCCGGGTTGGCGGACAGTGCGCTGCGTACCTTGTTTAGCGGTTTCTTGGCTTGACCTTGGGGTTGGCGGTGGCGCCCGATTTGATGTAGGTGACGCCGTGTTCTGCCAAGTAGTCGCGTATCAGCTGGCGTACGACTTGCGATGGGGTGATGTCCTGGCTGGCGCATAGGCGCTCGAAGGCTTTCTTTTTATTGGGGTCGATCAGGACAGTCAGTCGGGCGGTCTTGTTTTCCATGGTTGTCGGTCTCGAATTATGTTAATGAAATTATAATGAAATGCAGCGATTTGGTCTGCATGGGCCCTGATCGCGCCAGGACAGCCCGGCTGCGCCGGCCGTGCCGGGGCGTCCGTGAACTCGGGCGATCGGACAGTCGCCGGCTGTCCGGTACATGGGTCGCTACGACAAGCCGGTATGCTCGGCCGATTTATGTGCCGCTGCGCCGGGCATTTGATGGGCATCTAATCGCCGACGGCGATTTCCTGGTCTATTTCTTTTGCCAGCGCGTGTTTCAATCCGGCCATGAGATCGCCGGCGTGTATGGCTGACTCCGCGAGCACTTGCCTGATGGAGGTGACGCGGCGGCTGTCGTAGCGTTTGTCGCTGCCCAGGGCGGCTTCGTAGCGGTTGGCTATGGCGGTGACGGCGTCTGTATCGACGTCGACCAGCAACAGGGCGTGCGCCAGGACGATCTGGCTGTCGGGGTCGGTGCTGCCGGGGCGGCGTCGCCATAGTTGGGCGGTGCCGGCGATTTTGCGGGCTTGCGCGCCTGTTCCCACGGCGAGGTTGTAGCGGCCGTCGCAAAACGAGCCTTCCACCGCCTGGGGGTGGGCGGCGATGCCGAAGGGGCGCAGGGCGCGGCTGATGATGTCGCAAAGCAGGCGGTAGGCCCGGTCCGAATGGTTCAAGGGTTTGCCCTGCACGGCGTAGGCCAGGCTGATGTTGGCGATGCCGGGCCCTTGCGGCACGATGCCGCCGCCTGAGTGGCGCACGATCACGGGCCAGCCCGCGTTGGCGAAATGCTCGTTCACTGCGGCGAAATGTTCGAAACGCTGGTAGGTGCGCGGGACCACCAGGCTTGGCGCCGCTTCCCAGATGCAGGCGGACGGACCTTCCCGCGCGGCGGCTGCTATCAGGAATTCATCGTAGCGGGCGCCTTGAGCTGTCGGGTCGGCGGGCAGGAGTCGGAATCGCATGGCAACAGCAATGTAGCATGGTTGTCTTCCGATTCCGCCCACGCGCCCGGCTGCGCCGGCGCGGACGGGCGGTGGATCGGGCTTGCAATGCTATCCAGGCTATCGAGCGATTGCGGGCGAGGATGGCTGCCCAAACGCGCTCAGAAACGGGCCGGTATGAAATCCTCGTCGCTCATCAATAAATAGCGTACGGCGTCGATCAAGCCCAGGACTATGGCCAGGGGGGCGAAGAAGTAGAAGATGATCAGGTAGGCGATGCCCCAGCCTATCTGCCCCAGGTAAAAGCGGTGGGCGCCCAGCCAGCCCAGGAATACGGCCAGTACGATGGCCATCTTGCGGTGGTTGGTGGGCTTGCGCAGTTCGTCGCCCTTGCTCTTGATGATCCACAGGCTGATGGGCACCGTCAGGATCAGCGCGACGACGACCTTGCCGGCGTGATTGCCGATGTATTCGCGCGCGGCGTAGTAAATGTCCGAAAAATTATGGATCACCAGGCCGGTGAGGTGCGACAGCCATGCGAACGCCTCGTAGGCGATGGTTTCGCCGAAGGTCAGCGCGACCAGGATCACGATGAATACGGCAATGGCCAGAATGATTTTTTGCAGCATGATAGGGATGGACCTCCTGATACCGGCCGGGGCCGGTCGGCAGCCCCCAGGCAATCAGTGTAATGGGTATTGCAGGCGATATTGTCAAGAAATGCTAGGCCCTGTTAACAGTATCCCGATGGTGGTCGCAAATCCGCCCCAGGCGCCACAAGGACGTCGTTTCCTTGCCGCGGGCCGCATGCAGCGGATCGGAAGCGTCCGTGGCTTTTGGGTGGGAGGGCCGGACGTCACGCTTGTCCAGCACACATAGCCCGGCGGCGGCAATGGCCTCGGACATGAAGCCGGGGCTGCGCAGGCCCAGGTGCTCGGCCAGGTCCGACATGATCAGCCAGCCTTCGCCCCCGGGCCGTAGATGCCCGGCCAGGCCGTTCAGGAAGCCCAGCAGCATGCGGTGCTCGGGATCGTAGATGGCCTGTTCGATGGCGGTGGTCGGCCGGGCCGGCAGCCAGGGCGGATTGCAGACGATCAAAGGGCTGTCGCCCTCGGGGAAGAGATCGGCTTTTTGCAGCTCGACCCTGTCGCCCAAGCCCAGGCGCTCGATGTTCTCGCGTGCGCATTCCAGCGCCTTGGCATCCTGGTCAGTGGCGATTACGCGGCGTACGCCGCGCCGCGCCAGCACCGCGGCCAGCACGCCGCTGCCGGCGCCGATATCGAAAGCGAGCTCGGTCGAGGGCAGCGGCGCGCTGGCGACGAGATCGACGTATTCGCCGCGAATGGGCGAGAACACGCCGTAGTGGACATGGATGCTGCCGCCCAGCGCGGGGACGTGCACGCCTTTCTTGCGCCATTCATGGGCGCCTACAAAGCCTTGCAGCGCGCGCAGGGAAAGCAGCATGGGGCCGTCGAACTCGCCCAGCGCGGCCTTGCAGGCTTCGCGGACATCGGGCGCGCGCCGCAAGGCGATGGCCGCGTCGCCATCCAGCTCCACCAGCAGCCGGTTCAGCAGCTCGCTGCGTTGCGATTGCCTGAGCCGGTACTGGTTGAATGCGTCGCGCGGCGTCTGCGCTGTTTCGTTCTTGCCGCCTTTGGCCTTGGCCCGGCGTTGATCCAGTCGGCGGGCCAGCGCCTGCAGCATTTGCCGGCCATTCTGGAAGTCGCCGCGCCACAGCAGGGAAGTGCCCTGGCTTGCCAGCCTGAATGCGGTGTCCGCGCTCATGGTGTCGTCGGCGATGACGATGCGCCTGGGCGCAGCGCCCATGATGGCGGCGGGCCAGCCGGCCCGGCGGGGAACATCGTTTTCGGTCCACGAGACCTGGCCGGACGCGGCGCTTGGCGAAGAAGAATGCATAATGCTGGTCGAGTGATTGGGCGCCGAAAGAGCCGGCGGCGCCGGCTTGCCGGTCCTTGCCGCCGTTGGCAAGGCCCTGGCCGCGATGAGACGGCCATTGTAGGCGAGGTATGGCGGCCGCCGCCGGCGCGCCGCTATGGCGCCAGCTCGCGGTCTTCCTGAGCCAGAAGGATCAGGACCAGCATGATGCTGGCGGCAAAGCGGAAGGCGCTGGGCGTGCCGTTCCAGTCCGCCGACATCCACATGCCGAACCATTCGCCGCCTATGGACATGAAGCCCGCGTGCCAAGTCAGAAAGCCCAGCGTCAGGCCGGCGATGGCCAGGCCTTTGGCGCGGTTGAAATCGCGCGCCGCCGCCTTCCGGCGCCGGATCAGCCGGAACGCGCCCAGCCAGCACAGCAGGGCGGTCAGGCACTCCAGCCCGATGATCAGCCCGTACGCGCCATGCTGCAAGAGGGGCGATTCGATGGCCCTGTATGCAATGGTCGAATCGGGGAAAATCGTATCCATGGAGAGCACATGCTTCACGAAAGGCAGATTGGTTCGGTAGTCGCTGAGATTGCCGAAAGCCGCCAGGCTGGCGAACAGGGCGATGGCGGCCACGCAGGCCGCTTTTGAAAGGCGCAGGATCATCATGTCGCTACTCGGCGCAGGCCTGTCTGACGGCGTGCTCCCACTTCTCCATCAAGGCTCGGGATTGATCCGCCGGCAGGCTGGGCGTGAAGGTCCGCTCGACTTGCCATAAGCTGGTCAATTCCTGTTTGTCTTTATATACGCCGCTGGTCAGTCCGGCCAGGTAAGCGGCGCCCAGCGCCGTGGTTTCGACCATGGCGGGCCGTAAAACCGGTATGCCGAGCAAGTCCGCCTGGAACTGCATCAGCAAATTATTGACCGAAGCGCCGCCGTCCACGCGCAATTCAGTCAGCGGGGGAGCCCCCGCCGCCACGGCATCGCGGCTCATGGCCTGCAGCAGCGCGGCGCTTTGATAGGCGATGCTTTCCAGCGCGGCCCGGGCGATATGGGCCATCGTGCTGCCGCGGGTGAGGCCGGTTATGGCGCCGCGCGCCTCCGGCTTCCAATAGGGCGCGCCCAGGCCGGTAAAGGCGGGCACCAGCATGATTCCGCCGGAGTCCGGCACGCTTTCCGCCAGGGCCTCGATGTCCGTGCTTTGGCGGATGGCCCCCAGCCCGTCGCGTAGCCATTGGACCACGGCGCCCGCCACGAAGACGCTGCCTTCCAGGGCATATTCGGTTTGCGCGCTGGTCTGGGCGGCGCTGGTGGTGACCAGGCCGTTTTGCGAGACCTCGAATTTCGTGCCGGTGTGCATGAGCATGAAGCAGCCGGTGCCATAGGTATTCTTCGCCATGCCGGCGCTGAAGCAGGCCTGGCCGAACAGGGCGCTTTGCTGGTCCCCGGCCACTCCGCATATCGGGATGGGCGCTCCCAGGTATTCCGCGTCGGCCGCGCCGAACTCCGCTCCCGAAGGCAGCACGCGCGGCATCAGCGCAAGGCTGACGTCCAGCATTTGCAGCAGCTCGCTGTCCCATTCATTGGTATGCACATTGAACAGCATGGTGCGCGAGGCGTTGCTGACGTCGCTGAGATGCTCGCGCCCTTTGGTCAATTGCCAGATCAGCCAGGAATCGACGGTGCCGAAAGCCAGTTCCCCTTTTATCGCCTGGCCGCGGGCGCCGGCGACATTGTCCAGTATCCATTTCAGCTTGGTCCCCGAAAAATAAGCGTCGATGCGCAGGCCGGTCTTGTCCTGTATGACGCCTTCCATGCCCCTGTTCCTGAGTTCGGCGCAAGCGGGCTCGGCGCGGCGGTCCTGCCAGACGATGGCGTTGTATACGGGGCGGCCGGTGCGGCGGTTCCAGACCACGGTGGTTTCCCGCTGGTTGGTGATGCCTATGGCCTTGATATCGCCGGCCGCCAGGCCCGCCTTGGCCAGCGCTTCTTTGGCCGTGTCCAGTTGCGCCCGCCATATTTCCATGGGGTCGTGCTCCACCCATCCGGGTTGGGGATAGATCTGCGTCAGTTCCCGCTGGGCCAGGGCGGCGATATTGCCCTGTTTGTCGAAAACGATGCTGCGCGTGCTGGAAGTCCCCTGATCGAGGGCGAGTATATAAGTCATGGCGGCCAGTGCGTATGCCCTTTTGGCGTTAACGGGCCCCGCGTAGCGGGGCGGATGTCTGGCAGTTTACGGACATGCACGGCAGACGACAAGCCGGGGGTGCTATACACTTGGCATGCCCGATGCATTCAGGAATTTTGCACATGACTATGCATGAACAGCCTCATGTATCCGATCGATCGCAGCTGCTCGAGGCCCTGGCCGACATGGGCCGCGCGGATGTGGTCATCGTCGGGGGAGGGGCCACCGGCCTGGGCATTGCGCTCGACGCCTCCTTGCGGGGCCTCGCGGTCGTATTGCTGGAATCGCATGACTTTGCCAAGGGGACTTCGTCGCGCGCTACCAAACTGGTGCATGGCGGCGTACGCTATCTGGCGCAGGGCAATATCGGCCTGGTGCGCGAAGCCTTGCATGAACGCTCCACGCTGCTGCATAACGCGCCGCACCTGGCGCGCCCGCTGGCTTTCGTCATGCCCGGCTACAAATGCTGGGAAACGCCGTTCTACGGCGCCGGCCTGAAAATCTACGATGCCCTTGCCGGCAAGGCGGGGCTGGGGCCGACCCGGTTCCTCAACGCCCGGCAGACTGCGGACTGCGTCCCCGGCGTCAGGCGGCAGGGGCTGCTGGGCGGGGTGAAATACTGGGACGGCCAGTTCGACGACGCACGGCTGGCCTTGGCACTGGCGCGCAGCGCCGCCGGGCAGGGCGCTTTGCTGCTCAACTATTGTCCGGTCACCGAGCTCATCCATGCGCAAGGCAGGGTGGCGGGCGTGCGTTGCCGGGACGCCGAAACGGGGCGGACCTTCACCATCGAGTCGTCCTGTGTCATCAACGCGACGGGCGTATGGGTGGACGCGCTGCGCCGGCAGGACGGCGCAGCCACCGGGCGCGAAGTCGAAGCCATGGTGGCGCCCAGCCAGGGCGTGCACCTGGTGGTGGACAGCGATTTTTTCCCGGGGAACCACGCGCTTCTGGTGCCCAGGACCCGGGATGGCCGCGTCCTTTTCGCCGTGCCATGGCTGGGCAAGGTGATTCTGGGCACCACGGACACGCCCTGCGACGACTTGCCGCGCGAGCCGCGGGCCTATGCGCGCGAGACCGCTTTCATACTCGGCGAAGCCGCCAAGTATCTGCACCGGGCGCCTTCCCGCTCGGATGTGAAAAGCATCTGGGTGGGCTTGCGCCCCTTGCTGCGGCCACCGCGCGACGAAGCCGGCGCCACCAAGAAGCTGAGCCGCGAACACGCGGTGGTGGTCAGCCCCAGCGGCCTCGTCACCGTCACGGGCGGCAAGTGGACGACGTATCGCGCCATGGCCGAAGATGTCCTGGACAAATGCGTCGAGGCTTCCCTGCTGAACCGGCTGCCGCCGTCCGAAACGGCGGATTTCCTGCTGGTCGGAGCCCCGGCCCGCGGCCATTCGCGGGCCACGCTGGCCGGCGCACCGGGGCTGGACGCCTACGGCTCTGAAGCGGATGCCGTGCGCAGCCTGCCCGGCGGCGATGTCGAGCTCGTCCCCGGCCTGACTGCCGGCATGCTGCGCTTCGCCGCGCGTTATGAGTATGCGCGCAACATCGAGGACGTCCTGGCGCGCCGCACGCGTTTGCTGTTTCTGGATGCGGCCCTGGCCGCGCAGGCCGCACCCGCGGCGGCGGCCATCATGCAGGAAGAAACGGGCAGGGATCCCGGCCTGGCGGAGTTTCTTCAACTGGCGGAGCAATACCGCAGCGTGCCGCAATAGCGCTTCCGCCATGCCTGCCGCCATGCGCGGCGCTAGGCCCCCGCGCTGGACGGCGCCTCGCGCCGCGCGCGGGTCACGATGCGAACAAGGTGCGCGCCGATTCGAACCGTTTGGCGAAGTAAGGGTTCAGCAGGGAATCGACACGTACCCGTCCGCCGGAAGAGGGCGCATTCACGAACTGGTTGTCGCCTATATATATGCCCATGTGGGAAAAAGGGCGGCCCAGCGTGTTGAAAAACACGAAATCGCCTGCTTTGAGATGTTTCCTGGATATAGGCGTGCTCAGGCGCGCGATTTCCGCCGTATTGTGCGGCAGGCTTTCCTGGACGGCGTTTTGAAACACATAGGCCACCAGCCCGCTGCAGTCGAATCCGGTAACAGGGTGCGAGCCGCCATAGTTGTACTGCGATTCCAGCAAGCCCATCGCCGTCAGCACGACTTCGCCGCGCTGTTGCGGGCTGACGACGATTTTACGCAGGCCCGCGCCGCCCGCGCGCGAACCCGTGCCGGGAGAGCGTGGCCCGGCGCAACCCGCCAACCATAGTATGGGAGCCAGCACAATGGCCCTACGCATGCCGATGGCACTGGCCTGCTTGAAGACATTGATTGTCATACTTGTCATGCTCCGGATACTTATTTAAACCCGTTGCTTAATCGTAACACCTAGCCATTTGGCCTAGGGAGAAATGTAACGTCTACGTACTTTCATGTAAATTTTCATAAATATTTGATACTATCCATTTGGATTTCATACGGAATTTGCATGGAAGTGCGGCAGTACGCTGTTTTTTTGTAAAAAAAGCCAATGAATTAACATTTTGCGCGCTACATAAAACACATTTTTGTTATTTATTTAACATTTGTTAGCACAATAACCGCTAGGCAGCCGATAGGCGGGCGGTGTACAGCAAGGAAGGCAAAATGCCCACACCTAACACATTACTCAGCGATATTCAGGAAGTTAATTTATCGTACTTGATGCTTGCCCAGCGCATGCTGCGTGAAAATTATTCCGCCGCCATGTTCCGGCTGGGTTTTGATTCCGATGTCGCCGACCTCGTGATACGTTTGTCGACCGCGCAACTGGTCAAGCTTGCCGCGTCCAACTCCCTGGTCTGCAAGTTCCGTCTCAATGACTATGAACTATTGTCGTGCCTGACGCAAGATGTGCTGGGCGGGGTGTTGCAGCAAGCGCACTCCACCATCCTGCTTTCTCAGCAAACGGCCGAGCAGCCCGTCTGACGCGGACCGACATTCATGGCAACGAAAAGCGTAGCGCGCGAAGCCGAAGAAATATTTCTGGCGACCGAAATGATAGAGCTGGGCGCGCGCCTGCAGGTGCTGCAGGCGGAAACCAGCCTCAGCTATGACCGCCTGGCGCGTCTGTACCGCGAGGTCAAGGGCTGTTCGCCGCCCAAAGGCATGTTGCCATTCTCGGTGGACTGGTTCATGACCTGGCTGCCCAACATTCATTCCAGCATGTTCTACAGCGTCTACCACTACATGGACAAGCACACGCCCGCCAAGAAGTCGCGGGCGCTGGTAGAGGCCTACCGCCTTTACCTGGAGCAGGCCTCGGCCGGCCGCATGGATGCGGGCGGCGAGCCGGTGCTGAGCTTCACGCGCGCCTGGATGCTGTTGCGGTTTTTCGACAGCAATATGGTGCAGCTTTCGCATTGCGTCCGCTGCAAGGGCGGCTTCGTGGCGCATGCGCACGACCCTCAGAACGACTTTGTGTGCGCGATCTGCCGGCCGCCGCCGCGCGCCGGGAAAACCCGTTCCAAGGCCGGCGCTTACGGCGAACCCGCCGCGGCTCTGCGCTCGGCCCGCAGGGCGGCCGCCTCGGCCGAGGCGGCGCCGGGCTGATCGGCCCTGGGCTGCGACGTGTTCCGTACACCGCCCGCCATGCACGATGGCGCGGCGGTTTTTTTACGGGACGAAGAATCGCGGGCGGCCGGATGTCCGGTCCATCCGCCTGATTGCGGGATCGTCCGACGCCGGGCCGCCGGATTGCCGGATCGCCGGACCGCCGGTCCGCCGTGATAAGAAAGCGCCTCCGGGAAGCCGGCGCGGCCTCGATAGCGGCGGGCGGCGCGGCTTTTTTCGTCCGGATGCAAGGATTTAGCCCGGAATTTCCCCCTTGACGGGCGCTTTTGGCGCGGCGGAAAGAAGGGATCATATGCAGCATGTGATTATTGAAGGCATAGCCGTGTTTATTCTGATTGGATTTCTGATCGTATTCTTCTCGGTGTTCGGAAGTTTCATCGCCCTGGGCGGGCATCTCGGCGCGCTGTACCAGCCCTTCGAATTCGTCCTGATCGCCGGCGCGGCGCTGGGCGCCTATGTGGCCGCCAGCAGCGGCAAATCGGTCAAACTGCTATTCGAATCACTGCCCCTGGCCGTCAAGAAAAGCCCCTACAGCAAAGATCTGTACATGGAGCTCATGACGCTTTTGTATGTGCTGCTGAACAAGGCTCGCCGCGATGGCCTGATGTCGATAGAAAGCGATATCGAAGAGCCTGGCGCCAGCCCCATATTCACGGAATATCCCCGCATCCTGCGCGACCCCAATCTGATGGAGTTCATTACCGATTATCTGCGCCTGATGATCAGCGGCAACATGAGCCCGTATGAGATCGAGACGCTGATGGACCAGGAAATCGAAGCCCATTTCCAGGAAAGAAGCATCCCCACCAATGCCTTGCGGGCGGTCGCCGATGCGCTGCCTGCTTTCGGCATTGTCGCCGCCGTCCTGGGGGTGATCAAGGCATTGGCCTCGGTCGATCAGCCGCCCGCCATCCTGGCCGACTTGATATCCAAGGCCATGGTGGGCACCTTTCTGGGCATACTGCTGGCCTACGGTTTTGTCGCGCCGCTGGCTTCCTCGGTGGAGCGCCGCTCGGTGGCGTCCATGAAGGTGCTGGAGTGCATCAAGGTCACCCTGCTGGCCAGCATGAACGGCTATCCCCCGCAACTGGCCGTCGAGTTCGGCCGCAAGGTTTTGTATTCGTATGTGCGGCCCTCGTTCATGGAGCTCGATGATCACGTTCGGCAAATCCGCTCCCCCGGCAGGAAGAGGGCGTAGCGGCATTCATGAACAAGAACGAGCCCCGGATCGTCATCCGGCGTAAGCGGCATACCGACCATGGCGCGCATGGCGGCAGTTGGAAGATCGCCTACGCCGACTTCATGACGGCGATGATGGCCTTCTTTCTGGTCATGTGGCTGCTTTCGCTGGTGCCGCAGAAGGATTTACAGGAAATCGCCGAATACTTCCGCATGCCGCTCATGACGGCGGTCACGGGCGGCATGAAGAACGACAGCGGCAGCAGCGTCATTCCGTCGGGCTCGCCCAGCATCGTTCCCAATCCCAGCCCCATTCCGTCCAGGGGTAACGAGCAGACGGAAGGGGATTTGCGCGATGTCGAGCGCCTGGAGAACCTGAAGACCGAGCTGGAGACGCTGATCGAGACCGACCCGGTGCTGCAGCAGTTCCGGCCGCAACTGCTGCTGGACATGACGCCGGACGGGCTGCGCATACAGATCATCGACAAGCAGAACAGGCCCATGTTCGCCACCGGCAGCGCGCAGGTGCAGCCCTATATGCGCGATATCCTGCGGCAGCTCGGTCCCGTCTTCAATCGCCTGCCCAACAGCATCAGCATAGCGGGCCATACCGACTCCATCCAGTATGCGTCGGGCGAGCGTGAATACAGCAACTGGGAACTATCGGCCGACCGCGCCAACGCGGCGCGCAAGGAGCTGGTCGCCGGCGGCATGGACGAAGCGAAAATGCGCCGCATCCTGGGCCTTTCTTCATCGGTAAGCCTGATTAAAGATAATCCGGCCGCTGCCGTTAATAGACGCATCAGTATTGTTGTTCTGAATCGGCAGGCTGAACGGCGCATAGAGGAACAGAATGCTTCGGGTGCGTCCGCCGCGAACCTGCAAGAATTGATGGAGCCGGCATCCGAGCCTGCGCTGCGTCTGCCGGGATTGCCGACCTTGCCTGGCTTGCCGGCGATGCCCGGCGTGCCGGATCAGCCTTAGCCGCTCGAGACTAGCCTTGCGGGAAGCCCAATAGTTGATGACAGAGCGCTACAGAAAAGGGAAGCAACAATGAGTGCGGGCGTCGACCTCAGCCAGTTTTTCGAGACGTTTTTCGATGAAGCCGACGAATTGTTGGCCGACATGGAGCAGTTGCTGCTGGTCCTGGACATCGACAATCCGGATATCGATCAGCTCAATGCAATCTTCCGCGCGGCGCACTCCATAAAAGGGGGGGCGGGCACGTTTGGCTGTTTCGGTCACTTGGCCGAAACCACCCATCTGCTGGAGAACCTGCTGGATTTCATCCGCAAGGGTGAGATGCCGCTGCGCAAAGACATGATAGACCTATTCTTGGAAACCAAAGATGTGTTGACAGAACAAGTGGCGGCCTACCGAAATTCCGAAGAACCCGATGTGGCCGCATACGAGCGCATCTGCGCCCAGTTGCGGGAACTGGCGCTGGAGCAGGCAGGCGGGGCGCAAGCCGCCGCAAGGCCTGTGCAGCAAGCCGGGCCTGCCGCGCCGCAAGCCGAGCCCGCCGCGCAGCGGGTGCAGCCTTCTTCGCCGCAGGGCGAAGATGCTGTGCGGCAAGCGGAGCCTGCCGTGCCGCAAGACGTTCAGGCGCCGGGCGGCGAACTGCCGCTGCGCTTACGCGTGACTAGCGTGAGCGCCAAGGATGCGGATGCCCTGGCCGCTGAAATGGCTTTGCTGGGCGATATCCTGCATGAGGAAAAAACCGCTGATTCTCTGACGGTGTGGATGCGCACCACGGCCAGCTCCGATGATCTGGTAGCAGTGTGCTGCTTCATCGTCGATGCCGGCCAGGTCGATATCGCGCACGAAGCCGTCCCGCAACAGGTGCGGCATGCATCGACGGCCGTAGCCGCTGCTCCGGCCCCCTCTGGGCAGGCGACTGGATCGGCATCGGCCGCCGCGGCTTCGGCCGCCGCGGCATCGGCCGGCGCAGCATCGGCCGCCGCGGCATCCGGCAGCCCATCGCAGCCTCGGGCCGAGCCATCCCCGAGCCAGCCTGCCGGCAGGCGCAACGCCGCGTCCAATTCCGTCAATGAAAAGGGCAAACCGGCTGCAACAGGCGCCGGCTCGGGGTCCTCCAGCAGCACCATACGTGTAGGCGTCGAAAAGGTCGACCAGATCATCAATCTGGTCGGCGAGCTGGTCATTACGCAAGCCATGCTGGTTCAGACCGCCTCCACCCTGGACCCGGTGCTGCACGACCGCCTGCTCAACGGCATCGAACAGTTGGACCGCAACGCGCGCGATCTGCAGGAAGCGGTGATGTCCATACGCATGATGCCCATGGACTATGTATTCAGCCGCTTTCCCCGGGTGGTCCGCGAAAGCGCGGCCAAGATGGGCAAGCAGATCAAGCTGACGACATACGGCCAGGCCACCGAACTGGATAAAAGCCTGATCGAGCGCATTATCGATCCCCTGACGCACCTGGTGCGCAACAGTATCGATCACGGCATCGAGACGCCGGAAGCGCGGCGGGCGGCGGGCAAGAGCCCAGAGGGCAATCTCGTGCTTTCGGCCCAGCATCACGGCGGCCAGATCGTCATCGAGGTGTCGGACGACGGCGCCGGCCTGAACCGCGAACGCATCTACCGGAAGGCCTTGTCGCAAGGCATGGCCGTCACTGAAAGCACGCCGGACGAAGAGCTCTGGCAGCTGATCTTCGCGCCGGGTTTCTCCACCGCCGAGAAGGTCACGGATATCTCGGGGCGGGGCGTGGGCATGGATGTCGTACGGCGCAACATCCAGGGCATGGGCGGACATATACAGCTGTCTTCGCGCGCCGGCCAGGGCACCACCACGCGCATCGTCCTGCCGCTGACGCTCGCCATCCTGGACGGCATGTCGGTGCGGGTCGGGGAGGAGACCTTCATACTTCCGCTCAGCCATGTCACCGAGTCCATGCAGCCTTCGGCGGACCAGGTGCGCCGTATATCCGAAACCGAATACGTGCTGCACGTGCGGGGCGAATACCTGCCCATCGTCGCCCTGCACAACATCTTCGCGGTCGAGGGCGCCGTCACCGACATCACCCGCGCCATCGCCGTCGTCCTGCAGGCCGAGGACGTGCGCTTCGCCTTGCTGGTGGACCACTTGATCGGCCAGCATCAGGTGGTGGTGAAGAATCTCGAATCCAATTATCGGAAAATTCCCGGCGTTTCCGCCGCCACCATCCTGGGCGATGGCAGCGTGGCGCTGATTGTGGACGTGTTCGCGCTGATGCGCGTCACCCGCGATAAAGCGATGATTTAACGCCTCTTCTAAGTTTCGGAGCTAGCCATGCTAAACAAGTCCGCATCCCACGCCGAGCAGGCCGATACCACCGGCCAGGAATTTCTGGTCTTCACCCTGGCGGCCCAGGAATATGGCATCGACATCCTGAAGGTCCAGGAAATCCGCGGCTACGACAGCCAGAGCGTGACGCGCATCGCCAATGTGCCGCCCTTCGTCAAGGGCGTCACCAATCTGCGCGGCATCATCGTGCCCATCGTGGACATGCGCATCAAGTTCAACCTGGAAAACGTGGAATACAACCATCAGACGGTGGTCGTCATCCTGAACCTGCAATCGCGCGTGGTCGGCGTGGTGGTCGACGGCGTGTCGGACGTCCTGATGCTGCAGCAGTCGCAGATCAGCGCGGCGCCCCAGTTCGGCACGGCGTTCTCCACTGAATATCTCACGGGCATAGGCACCTTGGGGGAACGCATGCTGATACTCGTCGACATCGAAAAGCTGATGACGAGCGAAGAAATGGCCCTGGTCGAGAACGCCGTCGCCTGACCATAAGCGCAATAAGCGCTAAACGCAATGAACGCGCCTGCGGGGCGCGCGCAATTCAATACTGTGGAAACGTAATCGTATGCTTGGGATGGCCTTGTTATCGAACATGAAGATACGCAGCAGCCTGATTCTGGTGCTGGCCTTTTTCCTGGCCATGCTGCTGGCGGGCGCGGCGCTGGGCGTGCTGTCGCTCAGGGCGAACAACCAGTCCTTGAACAGCATCGTCGAAAACCAGCATACCAGCGCTGGCCTGTACCGGGCCGTCGACGGCTACAAGAATGTGCAGACGCTGTTGGGCCGCAGCCTGGCCAGCCATGTCGTCAACGCCGAACGGCAAAGCTATGCGGTAGCCGGCGCATGGACGGCGGGCCCTTCGGCCGCCGCAGCGACGGCTGCCGCAGCGCCAATATTGGGCGAAGAGGCGCGCGCGTTGCTGCAGCGTGCGCGCGGCGAATACGATCAGGCCTTGCAGCGCTTCCAGAACTATCGCAAATCGCTCAAGGACACGCCCGACCCGGACGGCCGCTACCAGAACGTCGTCGGCGCCTACGAGACTTTGATGCGCGACGGCGTCTTGCCGGCGTTCGCCTTGCTCGAGCAAGGCAGGCTCGCCCAGTATCACGAATTCATGGGCGGCAAGGCCCAAGGCATGGAAGACAAGCTCTACGCGGCGCTGGAAAACCTGCGCACGCACCAGCAGGGCATCATTGACGATACTTACCAAAGCGAGGTACGCCACTATCAGCTGGTTGTGCAGCTGGTGTCGGCGGCCATACTGCTTTGCGTGGTGATCTGCCTGCTGTCCTATGCTTTTCTCGGGCGCATGATGCTGCGCCCGCTGCGCCAAGCCGGCGCGCATTTTGACCGGATTGCGGGCGGGGACCTGACGCAGCGCGTGGAGGTTCGTTCTCGCAACGAGATTGGGGTGCTTTACGAAGCTTTGCGCC
>DJWC01000176.1 GCA_002441445.1 Pusillimonas sp. UBA6240
CAGTGGCAAGCTGCACATGGGCCACGTGCGCAACTACACCATCAACGAGATGCTCACGCGCTACCTGCGCATGAATGGCCACAACGTGCTCATGCCCATGGGCTGGGACGCGTTCGGTCTGCCGGCCGAGAATGCGGCGCTCAAGAATGGTGTTCCCCCCGCACAGTGGACGTACGACAACATCGCGTACATGAAGCAGCAGATGCAGGCGATGGGCCTGGCCATCGACTGGAGCCGCGAAGTGGCCACCTGCGACCCCAGCTATTACCGATGGAACCAGTGGCTGTTCCTGAAGATGCTGGAAAAAGGCATCGCTTACCGCAAGACGCAAGTCGTCAATTGGGACCCGGTGGACCAGACGGTACTGGCCAATGAACAGGTCATAGACGGCCGCGGCTGGCGTTCCGGCGCCCTGGTGGAAAAACGCGAGATTCCGGGTTATTACCTGCGCATCACGGACTATGCCGAAGAACTGCTGGACCAAGTGCAGAACGGCCTGCCGGGCTGGCCCGAGCGCGTGCGCCTGATGCAGGAAAACTGGATAGGGAAAAGCCAGGGCGTGCGCTTCGCATTCACGCACGATATCCGGGACGACGCCGGCGCCCTGATCCAGGACGGCCGCATGTATGTGTTCACCACGCGGGCGGACACGATCATGGGGGTCACGTTTTGCGCAGTGGCGCCCGAACATCCCTTGGCCGCGCATGCGGCCCGGGGCAATCCGCAGCTTGCCGCCTTCATCGAGGCCTGCAAGCAAGGCGGCACCACCGAAGCGGAACTGGCCACGCGCGAAAAAGAAGGCATGCCCACGGGCCTGTCGGTCACCCATCCGCTGACGGGCGAGGCCGTGCCGCTCTGGGTGGGCAACTACGTGCTCATGAGCTACGGCGACGGCGCCGTCATGGGGGTTCCGGCCCACGATGAGCGCGACTTCGCCTTCGCCAAGAAATACTCCCTGCCCATCCGCGAGGTCATCGCCGCGCCGGGCAAGGAATACTCGACGGAACAATGGCAGGAATGGTACAGTGACAAGCAGATCGGCCATACCGTGCATTCCGGCAAGTACGACGGCTTGAGCACGGCCCAGGCCATAGACGCCGTCGCGGCGGACCTGGCGGCAAAAGGCCTGGGCGAGAAGCAGACCACCTGGCGCCTGCGCGACTGGGGCATCTCGCGCCAGCGCTACTGGGGCACGCCCATCCCCATCATCCATTGCGAGCAATGCGGCCCCGTGCCGGTGCCCGAACAGGACCTGCCCGTGGTCCTGCCCGACGACCTGATCCCCGACGGCAGCGGCAATCCGCTGGCCAAGCATGAAGGCTTTCTGTCCTGCCATTGCCCTAAATGCGGCGCACCGGCGCGCCGCGAAACGGACACCATGGACACCTTCGTNNTACTGGATGCCGATGGACCAGTACATCGGCGGGATCGAACACGCCGTGCTGCACTTGCTGTATGCGCGCTTCTGGACGCGCGTCATGCGCGACCTGGGGCTGGTCAAGTTCAGCGAACCCTTCACCCGCCTGCTGTGCCAGGGCATGGTGCTGAATCATATCTACTCCCGCAAGAACGCCCAGGGCGGCGTGGAATACTTCTGGCCCGAAGAAGTCGAAAACATTTATGACGTCAAAGGCGCCATCGTCGGCGCCAAATTGCGTACCGACGGCACGCCGGTGCAGTACGGCGGCATAGGCACCATGTCCAAGTCCAAGAACAACGGCGTGGACCCGCAATCGCTGATCGATTCCATGGGGGCCGATACGGCCAGCCTGTTCGTCATGTTCGCCAGCCCGCCGGAACAGACGCTGGAATGGTCGGACTCGGGCGTGGAAGGCGCCAACCGCTATCTGCGCCGCCTGTGGGCCTTCTGCTACGCGCAGCAGGCGGCGGTCCGCGGCGCGCATGCCGTCCGGCCGGACTGGTCCGCGGCGGACGACGCCTCCAAAGCCCTGCGCCGCGAAGTCCACACGCTGCTCAAGCAGGCGGACTATGATTACCAGCGCATCCAGTACAACACCGTGGTATCGACCTGCATGAAAATGCTCAATGCCCTGGAATCCGCTGACTTGCCCGATACCGCGACCGCGCATTGCGCCCTGGCCGAAACCTTGTCCATCCTGCTGCGCGTGCTGTATCCGGTGGTGCCGCACATTACCTGGCAGCTCTGGCGCGACCTGGGCTACGATCAGGCCCATGGGGACTTGCTGGATGCGCCATGGCCCGCCGTGGACGTAACGGCCTTGATCGCCGATGAAATCGAACTGGTGCTGCAAGTCAACGGCAAGCTGCGCGGCTCGATCAAAGTCCCTCATGGCGCCCCCAAGCAAGCCATAGAGCAGGCGGCGGCGCAGCACGATGCCGTCGGCCGCTTCCTGGAAGGCCGGGCCCCCAAGCGGGTCATTGTCGTACCGGGTAAACTCGTCAACGTCGTCGGATAAGCCAGAGACATGCGCAGCCCTATGCCTTCCCCGTTTTCCATCGTGAAGCCCGCCCGATTCCCTTGGCGGGGGCTGGCTTGCATGGCGCTGTGCCTGTTGCTGGTGTCCTGCGGCTTCCACCTGAAAGGCGTGTCGCAGTTGCCCTTCAGCACCCTGTACACCAATATCGAGGAAAATTCGGAATTCGGCGCCGGGCTGCGGCGCGCCATCCTGGCCAGTTCGCCCGGCACCCGCTTCGTCGCGGATCCCGCGCAGGCGGAAGCCAAGCTCATCCGCGTGTCCAGCTCGCAATTGCTGCGCGAACTGACCATCGATGCGCAAGGCCGCGTCGAAGAATACGAGCTGAATCTGGAATTCGTCTTCCAGCTCACCGACGCCAAGGGGCATATCGTCCTGCCGCCCACGACCCTGCGCGCCCTGCGCGAACTGCCGTACGACGATACCATCGTGCAGGCCAAGCAGGGCGAAATCGCCACCGTCTTCCAGCAGATGCAGAAATCGCTGATCGACCGCATCGTACGCATGCTGTCGTCTCCCGATGTGCATCAGGCCTTCGAAAACGCCGAAGCCCTGCCCATGGAGGCGACGCCCGAAGCGCCGGCTCCCTCGGCGCCGCCGCAGGCGCCCACGCCCTGGGGCGCGCCGCGCATCGGGCCGGGCGCCGGTTCCTACTGACAGCGGCGGCAGGCTCCGGAGCCATGGGACGCCGCCTGGACGCCGACAGCCTGGCCAGCCAGCTCGACAAAGCGCCTGCCAGCCTGGACCCGCTGTACGTCATATCGGGCGATGAGCCATTGCTCGTCATCGAGGCCTGCGATGCGCTGCGCGCGGCGGCTGCGCGCGCCGGCTACGCCGAGCGGGTCAGCCTGATCCTGGACGCCCGCAGCGATTGGTCCGCGGTCCTCGGCGCCACTCAGAACGTCTCCTTGTTCGGCGATCGGCGCCTGGTGGACCTGGCCATCCCCACGGGCAAGCCCGGCAAGGCCGGCAGCGACACGCTGCTGCGGCTGGCCGACATGGCGGGCAGTGGCGCGCTGGCCGACACTCTGGTCATGGTGAACCTGCCCAGGCTGGACAGGGCCACGCGCAACGCGAAATGGGCGCAGGCGCTGTTCGACGCCGGCACGTCGGTCGACATCGCCAGCATCGAGCGCGCGGCCCTGCCGCGCTGGATAGCGCAGCGCCTGGCGCGCCAGAACCAGCAATTGGACCGTGAATCGCTGGAATGGATGGCGGACAAGGTGGAAGGCAATCTGCTGGCCGCCTTCCAGGAGGTGCAGAAGCTCGCCCTGCTATACCCGCCCGGCAAAATCAGCGGGGCGGATGTCGAACGCGCGGTGCTGAATGTCGCGCGCTACGACGTCTTCAGCCTGCGCGACGCCATGCTGGCCGGCCATGCTTCGAAGGCGCTGACCATGCTCGCCGGCCTGCGCGCGGAAGGCGAAGCCCTGCCGCTGGTGCTGTGGGCCGTGGGAGAAGAAATCCGCATATTGGCTCGCCTGGCCGCGGCCCAGGCCGCCGGGCAGGACATGCAGGCCGAAATGCGCCGCCAGCGGATATTCGGGCCGCGCGAGCAATTGCTGCGCCAGGCCTTGTCGCGCGTGCCGCCGCAAGCCTGGGCGGCGGCGGTGCAGCACGCTCACGATGTGGACAGGTTGATCAAGGGCTTGAAAGTACCGGGCCGCCTGGACGACCCCTGGGAGGAGCTCGGCCGCCTGGCATTGCGCGTCGCCACGGCCAGGTCCCGGCCGACCCGCTGATGCGGCGCGCCGCATTGCACGGCGAGCGTCGTTATACACGATCGTTTCCGGACGGCCGCCACATGGCGCCTGTGACACTGCAGCCCTTTCACGGCGGCCATTGCACATCAGCCGCTATACGGCAAGTGTTTCAAGTCGACAGCTACAAGGCGATCGTTACACGACGACCGTTTCACGGCGATACGAAAATACTGGGATAATCGAACTATTACAGAAGCCATCGCGACAAGCCGGGCCGGCTGGCCGGCAGATCGAAACACCTCCATGACGACACATACCGAAACCGCTACAGACAAGTCGGACGCCACCGACATGACCGCGCTTGGCAAGCGCGCCCGGCTGGCCGCCCGCGCCATGCGCAACGCCTCGGCCGAGGCCAAGGCCAAGGCGCTGCGCGCCATGGCGCGGCGCCTGGAAACCCAGAAAGAAGCCCTGCAGGCCGAAAACGCCAAGGACCTTGCCATCGCCGAGCGCAACGGCCTGGAACCGGCCCTGCTCGACAGGCTGAAGCTGTCGGACAGGGCGCTGGCGACCATGTCGGCCGGCTTGCTGCAAATCGCCGACATGCCCGATCCCATCGGCAGCCGCGGACCCACCACCATACGTCCCAACGGCATGCGGGTGGCGCAGATGCGCGTGCCCCTGGGCGTCATAGGCATCATCTACGAATCGCGTCCCAACGTGACCATAGACGCCGCGGCGCTGTGCCTGAAATCGGGCAATGCCACGATATTGCGCGGGGGCAGCGAGGCCTTCCACTCCAACATTGCGCTGGGCGCCATCATCGGCCAGGGCCTGGCGGACGCCGGCCTGCCGCCGGACGCCGTGCAGGTCGTGGGCACCACCGACCGCGACGCCGTGGGCCAGTTGGTCACCATGACCGACTATATCGATGTCATTGTGCCGCGCGGCGGCAAAGGCCTGATCGCCCGCCTGTCGCGCGAAGCCAAGGTGCCGCTGATCAAGCACCTGGACGGCAATTGCCACATCTACATCGACGCCGCCGCCGATCCGGNNCGGCATCTGCGGCGCGGTCGAGACCCTGCTGGTGCACGCTGATATCGCGGCGCGCATCCTGCCCCGGCTGGGCGCCACCCTGGGCGGCCATGGCGTGGAGCTGCGCGGCTGCGAACGCACCCGCGCCATTCTTCCGCAGGCCCTGCCCGCCACCGAAGAAGACTGGGAAACCGAATATCTGGCGCCCATACTCGCCGTGCGCATCGTCGACGGCCTGGACCAGGCGCTGGAGCATATCGCGCAATACAGTTCCGAGCACACCGAGTCCATCGTCACTGAAAACCTGCAGGCCGCCACGCGCTTCCAACGAGAAGTCGATTCCAGCTCGGTGTATGTCAACCTGCCCACCTGTTTCGCCGACGGCTTCGAATACGG
>DJWC01000120.1 GCA_002441445.1 Pusillimonas sp. UBA6240
CATGGCCCGTCATCGCAAAGTGCAGGGGTATTGGCTGCGTACTGCTGCCAATCTCGAGCGAAACCCCGTGATTCTCCAGCAGGAGCCGGAACTGCTCGGGGTAGTAGTCGGCAAACAGTCCGGGCCGCGTCAGCGTGGTTTCGTAGATTCCGGGGCCGGCGACGAAGCCGTAGGACAGACGGGAATCGGCTCGCGCCACGGTATCGGTGCGCACGCGCACGAATGGATAGCAGGCCCGTACATGACGGCCGACGTTGTCGCCAGCCACGAAGCGTTGCAGCGCATTGCGCAGGTGGGCAACGCTGTTGTCGTAGATCTCGCTTACACGAGCCATCGCAACGACGGGATCGTCGAAACGTGTGGGGGCGAAGTATGGAGCGTCGCCATGAACTTCGGGGGCCATGATTGCCTCCTCTGAATTGTCTGTTCGGTACAGGCCGAGCGTAGCGCAGTTTGGTGTGGATATGATGAAGCAGGCCTCGACTGCCACAGGACCGTCCTCCGATCTTGCTGCCCGCGTGTGCTCTGCGTAGCGTCAGCCGTATGCCAATTGTGCATGGGAGCATGATATGCGCGCGATGGTTCTCGATTCTCCGCATGCCCCGTTAAGCTTGGAATAACGGCCCCGCCCGGTCCCTGTCGCCGGCCAGATCCTGCTGAAGGTCGAGGCTTGCGGGGTGTGCCGCACCGGCCTTCACCTCATCGCCGGCGAACTGCCTGAGCCGCTGTTGCCTGTCATTTCCGGGCACGAAATCGTCGGCCGGGTGGGGCGCGCTGGGCGAGGGCGCGAGCGGTTTCAGCATCGGGCAGCGCGTTGGCGTGCCCTGGCTGGGCTGGACTTGCGGCGCCTGCCGCTTTTGCCTGAACGGGCGCGAGAATCTTTGCGTATCGGCGCGCTTTACCGGCTACCAGATAAACGGCGGCTATGCGCAATACGCGATCGCCGACGCACGCTACTGCTTTTCGCTGGAAGGCATCCCCAGCGGACGCTCGCCGGTCGAGCTGGCCCCTTTCTTGTGCGCCGGGCTGATCGGTTACCGTGCGCTGCGCCTTGCGGGCGATGCACAACGCATCGGCCTGTATGGATTCGGCGCCGCGGCGCACATCATTGCCCAGGTGCTGAAGCACCAGCGACGGCCCTTTTATGCTTTCACGCGCCCGGGCGACCGTCCCAGCCGGCAGTTCGCCCTGGAGCTGGGCGCTGCCTGGGCGGGGGGAAGCGACGAACCGCCGCCGACAGCCCTCGACGCGGCCCTGATTTTCGCTCCGGTCGGCGCGCTGGTTCCCCTGGCGCTGCGCCACCTGGAAAAAGGAGGCTGCGTGGTGTGCGCAGGCATCCACATGAGCGATATCCCCGCCTTCCCCTATTCCACCCTATGGGAGGAACGGATGATCCGCTCCGTCGCGAACCTTACCCGCGAGGACGGCGCCGAGTTCTTCGATTTCATACAGAAACATCCGGTACAAACGGCGGTCACCGCCTTTCCCCTGGAGCAGGCCAACGACGCTCTCGCCCGCCTGCGCTCCGGCGCGCTGCAGGGCGCGGCGGTATTGGCGATGAGCTGAGCGGCGACAGGCTGAGCGGCGAAAACGGGCAGCCATAAGCCGGGCGCCTGCGAATTGCGGGCTTCAAGGCATCGATGCGCATACTCGCGCCGGCGGCTGCCTGGCTCATGCTCATGGCAGTCCGACCTTTTCCAGATGGCCGGCAATATGGCAGGGCCAGCCCAGTTCTTCGCGGATGCGCAGCTGCAAAGCCTCAGCGGCTTCGGGTTCGCCATGCACCAGAAAAGTCTTTTGCGGAGGCCGCTGGAAGTTCTGCAGCCAGCGCATAAGTTCGTCGGCGTCCGCATGCGCCGAAAGCATGGACAGATTGTGCAGTTCCGCGTTCACTTCAAAATATTCGCCATGGATCTTGATCGTCTCGGCGCCCTGCAGCATTTTCGCGCCGCGCGTTCCCGCCGCCTGAAAACCGGCAAACAATACCGACGACCTGGGATCCGGGGCGAAGCGCTTCAGGTGATGGACCACCCGCCCGCCGGTCGCCATGCCGCTGGCGGAGATAATCACTTTGGGCATGGGCATGGCGTCGAGCTTTTTGGATTCCTCGACATCGCGCACATAATGGGCCACCCCGAACGCCGCCGCGCAGTGAGCCCTGTCCAGCCTCAGCTCGTCCGGGTAACGGCAATAGATATCGGCGGCGTTCATCGCCATCGGACTGTCCAGGAAAATAGGCAGATTCTCCGGCAAGCGGCCTTGTTGCTTCAAGCGGTGCAAATAAAGCAGCATGAGCTGGGCGCGCCCCACGGCGAATGCCGGGATCAGGACTGTCCCGCCCCTGCGCACCGTCCGCTGGATGATGTCTGCCAGGCGGTCCTGCGGATCTTCGCGGTCGTGGCGGCGATCCCCATAGGTCGATTCCAGTATCAGGTAGTCCGCTATCCCCGGGGCTGCCGGATCGCGCAGCAAGGGGTCGTCGTAGCGGCCCAGATCGCCGGAAAAAACGATGCGGCGCCCTTTCCAGTCGATCTCGACCGAGGATGCTCCCAGAATATGCCCCGCGTGATGGAAGCGTATTTCGGCGCCCGGCGCGAGCCGGCGGGTGTGGTCGAATGGCATTCTTTCGAAACGGTCCAGCGCCTTGTCCGCATCCGCCACCGTGTACAGGGGCAAGGCGGGAAAGTGTTTCGACAGCCTGTGCCGGTTGGCGAATTCGGCGTCCGATTCCTGGATGTGCGCGCTGTCGGCCAGCAAGATCGCGCACAGGTCGGCCGTAGCTTGTGTAGCGTGTATAGGCCCATGGAAGCCATCGCGGACGAGGCGCGGCAGATAGCCGGAATGGTCCAGGTGGGCATGCGTCAGCACGATGGCGTCGATGCTGGCGGGCGCAACGGGGAACTTCGCCCAGTTGCGCAAGCGCAGCTCTTTCAAGCCCTGAAACAATCCACAATCTATGAGGATCCGCCTTCCGTCCGCTTCGAGCAAATACCGGGATCCGGTTACCGTTCCGGCTGCGCCGAAGAACGAAAGATCCATGGAACACCCATCCTCTTGAATAGAATTATTGGATAGAGCCGGACGATCGGCGCCCCGCCGCCGATATCAATCCGCAAGCAATGCGCGGCAACGCCGCATCCGCGCCGATTCACCGGCCGATGCCGCCGCGCCGAAAGCCATTATGCCGCTTTGGACGGCGCGTCCGCTTTTTTCTGCGGCACCAGCAATACCGGCCTGGTCGATATCCTGACAAACGCTTCGGCGACACTGCCCAGCATCAGCCTTTTGAAGCCGCTGCGGCCATGGGTGCCCAGCACCACCAGATCGACATGCAATGCATCGGCCGAATTCTGGATTTGTTCCGCCGTGGTTTTCCCGGTAAGAAAATTATTGACGACCTGCGCTTCGCCGCCTATTCCCCGCTCTTTCAGCCGTTCGTTCGCTTCCTTGGCTATGCGGTCGCCCTCTGATGCCAGCGCATCGTAGATCGGTGTCAGGTCATAGCCCGTGTCCGCCATGTATAGCTTCGGGTACTCGACCACGTATACTGCAAAAAGATCGGCGCTTGCCGCCTTCGCAAGCTGCATGGCGGATTCGAACGCGATACTGCCCGTATCGCTGCCGTCGATGGCGACCAGAATTCTCTTGTACATACTTGCTCCAAACCTGATTGAAGTTGCGCCTGAAGTCCATGCTGCCGGTATCGGTAGCGGCGTTGAAACGGCGACATTGCCAGTTCAGCAATGTAGTCGATTTGAGCGCCTCTTGCCAATTCAAACCAAGGCGAATTACGCTAGGCTGCGGGCCTGCCGGCCTGCTGATCGGCGTAGGCCGGCCCGCCCATGCCCAATGGGTTGATAAAGATCAAAATCTATGCTGCCTATTGGCGTAGCCTAGCGCTATCGCTTTTTACACGGGAGAACACCATGCTAGTTCGCATCGCTGTACATCTGGGCCGCGACGAAGGTTGTGAACGTCGCTTGCACGCCGCCACCCAACTGGCCGCCGACCATAAAGCGGAACTCGTGGGGGTATACGCCAGCTACTTTCCTTTGTCTTTTTATGACGAGGTCGGAACGCCGAAGGAGGTCTACTCGCTACTGAGCGCAAAACTTCTGGAAGACCAGGCCAAGGTGCGGACGATGTTCGAAGAAGTTACAGCGTCCGCCGGCATTGTCTCGCGCTGGAGGGCCCCGAAGGGAAGAGCCGACCAGGTACTGGCGCTGCAATCGCGTTTTTGCGATTTGCTGGTCATGGGGCAAGCAAACCCGAATGAATCCAACACGGAACGATTCACCAACCTGGCCGAAACAGTCATCATGGCGGCCGGCCGCCCCGTGCTGATGATTCCTTATATCGGAAAAACGTATACACCCATCGGGCATAGGGTGTTATTCTGCTGGGACTATCGGCGCGAGGCCACGCGCGCCTTTGCGGATGCTCATCCCATATTGCAGGAAAGCAAGGAACTGGTTATCTTGACGGTCGACGAGCCGCCCGAGAATCTGGCCGACAACGAGATCGACGCGCAGGACTTTTCTTCGTACTGCGAATTGCGCCGCTACCCCGTGCCGAAAGAAATCAAGCGCACGAGCCAGGGAATCGGCATCGGCAATGCGATCTTGAATGCCGCCACGGATCACAGCAGCGACTTGATCGTCATGGGCGCATATGGCCATAGCCGTATAAGGGACTGGGTCATGGGCGGCGCCTCGAGGTCGATACTGGAGACAATGACCGTGCCCATTTTGTTTTCTCACTAGGCCAGCGGGGCTGGCGGCGTCCAGAGCGATTTTTGCCCGACGCCCCGGGGCACCCCCCAGGCGCCAGCGCCGACGCCGCTTGCACGGGGGTCGGAACCTGGAACAGGCGGCAGCGCGAGGCCGCCGTCCGGAAGGCGCAAGGCTCATCGCTCCCGGACCGGCGGCGCAGCTCGCAGCGAGCGCGGCGCATCGAGGGCGGTTCCGCTTGGCTTTCATCCAAGGGAGCATCATGACACCCTCTAGCATTGCGCGGCGATACCGCGCCGACCGGCCGCTTTCCTCTCATGAGCTGGCATTGATGGATGCCTACTGGCGCGCCAGCAATTATCTGTGCGTGGGGATGATCTACCTGCGCGACAATCCCTTGCTGAGAAAGCCCCTGCGCCCGGAACATTTCAAGAACCGCCTGCTGGGCCATTGGGGCTCCGACCCAGGCCAGACCTTTATCTGGACCCATCTCAATCGCGCCATCCGCAAGCACGGCCTGAACATGATTTACCTCAGCGGCCCGGGGCATGGCGCCCCGGCCATGATTTCGCATTGCTATCTGGAAGGCACGTATTCCGAGATCTATCCGGAAAAAAGCCAGGATGAAGTTGGCATGCTCAATCTGTTCCGGGCGTTTTCATTTCCAGGCCAGCTCGGCAGCCATTGCACGCCCGAGGTTCCGGGTTCGATCCACGAGGGCGGCGAGCTGGGCTACAGCCTGTCGCACGCATTCGGCGCGGCATTCGACAACCCCGAATTGATCGTCAGCGTCGTGGTCGGCGACGGCGAGGCCGAAACCGGGCCGCTCGCAACCTCATGGCACTCGAATAAATTCCTGAACCCCGTCCATGACGGCGCGGTGCTGCCCATTCTCCACCTGAACGGGTACAAGATCGCCAATCCCACCCTGCTGGCGCGCATCACTTCTGAAGAGCTGGACGATCTCTTCAAAGGCTATGGATGGACGCCGCATGTGGTCGAGGGCGACGCGCCGGAAGCGATGCACCAGAAAATGGCGGCGGCCGTGGATGCCTGCGTGTCGCAGATCCAGGCGATCCAGCAAGAGGCGCGCGCAAGCGGCAAGCCGGACCGGCCACGCTGGCCGATGATCATTCTTCGATCCCCCAAGGGCTGGACCGGGCCGAAAGAAGTGGACGGCCATAAGGTGGAAGATTTCTGGCGGGCCCACCAGGTCCCCGTGACCGAGGTGCAATCCAGGCCCGAGCACTTGCGGATCGTGGAACAGTGGATGCGCAGCTATCGGCCCGAAGAGCTCTTCGACGAACATGGCGCGCTGCTGCCGGAACTGCGGGAACTCGCGCCGGCCGGCGCGCAAAGGATGAGCGCCAATCCGCACGCCAACGGCGGGAAATTGCGCAAGCCGCTGGATCTCCCGGATTTTCTCGATTATGCCGTCGAGATGGACGGGCCGGGCGCCAAACGGGCTTCGCCCACGGAAACCCTGGGCAAATTCCTGCGCGACGTGATGAAGCGGAACATGAACAGTTTCCGCATCTTCAGCCCCGATGAAAATGCCTCGAACCGCTTGCAGGACGTCTACGACGCCAGCCTGAAGACCTGGATGGCGGAAGTCAAGCCCGAGGACGCCGATGGCACCGCGATCGCCGCCGATGGCCGCGTCATGGAAATGCTCAGCGAACACACGCTCGAAGGCTGGCTGGAAGGCTATCTGCTGACGGGACGCCATGGGCTTTTCAATACCTACGAGGCTTTCGTCCATATCATCGATTCCATGTACAACCAGCATGCGAAATGGCTGGATAAATCCAAGCTGGAAGTGCGGTGGCGGGCGCCGATTTCATCGCTCAATATTCTGATTTCTTCGCTGGTCTGGCGCCAGGATCACAATGGCTTCACCCACCAGGATCCGGGCTTCCTGGACGTGGTCAGCAACAAGAGCGCGGAAGTCACGCGCATTTACCTGCCTCCCGACGCCAATTGCCTGCTCAGCGTGGCCGATCACTGCCTGCGCAGCGAAAACTACGTCAATGTGATCGTTGCCGACAAGCAGGCGCATCCGGTCTATCTGGACAAGGACGCCGCGGCCTTGCACTGCGCCAAGGGCATAGGCATATGGACATGGGCCAGCAACGACGCCGGCGCGGAGCCCGATGTGGTCATGGCCAGCGCGGGCGACATCCTGACGCAGGAAGCATTGGCGGCCGTCGCCATCCTGCGCGAGCACCTGCCGGATCTGAAGATCCGCTATGTCAATGTCGTGGACCTGTACCGCCTTCAGTCAGACACGGAGCATCCCCATGGCTTGACCGACGCTGACTTCGATGCGCTCTTCACGCAGGACAAGCCCGTCATTTTCAACTTCCATGGCTATCCCTGGCTGATACACAAACTGACCTATCGCAGGAAGAACCATTCCAATATCCATGTGCGCGGATACAAGGAGAAAGGCAACATCAACACGCCGCTGGAACTGCTCATCCAGAACCAGGTCGACCGCTACAACCTGGCGATAGACGTCATCGACCGCGTGCCGCAACTACGGGACGCCGGCGCGCATCTCAAAGAGTGGCTCAAAGACCAGATCGTCCTAAGCATCCAGCAAGCCCATACCGAAGGCATCGATAAGCCGGAGATCCGGAATTGGGCCTGGCCACGGATCTGATGCGAGGGGCATGCAGCCGCGGGCAGCCAGATGGGGACCCGGCATTCATGAGTCAGCCTGAGCGAATCCGCCCAACCGCCGGCATGCGACCCGCTGCCGGCCTGCGGGCTTCAGTCCCTGGAAAACGGCTTGCCGGTAAAGTCGACGGTAAGCAGATTGCCGTCCAGCCGCCCCATGCCTGGCGCATTCAAGGGCATGCCGGGCGCCGCCACGCCTTTCACCGACGCGTCGGCGAGCATTTTGTTGACGGCATTGGCCGGCACATGCCCTTCTATGACCTGGCCGGTGGACTGCACCACGCCCGTATGGCATGAACCCAGCTCCATCGGTACGCCCAGTTTTTGCTTGACGGCGGCCATGTCGGCCGTCTTGATGGCCGTAACGTCGAAGCCGGATTCACGCATATGCTCGACCCAGCCGGTGCAGCAGCCGCAATTGGGATCCTGATATACGGTAATGGCCGTTCCGGCGGCGTGTGCAAAGGAGGATGTTGCGGCAGCCAAGGCGACGGCTGCTAGCCATGATTTCATGAACTGCTCCGGGTAAAACGTAAAACCTGAATTCAGTCGACTCGGACTTTGCCGACCATGCCGGCCTCCATGTGGCCGGGAATCAGGCAGGCGAAATCGACGGCGCCTGCCTGGCCGAACTGCCACACGAGGCTGCCCGCCTGGCCCGCGGCTAATGCGACCATGTTCGGCTCCGCATGCTGCATTTGCGGCGTCTTCCGCATTTCCGCCGCATGGGCTTGCAGCTCGGCCAGGGACCCGATCACCATTTCATGGGGGATCTTGCCCGCATTCTTGACGGAGAAGCGCACGGTCTCGCCGGCCTTGACCTGGATCTCGCTGGGTGTGAATCGCATGGTGTCGTCCATCGTCAATTCGATCGTGCGCGTGGTGTTGGCCGGATCACCGGGCTGGCCTACGGACGAAGGCGCGCCCGCCACCGCGGACGCACTGTGGCCATGCTCCGGCGTGCCATGGCCCCAGGCATGCTGGCCCGCTGTCAATGCAAGGGCGGGCGCTACGCCCAGCGCCAGGATGGAAAAGGCTTTTTTCATGATGAATGCTCTCCTGGAGCTTGTTTGAGCCGGCGGTTGTTACATGCCGCCGGCAGGAAAAGGCATGCTCGAACGCCTGCGACCTATTCCATTGATTATTAAATTTTAGAGGAATATCGCGCGCGTTTTCGCGCCTTTCTCCAGGCGCATCTCAAATATTTCTTTCGCACCTCGAACCTTGCTTTCGAGTGCTGCTGTATAGCGCTCCTGTAAACAGTCGCATTGCGCCCGTGCCATGGCGAAGAGAAGGACTTGACCGCGCAGCGGCGAAGGAGGCGGGACAGGCCCGCAGCCCGGTTCGGCCCTTCGCCGCGGCACGCTGTTTTACCAGGTGCTGTTGGACTTGCTCAGCGTCAAGTTGGAAACACCCCCATTCTTATCGTATTCGACCGTCAACATATTGGTATTGACCATCTTGCGGGAGTAACTGGTGAATGTATGCATATAGACCTGGCTGGACTTGCCGTCCGTGCTCGTCGATGAAGTCATCGGGTTGCCCAGGGCCTGCATCACGACCGTTTTTTGCGTCCCCTTAGGGAACATTGCATTCAGGCTGGCATCGGTCGAGCTGGCCAGAATGGCCGGCCCTTCCTGCTTGTCCGCCAGCGCCCCGCCGGGCGCATACATGTTTTGCTCGTAGCCCGCGTAATAAGGCACGCAGCCGCCCATACCCGCCAGTGCAAGAAGCACTACGCTAGTCTTGATCTTCATCATCCACCCCTCGGTTATTCACAACATGTCAAAATGTTTGTGGATATTATGCTGGCGGCGCAACGGCTTCAACATATATTTGCAGCGTGGCGAAACAGCGACAAGCGCCCGCTACAAGCGGCGCTGATGCGAAGATGGCGGACGGATTTTCGGGAAGGCTTTTTTACGTGTTCATCCCGGACTGCCGGTGATGGGCAGGACGATGCCGGTGATATAGCTGGAGCACGCGGCCGATGCAAGAAAGACATAGGCCGGCGCAATTTCCTCGGGCTGCGCCGGCCGGCCCAGCGCCGTCTGGCTGCCGAAGGATTTCAACTGCTCCGGCGCCTGGTCCGCGGGATTGAGCGGCGTCCATACCGGGCCGGGCGCAACCGCGTTCACGCGTATGCCTTTCTTGGCCAGGTTCCCGGCCAGGGACATGGTGAAAGCATGGATGGCGCCCTTGGTCGTGGAGTAATCCAGCAGATGCGCGTTTCCTTTCAGGCCGGTAACCGATCCGGTATTGATGATGGCATCGCCCTCTTTCAATTGCGGCAGGGCGGCGCGCGCCATGTGGAAATAGCCGTAGACATTGGTGCGCATGGTTTCATCGAAACGCGCTTCGTCGATATCCAGCAGCGTATCGGCGTGTTCCTGGAAGGCGGCGTTATTGACCAGGATGTCCAGGTGTCCGTATTCCTTCACCGTTTGATTCACGGCCTCGGCGCAGAAGCCGGCGTCTTTGACGTCGCCGGGAATCAGCGTGCAGCGCCGCCCTTCGGCTTCCACGCAGCGGCGGGTCTCCTCGGCGTCTTCATGCTCCGATAGATAGACGATGGCCACATCCGCGCCTTCCCGAGCGAACAGCACGGCCACCGCCCGCCCTATGCCGGAATCTCCGCCGGTGATCAGCGCAACCTTGCCTTCCAGCTTGCCGCTGCCGCGATAGGCGGGAGCCTGGAACTGCGGCGCCAACCGCAAATCCTTTTCATGCCCTGGTTTTTCCAGATGCTGCGCAGGCATCGGCGGTTCGGGATGGGGCCGAGCGCCCGTCTGCGCGGCGCCTTGGCCGCCCTGCTTCTTTTCCCCGGATTTCCCCGCGTCCCGGCTGTCTTGCTGGTCTTGTATCTGCCGCTGCTTTGCTTCCGTGTCTTGAGTTTGTGCGGTCCCGCCCTTATCTGTTTTACTCACCTTGGCCCCCTTGCCGAAATCGTGCATGAATCTGCGCGTATGGCTTGCATACAGCCTTGCATCGCGCACCCGCCCGTCCGGCTCAGCAAGCCGCAGGCCCGCCGGGTTGGCCGGCCTGTCATGGTTCCACGCCGTGTGGACGCCGCGCGCAGGAACATTGCGCCAACCATCTTGCCAGAAGCATCGCTCGGGGGTACAACGATGGCAGCATGGGCAGGATGCCCTTGGGAGCGTCAATGAAATATATCGATTACTACGAAGTCCTGGGTGTGCCGCGCGATGCGAGCACAGCCGATATAAAAAAGGCCTATCGCAAACTGGCCCATCAGTATCACCCTGATGTGTCCAAAGAAACGGGGGCCGAAGACAAGTTCAAGAAAATCGCCGAGGCCTACGCCACGCTCAAAGATCCTGAAAAACGCGCCGCCTACGACAACCTGGGCCGCCATGCCCAGGGCGAAGAATTCGTGCCGCCGCATGCCTGGCAGGAACACTTCCACGAATCCGCCGCCGATTTTTCCGACGTCGATCTGGCCGACTTGCTGGCTGCGTTCGCCGCGGCGCAACGGGCCGAGCGCCGCCAGCGCCCGCTGCGCGGCCAGGACTTCGACGTGACGGTGCCAGTGACGCTGGAAGACGTCTACCACGGCTCGGAAACCGAGATCAGCGTGGCCCTGCCCGAATATGACGCCCAAGGCCTGTTGCATCGCGTGCCCAAGACCTTCCATGTGCGCATCCCCAAAGGCGCCGCGGACGGCCAGCGCCTGCGCCTGCCCGGCAAGGGCGGCTCGGGGTTGAACGGCGGCAAGCCGGGGGATTTGTACATCGTCATCGCCATCCGGCCCCACAAGCTTTATCGCATGGACGGCCGCGACCTGTATATCGACCTACCCCTCGCGCCATGGGAAGCCGCGCTCGGCGCCCCGGTGCGGGTGCCGACGCCGGGAGGCGAGGTGGAAATGACCATACCGCCCGGCACCACCTCGGAACGCAGGCTGCGGCTGGCCGGACGCGGCCTGCCTTCGGCCGACGGGAAGCATGGCGACCTGTACGCAGTAGTCCATATCGCCCTGCCCGCCAGGCTGACGGACCGCGAACGCGAGCTGTTCCAGCAACTGGCCAAAGAATCACGGTTCAACCCACGGGCCGCACTCCAAAGCAGAACAGGAGCCGCACAATGACGATACGCATCACGGAGAGCGTCTGGCAGCACGCCAGCCAGCTTTGTTCCCTGCAGGACATCATCGACGCTTCGGGTCTGACCAAGGAGGATGTGCTCGAATTGATCGACATGGGCATCATCCAGCCTTCGAACCTGGAAGCGGAACACTATTCCTTTCAGATCCAGTGCGTCACCCTGGCGCGCACCGCGCGCCGCCTGCGCGATGATTTCGACCTGGACGCTTCCGGCTTGACCATGGCCCTGAGGCTGCTGGGCCGTATCGACGAGCTGGAAACGGAGCTGAACCGCTTGCGCATCAGGCTGGGCGGCCGCGGCGCCCGCCAGCCCTAGGCGGCGGTGTCGGGCAAGGGGATGAATTCGGCGCTGTCCAGCGTGGGCAGCGCTATCCTGCCGGCCCGCCAGTCGGCCTTGGCCTGTTCGATCCGTTCCTTGCGCGAGGACACGAAATTCCACCAGATATGGCGCGGGCCCAGCGGCTCCCCGCCCAATAGCATGACACGCGTCGGGGCCAGCGCTTCCAGCACGGGCGCGGCGTCTTGCGCGAATACCAGCATCCGGCCCGCTGCATAGGCCTGGCCGCCGGCCTCGATGCTGCCTGCGGCCACATAAGCGGCGCGCTCGGGGTAAGCGCCAGGCAGGGCAAGCCGCGCGCCGGGCTGCAGCTGGACATCCAGGTAGAAAAGCGGGGAATGCACTTTGGCCGGGCTGGTCAGGCCAAAGGCCTTGCCGGCGATCAGCCGCCCCGCAAGGCCCTTATCGGTAAAGGCCGGCAGTTCGTCCGCCGCGTAATGATCGAAAGCAGGCGCATCCTCTTCGTGTTCCCGCGGCACGGCCACCCAGGCCTGTATGCCGTCGAAATCCCCCCCTTGCGCCCGCATGTCGTCAAAGCGTTCCGAATGGCTGATGCCGGAACCGGCGGTCATCCAGTTCAGGGCGCCGGGCGTGATGACTTGTTCGACGCCGAGGCTATCGCGATGCGTCAGCCTGCCCTGGAACAGATAAGTGACCGTAGACAGGCCGATGTGCGGATGCGGCCGGACATCGGCGTGCCGGGGTATGGGCGCCTGGAGGGCCTGCGGGCCCATGCGATCAAAGAAAATGAACGGCCCCACCATCCTGCGCTTAGCGTGAGGCAGGACGCGGTCGACCTCGAATGCGCCGATATTGCGGCGGCGCGGTTCTATGAGCATATCGAGCACTAGGGACTCCTTGGAAAACCGGGCATGGACATTGCTGGCATTGACGCCGCTGTACAGCCGCCGCAACCTGCGTAAACGAAATGCATCCTGTTCCGATATAAGCCGGGCTTCGTTGATGCAGGTCAAGACACATCCGGCGCTGCTGCGGTTAAATAACAGCATAGGGGTATTGCGGCGTGCGCTGCAATGCACTGATATTCTTATGCGCTGGCAGTATCGCGCTGCTGGTATCCTTACGTGCTGGTATCTTATTACTTTTTCTGGAGAAAATTATGCTTGCCAAAGTCGCTTTTGCCGCCCTGCTTTCGGCCATGACGCTGCCTGCGCTTGCCGCCGGATGCGAAACCACCATCGAAGGCAACGACGCCATGCAGTTCAACACCAAGGAAATGGTCGTGGACAAAAGCTGCAAGGAATTCACCGTTCACCTGAAGCACGTGGGCAAGCTGCCCAAGAACGCCATGGGCCACAATTGGGTGTTGACCAAGGAAGCCGACAAACAAGGCGTGGCGAACGACGGCATGGCCGCGGGCCTGGACAAAGACTACGTCAAGCCGGGTGATGCGCGCGTCATCGCCCATACCAAGGTCATCGGCGGCGGGGAATCCGACTCCGTCACTTTCGATACATCCAAGCTGTCCGCGGGCGAAAAATACACATTCTTTTGCTCCTTTCCCGGCCACTGGAGTGTGATGACCGGCACGCTGAAGCTCTCCAGCTAAAGCTGCCGGGCCTTGAAAGAACACGCGCCGCAAGGCGCGTGTCTGCTTTTCCGCCCCGCCCGCCCGCCGCGGGGGACCGGTCACGCTTATCCAGCCGTCATGCCGGCCGCATTCATGATGAGGCGCAATACATAGGCGACCAGAGCCAGCGCGCCCACGCTCAGCGTCCAGATGCCGGCGAGCCAGGCCAGGCGCCTGAGCCACAGCCGGGAAGGCCGGGCCGCCATCAATGATAGCCCTCGCCGACCGCCACCTTGCCGCGGAACACGTAGTAGGACCACGCGGTATAGGCGAGGATGAAGGGGA
>DJWC01000158.1 GCA_002441445.1 Pusillimonas sp. UBA6240
AGGCTCAGATCGTCGCCCAGGCCGGTCGTCCGGGCATGGTCCCCATCGCCACCAACATGGCCGGCCGCGGCACCGATATCGTGCTGGGCGGCAGCGTGGAAAAACAGGTCGATCTGCTGCGCGCGGACGGCTCTTTGTCGCCCGAGCAGAAAGAAGAGCGGATCGCCGTCATCAAGGCGGAATGGGCGCCGGCCAACGAAGCCGTCAAAGCCGCGGGCGGCTTGCGCATCATCGGCACGGAACGCCACGAATCGCGGCGCATCGACAATCAGCTGCGCGGGCGCGCGGGCCGCCAGGGGGATCCGGGCTCTTCGCGCTTCTATCTGTCGCTGGAAGATTCGCTGATGCGCATCTTCGCCGGCGACCGTGTGCGCGCCATCATGGAACGCCTGCGCCTGCCCGAAGGCGAACCCATAGAAGCCAGGATGGTATCCAGGTCCATCGAGTCGGCGCAGCGCAAGGTCNNCGCAAGGTCGAGGCGCGCAACTTCGATATCCGCAAGCAATTGCTGGAATACGACGACGTCGCCAACGATCAGCGCAAAGTGCTCTATGCGCAGCGCAACGAGGTCCTGGAAACGGAAGACGTCTCCGAAACCATCCACAATCTGCGCGTGGCTGCGATCAGCGAACAGTTCCGGTCTTATATCCCGGAAGACTCCATGGAAGAGCAATGGGATGTTCCGGGCTTGCAGGCCGCCCTGGAAGCCGAATGGCAGATTTCCATGCCTTTGGTGGACATGCTCGAAAAAGAGCCCAGCCTGACCGACGATGATCTGCTGGAGCGCGTCATCGCCGAAGGCGAACGCCTGTACCAGGCCAAGGTGGATCTGGTCGGCAAGCAGGGCTGGGCGCCGTTCGAGCGTTCGGTGCTGCTGCAATCCATCGATACCAACTGGCGCAGCCATTTGTCCGCGCTCGACCACTTGCGCCAAGGCATACATCTGCGCGGCTATGCACAGAAGGATCCCAAGCAGGAATACAAGCGCGAAGCTTTCGAGCTGTTTTCAGACATGCTGAACCGCATCCGCAACGAAGTGGTGCGCGTGCTGATGACGGTGCGCATACAGTCGGCCGAGCAGGTGGAAGTCGAAGAGGCGGAACCCAAGCTGGAGCATGTCACCTATCACCATTCCGATTATGATGCGGCGCTCAGCGGCGCGGACCCCGGTCTGGATCAGGTGGCGACCCGGCAGCCCGCCGCGGCTCCCGCGGGCAGCGTGCCGAAGGTGGGCCGCAACGACCCGTGCCCTTGCGGCAGCGGCAAGAAATACAAACACTGCCACGGCAGGCTGGCTTGAAATAGTCTTGGCGCCGGCGGCCTTGGGCCGGGCGCCTGCCGCCATGCCGGGGATTTTCTTAAATGGCCTTTACCTGAACGAATGAATGGGGCGACTGCGTCGCAATCGGATTGCGCAGTGGCCGGCCAAAACCGGCGAGTTCGATTTCGAAGCGGTCTCCGGGACGGGTGGCGATGCCGTCGGCGAAACTCAATGTGGCGGTGCCGAAGAAGTGCGCATGGATATCGCCGGGCCTACGGAAACCGGGGTATTTGAAGTGGTGGTGCTCCAGATTGGCCAGGGAGTGCGCCATGTTGGCCTCGCCGGTCAGGAACGGTTTGGCCCAGAGCTTCTTGCCGTCGCGGATGATGCGCGATTCGCCTTCCAGGTGGCTGGACAGCTCGCCCACATAAATTTCAGGGCCGAAGCTGCAGGCGCGCAGTTTGGAGTGGGCCAGCCACAGGTAGTTGAACCGTTCGGTGACGTGATCGGAGAATTCATTGCCGACCGCGAAACCGATCCGAACCGGCTGGCCCGTAGGGGCGATGATGTATAGGCCCACCAGCTCGGGCTCTTCGCCCGCGTCCTGAGCGAAACCGGGGTAGGGGATATCTTGCTCGGGGGGCACGACGATGGAGCCGTCGCCTTTATAGAACCATTCGGGCTGCACCCCTTCGGCGCCGGGGGCGGGCTTGCCGCCTTCCAGGCCCATTTTGAACATCCGCATCGAGTCGGTCAGGTTTTCTTCGCTCGTGTCGAGTTTGACGTGCATGGCATCGCGCGTGTCGGCGCTGCCCAGGTGGGTGAGGCCCGTGCCGCTGACCAGGCAATGGGCTGGATCGGGATGGGTCAGGGGGGGCAGCAGGCGTTTGGAGGCGATCAGGTCCTGGTAGGACAAGACTTCCTCGCCCAGATTCTGCTGGATCAGTGAGGCCAGGGAAATATCATGCTGGATGGCGCCGAGCGCCAGCGCATAGACGCCGCCCACCGCATCGATGACGCTCACGCGATCGCTGTCGTCGACCAGACCCGCCTTGACGCCGTCGTTGTGCTGAAATTGAATCAATCGCATATCGTCTCCTCTTATTCAATGATGTTGAACTGGTCCAGATATTTGGCGGACAGCGTCAGGCCCAGGCCGGGCTTGTGGTCGTCGAGCTGGAGATAGCCGTTTTCCGGCGCGGGGTCGCCCTCGAAGATGTAGTAGAACAGTTCGTTGCCCACTTCCACGTCATGCACCGGAAAGAACTCCGACATGGGCGAGGCGAGCGTGGACATGGTCAGATGATAGTTGTGCATCTGGCCGGCATGGGGGATGACCGGCACGCTGTAGGCCTCGGCTAGCGCATTGACCTTGTGGGCCGCGGTGATGCCGCCCACGCGGTTGGTGTCGTACTGAATGACCGACACCGCGCGTTTGTCGAGCAGTTGGCGAAAGCCATGGCTGGTGAATTCGTGTTCGCCGCCTGAAATGGGAATGCTGGTGAGTTGGTTCAGTTCCGCGTACCCATCGATGTCGTCGGCGATGACGGGCTCTTCCAGCCAGCGCGGCTCGAAGCGTTCGAGTTTGGGAAGAATGCGCTTGGCGTACTCCAGATTCCAGCCCATGTAGCATTCAAGCATCAGGTCGACGTCGTAGCCGATGACTTCGCGCACGGCCTCGACGCTGTCGAGGTTCTTGCGCACGCCGGCGGGGCCATCCTTGGGGCCGTAGCCGAAGCGCATCTTCATGGCGGTAAAACCTTGATCCAGGTACGACTGCGCTTCGCGCTGCATTTCCTTCAGATCGCTGCGATACAGTTTCGAGGCGTAGCAGGGAATCTTTTCCTTCGTGCGCCCGCCCAGAAGTTTGAACACCGGACGCCCCGTGGCTTTGCCCATCAGGTCCCACAGGGCGATGTCGACGGCGGAGATGGCCGCCATGGCCACACCCTTGCGGCCCCACGCCAGCGTCGAACGGTACATGCGCTGCCACAAGTATTCGTAGTCGAAGGGGTCGTGGCCGATGACCAGCGGCATCAGGTATTGGTCGATGACCTGCTTGGCGATGCGCGGCGCGAGCGCCACGTTGCCGATGCCCACATGGCCGTCATCGGTTTCTACTTCGACCACGGTCCAGCCGTGGAAGCGGAACGATCCCATGGAATCGCCGCGGTCCCACAGTTGATCCATGGCATTGGCGCAGAAATTCGCTTGCGGGGGAACGGTTTTGCCTTTCCATTCAAAAACGCGCGCGCGTACGTTGGTAATTTTCACCTGGTGCTCCGGGGTGTTAAGGGTTTTAGCGGTTTTGTTCGAGATAGGACAGGCCCATGCGCGCGGCGATCAGGAAGGCGTTTTTCGTGGCGGTGACGTTGGCCTGATTCGTGCCGGCGATGTCGTAGGCCGTGCCGTGCGCGGGTGTGGTGATGGGGATGGGCAGTCCGCCCTGGACGGTGACGCCTTTTTCGAAGCCCATCAGCTTGATGGCGATCTGGCCCTGGTCGTGATACATCGTGACGATGGCGTCGACTTGTTTGTCGCGCGCTTTCAGGAAAATAGTGTCGGCCGGGTAGGGTCCCAGCACCGCATACCCTAGCGCATTGAGTTCGTCCACGGCCGGTTTGATGATGTCGATTTCCTCGCGCCCGCATGAGCCGCCGTCGCCGCCGTGCGGATTGAGCGCGGCCACCGCTACGCGCGGGGCATGGTTGCCGGCGGCCTTGAGCGAGTCGTAGATCAGCCGGCTGGCCTGCACGATGCGTTCCTGCGTGATGTAGGAGGCTGCTTCCTTGAAGGGCACATGCGACGACACGCGCGAGGTCCACAGGCCGTCTAGCGTGTTGAACTCGCAGAAGTAACCGGCCACCTTCAGGTAGTCGGCGAAATAGTGCAGCTCGTCTTCGAAGCCCATGCCCGATTGCCTCATGGCGTGCTTGTTCAGAGGCGCGAAGCAGATGGCGTCGATGTGGCGCGCCAGCACCGCGTCCATGCACTGGTCGAGCACCTTCAGGACGGAGGCGCCCCCGGCGGGGTCGGCCTTGCCAACCTGGACCTGAGTCGGATCGATGCTGCGCACTTCCGTGAATAGCGGCAGGTCGCAGGCCGAGGAGCGCGCTGCGGCCAGGCTGCCGATAGAGCGGGTGGCGACCGTCAGGCCGGCGGTTTTCATGCCTTGCTCCCATAGCCAGCGGTCGCCCACCAGCACAATGTTGGCCTGCGCCAGGCATTGCGGATCGCTGAGCAGCTTGGCGATGAGTTCTGGGCCGATGCCGGCGGGGTCGCCCAGGGTGAGCGCGACAGTGGGTTTCCGGGTTTGCATGAGATGAGTTTCCATAGGGATCCGAGCGGATGGCGTGCTAGAAGGCAGCCGGCGTGCGCCGTTTGAACAGACGGCCGATCAGCGGCAGGCAGGCCATGGCCAGGCCGGCGGTGGTCAGTGTGCCGGCCAGGCCGTTGGACCAGAAGATGCCCAGATTGCCGCCCGAGAACAGCATGGACTGGCGGAACGCGTCTTCGGCCTTGTCGCCCAGGACGGCGGCCAGGATGAGCGGAGCGATGGGATAGCCCAGTTTCTTGAATAGGTAGCCGTACAGGCCGAAGACCAGCATCAGGGCGACGTCGAACAGCGATTGATTGACGGCGTAGGCGCCGATGCTGCAGATGATCACGATGATAGGAGCGATGATCGAGAACGGGATGCGCAGGATCGCGGCGAACAGAGGGATGGTCGCCAGGACGATGATCAGGCTGACCACGTTGCCCAGGTACATGCTGGCGATCAGGCCCCACACGAAATCTTTCTGCTCGAGGAACAGGGTCGGGCCGGGCTGCAATCCCCAGATCATGAAGCCGCCCAGCATGACGGCCGCCGTGGCCGACCCCGGGATGCCCAAGGTGAGCATGGGCAGTAAGGCGCTGGTGCCGGCCGAGTGGTCGGCGGTTTCGGGGGCGATCACGCCTTCGAGTTCGCCTTTGCCGAAGTTGTCGCCGTTCTTGGAGGTGCGCTTGGCGACGCTGTAGCTGAGGAAGGAGGCCGCGGTGGGGCCGCCGGGCGTGATCCCCATCCAGCAGCCGATGGCCACGCTGCGCAGCCACGTGGCCCAATAGCGCGGCAGCTTCTTCCAGGTTTCCCAGATGATGCGGGGCGTCAGGCGGGTTTGTTCTCCCTTGAATACCAGTCCTTCTTCCACCGTGCACAGGATTTCGCCGATGCCGAACAGACCGATGACCGCAATCTCGAAGCTGATGCCGCGCAGCAACTCGGTAAAGCCGAAAGTCAGGCGCAAATTGCCCGAGACGGTGTCCATGCCCACGGCGGCGATGGCGAAGCCTATCATCATCGAGGCGACGGTTTTGAGCGCGGGGGTTTTGGTCAGGCCGATGAAGCTGCCGAAAGCCAGCACGTACACCGCGAAGAATTCGGGGGAGCTGAAGCTGAGCGCGAATTTGGCGATATAGCCCGACAGGAAGGTGATGAGCAGCACGCCGACCAGCGCGCCCAGCAGAGCGCTGGTGAAGGCGGTGGCCAGCGCCTCGCCGGCGCGGCCTTGGCGTGCCAAGGGGTAGCCGTCGAAGGTGGTGGCCACCGATGAGGGCTCGCCGGGGATGTTGAAGATGACCGAGGTGACCGAGCCGCCGAACAGCGCACCCCAGTACATGCACGACAGCAGAATGATGGCCGAGACGGGCTCCATCGAGAAGGTGATGGGCAGCAGCAGCGTGACCCCATTGGGCGCGCCCAGGCCGGGCAGCACGCCGACCAGTATGCCCAGCAGCACACCCACGACCATCAGCATGATGTGGTACCACGACAGCACCACACCCATGCCGTGCATGAGCAGATCGAATTGTTCCATAGTGTGTTGCGCGAAAAGGAGGTTACAGAGTCAGCCAGCCGGCGAACGGTCCCGCGTAGAGCGGGACTTCGAACCAGACGGTGAAGATGAAATAGGCCGCGATCGGCACGCCGATCGAGACGGCCAGTATCTTTTTCAGGCTGTAGCGGCGTCCGTCTTCGGCCATGCGCCACATGAACCAGGCGATGAAGAGCGCCGAGGACACATACATGCCGGCGGCCGGCATGAGCGCGACGAAAACGCAAATGGGGATGAGCACAGCCAGGACTCGGCCCAACTGCGCTCTGGTGGTGAGATCGGCGGCCCCCTTGCGCCAATTGCGAAGGATGTTGAGGGCTGTGCCCAGGCTGGACAGGGCAAGCAGCAAGCCGATATAGAACGGGAAATAGCCAGCCTGAGGACCGGCGTCATCCCATCCTGTGCCTTGTTCCAGGCTGCCGATCATGACGATGCCGCCCAGCACGATCAGCGACGCGGAGGTGAAGAGTCCACCGGCACGCAGCGAGAGGCCGCCGCTTTGACGTTCGGTTGCTGTTTCCTTGCTCACGATTCCAGTTCCTGCGCGGTTATGAAGGGTGCGTCAATCGCGCAACCAGCCTGCTGCTTTAAAGATTTCCTGCGATTGCCTGTAGTCGTGCTCGATATACTGCTTGAATGCGTCGCCCGACAGGAAGCTGGGCACCAGGGCGCCGCGTTCGAGGTATTCCTTGAACTCGGGCGTATCCGTGACTTTCTTCAAGAGGTCGACATAGAACTGGCGCTGCGCGTCAGTCACGCCCCCCGGCATGAAGACAGTGCGCGGGAAGCGAAACTCGCTGATCTTCATGCCTTGCGATACGCAGGTGGGCACGTCGGACCAGGCTTGCGTATCGGTAACCTTCTTGGTGTAGACCATGGGCTCCTTGCTGAACACGCACATGGGCCGCACTTGGCCGGCGCGCCACTGGGACAGGCTTTCCGACGGGTTGTTGGTGTTCGAGGCGATGTGGCCGCCGGCCAGTTGGGTCGATGCTTCGCCGCCGCTCTTGAAGGGCACGTAGGTGAACTTGGTGCCCTCGTTCTTGTTGATCAGCATGGTGAGGGTCTGGTCCACGTCTTTGGACTGGCTGCCGCCCATGATGTACTTGGAAGGATCCTTCCTGGCGGCGTCGATGTATTCCTTGGCCGTCTTGAACGGGTTGTTCGCGGTCACCCAGAGAATGAAATCGTCTTGCGCGACGCTGGCTACGGGGGTCAGATCCGTCCATTTATATCCCAGCTTGGCCACCATGGGCAGCAGATAGGCGTTGTTGGTGCCGACGATGATCTTGTGGGGGTCGCCCTTGGCCAGCTTGACGTCGAGGAACCCTTCGGCCCCATTGCCCCCGCCCTTGTTCACCACCACGGTGTTGGCATCCATGAGCTTGTGCTTGGTGATAATGGACTGGATCAACCGGGCGAGCTGATCGGTGCCGCCGCCCGGGCCGGCCGCCACGATGATTTCGACGTTTTTCGCGGGCTTCCAGGTGTCGGCGGCCATGGTTTGAAATGAGAGCAAAGCGGCGGCAAGGCCGGCGCACAGTGCGCCGAGGCGCAGAAAATTGCGGGGCGGGTTAAGCATGGAGTCTCCTGGCTTGTTGATGATCTAATTGGCTTAAGCAGTATGGGCAAAGATGTGATAGCTTAATAATGAAAAAATCAAATAGGGCGATAACTCAAAGTGATACCCAACGCCGCCATACTATTCAATCGGCTGCGCATGCGCCAGCTGGGCTTGCTGCTGGCTATCCACGAGCATCATTCCTTGCGCAAGGCGGCCGAACAGATCGGTCTGACGCAGCCTGCCGCCACCAAGATGTTGCGCGAAATGGAAGAGGCCGTCGGGTTGCGGCTGTTCGATCGGTCCAGCCGAGGCATGGCCATGACCATCTACGGCGAAGTGCTGATGCGCTATGCGCAGGGGGTGTATGCCGATCTGGGCGGGGTGCGCGATGAATTGGTCGCCATCAAATCGGGCAATATCGGCAAGGTGCGCATCGGCGCCATCATGGCGCCGGCGCCGCAGTTGCTGACCGACACGCTGCTTCGCCTGAAGCGCCAGCATCCCCACCTGGTGCCCAATGTCCAGATCGACACCAGCGATATGCTCATCACCGCGCTGCTGCAAGATCGGCTGGATGTGGCCATTGGCCGCGTTCCCGACAACTGGGACAGCCGCGAATTGGTTTTCGAGCCGCTCGGAGAAGAGGCTTTGTCCATCGTAGCCAATCCCGCCAATCCCGAGGTGCGCAATCGCAAGACCACTTTGCAAAGACTGGCGAAGTGCGCTTGGGTCTTGCAGGCGCATCCCAGCCCCATGCGCAAGGTCATCGAACTGGTGTTCATGGAGGCAGGCATCGCGCTGCCCCTCAACATTCTCGAGACCTCTTCGATGCTGCTGACCTCTTCAGTGCTGCGGCAGTCCGACATGCTGGCCGTCATGCCCACGCTGGTGGCGCGCCATTATGAAGAGCGCAAGACGCTCAGTATCGTGCCGTGGCCGATCAAGCGCCGCCTAGCGCCGTTCGGCATCATTACGCGCAAGGGGCGCGTACACAGCCCCGCCACGCAAGCCTTTATTCAGGAACTAAAGAATGGGGCCGCTTCGGTCGGTCAGGATTGACGCCCTGCGCGACCCGAAGAAGAACCGCTCGGCGAGAACCGCTCGGCGGCGGATGATTGTCTGCGAGACTATGTTCTGGTCGAAGGAACAGCGTGACTTAAAGCAGAAACAGCGTGGCCAGGCCCAGGAAGACGAAGAAGCCCAGGGAGTCAGTGGCGAAGGTCAGCAACACCGACGATCCCATGGCCGGGTCCTTGCCGAAGCGGTCGCGCAGCATGGGAATGAGCACTCCCAGCGCGGCGCCGATCAGCATATTACAGATCATGGCGGCCATCATGACGCCTGCGATGGCGATCGAATCGGAGATCGCCCACGCAAAGGTGGCGGCGACGATGCTGCCGCAAGTCCCGACGAGGAAAGTGACCAGCAGCTCGCGCTTGACCAGTTGCCAGGAATTGGAACCGCTGACCCGGCCCACTGCCAACGCGCGTATGATCATGGTCATGGTCTGATTGCCGGAATTGCCGCCTATGCCGGCGACGATGGACATCAGGAAGGCCAGTATCACGATATGGCTGACGGTGTCTTCGAAACGCGAGGCGACGAAGGAAGCCACCGAAGCGGTGAACAGGTTGACCAGCAGCCATGGCGCGCGGTTGCGCAATGCGTCCAGCACCGGTGCGAAAATATCTTCTTCCTGCAGGCCGGCCCGCGACAGGGCCTGTTCCTGCGAGTCTTCCTGAATGACGTCCACCACTTCGGAAATCGTCACCCGGCCGATGAGGCGGCCCTGATCGTCCACCACCGGCGCGGACACCAGGTCGT
>DJWC01000165.1 GCA_002441445.1 Pusillimonas sp. UBA6240
TTCCTGTACGAGAACGGCGAGTTCTTCTTCATCGAAATGAACACTCGCATACAGGTCGAGCACACGGTCACCGAAATGATCACCGGCATCGACCTGGTGCAGCAGCAGATCCTCATCGCCGCCGGCAAAAAATTCACGCTGCGCCAGCGCGACGTGCAGCTCAAGGGCCATGCCCTCGAATGCCGCATCAATGCCGAGGACCCGTTCAAGTTCACGCCCAGTCCGGGGCGCATCACCAACTGGCATACGCCGGGCGGTCCGGGCGTGCGCATGGATTCGCATGTATTTACCGGCTATACCGTACCGCCGAACTATGATTCGATGATCGCCAAGCTGATCACTTACGGCGACACGCGCGAGCAGGCCATCGCCCGCATGGAGATCGCCCTGTCGGAAATGATCGTCGAAGGCGTGCAGACCAACATCCCGCTGCATCGCGAACTGCTGCACGACGCGCGCTTCCGCGAAGGCGGTACGAGCATTCATTATCTGGAGCATAAGCTGTCGCAGCGGCCTTGAGCCGCGGCAGCCGCCCGCTCCGCCAACGGGGGCGCAGCCCCCGTTGCTGCGATGGAAGAAATTATGCGCGAACTCGTGCTTATCTGCCCCGAGGCGCAGGCCGAGGCGCTGGCTGACGCGCTACTCGAAGCGGATGTCCTGTCCGTATCCGTCGAAGACGCGGATGGCGACACCGAAAATGAGCGGCCGCTGTTCGGCGAGCCGGGCCTGGAGCCCGATGTCCATGCCTGGCGGCGCAACCGCGTGGTGGCCTTGCTGCCCGACGGGCTGGATCCCCAGCAAGTGCTGCAGCAATTGTACGAAGCCGGCATTTCCGGCTATCAGGACGGCGAATGGTCGTTGCGCGAAGTCCCCGACGCGGACTGGGTGCGGCTGACGCAAGCGCAATTCCAGCCCATACAGATCGGCGAGCGTATATGGATCGTGCCGAGCTGGCACCGCGACAATCCCGATGTGCCCGGCCGCCCGCAAGCCGATGCCGACCCGTCCGGGCCCATCCACATCGAGCTCGATCCGGGGCTGGCATTCGGCACCGGCAGCCATCCCACCACGCATCTGTGTCTCGAGTGGCTGGCGCTCAATCTGCATGGCGGGGAAACCGTGCTGGATTACGGCTGCGGTTCGGGCATTCTGGCGATTGCCGCCGGCAAGCTGGGCGCGGGGCAAACGCAGGCGGTGGATATCGACGAGCAAGCGGTGCAGGCCACGCGCCGCAATGCGGAGATCAATCGCGTGCGGCTGCAGGCCATGCTGCCCGGCGAACTCGGCGACGGGCGGTTCCAGGTCGTGGTGGCCAATATCCTGTCGAATCCCTTGAAGGTATTGGCGCCCATGCTTGCCAACAGGGTCGCGCCCCAAGGCCATCTGGTGCTCTCGGGCGTGCTCGAGCGCCAGGCCCATGAGGTCGCCGAAGCCTATGCGCCCTGGATACCGATGACGGTATGGCGGGCCCGCGAAGGCTGGGTGTGCCTGCATGGGCAACGGCCATCCTGAGGGCGCGCCATATGGATCTGACCACGCGTTGCCCGCACTGCGGCACAGTATTCGCAGCGAGCCTGCAGCAGCTGCAGTTGCGCAAGGGGTATGTGCGCTGCATCAGCTGCGCCCATATTTTCGACGGCTATGAAGCCGTCGTCGGCGCCGATGATGCCCAGACGTCAGCCGCGGCGTCCGCGCCGTCCAGGCCATCTGCACCGCCTACGCCGTCCAGGCCGTCCGTGCCATCGGACCCCCCCACGCCGCCCGCGTCGTTTACGCCACCCGCGCCATCTATGCCGTCCGCGCGGGCTGCATCGCCTGCGCCGGCTTCACGGGCTTCCGGGCAGGCGCCTGCGGCGCCCATCCCCAGCGTGCTGCGCCAGCGCGCTCCGGGCGCCGAAGGCGGGGCCGCGGCTGCGGTGCGCGGCGATGGCTCGAAAGAGCCCGTCATTGCCGGCAGGCCCATAGTTCCGCCGGAGCCGCGCGGGGGATTCACGATTTCATCCGGCTTGCCGGACGACGACCAGCACGAGGGGCCGGTGTTTCACTTGGGCTCGGGCCTGAGCCCGGCGGCGCGGCCTACCGCGGCCCGGCCCGAACCGACGGTAGGGCTGCGCGGCGAGACGGCGGCAAGCAAGGGGCAGCGCAGCGGAGCGCGGCGCGAAACAGCCGGCGGCGATGACTTCGGCGGCGACAGTATTTATGTGCCGCCCCGACGAGAGCGCAAGACGGCGGATGCGGCGCGCTGGGACGACGAACCCGGCGGCGGCGAACGTCCTTATTCGGGCATCGTGCGCGTGTTCTGGGGCGTGCTCATCGTCGCGGGCCTGCTGCTTCTGCTCGCGCAACTGGTATATATATATCGGGCGCAGATCGCGAACAACATTCCCATGCTGCGGCCGACGCTGGAGCAGGCCTGCGTGCCGCTGCATTGCACGGTCGCCTACGAACGCCGCATCGACGCCATCGCCATCATGAGCTCTTCGCTGCGCGCCGGAACGGGCGCGGCGGTGGGCGAAGGTGAAGGCAAGGCCGAAACCGGCAACATGACTTTGCAACTGACCCTGCGCAATACTTACGACCGTCCGCAAGAATGGCCGACCCTGGTGCTGGACTTGACCGACTTTTCCGGCACCCTGGTGGTCAGGAAGAACCTGCGCCCCGAGGATTACCTGGGGCCGGAACTGAGCCGCAAGCCTTTTGCCGCCGGCAGCGAACTGACGGTGACTTTGCCTGTTTCATTGGGCGGCCTGCAAGTCAATGGTTATCAACTGAGCAAATTTTTTCAATAAGGGATGCAATGTCTGACAAGGTGCTGGTTTGCGGTTCGATAGCGTTCGATACGATCGCGGTGTTCGAAGGCCATTTCAAGGAACATATTCTTGCGGACAGCATACAGTCGCTGAGCATATCGTTTTTTGTCCCGACCCTGCGCAAGGAATACGGGGGCTGCGCGGGCAATATCGCCTACAACCTGCGCCTGCTGGGCGGCAATCCGGTGCCGGTCGGCACGGTAGGTGCTGATGCGTCGGATTATCTGGCTTACATGCAGCAACTGGGCATAGACACCAGCATGATACGGGTACTGGAAGACATGTACACGCCGCAGTGCTTCATCACCACGGACCTGGATAACAACCAGATCGCTTCCTTCCATCCGGGCGCCATGGAGCGGTCGGCGGAAAACGATTTGAGCGGCCGCGCCGCGGCGTGGGGCATCGTGGCGCCCGACGCCAAGGAAGGCATGTTCGCCCATGCCCGGCGCATGCGCGCCCAGGGCATTCCGTTCGTTTTCGATCTGGGCCAGGCCATGCCGCTGTTTTCGGGCGACGACCTTTCCGAGATGCTGTCGATGGCGCACATCCTGACGGCCAATGATTACGAAGCCAGCGTGGTCGAGCAGCGCACCGGGCGCAGCATAAGCGACATCGCGCAGTCCATGCACGCGGTGGTCGTCACGCGCGGCAGCGAGGGCGCTACGCTGTATAGCGGCGGAACGGAAACCCATATCGACCCAATCAAGGTCGAACATGTCGTCGACCCCACCGGCTGCGGCGACGCCCACCGCGCGGGGCTGCTTTACGGCCTGGTGCAGAACTGGAGCCTGGAGGACGCCTGCCGCTTGGCGAACGTGATGGGCGGATTTAAAATCGCTTCGAGAGGGCCGCAGAACCATCGTCCCTCTCGTGGCGACATCAGCGCCGCCTTGCGCCAGCGCTATGGCGTCAGCCTGCTGGCCTAAGCAGGCAGCGGCAATGCTGCGGTCGCGATGGCCCCGGCAGTCGATTCAAAGGAGTTACTCATGAGTTCATCTTACTTGCAGCGTATTGGTTCAAAGCCGGGAAGAGCCATAGCCCTGGCGGCCGTGGCGGGTTCACTGGCCATGTTGGCGGGCTGCGCCAACGATAATGCGTCGGCGTCGGTTTACAGCTATGGGCAGGCGCAGCGCGAACAAGTCGTGCGCACCGGCACCGTGGAATCCGTGCGCCAGGTCACCATCCAGAAAGATCGCACTTCCGGCGCAGGCGTGCTGGCCGGCGGCGCCCTGGGCGGCGTTGCAGGCAGTACGGTGGGCGGTGGCACGGGCAATGTACTGGCCACCATAGGCGGCGGGATACTCGGCGCCGTTGCCGGCAATGCGGTCGAGAATCAGGTCGGCAAAACCAAAGGCCTGGAAATCACGGTCAGGCTGGACAACGGCGAAACCCGCGTCGTGGCGCAGGCGGCCGACGTCCCCATCAGCGCCGGGCAGCGCGTGCGGCTGATCAGCGGCAACGGCCCGACCCGCGTCGTTCCCATGTAATGCCGCGCTTGCTCTGCCGGGCCGCCGCCGCCCGGCAGCCCGGCAAGGCCTAGACGCCGAACAAGGAAAAAGCCAGATGCTGCAAGAGCATCATGGCCACTTGCGCCAATATCAATAGCACCAGCGGCGATAGGTCGAGGCCGCCCAGGTTGGGCAGTATGCGCCGGATGGGATCCAGCAATGGCGCAGTCAGGGTATGCAAGACAGGCATGATGGGCGCCAAGGGATTCACCCACGACAAAATGGCCTGAATCAGCGTAACCCACAAGATCACATTGAAAGCCCATTTGAGCATGGTCAGCACGGCGGCCAGCAGCGCGGGAGCCAGGCTTTGCAGCGCCGGCGCCTGGCCCGTCAGCAAGGTCCAGGTCAGCAGCAGGAACACCAGCGCGGTCAGCCAGCATGCAGCCAGGCTGGGCCAGTCGATGCGGTTTCCGGGAGCGATGATCTTGCGTATCGGCTGCACCAGCCAGTCGGTGATGCGCAGGACGGCCTGGGAATATGGGTTGAACGGATGCAGGCGTATCGCGTAAATCCATGCCCGGATGATCAGTGCGATACCGAAGAGGGAAAAGACGATATTGATGATGAAGTGCAAGGCGTCGCTGAGCATGGCTGAGACGGAAGGTTGTCTGAAGCGCCATTGTCGCATGCCTTGAGCGGCATGGTCTACGCGTATCCGGATCCGTCCCGGCATGCGCGGGGCAAAAAAACTGCCCGATGGCATCGGGCAGTTCAGGCGTATGTCGAGCCGATATCGCGTCAGGCGCCGAAGCGGCCTGACGAGGCCCGGCACCCCGGTATCAGGGACGGCCGCCGGTGGGGAAAGGCCACGAAGCTGCGGGGTTGATGGTCTTTTTTGCAGCAGGAGCCGGAGTGGCTGCCTTGGTGGCGCGCGCCGCCGCCTTTACGCTGGCTTTCTTGGGAGCCGCTTTCTTGGCGGGGGCTTTGGCGGGCGCGGAGTTGTCGGGCGCCGCCTTCTTTGCAGCCGCCTTCTTTGCGGGCGCTTTCTTGGCTGCCGCTTTTTTGGCGACTGCCTTTTTCGCTGGGGCCTTCTTGGCTACCGCCTTCTTTGCAACCGCTTTTTTGGCAACCGCCTTCTTGGCTACGGCTTTTTTGGCAGGCGCTTTTTTAGCGGCGGCCTTCTTTGCAACCGCCTTCTTGGCTACTGCCTTCTTTGCAACTGCTTTCTTTGCGGGAGCTTTCTTCGCGGCGGTTTTGCTTGCCGCTTTCTTTGCCGGGCTGGCTTTCTTCACAGCGGCTTTTTTGGCTGGCGCCTTCTTGGCGACTGCAGTGGTTTTCTTGGCCACTGCGGACTTCTTGGCTGCTGCTGTTTTCTTTACAGCGGCTTTCTTAGCGGGTGTTGCCTTCTTGGCTGATGCAGCTTTCTTGGTGACCGCTTTCTTTGCGGCTTTCTTGGCTGTTGCCATAGTAATGCTCCTTGAGATAGAGTCGAAGAGAACGTCCACCCATTTGATATGGCCCCCACTAACGGGTGCGACCCATCTCAAATGGCGCAAGCGTGCAAAGCATTAATGCTTTGCACGCCTAGAGTCTAACGTAAGCTCATGCTCTATTCCAAGCATTATTCCCAGCTTAATGCCCCACCGGTCTGATATTCAATAACACGTGTCTCAAAAAAGTTGCGTTCTTTCTTCAGATCGATCATCTCGGCCATCCATGGAAATGGATTTTCTTCTTGCGCGAACAAGGGCTCGAGACCGATTTGCTGGCAGCGCCGATTGGCGATGAAGCGCAGATAAGACTTGAACATCGATGCGTTCAAACCCAGCACGCCGCGCGGCATCGTGTCCTCAGCGTAAGCATATTCAAGGTCTACAGCCTGTTTGAACAGATCGCGCAGCTCTTCGCGGAACTCGGCCGTCCAGAGATGCGGGTTCTCGAGCTTGATGGTGTTGATCAGATCGATGCCGAAATTGCAGTGCATGGATTCATCGCGCAGGATGTACATGTACTGCTCCGCGGCGCCTGTCATTTTGTTCTGGCGGCCCAACGCAAGTATTTGCGTAAAACCAACATAAAAGAACAAGCCTTCCATCAAGCATGCGAAAACGATCAGCGATTTGAGCAGGGTCTGATCGGCTTGAGGCGTGCCGGTCTTGAAGTTGGGGTCGGCGATGACATCGATGAACGGGATCAGGAATTCGTCTTTGGCGCGGATGGACGGCACCTCGTTGTAGGCGTTGAAGATCTCCGCTTCATCCAGATCCAGGCTTTCGACGATGTATTGATAAGCATGGGTGTGTATGGCTTCTTCGAACGCCTGGCGCAGCAGGAACTGGCGGCATTCGGGCGCCGTGATGTGGCGGTAGGT
>DJWC01000027.1 GCA_002441445.1 Pusillimonas sp. UBA6240
GAATCAAAATCCAGTGCCTTAACCAGCTTGGCGATTCCCCAGTATCAACTGCGTATCCAATGCCTTAGAGGGTGATCGGCAAGGCCGGGACAAGCCCATACACCTTGAACTACCGCCGCATCTTCATCACCGGATATTTTACCGATAATTTGCTGCCTGCGCAGGACCGCTTCTTTCATCGTTACAAACTCGACAAAGAGGCATGCGCCCGAGCCGCTCATTCTTGCATGCATGCCTTGCCGCGTAAGCCAGTCATGGGCCGCCGCAACACGCGGATACTTTGCAAAAACGACGGGTTCCAAATCATTGCGCCCAAATAAGGCAAGGCTACCCTGGCCCATGGCATGGGGCTTGGCGCGGCCAGGCCCTGTGGCATTGATTTGTTGCCAATCAGCAAAGACGGCTATTTTGATGCATGGGGAATTTCTTGTCAAATCGGGGCTGGCAAAAACCGCAGCGGTGGGCACATGCTGCGGCGGCTGTACAACAAGATAGGCGCGCTCCGGGGGCAGCTCCAAGGGAGACAGGTCTTCGCCCACGCCTTGCGCGAATGCCGGCCGCCCGTAGATGAACACCGGCACATCGGCGCCCAGCGGCAAGGCCAAGGCCATCAGTTCCTGCCGGCTCAGGCCCGTGGCCCAAAGGCGGTTCAAGGCAATGAGCGTCGTCGCGGCGTCGCTGGATCCGCCTCCCAGGCCGCCGCCCGCAGGAATGCGCTTACGGTACGAGATCTGCGCCCCCAGCGGCGTGCCCGTAGCACGCTGGAGCGCCCTGGCCGCCTTGACCACCAAATCATCGTCGGCCTCCAGGCCCGCCATGCCGGCCATTTCGCGCTCGATGCGGCCATCGCGGCGGATATCGAAATTCAGCGTATCGCAAAGGTCGATGTAGCGAAAAGCCGTCTGCAGCAGATGATAGCCGTCCTCGCGGCGACCCGTGACATGCAGGAAAAGATTGATTTTCGCCGGAGCGGGCACATCGTACAAAGCCACCGCGTGTTCCCTTCAAGGCCTGCCGCCGGGCCCTAGTTGCCGTCCACCACCAGGCGGACGCTGATGGAGCGGGAGGCCTCGTTGCGGTTGAGCTGCAGCAGACGCGGCCCTGAATCGTCATACCGCGATAGCTGCACCCGCCAGCCATCCTGGTTGAAAACGGACAGCCGGCCGTCGCTGTCGCGCTGCTGGCCCGCCGCGGCGCCCGCGGCCATTTTCCCGCTCATGCGCCCGTGCAGCCAGTCGCGCAGGCCGGCCACCGGCACCGGGCTGCCCAGCACCTGCTCCACCAGCGCGTCTGGATGCGGCGCGCGTTCGCGTTCGCCATTGCTGCGCACCAGCAGGGCGCCGGAGGCATCCACCTGCACGCGCGCCAGCGTCGAACCCATGGGATTGCGCAAATCCAGCACCAGCCGGCGGCCGTCGTCCATCCAGGAAAAACCGCCCTGCACGGCATCGCGCTTGCCGCCGAAATATTCCACGGCGACCGCAAAACGCCCATTGCGTTCAAAGGCGGCGCCAGGCGCCTTGCTACCGGCCGGCGGTTCAGGCGTGGCGCAGCCGGCCAGCAGCAGGGCCAGCACCGCGGCGCAGCACCAGGCCGCCCAATGGATAAGCTTGCGCCCGGCCGCACCATGCAGGGCGCGGCTTGCGTTTCGACACGCGGTCATTCCAGTTTCACTCCCAGGCGTTTCAGCGTCTGCAGCAATATTTCATTCTTGGGATCTTTGGCCAGGCCCTCGCGCCAGATGCGCCTGGCTTCGTCATGGCGCTTGCTGACCCACAAGACCTCGCCCAGATGGGCGGCGACCTCGGCGGAGGGCAATTGGTGATAGGAGCGCTCCAGGTATTCGATGGCGGCCTGATAGTCGCCGGTCCGGTACAGATACCAGCCCACGCTGTCCAGGATATAGGGATTGCCCGGCTCCAATTCCAGCGCGCGCTCGAGCAGGTCCTGGGCTTCGTCCAGACGGCGGTTTTGATCCGCGTAGGTGTAGCCCAATGAATTGTAGGCATTGGCGTTGTTCGGATCCAGCTCGATCACGCGCTCCATCAGCGCCTCGAATTCTTCCATCCTGCCCTGCCGTTCGTACAGCATGGCCAGGTCGTATTTGATCTCCGCGGTGTCGGGGATGTCCTTGTCCGCCTTGACCAGAATGTCGATGGCCGTATCAGTGCGGCCGGCCTCGCGGTAGATGGACGCCAGGGTGAGCGCCGCCACCGAACGCTCCTGCCTGTCCTGGGGCTTGAGCCTGTCGATGGTGCGCCGGGCCGCGGCCAGGTCGCCCTGGCGCGACAGCAGCACCGCCTTGTGGATCTGCGCCTGGAAATTGAGAGACGGGTCGTCTATCAAGTCGAGCTGGGCGATGGCTTCTTTCAGTTTCCCCTGTTTTTCGGCGATCTGCACCAGCAGCAGGCGCGCATCGGAAGCATCCGAGCCGGCGCTGCTGGCCTTGTCGTCGCGCATGGCCTGGCGCCGCTGCGTCTGCACATTGATATATTCATTGAGCAGGGCTTTGGCGTCGTCGTAACGCTCGGCGCGGATATTGACCTCGGCCTCGGTGTAGAGCAGATCGAAGTCTTCGGGGGCGCGCTGGCGCATGGCCTTCACCTGGGCCAGCGCGGCGCCGAATTCGCGCCTGTCCACCAGCCGGTTCACCAGCAGGAGCTGCAACTTGCGGCTGTCGGGGTGGCGCGCCAGATAACTGCGGGTTTCCGCTATGGCCGCGGGCGCGTCGACCCGCAGGCCGTATTCCAGCACGCGTTGCGCGGCGGCCTCGGAATCGGGCTCCAGGGCGAGAGCCTGGCGCGCCTCGTCCAGCGCGCGCTCGGGTTCCGACGCGGCCCAAGCGGCGTCGGACAGGGCCAGATGGGCGACCGGCAAGCTGCGCACCGAGGGGTGCAGCGCTTTTTCCAGGACTTCCAGCGCCAGCCGCTTGTCGGGCATCTTGCTGACGATGGCCGAGGCCTGCGCCACCGCCTGTTCCTTGTTGTCCGCCTTGTCGATGCGCGCCCACAGCGCCGACGCCAGGCCGGAGGTCTGCCCGTTGGACGCGGCCAGCGCGAGCGAGGCGGCCACGGCCTCCGGATCCTTGGGCGCCAGCGTGGCCCAGGTGCGGGCCGCGGCCAGGGCCCGGCCCAGATCGCGGCTTGCCATCGAAAACTGGAACGCCCTTTTAGCCAGCCTGGGATCGGAGGTTTCGCGGGCCAGATCCAGCAAGGTCTGGCCGGCCATGTCGTATTCGCCGCGCGTGGCCGCTATTTCAGCCGCCAGTATGCGGTACAAGATATCGGCGGTAAGCTTGACATCGGGAAGCTCGCCTGCGCGCAGGCGGATGAGCTCGATCTGTTCGGGAACCTCTTGGACCGGCGCCGCATGGGCGCCATGCATATGCACGATAACAGGCGCAAACACCGTAAACAGCAGAGGAATTGAAAGTTTCATTCAAGAGAACCATCGCCGCTGCGCCCGGGATAAGCGTCAGATGGCAAAATTACACAGTCAGATTTGATGATCTTATCACCCCCGTATGCCTGAATTGCCAGAAGTCGAAACCACGCGTCGCGGATTAGCGACGGTCATGCCGGGCCATGTGCTGCAGCGCTTCATTGTCCATGAGCACCGCATGCGCTGGCCCATTCCCGCCGACTTGGCCGACAGGATCAGCGGCCGGGAAGTCCTGAGCTGCGCCCGCCGCGGCAAGTACCTGTTGATCAATTTCAGCCATGGGACGCAAATCGTGCACCTGGGCATGTCCGGCTCGATGCGGCGCGTGCCTCTGGAAGAAGCCTTGCGCAAGCATGACCACGCGGAGTGGGTGTTCGGGCATGCGCGCTTCCTGCTGCACGACCCGCGGCGCTTCGGCGCGATACTCTGGCACGACAAGGCCGACGACCCCCTGGAGGCGCACCCCCTGCTCGCCAGCCTGGGCATAGAGCCCTTCGACCCGGGCTTTACGCCGGCCTATCTGCACCGCAGCCTGAAAGGCAAGGCCATGGCCATCAAGCAAGCCCTGCTGGGCGGCCGCATCGTTGTCGGCGTCGGCAATATCTATGCATCGGAGGCGCTTTTCCGCGCGCGCATCAACCCGCGGACCGCGGCGGGAACGCTATCGGCCGCGCGCTGCGACGCCCTGGTCGCCGCCATTCGCGACACGCTGGGCGACGCCTTGAATTCAGGCGGCAGCACCCTGCGCGATTACGTCAACGCCACCGGCCAGCCAGGCGCTTATTTTACCCTGCATGCCGCGGTCTACGAGAAAGCGGGCCAGCCCTGCGGTGTCTGCGCCACGCCCATCCGGCGCATCGTGCAGGGGCAGAGGGCCAGCTACTACTGCCCCCGATGCCAACGGCGCTGAGCCGGGCATGGGCTTGGCCCGCTCTTTTTAAACCCTGGAATACAGGCGCGCGCCGCCATCCGGGCCCGTCAATTGCAAGGGACGCACATCATGGACACGCTCGAATATCAGACCGGTTTCGGCAATGCCTGCTCCACCGAAGCCTTGCCCGGCGCCTTGCCGACGGGCCGCAACTCGCCGCAGATCTGCCCTTACGGCTTGTACGCCGAGCAGCTTTCCGGCACGGCCTTTACCGTGCCACGGGCGGAAAACCGCCGGTCGTGGCTGTACCGCATACGCCCGGCCGCGCTGCAAAAGGCGTTCGACCCCTTCGACGGCGCGCCGGCCTGGACCAGCGATTTCGCCGGCCATACGCCCGTCAGTCCCAACCGCCTGCGCTGGAATCCCCTGCCTTTGCCCTCGAAGCCCGCCGACTTCATCGAAGGCATGCAAACCTGGGCCGGCAACGGCCATCCGGCAGACCTGGCCGGGGTCGGCATCCATCTGTACGCGGCCAACCGTTCGATGCAGGGCCGCTATTTCTATAATGCCGACGGCGAAATGCTGATCGTGCCGCAGCTGGGCCGCTTGCGCCTGGCGACGGAACTGGGCCTGATCGATGTCGAGCCTTGTGAAATCGCGGTCATTCCACGCGGCTTGCGCTTTTGCGTGGCATTGACCGACGGCGCCGCGCGCGGCTATGTGCTGGAAAACTTCGGCGCGCCCCTGCGTTTGCCGGAACTGGGTCCGATAGGCTCCAACGGCCTGGCCAATGCCCGGGATTTCCAGATACCCGTAGCCTGGTACGAGGACCGCGACGGCGACTTCGAACTGATCGCCAAGTTCACCGGCGGCTTCTGGCGCACGCGCCTGGGGCATTCGCCGCTGGATGTGGTGGCCTGGCATGGCACCAACACCCCCTACAAATACGACCTGCGCCGCTTCAACGCCATGGGCTCGATCAGCTACGACCATCCCGACCCATGCATCTTCACGGTCCTGACGTCGCCGTCCGGCATGCCGGGCGCCGCGAACGTGGATTTCGCCATATTCCCGCCGCGCATCCTGGCCATGGAGCACACTTTCCGCCCGCCCTGGTTCCATCGCAATATCGCCAGCGAATTCATGGGGCTGATACAGGGAGTGTACGACGCCAAGGCGGACGGCTTCTCGCCGGGCGGCGCCAGCCTGCACAACTGCATGAGCCCCCATGGCCCCGATGCCGGCACCTTTGAAAAAGCTTCCAGGGCCGATACCAGCCAGGCGCACTATATACGCGATACCATGGCCTTCATGTTCGAAACCCAACGCGTCATCCGCCCCACCAGCGCCGCCATGTCATCGGCCGCCTTGCAGAATGATTACGATGCAGTCTGGTCGGGGATCAAGAAATACTTCGACCCCAGCCGGCCTTGAAAGCCGGCCTTGAAGCAAGACGAGAGCGGGCATGCCTTTTTGAATGGAACGCACGATCCCGCGCTGCGCAGCCGGGTCGGCTGCGCGCAGCTAGATCTCGCCCAGGCCGGCGCTTGCGCCCGCGCCTTGCCCGGCCGGCCGCCGCAAGGCGACGAGCGGGTAAAAAAGAACGCTGCAGAAGGCCCACACGAAGGCCAGCGACCATAAGGTCTGGCTCAGAAAATGCATCCCCTGCATGACGCGCAAAGCGCCGAATGTAGCGCCCAACAGCAGCCCCGCCGCCAGGCCCACCCACTGCATGCGCCGGCTGCCGAGCGCCCAGCCCGCGAAGTGGACACATAGAACGATATAGCCGTAGACCGAATGCACGCTGGGCAAGGCCTTGCCCCCCGCCTGGCCGGCCAGAGCCCAGAAAGTATCCGGCCATTGTGCGTGGCCGCCGAACATGGCGAGCGCCATCGGGCGCGGCATGGCCGTGTACTGCTTCAGCAGGCCCGCCAGCAAGGGGCCGAAGCAAAAGGCCATGAACATCAACAATAATGCCGCCCTGGCCGGCCTCAGCCTTGCCTCGCGCAGGCTCCATGCCAGGCAGGCAACGCAAATCGCCGCCCCGCTCATGGGCACCAGCCGGGCCGCATAGCGCCCCACCACATCCGGCAGCAAAGCGCGCCGCAGCGGGAAGGCGCCCGCGCCCGGATCGTAAAAGTAGCTGCTCACCGCCATATCCAGGGCCGAGTGTTGCACCTGGTATGCCAACAGGGCCAGGAACGCGATCACAGCGGCCTGGATCAGTACATAATGAGTCGTGAAATCCCTGTATGCCATGCTTGCGGGATGATTCATGGCGCCTCCTTGCGTATATCGCCCCGCGCACGATAATGCATGAGCCACCGCCCGGCAATACCATGGCGGCTTATTTTTTGCGGCCCGTTTCGCAGCCTGTTTTGCGGCCCTCAGGCGGCCAGCACCTTGCCGGGGTTCATCAAGCCCTGCGGATCCAGGGCCTGCTTGATGCGCCGCATCAGCGCCAGTTCGATTGGGTCTTTGTAGCGCGGCAGGAGGTCGCGCTTCAATTGCCCCACGCCGTGCTCGGCGCTGATCGACCCGCCGTAGCGGTGCACACTGCCATGGACAAGGTCGTATACGGCAGCCTGTTTGGACAGCAGTTCTTCTTCCGTGTAGGCCTCGCCCCTGGCGACGTTGTAGTGCAGGTTGCCGTCGCCCAGATGGCCGAAAATGACATGTTGCACGCCGGGAAAGCTCTGCTGCAGGGCCGCGTTGGTGGTCGCCACGAAATCGGCGATACGTGACACAGGGATGGATACGTCATGCTTGATGCTTTTGCCGAAAGCCTTTTCGGATAGCGGTATGCTCTCGCGCAAATGCCACAGCGCATTGCTTTGCGCCACATTTTCAGCGATGACGGCATCGGCCGCCAGCCCGTCCTCGATGGCGGCGCCCACCACAGCCTCGAAGCGTTCGCGCGCGTGTTCGGCGCTTTCGCTGTCCGAGAGCTCCAGCAGCGCATACCAGGGCATGGCGGCCGACTCGCCTTCGAAGGGGATGCGCTGCTGCGGATAGCACTGGACCACGCCCTGCAGGCAGTTGCCCGCGATCAGCTCGAAGCCCGTCAGCGCGGCGCCGAATCCGCTGCGCGCCGTCGATAATACGGCAACCGCGTCTTCGACCGAACGCAACGCCAGCAGGGCCGTGCACTGGGCCACCGGCAAGGGGTACAGCTTGACCGTGGCCGCGGTGATGATGCCCAGCGTGCCTTCGCTGCCTATGTATAGGTCGCGCAGATCGTAGCCGGTATTGTCTTTGCGCAGCCCGCGCAGGCCACGCCAGATATCGCCCTCGGCCGTGACCACTTCCAGGCCCAGCGCAAGTTCGCGCGCATTGCCGTAGCGCAGCACCTGCGTGCCGCCGGCATTGGTGGCCAGGTTGCCGCCCAGGGTGCAACTGCCCTCGGCGGCCAGGCTCAGCGGAAACAGGCGGCCGGCGTCGCGCGCCGCCTGCTGCACGGATTGCAGGATGCATCCGGCTTCCGCCACCAGCGTGTCATTGTCGGTATCGATGCCGCGTATGCGATTGAGCCGGGCGAGCGAGATCACGACGGCCTGCCCGCCGCCATCCGGCGTCGCGCCGCCGCACAAGCCGGTGTTGCCGCCCTGCGGCACCATGGGAACCCGGTGGGCCACGCACCAGCGCACGACCTCGGCGACTTCTTCAGTGCTGCCCGGCTTGACGACCGCCAGCGCCCTGCCGCTATAACGGCCGCGCCAGTCCGTGGTGTAAGCCTCGGTTTCAGGGCCAGTCAGCACGTGCTGACGCCCCAGCATCTGGGCTAATTCGTCTGTACGGCTCATCGACCGCCTTCCTGGGTAGTTCTGTCGGAGCCTTTATTCTAAGGCAGATGGACTTGCAACAAGCGGCAGGCCCTTACAGCGGGCAGGCGGCCTTTGCGGTATGAGGCATGCGGTATGAGGCATGCGGTATGAGGCATGCGGCTGGCGGCGCGCGGCGGGGAGCCGGCGGCCCGCCCGGTCCCGCGCCTGCACACCCTCATGTAATCCGCGATAATGATCCCAGGCCGCGGGCCCGCCCCTTCCCGAACGAGATGCCGGGCCGCGGCAGCCCACAAGATGCTCGAACTTCAGAAAGGACAGACCGTGACGGCAGAACCCCAGCTTCCCACCGCAGTTTTCAAGGCTTACGACATCCGCGGCACCGTGCCCGACCAGTTGAACACCGGGTTCGCCCGTCGGCTGGGCCTTGCGCTGGCCCGGCAGGCCCTTGCCGCCGACATCCATGCGCTGGTCGTGGGCTACGACGGCCGTCACAGCAGCCCCGACCTGTCCCGCGCGCTGCAGGACGGGCTGAATGAAGGGGGCATCGACACCCTGGATCTGGGCCTGGTGCCCACGCCGCTGGTCTATTTCGCCGCCCATACCCAGCACACCGGTTCCGGAGTCGCCATTACCGGCAGCCACAACCCGCCCGACTACAACGGCTTCAAGATCATGATGGCCGGGAAAACGCTGTACGGCGAGGGCATACAAGAACTGCGGCGCATCATGGCCGACCCGCAGGCCGCGGCGGCGCGGCAGCGCGGGCAGCGGCGCGAACTCGGCCTGCTGGATGCCTACATCGGCCACATCAGCGGCACCGTAAGCCTGGCCCGCCCCATGAAGATCGCCATCGACTGCGGCAACGGCGTCGGCGGCGTCGCCGCGGCGCGGCTTTTTCGCGCCCTGGGCTGCTCGGTGGACGAACTGTATTGCGACGTCGACGGCAGCTTTCCCAACCACCATCCCGACCCGGCCGATCCCCACAACCTGGAGGATTTGATACGCCACGTGCAAGCGAGCGATTGCGAACTGGGCCTGGCTTTCGATGGCGACGCGGACCGCCTGGGGGTGGTCACAAAATCCGGGCAGATCATCTGGCCCGACCGCCAACTCATTCTTTACGCGCGTGACGTGCTGGAACGCCAGCCGGGCGCAACCATCATTTTCGATGTCAAATGCAGCCGCCACGTGGCCCGGGCGGTCAAGCAGGCCGGCGGCAAGCCGCTGATGTGGCAAACAGGCCATTCCATGATCAAGGCCAAGCTGGCCGAAACCGGGGCGCCGCTGGCGGGCGAAATGAGCGGCCATATTTTCTTCAAGGAACGCTGGTACGGCTTCGACGANNCGCCGGCGCGCGCCTGCTCGAAATCCTTTCCCGGCACAATGCGCCGTCGTCCGTGCTGGAAGCCCTGCCCCAGGACATATCCACGCCCGAAATCAAGCTGCAGATGCAAGAGGGCGAACCCCATGCGCTGGTCGCGCGCATGCAGCGGGAGGCCGACTTTCCCACCGCCGCCTCCATCAGCACCATAGACGGCGTACGCGCCGAATACACCGACGGCTTCGGCCTGGCCCGCGCATCCAATACCACACCGGTCATCGTGCTGCGCTTCGAAGCGGAAACGGAAGCCGGCCTGGACCGCATCAAGGGCGAATTCCGCCAGGCCTTCGCCGCTTTGGCTCCGGGCCTGGAACTGCCCTTCTGATGATGCGCCGGCGGCCATTCATTCCAGAATCCGCCTGAAGCAGGCCGGCTGACGGAGCAAGGACCGCGGCCTACGATCCGTCATATCCCGGTTCGGCGGACCGGCTATGAGCCTGGATGGATTGATACAAGTCCAGGTGGGCCTGCACCACCTTGCGGATATCGAATTCCCGCTCGGCCAGGCTGCGCCCCGCCCAACCCATGGCGCGGCGCTTGCCGGCATCGTGCGCTAGGTCCAGCACGGCCCGGGCCAATGCGCCGGCATCGCGCGGCGGCACCAGCAAGCCGGAAACACCAGGCTCGATGGCATCCCGGCAGCCCGGCACATCGGTCGTGACCACGGCGCGCCCGCAAGCCGCCGCCTCCACCAGCGACTTGGGCAAGCCCTCGCGGTAGGACGGCAGCACGACGATATGCGCCTCGCTGTACAGCCGGGCGATATCGCTTCTTTCGCCCAGGCATTCCACTAGACCTTCTTCCCGCCATTGCTGGAAGGTGGCCTGCGTGATGCTGGCCGGGTTGCCCGGATCGGGGCTGCCGGCCAGCACCCAGCGCAGGCCGCTGGCATCGCCCGCCGCAAGACGGGCCGCCGCCACGAATTCGTTCACGCCTTTGTCGGCCAGCAGCCGCGCCGCCATGATGGCGACCGGCGCTCCGGGCGGCTCGGGCAGCATGGCGAACTCGTCCAGGTCCACGCCCGAGCCGCGTATCAGCACGGCCTGGCCGGGCCGGATCACGCCGGCATCGCGCAGCACATCCCTGTCGTTGGTATTTTGGAAGATGACGCGGCTATTGGGATGGCCCAGCGCCAGACGATACAGCAGCGTGGCCGCAAGGCGCAGGAAATCGTAGCCCTGCGCACTGCGCGTGAAAATGAAGCCCAGCCCCGACACCGCGGCCACATAGGCGGGCACGCCGGCCAGCCGCGCGGCAATGCCGCCGTACAGCACGGGCTTGATGGTGACCGCATGCACGATGCCGGGGCGCAGCTTGCGGAAGAGTCGCCATAGCGCGTAGATACTTTGTATCTCAGTAAGCGGATTCTTGCCGCTGCGCGACATGGGGATGACGTGGTGAATCAGGCCGTGGGCGGTGATCTGCGGCACCGTCGGTCCGTCCATGGTGGCGACGTGCACTTCATAGCCGGCGTCCCGGGCGCCCAGCGCCAGCGGCAGGCGGTGCGAGAGAAAAAACGCCGGATTGTTCACCACGAAGAGCAGACGCCTCTTCGGCGCCGATGGTAGGTCCGCGGCAGGAGCCGCGGCGCTTGAAGCACCACCGTACGCTGGCGCCGCGGCTGAAGATGCAGGAACATCGCCGGCCATGGCCGTGGGGCGATTTCCCGGGCGCGGATAGTCGCTTGCCAGCCGCCGCCAGACGACGCGATACGCGTTCACCATGGCGTCCAGGCTGAACAGGCTTTCCACCCTGTCGCGGCCGCGCCGCATGCGTTCGGCATGTTCCGGCGTTCCCAGGCTGAGCAGCGCCTGCTCCATGGCCGCCGACAAGGCCGGCGCGTTGCGCGGCGGCGCCAGCCAGCCCGCATCGCCCATGATCATGGCGGCGTCGCCGACATCCGTGGATACGCAAGCCACGCCGGTCGCCATGGCTTCCGCCACGACATTGGGAAAACCTTCGGCCCGGCTGGACAGCACATGCACATCCAGGCCATTCATCAAGCGCGGCACATCGTCGCGCCGGCCCAGCAGCAGCACCCGGCTGCGCAGGCCATGCCGGTCGATCAGGGCCATGAGCGCCGTATTGGATATCTCCATGCCCTGCCCTATCAACACGCAACGCAGTTCGGGCCGGCGCTGCGCGCACAGCGCAAAAGCATCGATCAGATTTTCGTGGTCCTTCAGCGGATTCCAGCGCGCCACGCTGCCGACCACCGGAGCATCCGCCGGCACGCCCCATTCCTTGCGGACTTGATCGCGGGACAGCGCATCGGGCTGCCACTGCGACAAGTCGTAGCCATTCGGTATGACCAGCATGCGATCGCCCCGGTAGCCCCACTGGCTATGGCGTTGCGCGGCGTTTTCGGCGCAAGCCACGATCACGCCCGGCACCAGGAACGAAGCGCGCGCGCACAGCCACGAAAAGAGGCGCGCCGACGAACTGCCTTTATGCAGATCCGCGCCCGAGTTCCTGATCCCCCAGGACACGGCCTTGATACCGGCCAGGCGGGCCATCACCCCGCCGACAAAGTCGGCATGGTACATCCAGGTCTGCACCACATCCGGCCGCAGGCGGCGCAGCAGGCCATGCAGGCGCCAGAGTCCTTTTGCCATGCCTGCTGCGCCCCGCATGCCCAAGGCGTGGACGGGAACACCTTGCTGCCGCAGGCGCGGCCCGAACACGCCCTCGGACCCCATCGAGATGACGCAATGCTCGTTGGCGCCCTTGTCGGCGGTGATCAGCCTGTGCATCACGGTTTCCGCGCCGCCCTGCCCCAGGCCGGAAATGATGTGGACGATGCGCAAGGGGCGCGCCACGCCGATAGCCTCCGTAGCCTGTATCATGCGTCGTTTTCCCGTACGCCATCGGGGCGGGCCGAGGCTTGCGCGCCGCCGGCGCCACGCGGCGCGGTCACGCTCTGGAACAGCGCGTCCCAGCGGGCCAGCAGCTGCGGCAGCCCATAGCGTTCCCTGACCGAGGCGGCCGCATGCCGCCCCATGACATCGCGCAAGGTCGGATCGCCCATCAATTGCGACAAAGCCTGGCACAGCGCGGGCTGGTCGCCCAGCGGCGCCAGCAACGCATATTTACCGTCCTGGCTGATTTCGCGCGGGCCGCTGGGGCAGTCGACCGCGACGCAGGGCCGGCCCAGCGCCATGGCCTCCAGCAATACATTGGGAAAGCCTTCCACCTGCGAAGTCAAGACAAAGATATCGGCGCGCGCCAGTTCATCCCAAGGCTCCGCAGTGCGGCCGGGCAGCGCTATGCGCTCCCCCAGACCCGTCTCCGCGGCTTGCCGCGCCAGCTCCTCGCGCAAGGGCCCTTCGCCCCAGATCGTCAGGTCCCATTCGGGATAATCCGCCGCGAGCGCGGCAAAGGCCTGTATCAAGGCCTCGAAGCGCTTGATGGGCACCAGACGCCCCATGGCCACGATGTGCCGGCGCTCGCCCGCGGCCAGGGCGCCGCGCACGGGCTGCGCCTCGGGGATATCCGCAGGCAATGGATTGGGCACCACCGCCACATGGTCGAGGCCCGGCACCATGGCCTTGAAGGCATCCACGCTGTCTTCGGACTGCAGCACCACGGCCGCCGCCCAGGGGTAGGTCCGGCGCCGCAGTTTTTTCAGGAAATCGCCCGAGCTGAGGCTGAAGGCCGGATTCGTCCGCTCGCAAACGATGACGGGAACCCTAAGGCCGCGCGTGGCGGCCAGCACCATCACATTGACGTTGGTCAGAAAAGAAACGATGACATCCGGCCGCGTTTCACGCACCAGCTTGCGTATCGCCAACCACTTGGCCAGCGGCGGCCACAGCTTCCTGCCCAGCCAGCCCATGCGGTCGGCCAGCCAGACCAGTCTGACCGCGGCATTCAGGCGATAGAAGCAATGGCCTTTTTTCGTATAAGTCGGCGCCAGCGTAACGCTGTCGCCGCGGCGCGCCCAGGCGCTGGCCAGGGTGGCCGCCACCCGCTCGGCGCCGCCCGCATGCATGGAGCTGACAAAAAACAGTATTCTCATTTCCGTCCCCCGTTAGGGCCCGTCAATAGGCTCTACCTCGTCCCGCATGCGTCTGTTGCGCTTCGGTCCGGCCCAGCTAGCCCCGGCCCTGCCAGGCCCGCCCCGCCCGGCTCCGCCCCCTGCTGGTCCAGCCAGGCCTGGGTCATCAACACGCTCCACAAATGCGTGCTCCAATCCTGCTTGCCTGCCTGATGCTCGGACCATTTGCGCCAGATCGGCTTGGCATGGAACAAGCCCTGAGCATCCAGGCGGGCCGGCTCCAATAGCGCCGCGCCCCATTCCTTCAAAGGGCCGCGCAGCCAGGCGGCTAGCGGCACGGAAAAGCCTTTCTTGGGCCGGTCCAGCATTTCCCGGGGCACATAGCGGTACAGCAGCTCGCGCAACAGCCACTTGCCTTGCCCATGGCGTATTTTGTAGTCCAGCGGCAAGCGCTGCGCGAACTCGAACACCCGGTGATCCAGCATGGGCACGCGCGTCTCCAGGCTGGCGGCCATGGCGGCCCGGTCCACCTTGACGAGAATATCGTCCGGCAGATAGGTCTGCGCATCCAGCTCCATCATGTGTTCGAACAAGCCGCCGTCGAATGGCTCATCGAAAGGCGTGCGCGGCAGTTCGGCGCCGGCCAGGGCCTGCGCCGGATCTTTCCAGTAGGACACGAATTGCCTGTAGAACGCGCCGGTATGCTCCGCGGTCAAGGCATCGGCCAGTTTGTCCAGCTGTTCGCGCCTGTGCCCCATGGGCAATGCACCCGCGCCGGCACGCGCCAGCGCCGCGAGGGACGGGCGCAGCATGCGCGGCACGGACTCGCGCCGCTCCCACCAGCGGCGCACCCGGAAATAGCGCGAATACCCGCCGAAGAGTTCGTCTCCGCCGTCGCCCGACAGCGCCACGGTGACATGCTTGCGCGCCATGCGCGTGACCAGCGCGGTGGGCACCTGGGAAGAATCCGCGAAAGGCTCGTCATACATCGAAGCGAGCTGCGGCACGATGGCCAGGGCGTCGGCGTCGCTGACATAGAGCTCGGTATGCAGCGTGCCCAGATGCGCCGCCACGGCCTTGGCGTGTTCCGCCTCATTGTAGGCGGGATCGTCAAAGCCGATGGAAAAAGTCCTGACGGGCTGGGCGCTGTGCTTTTGCATGAGCGCCACGATGGTCGACGAATCTATGCCCCCCGATAAAAAGGCGCCCAGGTCGACGTCCGAAATCATTTGGCCTCGCACCGCCGCGCCCAGCACGGTTTCCAGCGCGTCCACCGCGGCGGCGTCGCTGCTGAAAGACGAGGCCTCGCCCTGCGCCGCCTGCCGCGCCCCGTCGACGGACCAATATTGCCGCGGCACGGGCAGCGCCCTTTGATGCAATTGCGCTTCCGACAGAGTGGCCCACATGCCCGGAAGCAGCTTGCTCATGGACTTGTAGATGCTGTAAGGCGCGGGAATGTAGTTGTGCCGCAAAAGCAGGGCCAGCGCCCTGCGATCCAGTTCCGCGCCGAAGCCCGGAATGCCCGCCACGGCGCGCAATTCCGAGGCGAAAACGAAATTGCCGCCTGCATATCCCATATACAGCGGCTTCTCGCCCAGGCGGTCGCGCATCAATGTCAGGCAGCGCTCCTGCCTGTCCCACAAAGCCATGGCGAACATGCCCACCGCCGCCTTTAGAGCCGTTTCGACTCCCCAAGCGGCGAAGCAGGCCAATATGGTTTCCGTATCCGAGTGGCCGCGCCAGGATGGCGCCCGGCCTTGCTGTTCCAGCTTGGCGCGCAGCTCGAGATGGTTGTAGATTTCGCCATTCAGCACCAGCGCATAGCGCCCGCAGGCGGACAGCATGGGCTGATGGCCGGCGGCGGTAAGATCGATGATGGCCAGGCGCACATGGCCCAGCGCCAGGCCCGCGGCTTCGTCTTCCCAATATCCCTCGCTGTCGGGCCCGCGATGGCGCATGCGCCCGCAGCCCGTCTGGATGCTGGCTTTCTTGTCGGGCAGGCCGCCCCATATCCCCACGATTCCACACATAATCAGCTCGCTTTTTGCAGGCGCGCCGGCGCGCCTGCCGTCACCATTAACGGCGCCGTTTCATTGTCGCAGTTCCAGCCCGCGCTTGCGCGCAAGTCCAAATCAACGCCCTTCAAACAAATGGCCCCATAAAGCCATGACTCTGGCCGTGGAGAACCGGTCGCGCACATCCACCGCCCGGCGCGCGTAGGCTTCGCGCAGTTCAGGGTTCGCCATCAGATTGGACAGATGGGCGGCCAGGGCTTCGTGATCGCCCGCCGGGTCGACCAGGATGCCGTCGATTTCGTGGCGCACGATCTCGCGCGGCCCGGTCTCGCAATCGAAGGCCACCGGCGCCAGGCCGCTGGCCATGGCTTCCAGCAGCGTGTTCGACAGGCCCTCGACCCGCGAGCTGAGCACATACAAATCCGATTGTACGTACCAGTCGCCTATGTTTCCGGCCCGCCCCGGCATGCTGACGCGCCCGCTCAAGCCGGCCTCGTCTATCTGCCGCTGCAAATCGTCGCGCTCGTCCCCTTCCCCCAGTATGACCAGATCCCAATCCGGGAAATGGCGCGCGAGATCCTGGAAGGCGCGTATCAGCAGGTCGAATCCCTTGTGGGGGTGCAGGCGGCCCACCGCCAGCATGCGATAGCGTCCCTCGCGCGGCGGAGGAGCCAATACCGGATCGCTCGCTATCAAAGGCCAGCGCACCGCATTGGGTATGACGGCGAGCCGGGAGCCCGGCACATGCTGCTCCAGCCAGGCGGCGGTGCCCGAGGTAAGCGCCACCACGGCCGCCGCCTGGGGATAGGCCCAGCGGCGCAGGCGCATCCACATCTCCGGCAGCTCTTGAGAAGGCGGATGGGTATGCTCGGTGGCGATGACGCGGCACGGCAGCTTGCGCGCCGCCGCGATGGCCAGCACCGACGCGGTGGTCATCATGCCCAGCACGATGGTCGGCCGCTCGCGCTTGATGATGCGGCGCAGCGCCCAGACCCGCCGCAGATTGGCCAGCGCCGCCCTGAGGCGGCCCGAACTGGCTCCGGCCATGCCCAAGGCATAGCGCTTGATCTCGTCATGCAGCGGGTAGGCATCGGTATCGGCGCCGGACTGCGTGACCAGCGTGACATTGTAGCCTCGTTCTACCCAGTATGCGCCCAGATCGGCGGCCACGCGTTCGGCCCCTCCCCCGCTCAATGAATGGATGACGATCAGCAAATGAGGCTGAATGGATGGATGATTCAAAGCAATACCTGTATTCCTGAAAGCAGCGGCCTCGCAGCGTTAATCGACGGACGGCTCCGGCGGCCGCGGCGGCACGGGCCGCAAGGCCACGGCGACATAGCATGCATAGGACGAGACATACATCAGGCTGGTCGCCAACATGATGCCCGCGGGCCCCATGGCCGGGGCCAGGACCTGGTTCATTACCGCCTTGACGGCGAAATTGGCCACGGCGATGAACGCCATGATGCGATAGCGATTCTGGCTGGCCAATAGCTGCACCAGAATCAGCACGCCGAAATAGAATGGCAATTGCAGCAACCCCCAGCGCACGACATGCGCGACCGCGATCGTGTCCTGGGCGGTGAAGGCGCCGCGCTCGAAAAGCAGGCCCACGCCCCAAGGCGCCAGCAGCCACCCCGCCGCGGTCACGGCGGCGCCCGCGGCCAGCATCAACACCGACCACTTCAGGGCGGTCGCCCGCGCGCGCTGAGCGTCGCCGCGGCTCTGGATATCCGCCAGCACCGGCAGGGCGGCCCGCCCCACGGAAGCCGCGCCCACGCCCAGCAGCAAAGACAGCAGGCGGGCGGCGTAGCCCAGCGTGGCGTTGGCATTGGCGCCCAGATTGGCGGCGGTGTACTGGTCTATGGGGCCGACGAAACTCATGGCCACCTGTCCGATGAGCATGACCCCCGCGGCTTTGACCAGATCCGGCCATTGATGCGCCCCCAGGCTCAAGCGAGGACGCCCCCACATGCCGTCCGCCTTGGCGGCCAGCCACAACAGCCATGCCGACTGGATGGCATAACCGACCAGCGTCCCCCAAAGCAGCGGCCCCACATCGTTGGCGGAAACCGTGGTCGCCAACAGCACCCATACCAGGATGACCACGGCGGGAACACTGTCCAGCAAGGTATTGATATGCCGTTCATGGGCGCGCAAGCGCGCCGCGCTGATGCCTGTCATCAGGGTCAGCAGCGCCGCCGGCGCAAACGCGAAGGTCAGCTCCGTGCTCATGCGCCTGATGTCGGCGGACAAGCCCCGGCCGGCCAGGTCCAGCACCCAGGGCCAGGCGGCGTAGGTGAACACGGCGATCGCCGCGCCGACGGCGATCACCCAGCCCTGCAGCTCGCCCAGGAAGCGCGCGCGGCTGGCTCTGTCTTCCCGGCGCGTGCGCACCAGCACCGGTATCAGCACCACCGACAGCGCACCCACAATGGTGATGGGCAGCCAATTCGCCATCGTCATGGTGAATTGATAGGCGTCCACCGCGGCGCTGACGCCATAGCGGTAAGCCACGGCCATTTCTTTGAAGGCGCCCGCGGCCTTGCCCAGCAACAGGAAGAAAGCCACGCGCATCGCCCCCTGGGCGATGCGCCGATGGTCGGAATGCAGACCCGAAAGCCGCTCTTTCAGCGTTTTCAAATCAACGCAAGAATTGCGTATACCAGGGCATGGAGACTTCCAGCCCCTGCACCACGTTGTGCAGGGGCTCGTAGCCGAGCAGTTCCTTGGCCTTGCTGATGTCCGCCTGCGAATGGCGCACATCGCCGGCGCGAAAATCTCCGTATATCGGCTGCTTGTCGTAAACGATGCCATTGTTGCCCAGCGCCTGGGCCAGATAATCGAACAGCTCGTTCAGGCTGGTGCGCGCGTTGTAGGCCACGTTGTAGACCTGGTTGACGCCCGCCGGCTGGGCGAGCGCCGCCAGAAGATTGGCCTGCACCACGTTTTCGATGAAGCAGAAGTCGCGGCTGGTCTCGCCATCGCCGTTCACGATGACATCCTCGCCCCGTATCATCGCCGCTATCCATTTGGGAATCACGGCCGCATAGGCCCCGTTGGGGTCCTGCCGCTTGCCGAATACGTTGAAATAGCGCAGGCCTATGCTGCCGAAACCGTAAGCCCGGGCAAAGACATCCGCGTAGAGTTCGTTCACGTACTTGGTGACGGCGTAAGGCGACAAGGGCCTGCCTATGCGTTCCTCGACCTTGGGCAGATCCTGATGGTCGCCATAGGTGGAACTGGACGCCGCATAAACGAAGGATAGTACTTTTTCATCGCGCGCCGCGATCAGCATGTTCAGAAAGCCGTCCACGTTCACCGCATTGGTGGTGATCGGGTCGTTCAGGGAACGCGGCACGGAGCCCAGGGCGGCCTGGTGCAAGACGTGATCCACACCCTTGACCGCCTTGCGGCAGGTATCCAGGTCACGGATATCGCCTTCGATGAAAGTGAAATCGGCCCAATGCCCGGACCCCACGGAGTTCCGCACTTCATCCAGGTTGTATTGGTGTCCGGTGGCGAAATTGTCCAGCCCAACCACCTTCTGCCCCATGACGAGCAGGGTCTCCAGCAGATTGGAGCCGATGAAGCCGGCGCAGCCGGTGACCAGCCAGGTCTTGGGATCGGCCTGCAGGCTTTGGGTGACTTCCTGATAACGAGTGCTCATAGTAAACCTTCCATCTTTTGAAACTTGGGCTCCGCCGCCTGCTTAGCGTTTATAGGCGCAAGTCGGACTCGCTGGCGGGCAGAACGTACTTCAAATCATAAAGAACGTGCTCCGGCTTGCCCAGCGCATGGATGGCGGCGCCGCCCATCCGCACGAACTGATGATGGGAGACCGCCAGGATGATGGCGTCGTAAGCGCCCTGGGCCGGGCTGGGCGTGGGCTCTATGCCATATTCGCGCAGCGCCTCTTGCGGATCGACCCAGGGATCGTAGACGTCCACGTCGATGTTGTATTCCCCGAGTTCGCGGACGATGTCCACCACCCGCGTATTGCGCAGGTCGGGGCAGTTTTCCTTGAACGTCAAGCCCATGACCAGCACTTTGGAGCCTTGCACCTGGATGCGGCGCTTGGTCATGCATTTGACCAATTGCGACACCACATAGCCGCCCATGGAATCGTTCAGCCGCCGTCCGGCCAGGATGATTTCCGGATGGTAGCCTATGGATTGCGCCTTGTGGGTCAGGTAATAAGGGTCCACGCCTATGCAGTGGCCGCCCACCAGCCCGGGCCTGAAAGGCAGGAAGTTCCATTTGGTTCCCGCGGCTTCCAGCACGGCCTGCGTATCGATGCCCATCTTGTTGAAGATCAGCGCCAGTTCGTTGATCAAGGCGATATTGACGTCGCGCTGCGTGTTCTCGATGACCTTGGCTGCCTCGGCGACCCGGATCGAGGGTGCGCGGTGCGTGCCCGCGGTGATGATCGAGCGGTAGAGCGCGTCGACGAAGTCGGCCGCCTCGGGCGTCGAGCCGGAGGTCACCT
>DJWC01000065.1:0-244 GCA_002441445.1 Pusillimonas sp. UBA6240
GTGATCGGCGGCGGCAACATCTTCCGCGGCATGGCCGGGGCATCCTCCGGGATGGACCGCGCCACGGCCGACTATATGGGCATGCTTGCCACCGTGATGAACGCGATGGCCCTGTCGGATGCGATGCGCCAGGCGGGCATGAATGCCCGCGTGCAGTCGGCCCTGAACATCGAGGCGGTGGTCGAGCCGTACATCCGCGGCAAGGCGATTCGCTATCTCGAGGAAGGCAAGGTCGTGATCTTCG
>DJWC01000065.1:255-13679 GCA_002441445.1 Pusillimonas sp. UBA6240
TATACCGCCGATCCCAAGAAGGACCCGACAGCGACGCGCTATACCAAGATCAGCTTCGATGAAGCGATCGGCCGCGGTCTGGGCGTCATGGATGCCACGGCCTTCGCGCTCTGCCGCGACCAGAAATTGCCGATCAACGTGTTTTCCATCTTCAAGACCGGTGCATTGAAGCGCGTCGTCATGGGCGAAGATGAGGGTACCTTGGTCCATTGCTGAGGTTCACTGCTAGGAGTTTTTCATGATCGTTGCAGAACTCAAGAAAACCACCGAACACAAGATGCAGAAGAGCGTCGAGGCGCTCCAGCACGATCTGGCCAAGGTGCGCACCGGCCGGGCGCACACGGGCCTGCTCGACCATGTGATGGTCGACTATTACGGCTCGCTGATGCCGATCAACCAGGTGGCGAACATCACCCTGCTCGATGCGCGCACCATCGGCGTTCAGCCTTGGGAAAAGGGCATGGGCCAGAAGATCGAAAAGGCGATTCGCGATTCCGACCTGGGCCTGAATCCGGCGTCCCAGGGCGACCTGTTGCGCATCCCGATGCCGATGCTGACCGAGGAACGTCGTCGCGACCTGACCAAAGTCGTCAGGCATGAAGGCGAGAACGCCAAGGTCGCGGTCCGCAACCTGCGCCGTGACGCGATCGCCCACCTCAAGGAAGCGCTCAAGAAGCACGAGATTCCCGAGGACGAGGAGCGCAAGGCGCAGGACGACGTGCAGAAGCTCACCGACAAGTATGTCGCCGAGATCGACAAGCTGCTCGCCGAAAAGGAAAAGGACCTGATGGCCATCTAGGTCATCGGTGCCGCAGCCGGGAGAACCCCGATGTTTTCCAGCGCTACCCGCAGCATTCCCGAACAGCGCGATGTGCCGCGCCATCTGGCCATCATCATGGATGGCAACGGGCGCTGGGCGACCAAGCGTTTCCTGCCGCGCACGGCCGGGCATGTGCGCGGCGTGCAGGCCGTGCGCCGCGTGGTGGAGGCTTGCGGTCGGCGCGGGGTGGAATACCTGACCCTGTTCGCCTTCAGCTCCGAGAATTGGCGCCGTCCCCAGGAAGAAGTGACGCTGCTGATGCGCCTCTTCATGCAGACGCTGGAAAAAGAAGTCGACAAGCTCGAGGAACAAGGAGTGCGCCTGCGCATCGTGGGCGACCTTGCGCCCTTCGAGCCCAGGCTTCAGGAACTGATATGCGCCGCCGAACAGCGCACCGCGCACAACAGCACCTTGAATCTGACCATCGCCGCCAATTACGGCGGCCGCTGGGACATCCTGCAGGCCATGCGCCGCCTGCTGGCGGCCCGGCCCGACCTGGCCGAGCATCCCAACGACATAGACGAAGCCATGCTGGCCGAACACCTGTCCATGGCCTATGCGCCCGAGCCCGACCNNTTCCTGATCTGGCAACTGGCCTATACTGAACTCTATTTTTCAGACGGCTACTGGCCCGATTTCGGCGCCAAGGAAATCGACGCGGCCTTCCAGTGGTACAAAACACGCGAACGCCGCTTCGGGCGCACCAGCGCCCAGCTAGCCAGTCAGGTTTAGGAGGGAATGCCATGCTGAAGCAGCGTGTCCTGACGGCCATCGTCCTGCTGGCCATATTGCTGGGCACATTGCTCGCGCCCACGCCATGGCCCCTGGTTCTGCTGCTCGTGCTCATGGCCGCCTGCGCCCTGTGGGAATGGCTGCGCCTGACCCTGCCGAACCGTGCCGCGGCTGTTGCCGTGCCGCTGGCGATATTGTCCGCCTTCGTCATGGCGGTCCTGGCGGTCCAATGGCTGGGCGATCCGCCGTCCGGCTGGCCGGCGGGCCTGCGCGCCGGCATCGACCGATGGCTGATGCCGGCGGTCAGCCTGATCTGGGTGGCCGGGGCCGGCGCCCTGGTCCTGCAGGGCCAGACCGGGGAGCGCAGGCACTGCGTCTGGCTCAGTGTATTCGGCATCCTGGCCGTCATCGCCGCCTGGTCGGCGCTGGTCCAGCTGTTCGTCGCCCGCGGCCCTTGGTTCCTGGTGTCCCTGATGGCGCTGATCTGGTTCGCCGACATTGCCGCCTATTTCACCGGCAAGGCCTTGGGCCGGCACAAGCTGGCGCCCCGCGTCAGCCCCGGGAAAACCTGGGAAGGCGCCGTCGGCGGCGTCGCGGCGGCCTGCATCTGGGTGGCCGTCAGCGCCCGCTGGCCGGGCAGCTTCGGCCATGCGCTGGTCGAGCAGTGGTCATGGCTGGCGGCCATTGCGGCGACGGCTTTTCTTGCGGCGCTGTCCATCGTCGGCGACCTGTTCGAATCCCTGCTGAAGCGGCGCGCGGGCGTGAAGGATTCCAGCCAGCTGCTGCCCGGCCACGGCGGGGTCTATGACCGCATCGACGCCTTGCTGCCCGTCGCTCCGCTGGCCTTTTTGCTGACGGGAGCGGGCTGATGCAAGCGCAAAACATTTGCGTGCTGGGTTCCACGGGGTCGATAGGGGTCAATACCCTGGACGTCATCGCCCGCCATCCCGAATCGCTATCGGTATACGCGCTCAGCGCCTACCATCGCATAGAACAGCTTGCGGAGCAGGCTCGCCAGACCGGCGCCAAGGTCGTCATCGTGCCGACCGATCAGGCGCGCGCGCGCTTCCTGCAGGCGTGGCGGGGCGGGCCCGCGCGTCCGGAAATCAGGGTGGGCGCCCAGGCCCTGGCCGATACGGTCGCCGATGCGCCGGTCACCACCGTCATGGCGGCCATCGTGGGCGCGGCCGGCCTGCCTGCGGCGCTGGCGGCGGCCCGGGCCGGCAAGCGGGTGCTGCTGGCCAACAAAGAGGCGCTGGTGGCCGCTGGCGGCTTGTTCATGCGCACCGTGCGCGAATCGGGCGCCGAATTGCTGCCCATAGACAGCGAGCACAATGCCATCTTCCAGTGCCTGCCCCAGGCCGGCCGGGCCACCGCGCCCACCGAGCCGGCCAAAGGCGTGCGGCGCCTGCTGCTGACCGCTTCCGGGGGGCCTTTCCGCACCACCGCGCTGGACCAGCTCGCCAGCGTGACGCCGGATCAGGCCTGCGCGCATCCCAACTGGGCCATGGGGCGCAAGATTTCGGTCGATTCGGCGACCATGCTCAACAAGGGGCTGGAAGTCATAGAAGCGCACTGGCTGTTCGCCATGCCGGTCAACCGCATACAGGTCGTGGTCCATCCTCAGAGCATGGTGCATTCCATGGTGGAATACGAAGACGGCTCGGTCCTGGCGCAATTGGGCCAGCCCGACATGCGCACGCCCATCGCCTATGGCCTGGGTTTCCCTGAACGTATCGCCAGCGGCGTGGGCCTGCTGGCGCTGACCGCCTTGGGGCGCCTGGACTTCGAAGAGCCGGATTTCGAGCGCTTTCCCTGTCTGCGCCTGTCCTTCCATGCGCTGCGCGCCGGGCAGGCGGCCTGCGTGGCCTTGAACGCGGCGAACGAAATCGCCGTCGAGCGGTTTTTGAAGCAGCAAATTCGCTATACTGAAATCGCCGGGGTCATCGAAGCCAGCCTGGACCGCATAAGCGGGCTGCCCGCCAGCGCGCTGGATTCGCTCGACGAAGTGCTGGCGCTGGATGCGCACACCCGCAGCATCGCGTCGGAATTCTGCCTGCTCAGAACTTGAATGCCTCGGCCGGACCCGGGCCTTACCTTTATCTGATCCAGGAGCTTCATGCTTTTTACCTTGATTGCCTTTGTCGTGGCGCTGGGCGTACTCGTCACGTTTCATGAACTGGGCCATTACTGGGTGGCCCGGCTCTGCGGCGTACGCGTGCTGAGGTTTTCCGTGGGTTTCGGCAGGATACTGGCGCGGCGCACCGACAAACAGGGCACCGAATGGGCGCTGTCGGCCATACCCTTGGGCGGCTATGTCAAGATGCTGGACGAACCCGAGCCCGGCGCCACGCCGCAGCAGGCCGCGCAGGCGTTCAACCAGAAGACGCTGGGCCAGCGCAGCGCCATCGTGCTGGCCGGGCCGCTGGCCAATCTGCTGCTGGCCGCCGTGCTGTACACCTTTCTGAATCTCGTCGGCACCAGCGAGCCGGCCGCCATCCTGGCCGAGCCGCCGGCTTCCAGCGCCGCCGCCCGCGCGGGCTTCCAGGGCGGCGACCGCATCGTCGCCGTGAACGGGCAGCCGGTCCAGTCCTGGAGCGAAGCGCGCTGGCAATTGCTGGATGTGCTGACCGGGGGAGGGCGCGCGGACACGGAGGTCGAGACCGCGACCGGGGCGAAGCGGGAACTGCAGTTGGTGCTGGCCCAAGGCAATGTCGATCCCGACGGGGCGGATCCCATGGCCGAGGCGGGCCTGCGCCTGGCGTCGCCGCAGCCGCGCGTGGCCGGCGTCAATGCCGGCAGCCCCGGCGAACGGGCGGGCTTGCGCGCCGGCGACATCATCCTGGCCGTGGGAGGCCTGGAACGCCCCAGCGCCAGCGCCATGGTCGCTGAAATCCAGAAGCACCCCGGCCAGCCCTTGAGCCTCATGGTGTTGCGCGACGGCGCCACCCTGACGGTGCCTGTGACGCCCAGCGCGGAAACCGCGGAGGGCGGGGCGGTGGTGGGGCGCATAGGCGTCATGCTGGGCGCGGACTTCCCCATGGTCACGGTGCGCTACGGCCCTCTGGACAGCATGGCGCGAGGGCTGTCCCGCACGGCGGATACGGTCTGGCTGTCGCTGAAGATGATGGGCCGCATGGTGATCGGCGATGTTTCGCTGCGCAATGTCAGCGGCCCCGTCACCATCGCCGATTATGCAGGGCAGACCGCCCGCATCGGCCTGGCCGCATATATTGGTTTTCTGGCGCTGATAAGTGTTAGTATCGGCGTGTTAAATCTGTTACCCATCCCTATGCTAGATGGCGGCCATCTCATGTACTACGTCCTTGAAGCGCTGCGGGGCAAGCCTGTGCCGCAGAAATGGCTGGAAAACGGCCAGCGCATCGGCCTGGGCCTGCTGGCCGCCTTGATGAGTCTGGCGTTTTTCAACGATTTTTCCCGCCTTTTCAGTTAGCGGCTTTGTGCCTTACAATCTTCCACCATTTAATCGCCCAAGGATCGTCCAGGATGTCGTTTAGCCGGAAATTCCCATTTGCCAGGCGCGCCCTGCCTGTATTGCTGGCAGCTTTGCTTACTCCCAGCCTTGCCAGCGCCTTCACGCCATTCGTGGTGCGCGACATCCAGGTCAACGGTATCCAGCGGGTCGACGCCGGCACGATCTTCAGCTATCTGCCGGTCAAGGTGGGCGACCAGTTCACCGAAGCGCAGGCCAGCGAAGCCATTCAGCGCCTTTACGCCACCGGCTTCTTCAGCGACGTCAAGATAGACACCAGCAACAATGTGCTGGTGGTGACGGTGCAGGAAAGGCCCACCATCGCCTCGGTAAGCTTCAACGGCATGCGCGAATTCGATTCCAAGGCCATCATCAAGTCCCTCAGCCAGGTGGGCTTCGGCGAAGGCCGCGTGTTCGACCGCTCCATGCTCGAGCGCGCCGAATTCGAGCTCAAGCAGCAGTATCTGTCCAAGGGCAAGTACGGCGTCGAGATCACCCCCATCATCACGCCGCTGCCGCGCAACCGGGTCGGCGTCAGCTTCGATATCTTCGAAGGCGATCTGGCCAAGATCAGCGATATCAAGTTCGTCGGCAACAAGGATTTTTCCCAAAGCACCTTGCTCGACCAGATGGAGCTGACCACCTCGGGCATCATGACCTGGTATACCGGCACAGACAAATATTCGCGCGAAAAGCTCGAGGGCGACGTCGAACGCATCCGTTCCTTCTACCTGGACCGCGGCTATCTGGAGTACTCCGCCGAGCCGCCGCAAGTCAGCATCTCGCCCGACCGGCATGATATTTTCATTACCATGACGATCCACGAGGGCGAACCCTACACCGTCCGCAGCGTCAAGCTGGCGGGCGACCTGCTGGGTCTGGACGACAAAATCCAGCCCTTGGTCGGCGTCAAGGAAGGCGAAAAATTCTCCGCCGCCAAGACCAACGCCACAGTGAAGGCGATCACCGAATACCTGGGCACGCTGGGCTACGCTTTCGCCAACGTCAACCCCAATCCCGTCCTGGACCGCGAAAACCACGAAACCGACCTGACCTTTTACGTGGACCCCGGCCGGCGCGTATATGTGCGCCGCATCCAGATCGGCGGCAACACCCGCACGCGCGACGAGGTCATACGGCGCGAAATGCGCCAGCAGGAAGCCGCCTGGTACGACGCGGGCAGCATCAAGGCCTCGCGCGACCGCGTCGATCGCCTGGGCTATTTCAACGACGTCAACATCAGCACCGCGCCGGTCGCCGGTTCGCCCGACCAGGTGGACGTCAATGTGGACGTCAAGGAAAAGCCCACCGGCCTGATCAACCTGGGCGTGGGCTACGGCTCCACCGACAAGCTGATCCTGTCGGCGGGCATCAGCCAGGACAATATCTTCGGCAGCGGCAATTCTTTGTCGCTGCAGTTGAACACCAGCAAGACCAACCGCGCGGCCGTCATTTCGCATACCGACCCGTACTGGACCAAAGACGGCATCAGCAAGACCACGTCGCTGTACTATCGGCGCACCACTCCGTATGACAGCCGCGATTCGTTCGGCGATTACCGGGTCACCGCCTACGGCGCGGGCCTGAACTTCGGCGTGCCGATCTCGGAATACGACCGCGTTTTCGCGGGCGTCAGCTACGAGCACAACAAGCTCAGCCAGCTCAACCCCTTGACCACGCCGCAGGCCTACCAGGATTTCGTCAAGGAATACGGCGAATCCACGAACTCCTTCATCTTCAACTTGGGCTGGTCCAAAGACACCCGCGACAGCGCCATCGCCCCCAACAAGGGCAGCTACACCAAGCTGTCCGGCGATATTTCCACCATGGACCTGCGCTACTACATGCTCAGCGCGCAGCAGCAGTATTACCTGCCGCTGGGCCGGGCCTATACCCTGGCCTTCAACGGGCTGGTGGACTGGGGCAAGACCTATGGCGGCAAATCCTTCCCTGTCATCAAGAACGTCTACGGCGGCGGCATAGGCTCGGTGCGCGGCTTCGAGGGCGCCTCGCTCGGCCCGCGCGATACGCTGACCAACGACTACCTTGGGGGTTCGCGCCGTATCGTCGGCAATATACAGCTGTACCTGCCATTCCCGGGCGCCACGCGCGACCGCACCCTGCGCTGGTTCCTGTTCACCGATGCCGGCCAGGTCACGACCACCGGCGGCGGGGTATGCTCGCGCGGCATAGGCGGCCATTCGGAAGATCCTTGCGGCTGGAAATATTCGGCCGGTATCGGTCTTTCCTGGCAGTCTCCGCTGGGGCCGCTGCAGCTTTCATTCGGCCGCGCCCTGAACGCCAAGGAAGGCGACGACAAGCAGGCCTTCCAGTTCCAGATCGGGACGGGTTTCTGATGTACCGCATTTAATGGCACAATAAGCGTTTTATCTCTGCTACTTTGCAAGGTAGATTTTTCATGAAGTCTCGAATCGCATTACAACTTTCCGCAATATCCCGCAGTATCGGTCGGGGCAACCGCGCTCTTGCCTTTGCCGCTGTGCTGGGCGCCTGCGCCGCGGTATCGGCGCCCGTATACGCGCAGGCTACGAAAATAGGCTTCGTGAGCACAGAACGCATCCTGCGCGATTCCAAACCCGCCAAGGCGGCCCAGGCCAAGATCGAATCCGAATTCAAGAAGCGCGACGACGAACTGCAGAACCTGTCCAACCGCCTGCGCAACGAAGCCCAGAAGTTCGACAAGGACGCGCCCGTGCTGTCCGAATCCGAGCGCATCAAGCGCCAGCGCCAACTGGCCGACCTGGATTCCGACCTGCAACGCAAGCGCCGTGAATTCCAGGAAGACTTCAATCGCCGCCGCAACGAGGAATTCTCCAGCATCGTCGAAAAAGCGGACGCCGCCATCAAGAAAATCGCCGAGCAGCAAGGCTATGACCTCATCATCCAGGATGCGGTTACCGTCAGCCCCCGGGTCGACATCACCGACCAAGTCATGAAGGCGCTGGGCGGCTAATTCAAGATGCCGGTCTTGCTAGCGCCGGAGCAGGCGCCCTTATTACAGGATCTTCTCGTCCAGGCCAATACCCTGAACCTGGACTGCAAACCGGCCAACACAGAACAGCAGCCCGAGCTGCGGGTCCAGGGCCTGGGCTCGCTGCTTTCCGCGGGCCCCGGCGAAATCAGCTTTCTGTCCAACCCCAAGCTGCAAGACCAGCTCCTGCAAACCAGGGCCGGGGCGGTCGTCATGACGGAAGCGGCCTACCGGGCGCTGCCGCCTGGCGGCCATTCCTTCCAGGCCATACTTTGCAGCGAGCCCTACCTGATGTATGCGCTGCTCGCGCAGTGGTTCGACAAGCACAGGCAGGACGGCTTGCCGACGGGCATACATCCCACGGCCATCATCGCCGAGACGGCGCGGATCGAGGCGGGGGTCAGCATAGGGCCGTATTGCGTCGTCGAAGATGGCGTGCGCATAGGCATGGGCAGCCGGCTGGGCCCGGCCTGCGTCGTCGGGGCGGGTTCGACGCTGGGGCGGGACTGCCTGCTGCACGCGCGCGTCACCCTCTACCATAACGTGGCCGTGGGCAATCGCGCCATTCTGCACTCGGGCTGCGTGTTGGGCGCCGACGGTTTCGGCTTTGCTCCCAGCCCGCGGTCATCCTCGGGCGCCTGGGTGAAAATCGCCCAGGTCGGCGGCGTCGTTCTGGGCGACGATGTCGAAATCGGCGCCAATACCACGGTCGATCGCGGCGCCCTGGAAAACACCGTCATCGGCGACGGCGTGAAGCTGGACAACCAGATCATGGTCGGCCATAACGTGCGCGTCGGCAACCACACCGCCATGGCCGCATGCGTCGGCATCGCGGGGTCCACCGTCATCGGGCAGCGCTGCACCATAGGCGGCGCGGCCATGCTGTCGGGGCATCTGGTGCTGGGCGACGACGTCCACGTCTCGGGCGGCACGGCGGTCACTTCCAGCATCGCCAAGCCGGGCCGCTATACGGGCGTGTACCCGTTTGCGGAACATGTGCAATGGCAACGCAACGCCGCCGTGCTGCCGCAACTGGCGCAGTTGCGCCGGCGCCTGCGGGTGCTGGAAAAAGAATAATCGTAAACGGCGGGGCGCGCCGCGCACCCCCATAAAAGCTATCAAGCAGGATATCAAGCAAGATGGAAATCGACATAAAACAAATCATGGACCGCCTGCCGCATCGCTATCCGATGCTGATGGTGGATCGCGTGCTGGAAATGGTGCCGGGCAAGAGCATCGTGGCCATCAAGAATGTGTCGATCAACGAACCCTTTTTCATGGGCCATTTTCCGCATCATCCCGTCATGCCGGGCGTGCTCATCATTGAAGCGCTGGCCCAGGCGGCCGCGCTGTTTTCCTTCGAAGGCGACAACGATGTAAACCCGGCGGACAAGAAAATCGCCTATTACCTGGTGGGGGTGGACGGCGCGCGTTTCCGCCGCCCCGTCGTGCCGGGCGATCAGCTGCGCCTGGAAGTCACGGCCGACCGCATCAGCCGTTCCATCTGTAAATACACCGCTCAGGCTACCGTGGACGGCCAGATCGCCGCCGAGGCGAAGATCATGTGCGCCATAAGGGTGCTGGACGAAGCATAGCAATGAGCAAGCTGATACATCCAACGGCCATCGTGGCCCCGGGCGCGCAGCTGGGCGAAGGCGTCAGCGTCGGGCCCTATAGCATCGTGGGCGAGCATGTCGTCATTGGCGCCGGCACCCAGGTCGGGCCGCATTGCGTGATCGACGGCCACACCACCATAGGCGCCGGCAACAATTTCTACCGCTATTGCTCCATAGGGGGCATCCCCCAGGACAAAAAGTACGGCGGCGAGCCCACGCGGCTGGAAATCGGCGACGGCAACACCGTGCGCGAATACGTCACCATCAACACCGGCACGGCGCAGGACGTCGGGGTGACGCGCCTGGGCGACGACAACTGGATCATGGCCTACGTGCATATCGCGCACGATTGCCAGATCGGCAGCCATACCGTCATCGCCAATGGCGTGCAGCTTGCGGGCCATATCCATATCGGGGACTGGGCGATCCTGGGCGGCTTGTCGGCCGTGCATCAGTTCGTCCGGATAGGCGCGCACACCATGATAGGCGGCACCAGTTCCATACGCCAGGACATCCCGCCGTACTTGATAGGCGCGGGCGATCCCTTCCGTCCGGTGGGCATCAATTCCGAAGGCCTGAGCCGCCGCGGCTTTACGGCCGAGGACATCGCCGCGCTGAAAGAGGCCTACAAGCTGCTGTACCGGCGCAACCTGAAGATAGAAGAAGCCTGCGAGCAGATGCAGGCCCTGCAGCAGGACAAGCCGGCCGCCCGGCAGGCTGTGCAGGCGATGATAGATTTCCTGTCGGCGTCCACACGGGGCATCGTGCGCTCATGAGCCTGCGCGTGGGCATGGTGGCGGGCGAGCCTTCCGGAGACTTGCTGGCTTCCCGCATCATGCGCGGCTTGCGCAGCCACGATGAGCAGACGCTGTGCCAGGGCATAGGCGGCCCGGCGATGCAAAGCCAGGGCTTCGAGCTCTGGCATTCCATGAATGCCTTGACCGTATTCGGCTATGTCGACGCCTTCAAGCGCCTGCCGGGCCTGCTGACCACTTATTTCGATATCAAGAAGCGCTGGCTTTCCCATAGGCCGGACGTATTCGTGGGCATCGACGCGCCGGATTTCAACCTGCGGCTGGAACTGCAATTGCGGCAGGCCGGCATACCCACCGTGCATTTCGTCGGGCCATCCATCTGGGCCTGGCGCTACGAGCGCATACACAAGATACGCGCCGCCGTCAGCCATATGCTGGTGCTGTTTCCGTTCGAGGAAGAGCTGTACCGCAAGGAAGGCGTGCCGGTGACCTATGTCGGGCACCCGCTGGCGGAAGTGATTCCCATGCACCCCGATCAGGCCGCGGCGCGGCGCTATCTGGGCGTGGAGCCGGGCGCGCGCGTGCTGGCGCTGCTGCCGGGCAGCCGCGCCTCCGAAATCAGGCTGCTGGGGCCGCGCTTCTTGCAGGCGGCGCAAATACTGGCGCGGCAGGATCCCGCATTGCAAATACTGGTGCCCATGGTGAACGCCGACCGGCGGCGCGAGTTCGAGGCCCTGCTGCGGCGCTACCCCGTGCCGAATTGCCGTATCATAGAAAAAGGCGCCGCCCATGCGGCGGCGGGCGGGGCGCAACTTGCCGCCGCGGATGGCGCGCATGGTGGCCCGGCCGATCGCGGCCCGGCCGATCGCCCCGCCGCATGGAATGTGATGGAAGCCGCCGACGCGGTGCTGGTGGCCAGCGGCACCGCCACGCTGGAAGCTGCCTTGTTCAAGCGGCCCATGGTCATCTCTTATGTCTTGTCGCCCATGATGAAACGCATGATGGAATGGAAGTCCGGGCAGGCGCGCCCTTACGTACCCTGGGTGGGCCTGCCCAATGTCCTGGCGCGCGATTTCGTCGTCCCGGAGCTGTTGCAGGACGACGCCACGCCGCAGGCGCTGGCCGAGGCGAGCTGGAAGGCGCTGACCGATGCGTCCTATGCGCACCAGGTCGAGGCGCGTTTCGCCGCCATGCACGCGTCCCTGCACCGCGATACGCCCGCCCTGGCGGCGCGCGCCATTTTGCAAGAGGCCGGCCATGCGCCAGCCTGAGCTGCCGTTCGCCGGCGCAAGCATCACCATTGCCGGCATAGACGAAGCGGGCAGGGGGCCGCTGGCCGGGCCGGTATTCGCCGCGGCGGTGATCCTCGACCCCGCGCGCATGATCAAAGGGCTGGATGATTCCAAGAAGCTTACGCCGCAGCGGCGCGAAGAGCTCGGCATCGTCATACGCGAACGGGCGCTGGCCTGGAGCATCGCCAGCGCCAGCGTGGAAGAAATCGACGAACTGAATATCCTGCAAGCCACCATGCTGGCCATGCGCCGGGCCTGCGAAGGCCTGTCGCTGCCGCCCGACAAGGCGCTGATCGACGGCAATTGCCTGCCGCGCGGGCTGCGCTGTATTGCCGAGGCGGTGATAGGCGGCGACGCCACGATAGAGGCGATATCGGCCGCCTCCATATTGGCGAAGACCGCGCGCGACGCCGATTGCCTGTCGCTGCATGCGATTTATCCGGACTATGGCTTCGATCAGCACAAGGGCTACAGCACGGCGATGCATCTGGCCCGGCTGGACGCGCACGGGCCATGTCCCGCGCACCGGCGCAGCTTCGCGCCTGTGAGGCGTCTGCTGGGGCTGTAAAGCGTGCCGGCGCTTCCATGAAGCATATATCTTCCCGCGACAATCCTTTGTACAAGCGCCTGCTGCGCATCGCGGCGGGCAAGCGGGATGGCGGCGGTCATTGGTCCGAAGGCCGGGATGGCGATGCCGGCGCGGCCGACCGCGCCGGCCGGCAGGGCAAGCCGCCCGTGTCGCGTGCGGAGGAGCCCGGCCCGATCGCGCCTGAACGCCCCGAGCCGCGGCATGTGGTGCTGGAAGGCGTGCATCTTTGCCAGTCCTGGCTGCAGCATGCCGGCGTGCCGGAACTGGCGCTGTTCGATGTCCAGCGCCTGGAGTCGCAGGCGGAGCTGCGGGCGCTGGCGGCCCGCCTGCCTTCGGCGCTGTGCCATACGCTGGAGCCGCGGCTGGCGAAAGGGCTGTCTCAGGTGGAGCATGGCCAGGGGGTTTATTTTCTGGCGGCGGCGCCTGCGCCCGCCTTGCCCGGCCGTATCGACCATTGCTGTCTATGGCTGGATCGCGTTCAGGATCCCGGCAATCTGGGCACGCTGCTGCGCACGGCGGCGGCGGCCGGGATCGCGCATGCCTATCTGTCGCGAGGCAGCGCCTGGGCCTGGTCGGCGAAGGCTTTGCGCAGCGGGCAGGGCGCGCATTTCGCGATGGCGATCTATGAGCAGGTGGATTTGATGGCGGCCCGCGGCCGTTTGGCGGTGCCTTTGGTGGCGACGTCGCTGGATGATGCGCAGTCGCTGTACGACGCCCCTTTGCCGGCGCGCTGCGCATGGGTGCTGGGCAATGAGGGGCAGGGCGTGGATCCGGCCCTGCTGAAAGCCGCCGACATGCGGGTGTTCATCCCGCAGGCGGAGGGCGTGGAGTCGCTGAATGTGGCGGTGGCGGCGGGCGTGTGTTTGTTCGAGCAGCGGCGCCGGTTTGGCGGTTCCGGATCTGCTCTGGATTGAATGTTGCGCTGACTGTCCTGTTGACCCGTGCTGGGTGATGTAGCGCTGCTTGCTTCTATTGACGCGTGTCGGGTGGCGGGGGCCGGCCTTGCTCCTCGTGACTGGTTCGGCGCGCCCTGCGCGCCGAACACCGCATCGCCTTGTTCGTCCGCCCGTTCGGGCTCCCTTCACAAGCGGCTCGCTCAGCCCCGAAAGTCGCCGCGTCCGGCCCCCGCCACCCG
>DJWC01000129.1 GCA_002441445.1 Pusillimonas sp. UBA6240
GGTGCTCGGCCATCCAGTAGCGCCGATAGCCCCAGCGTTCGCCGTGCTGGGCGATATCCAGGGTGTTGCGGAACGATGCCGCGGCGCTGCCGCCCTCGGTGATCGGCGAAAGATCGAGTATGGAGAAAGGTATCATGGGCCGCATATGGGGGCGGTCGGCCGGGAAATCAAGAGAAGCCCGGCCGCCTGCCCACGCGCGCGCCGACGACCATTTCCGTGATCCATCCCACCAGTATCGATGTGTAGGCCTGCTGGCAGGTTTTTTCACTGAGGGCGTGGTCCGCGCCATCCACGACCCGATGCGTCAGCGAATGCGAATTGCGGAAGGCGGCGCGGTAGCTCATGATGGTGGCGTGCGGCACGAGGTGGTCGTGCTCCGATTCCACGATCAGCACGTCGCCGGTGAAGGCGGCGCAGGCCGCCAGCGCCCGGTTCTCTTCGGGGGTGACGGGCGCCCCGCGATAAACGGCCAGGTCTTCCCGGTTCAACTGGCGCTTGGGCGTGTGCCATTGCGCGTCCCGGTACAGTGAAGGCACGCGCAGCGACAGCCATTTCACTGGACGCAGGGTTGTCAGTATGGTGGACAGATAGGCGCCGTAGCTGGTGCCGACCACTGCGATCGCATTGGTATCGATGGCGGGGTGCTGGGCCAGCCTGTCATACGCGGTGACGATATCCCGCAGGTTTTCTTCGCGGGTCACGGTCTGCTGGCGCTGCGAACCCTTTTCATGGCCGCGCAGGTCGAAAGTCAGACAGACGCAGCCCAGGCCCGCTATTCCGCGAGCCCTGTCCAGGTCGCGTTCCTGACTGCCGCCCCAGCCGTGCACGAACAGCACCCCCGGCACCTTGGAGCTGGGCGCAAGAAAGGTACCCGCCACATGTTCATCGTCAATAATGATCTCGACCGGTGAACTGCTAGTCGTCATACGGCTCCACCTTCACATATTTGCTCAAGGGGCCGATGTCGGGATCCGTGCCCCGGTAAAGTTCATGAGCTTGGGCGGGCGGGCTGACTTGCGCGCCGAACAGTTCGATGGTGGACGCGCGGGTGGCCCGCAAAGCGGGATCGGCATGGAAGGCCTCGAGCGCGGCGACCTCGGCCGCACTGGCCCCGCCTATGCGCCACGACTGCTCCAGTACGCCGCACTGCGGCCGGCCATCGGCCGCCAATCCGCAAGCGATATCGTAATTGCGCCGCGATGCCAGCAGCCCCGGAAAACAGGCCGTGGCGGCTTCGTCGTAAACCTGGGCCTTGGCGATGGCCGCGCGGAATTCGTCGCTCAGGTCGAGCTTCATCAGCGCATCGAAACCGCCGCGCGCCACAAGCAGGGAGGATCCCCCGTAAACCGCGGCCCCGCTGTTGTCCTGCGTCAACTGCTGGGTGCCGACATAGCTGGCCTCGATGCCGCCCATGCGCACCTGGCCCACGCTGAAAGTGATCGCCTGGTCCAGGTGCTCTTCCAGCACCAGGCCGCATTCCTCCAGGCGGCTGGCGTCCTGCTCGTCGAGGGCGCTCAGCAATCGCTGGCGGCTGTCCACCAGTATCTGGCCGCGCCCCGCGGTGGCATGCACCGGCTTGATGCGGAATGCGCCGCGCGCCAGCAGGCGCTCGCCCGCTTTCACGGCGTCCGGCATGGTGAAGACGGTGATGCCTTCAAGCACGCTGTGCCGGACGCGGCGGCCGAATTCATGCGACCAGCCTTGCGGCGCAAAAGCATGGACGCCGAGCAAAGGGTGGGTGATGGCCTTGGTGGGCACGAAAGCCTGGGGCGCAACGCCGCCGAACAGATCGCTTTCCCGATATATGCCGACCTGCCGTGCGATGGCCATGCCGATCAGGGTGTCGGTGGGAATCAGATAATGCTTGCCGGCGCGCGCGGCGGCCGCGTCATAGGCGCCGCCGAATTGCATGCCCAGCATAGCGGCTATCCGCTTGCCCAGCTCGTAGTGGACCGCTTTTTCGTGCTCGGGCTCCCGCGCCCGCGCCGCATAGACGAATACGGTTCCTGGCTCTTCGGCGCGTTTGATCATGTTCAGGCGTCTGGTTTCCTCGGTTTTTTCGTGGTGATGGATACAGGATCGCTGGCGGGGAAAGTTTCCTCCAGGCCCTGGTCCAGGCTTTCTTCCTTTTCGGCGGCGCCGTTTTCCGCGCTGTCGCCTGGCTGGTCGCCGCCTGGTTTATCGCGGCCCGGCCGATCGCGGCCCGACCGATCGCGATCCGGCTTGCCTTGTTCCGTGGAATGCGCCGCTGGCGTTGCGTCCTTGTTTTTGACGTCCAGCGAGTACGGGTCGCTGGCTGGAAAAGTGTCTTCCAGCGCGTTGTCTAGCGCCTCGTCCGTCTTTTTAGGATTGTCCTGGGCAGTGGGAAACGGCGTTGTATTGGCGTCGCTGGGCTTGGCTGTGCTCATGACGGACTCCTTGAAAGAGGGAGGAACAGATAAAGATAAGGGGCGGAGCGGCGCCAGGCTCCGCCCCGGCGGAAATCTACTTCGCGACTTCTACTTTGGGCAGCGCCTTCAACTGGTCTTTGGTATAGCCGGGCAGCACCATTTTGTCGCCTGTGTGCTGGATTTTGTCGTAGGGAATGGCGACCGAGCGCTCGCCCATGCCGAGAAAGCCGCCGGCGCCGACGATGAAGTAACCGGCCTTGCCGTCCGAGGCCAGGACGACGTCATTGATATCGCCGATTTTCTCGTCCTTGTCGTTATAGACAGCTTTGCCCATGATCTTGTCCTTCACGCTCCAGCCCGTGATGGTCTCTTTGGGCTCGGGCGCAGCCGCGGGCGCGTTGGCCCCAGGGGCCGGCGTAGCGGCGCCCGGGGCTGGCGCCGGGGCCGGAGCCGAGGGTGAAGGGGCGGCGCTGCCGGGCGCGGTCGTCGGCGCGGCGCCGTCCGAACGCTCCGGCGCCGTCGACTGCGCCTGCACCGCGGAAGCAAGGGCCAGACTGAGCGAGCATGCGGTCAGCACAAAGATTTTTTTCATCGCTATCTCCTAAATGTGACGCCCGAAATCGGGTCTCCCACCCCTTAGCAAGTCTTATGCCGCTCCTGGGGAAAACGGGGGATGGGCACATCGATTGCTGAGCCAGAGACGAACTTGGCAAACCGCCGATTCATTTTCAAAAAAAGGGGTATTCCAATGAGAACGACACGACGACTTGCAGCGGGCGCGATCACGGCGGCCCTGGTACTTGGCCTTACGGCATGCGGCGGCATGTCCAGGCAAGGGAAAAATACGGCTATCGGCGCGGGTGTAGGCGCGGTCGGCGGGGCGGTGCTGACCGGCGGCAGCACGCTGGGCACGCTGGGCGGCGCCGCGGTGGGCGGCGTCGTGGGCCACGAGGCGAGTAAATAATACAAACTCGAAAACTTTACAAAGGAAACCCGTCATGCTTTACACGATAGCGGTAATACTCATCGTCTTGTGGCTGTTGGGGTTGGTGACCTCTTATACGATAGGGGGCTTCATCCACGTCCTTATCGTGGTGGCCATCATCATGGTGCTGGTGCGCCTGATCAGCGGGCGTGCGCCTTGAGCCGGGCCGGCTATGAATGAATATGAGCCGGCTTGGCCGCGCCTGTGCGCGCCCGACCACGCGCCGCATTGACCTGTGCCGGCCCGGTACGCGGGCTACCGCCGCGGCGGGCCGGCTTTTTCTTTTACTGTCCATCTCCGATCGCTCGCGCCGATGTGCGAAGCATAGACCGCGCGCACCCTTGCGCAAGCAATATACGCGCGCGCCAGTTCCTTGTTTTGATTGGATTATTCGGGTTTATGCCGCCGGTTTTCCTCGGCTTTATCCACATCCGAAGTGGATAAGTCTGTCGGGTGCGCCGCAGGCGCCGCTGAGCGATTTTCATCCGCCCGCGGTAATCTCTTGATAATATTCACCTTCTTTAAGTAGTGCCGCAGTTATCCGCGGGCTTGTCCACAGCCGCGGTGGAAAAGTGGATAAACGCGAACGGGATACCGAACCATGCAGGAACAATTCAAAGAACTGGCCGCCTTGGTGCCGTCGGCGGAATACCTTGCGTTGAACCTGGTGCTGACCATAGTCATACTGGTGGTGGGCTGGGGGCTGTCGTCCTTTGCCGGCAAGAGCGTGCGGCGCCTCGCCGCCCGCTCGTCGCGCATCGATCCCACCATCGTCCCCATGCTCTATACCGTTACGGTGTGGGCCATACGCCTCTTCGTCGTCATCGCCGTCCTGGCGCGCTTCGGGGTGCAGACGGCCAGCATCATTGCCGTGCTGGGCGCCGCCGGCCTGGCCATCGGCCTGGCGCTGCAGGGCACTTTGCAGAACATCGCGGCCGGCATCATGCTGCTCGCACTGCGCCCCTTGCGCGCCGGGGAATATATATCCGTCGTTGGCAAAGGCGACGGCACGGTGGCCGAAGTAGGGCTGTTCCTGACCAGGCTGATTCAATACGACGGCGTGCACCTGACGCTGCCCAACAGCCTGATCTGGGGCAATCCCATCATCAATTACAGCCGCAATGCGACGCGCCGCCTGGACGTCGAGGTGGCCGTGCGCTATGGCGACGATCTGGAACTGGCGATGCGTGAACTGCTCGCGCTGCTGCAATCGCATCCCTATGTGTTGCCCGAGCCCAAGCCGCAGGTCATGGTGACGGCTTATGGCGAAAGCAGCGCCACCGTCAATATGCGCGTGTGGGTCAATTCCTCCAATTATTGGGACCTGCGCTTCGACCTGTATCGCAATGCGCTGCAGGTGCTAGGCCGTGCCGGCCTGAACATGCCCATCCCGTTGCGCGAAGTGCAATCCAAGGCGACCCCGCCGAATGCGGCCCAGCCTAANNAGGCCGAGGGCCCGGCCGTCGCGGACACGGGAGGCAAGGGCGTCGGGAGTCCAGCCGCTGACGGAACCGCTGCCGACGGGGAAGAAAAAGGAATAACTCCTAAAAAGGAATAATCCTTTATTCCGTCTTTTCCCCTTGACGCCAAGGGACATGGTGCGAGGTATCTTCCTAGCGGTCATCTTCATTGCCGCTCGCCGCAGACACTGAGCTATCGCCCCGCATTACCGCTCGCTGCAAATGCCGCGCAACCACCCCTCACTGCCGCTCGTTCAGCACTTCTTGAGTGATCTGCAGAAAATGCTGCGTAACGGCGGATTGAATGCGGCTTTTCTGGGTGATCAGACTTAGACGGGTTTCCAGCCTGGGCTCGGCGATTTCTATCAATGGCGGCAGGCCGGGCAGGCCCAACTGCGCGAAGCTTTTGGGCACGAAGGCGATGCCCAGACCCTTTTGAACCATCAGCAGCATGGGCAGCGTCTCGATGCCCCAATAGACCACATTCGGCGTGAAGCCGTTGGCCTGGCAAGACTCTATCAACAGATCCGAGATGCCGCGGCCGATGGGCGCCGCATGCATCAGGAAACGCTCTTCGCGCAAGTCGCTCAGCGATACGCCGGACCGGGCCAGCAGCGGGTGCCCCAAGGGCAAGGCCAGCAAAAGAGGCTCGGTATACAGCGTCACGGTCTGCAGGTCTTCGGCCTTGTATTCCGACCGGCAGATGCCGACATCCAGCTTCTGGTCGCGCAACTGTTCGACCAGGTGCGACGTGGCGCCTTCATGGACTTGCACGGTGATGTTCAGATTCCGCGCCTTTATCCGCTCGACCACTTCGGGGATGATGAACAGGCTGGCGGCCGTGGAACAGCCGACGCTTACGGTGCCGCGCAAGCCTTCCTTGGTTTCTTTCAATTCCTTGACCAGCGACTGCATCGATGCCAACAGGCTTTTGGCCCGCTTGTAGAAGAGCTGTCCCGTGGCGGTCAATACCAGCCGGTTGTTGACGCGGTCGAACAATTGAACGTCGAGTTCGGACTCCAGCTTGCGTATCAATATGCTCAGCGGCGGCTGGGTCATGTGCAGGCGCGCCGCCGCCTGGGACAGATTCCCGGTTTCGACGACGGTGACGAAGCAGCGCAAGCGGTGTTTGTCCATCATGCATCTCCATGATTGCCCATACCCATAACCATATAAAAAATAAATGGTTCCGTCATTAATTATATATTGGACGTTTGGTTGTGGGATTTTTATACTGGCCGGCGATGAGCGTACGACATTGCAGCGGCGAGCCGGATCCAGACCATTCAAGGGTTCGGCTCATGTCGGCGCATATCGGATCTTTATATATAAACGGAGCATGAGATGAAAAGTTTGAAAAAGGTGCTGGCCGCGGCGATAGTGCTGACGGCGGGGCTGTCCTTACCCGCCATGGCGCAAGACGCCTGGCCGGCGAAATCGTTCAAGGTAGTGGTTCCCTATCCCGCCGGCGGTTCGGCCGACCTGGTGGGCCGGCTGGTTGCGAAGTCCGTCAGCGACAAATTCGGCAAGCCCGCGGTGGTGGAAAACATATCCGGCGGGGGCACCATACCGGGCTCCATGGCCGTCCTCAAAGAGCCCGCCGACGGCTATGTCCTGTACATGGCCAGCGACAACACGCTCAATATCAACGGTTTCCTGATGAAAACCATTCCTTATGATGGCGACAAGGATTTCACCCCCATCACGGTGGTGAACAACTACCCCCATTGGCTGATCATCAAGAAGGATGGCAAGCACAAGGACTTCGCGGGGTTCGTGAAATACATCAAGGAAAATCCGGGCAAGGCGTCCATCAGCGTCAACACCATAGGAGGCGCGGCCTACCTGGCCTTGTCCAAATGGCGGCAGGAAAACAATTTGAAGTTCGAAATCGTTCCCTATCGCGGCTCTCCTCCGGCTGTGACCGACTTGATAGGCGGCCATACGGACGCGCATATCGACGTGGTGGGTTCGTCCATAGGCCATGCGCGCAGCGGCAAGGTCGAGCCGATCGCGGTGCTGCAGAGCACGCCGCTCAAGGAATTCCCGCAAGCGGTGACGCAAAGCTACGACGATCCCAAGGCGCTGACGGTGCGTTCCAACCTGTCCGTGGTCGTCAAGTCCGGCACGCCGGACGCGATCATCGAAAAGCTCTATCAGGCGATCAAGGAAGGAGCGCAGACGAAGGAGTTCGTCGAAGCTCTGGCAACCTTGTCGTATGACGCCATACTGACCCCGCCGGCCGAAGCCCAGGCTTTCGTGCGCGCCGAGACCGTGCGCTACGGCAAGTTGGTAGAGGCGTCCGGCCTGGAAAAGCAATAAGTCGAAACAGGCAGCGTGTTGCGGGCGGCAGGCCGCGAGCAGGGCGCTGCATACACGCATAGCACACAAGCGTAGTTCACGCAGCTTGCGCACCGTTGCGGTACACCGCGTTGCGCACCTGCGTAGTACGCGCGCAGCACACGGGCGTAGCACCCGCAGGAGTATTCATGAAAGTCGTCGTTGCGCTGGTCCGGCACGAAACCAACACCTTTTCGCCTTTGCCCACCGAGCTCAGGTTCTTCAACCGCGGGACGGGGCCTCACGGTCCCGCTTACGGGGAAGACGCCGCTCGGGCTTACGGCGGCACCAATAGCGCCGCCGCGGCCTATATGGACCTGGCCGCCAAACTGGGCGCGGACATGGAATTCGCCATCGCGGCCAATGCCGTGCCCAGCGGCACGGTGACGCGCGACGCGTTCGAGTCCATTTGCGCATCCATCATGGATAGTGTGAAAAAGGGCTGCGACGCCGTCATGCTGGACCTGCACGGCGCCATGGTAGCGGAAGGCTACCCGGACGCGGAAGGCGAGCTGCTGAGGCGCATCAGGGAAGTCCTGCCCAAATCCGTGCCCGTCATCGTGGCGCTGGACTTCCATGCCAACTTCAGCCGCGACTTGATAGAAAACGCCACCGTCATCACCGGCTATTGCACTTATCCGCACGTGGACGTCTACCAGACCGGAGAGCGGGCGGGCCGGACGCTCGAGGCCATGCTGAAACAGGGGGCCGAGCCTGTCATTCTGTGGCGCCGCCTGCCGATGCTGACCCACATGCTGCGCCAGACGCCTCTGCAGCAGCCCATGAAGGACATCATGGACAAGGCCATGGCCGCGGAAGCCGAAGGGCGGGTCTTGAACGCCTCCATATTCGGCGGCTTTCCGCTCGCCGACATCGCCCACGTGGGCCTGTCGGTGGTGCTGGTGGTGGACGAGAGCAAGCGCGAAGAGGGCGTGCGTCTGCTGGACGAGCTCAGCGAACTGGCGTGGAATCGGCGCGAGGACTTCATCTTCCCGGTGGAACCCATGCAGGAATCCATCGCCAGGGCCAAGCAACTGGACGAAGGCCCCATCATCCTGGTGGACCACGGCGACAATTGCGGCGCCGGCGGGCCGACCGACGTCATGGACGTACTCGAAGAGGTCATGCGTCAGGGGCTGACCGATGTGGTGGCCGGGCCCTTCTGGGATCCGGAAGCCGTGGACATCATGGTGCGCGCGGGCGAAGGGGCGGAGCTGACCGTCGACATCGGCGGCAAGACCGACATGCCCGAACTGCAAATGAAAGGACGGCCGCTGTCTGTGACGGGCAAGGTCGTCAAGATCACGGACGGCACCTATACGATCACCGGGCCGATGTTCACCGGGATGACGCTCAGCCTGGGCCGCACGGTGGTGCTGGAAAGCGCCGGCGTTCTGATCTTTGTCTCCGAAAGGCCGCAAGAACCCTACGATATCGGCTTGTTCACCCACGCGGGGGTGGACCCGGCCAAGAAGAAATATGTGCTGATCAAATCCCGCCAGCATTTCAGGGCCGGTTTCGGCCCGCTGGCCAGGCATGTCGTGCTGGTGGCCGGCCCCGGCGTGTGCAGCTCGGACTACTCCTTGTTTCCCTTCAAGAACCTGCCGCGCCCCATCTATCCCCTGGATGCGGAAGCCAGTCTGTCGGACAGCGTGACGATAGCCTGATCTACAGGCGATACGGATGGCGGCCCGCCCGCCGGTATCGACGGCGCCATCGCGGCGCCGTCCCGCTGCGGCTCGGGCGCGTGCAGCTCGCCGCCGCGGCCTAGAGCTTGCCCGCGATGGTGTTCAAGCCCTGCCGTATCATACGGGCGATCTCGCGCTGGCGGGTCGCCGGCATGCGCTCGGTGATCGCGGTCACGCTGATGGCCAATTGAGGCCTGCTCCTGGCGTCGCACAGCGCGCAGCCTACCCCCAGGGCGCCCCGCACCGCGTAGTTGCCGACCACGGAATAGCCGCGCGTGCGCGTGTTTTCCACAAGCTGCCGCATTTCGCGGGCAGTCATGCCGCCGTACTGCTCCAGCTGGCCGCTGTTGTGCTCAATGATGTCGTCCACCGTGGCGTCGTCCAGTTTGGCCAGCAGGGCCATGCCGCCCGAGCCGACGCCCAATGGCTGCCGCTTCCCCGCGAAGGTGGCGAGGATCTGCACCGGATAGGGCCCGATTTCCCGCCAGAGGCTGAGCGATTCGTATCCGTCGCGCACGACCAGGAATACGGCGTCGCCCGTCGCCGCCGCCAGCTTGCGCATCACGGGCAGGGCCAGTTCGATGCGCGGATCCTGGGCCGTATCGGCCGACGCAGAGGCTTGGGTGGATATGAAGCGCTTGCTGCCGCCCACGCTGCGGACAAAACCGCTTTCGGTCAAAGCGGCCAGCAGCCGGTAGATGGTGGGCCGTTGCAGGCCGGTGAGCCTGGCCAGGCCGGTCACCGTCAAGCCCGTTTGGGAATGCTCCTGCAAAACCCGTAAAACCTGCAGGCCGCGCCGCAGCGTGCGCGGGCCGGCAGCCAGTTTGTCGCCTTCCAAAATGTCCACAGCGCGTACACCGAAGTTCAAAAAAAAAGAAATCTGGTCCAGAATGACGGTTCGATTATAGAACTGTCCGTAATGTGGACGCATAGAAAGGGAGCTGTAGCCATGCGAATCAAGCATATCATTGGGGGTAAGCCACTGGCGGCTGCCCTGTTGCTGGCGGGCGCACTGGGCTTTTCAAGCCAGGCGGCAGCCGCATATCCCGACCACCCCATCCGCATGGTGGTGGGTTTCTCCGCCGGCGGCACCACCGACGTAGTGGCGCGCATCCTGGGCAAGGAAATGGGCGAGGCCCTGGGCCAGCCCGTGGTGGTCGAAAACCGCCCTGGGGCGGGCAGCAATATCGCCACGGAAATGGTCGCGCGCGCGGCGCCCGATGGCTATACCCTGTACATGGTCGCCGTGACCAGCGCCATCAACCAGACACTATACAAAAACGTGAAGTTCGACCTGATCAAAGACTTCGCTCCCGTCGCCCTAGCCGTCAGGGTGCCCAATGTGCTGGTGGTCAACCCCCAGGTGCCGGCCAAAAGCGTCAAGGAACTGGTCGATTACGCCAAGGCCAATCCGGGCAAGCTGAACTTCGCGTCCTCCGGCAGCGGCACCTCCATCCACATGGCCGGCGAACTGTTCAAGCAAGAGGCCAAGATCGACGTCACGCATATCCCGTACAAGGGCAGTTCGCCCGCCACGACCGACCTGATAGGCGGGCAAGTCCAGTACATGTTCGACAACATGCCCTCGGCCTGGCCCCATGTCGAGGCCGGCAAGCTGCGGGCGCTTGCGGTGACCACCGCCGAGCGCTCCAAGACGGCGCCCGATCTGCCGACGATGAAAGAGTCCGGTTTCCCCAACTTCGACGTTTCCTCATGGTTCGGCGTCATCGCCCCCAAAGGCACGCCGGAAGACGTGGTGAACAAGCTGAACAAGACCATCCGGGACGCGCTGGCCAAGCCCGAAGTCCAGAGCAGGCTGCAGGATCTGGGAGCCATTCCCGCCAATACCTCGCCGGCCGAATTCGGCGCATTCATCAAATCCGAAGTCGATAGCTGGGCCAAGGTGGTCAAGGCTTCCGGCGCCACGGTGGATTGAGCACGCGGCGGCGCCAACCAGGCGCCGCCCGGTCCGTTTTCATATGGGGCGGGGCAGTAGAGCGGCATGATTTCCAAAATTTTTGATAGCTTCCGTGCGGCGCTGGCCGATATTCCGGATGGCGCTTCCATCATGATCGGCGGTTTCGGCCTGGCGGGCCAGCCCACGGAACTGATCGAGGCATTGCTCGACCAGGGCGCGAAAGATCTGGTCATCATCAACAACAACGCGGGCAATGGCGACACCGGCCTGGCCGCATTGCTGAAGGCGGGGCGGGTCCGAAAAATCATCTGCTCCTTTCCGCGCCAAAGCGATTCGCAGGTGTTCGACGGCCTGTATCGCGCCGGCAAGATCGAACTGGAACTCGTGCCGCAGGGCAACCTGGCCGAACGCATCCGGGCGGCCGGAGCGGGCATAGGCGGCTTCTATACCCCCACCGGCGTCGGCACGCCTTTGGCCGAAGGCAAGGAAAGCCGCCGCATCCACGGGCGCGATTACATCCTGGAATACCCGCTGCATGCGGACTACGCCCTGATCAAGGCGCGCAGCGCGGACCGCTGGGGCAACCTGGTATATCGCAAGACCGCGCGCAATTTCGGGCCCATCATGGCGACGGCGTCGCGCGTGGCGGTCGTCCAGGTGGAAAATATCGTCGAACTCGGCGAACTCGACCCGGAAACCATCGTTACGCCGGGCTTGTTCGTGCAGCGCGTGGTGGCCGCAGGGGGGCAGCAATGAAACGACTCGATCGCGAACAAATGGCGGCCCGCGTCGCCGCGGACATCCCCGAGGGCAGCGTGGTCAACCTGGGCATAGGCCTGCCGACCAAGGTCGCCAATTATCTGCCCGCCGACCGCGAAATCATGCTGCACAGCGAAAACGGCGTGATCGGCATGGGGCCCGCGCCTCTGCCGGGCCACGAAGATCCGGATCTGATCAACGCCGGCAAGCAGCCGGTGACCCTGCTGCCGGGCGGCGCGTTTTTCCACCATGCGGATTCCTTCGCCATGATGCGCGGCGGCCATCTGGATATCTGCGTGCTGGGAGCCTTCCAGGTTTCCCGCCATGGCGACCTGGCCAACTGGCATACGGGCGAAGCCGACGCCATTCCCGCGGTCGGCGGGGCGATGGACCTGGCCATCGGGGCGAAGTCCGTCTATGTGCTGATGGAGCTCCTGACCCGCGACGGCCGCAGCAAGCTGGTCGAGCAATGCTCGTATCCCCTGACCGGCCTGGCTTGCGTGACGCGCGTCTACACGGACTTGGCGGTGTTCGACCTGAAGGACGGCCGCGTCGTGCTGGCGGACGACTGCTGCGGCGTCGGCGCGGCGGAACTATCGCGCTTGACCGGTTTGGACATCGCCTCTGCTTGAGGCGGTGCGCCCCCGCGGCGGCCGCAGGCAAGAGCCGGGAGGACGGGCATCCTGCAGATGGGCTCGCCCGGAAGGGCTTGCCCGATCGCCGCTATGCAAAGGCGGCGGCGCGGGCTCGCCTCCTTTTGATCGGTTGCGGTTTCAGCGCTTTCTCGCCGTCTTGATCATGGCGGTGCACAGGCCGCGCATCATGTCGACCTCGTCCTCGCTCAGCCCATTGCGGCCGAACATGTGCCGCATGCGCGGCATCAGCTTCTTGGGATGCAGCGGATCCAGGAAGCCGACTTCGGTAATGGCTTGCTCCCAATGGTCCATGAAGGCCTGGATTTTTTCATTGGCGGCGGGGCGGTTGCCCGCCACAGGATGTCCTGCGGTGGACGGCAGCAGGGGCAGGGCGGCCGCCGAGGCCAGCGCATAGCGCATTTCCCAGGCGCTCAGCTGCAGCGCCTGCGCCACATTCAAGGAGCTGTACTCGGGGTTGGCCGGGATATGGCAGACGCGCTGGCACAAGGCGATGTCCTCGTTGGTCAGGCCCGACCTTTCCGTACCGAGGACCACGGCCACCCGGCCCGCGGCCTGTTCATGCAGGTGGGCGCAGCCTAGCTGGGCGGCCTCGCGTATGTCGCAGGCCGGCGGGCCCAGCACGCGGGCGCGCGCCGTCAGCGCAAAGGCCAGCGTGATCGGCGCCAGCGCCTGGGCCAGGGACGGAACTATGGTGACCGCCGCCAGAACGTCGGCGGCGCCGCTGGCCAGCGACTGGGCTTCCGGCAGCGCCGCGACATCGGGAAAACGCGGGGCCACCAGGCACAGGTCATGGAAGCCCATGGTCTTGATGGCGCGGGCGGCGGCGCCCACGTTTCCGGGATGGCTGGGGTGCACCATGATAAAGCGCACCCGGGCGAACGCATCCGCGGTTTCGGGGGAAAATGTCTGAGTCATTTAAAATAGATAGTTTATTGTGTCTTTGGCCTGGTTCATGCCCATGCGTGCAACCGCCGTGGGGCGGCGCCTGCCTTTGACGATAATCGGTTAAAAAACGGATATCTATGCACCCGATGCTCAACACCGCCATCAAGGCGGCGCGCCGTGCCGGCGCCATCATCAATCGCGCCAGCCTCGACCTCGAACGTCTGCAGGTGGCGCGCAAAGGCCCCAAGGATTATGTCACGGAAGTGGACCATGCCGCTGAAGAAGCCATCATCGATGTGTTGCGCACCGCCTATCCGGACCATGGATTTCTCGGCGAAGAATCCGGCAAGCACCTTGCCGCCGGCCAGGAAGAAGGCGACACGGCGCAGTTCCAGTGGATCATCGATCCGCTGGACGGCACCACCAACTTCATACATGGCCTGCCCGTCTACGCCGTTTCCATCGCGCTTGCGCAACGCGGGCAAGTCACCCAGGCCGTGGTCTACGATCCGGCGCGCAACGAACTTTTTACCGCCAGCCGCGGCGGCGGCGCATTTCTGAACGACAGGCGGGTGCGCGTGTCCGGGCAGTTGCGCTACCACGACGCGCTGCTCGGCGCCCACGTGCCCCGGTCGGTCGACACTCCGCAGGCGGGCACGCGTTTTGCCGGGATGCTGTCCGAGTGCGCGGCGGCGCGGCGGCTGGGTTCGACCGTACTGGACCTGGCTTATGTGGCGGCGGGGCGCCTGGACGGCTTTTGCGGCGTCAACCTCAAACCGTGGGACATGGCGGCCGGCGGGCTGCTGGTCCTGGAAGCCGGCGGGCTCATCGCCGATTTCGAGGGCGAACAGGACTGGATGCGCAGCGGCAGCGTACTGGCGGCCACGCCCAAGATCTTCCCGCAGATGCTCGGCTATCTGCGGGATTGAATACTGTCAGGACTGAGTACCTGTCAATGCTAAAAGGCTAAAAATGGAGTGGATGCTGGACCCATCGGCATGGGTCGGCCTGCTGGCCCTGGTCATTCTCGAGATTGTCCTGGGCATAGACAACCTCATCTTCATTGCCATACTGGTCTCCAAGCTGCCCGCGGCGCAGCGCGACCGGGCGCGTATCCTGGGCTTGTCGCTGGCGCTGCTGATGCGCCTGCTGCTGCTGTCCATCATGTCGCGCCTGGTCAAGCTGACGGCGCCCTTGTTTGCGCTGGGCGGGCTGGAGTTTTCGGGCAGGGACCTGATCCTGATCGGCGGCGGCTTCTTCCTGCTGTTCAAGGGCACGCTGGAACTGCACGAAAGGGTGGAGGGCCGCCAGGCGCATGCCTCGGGCGAGCGCCTGCACGCCAGCTTCTGGGTCATTGTCACCCAGATCGTCATCCTGGACGCGGTGTTTTCCATCGACGCCGTCATTACGGCCGTCGGCATGGTCGATCATCTGGCCATCATGATGATCGCCGTCACCATCGCCATCGCGCTGATGCTGGTGGCGTCCAAGCCGCTGACCGCCTTCGTCAATGCGCATCCCACCGTCGTCATCCTGTGTTTGGGTTTTCTGCTGACCATCGGTTTTTCCCTGGTGGCGGAAGGCTTCGGCTTTCCCGTGCCCAAGGGCTATCTGTATGCCGCGATCACGTTCTCAGTCATGATAGAAGTCTTCAATCAGCTTGCGCGGCGGAACATGCGGCGCCTGGAAGCCCGCCGGCCCTTGCGCGAACGGACGGCCGAAGGGGTGTTGCGGATGCTGGGCAAGCGGCCTATGGCCGGGCCCGAGCCGCAGGTGAATGAAGCGCCGGCGCAGCAAGTCTTCGGCGACGAAGAGCGCTACATGGTCAGCGGGGTGCTGACCCTGGCCGACCGGTCCATTCATTCCATCATGACGCCGCGCACGGAAGTCTCATGGATCAACCTGGACGACGATCCCCAGGTGTTGCGCGAGCAGATCTCCAGGACGCCGCACAGTTTCTTCCCGGTGTGCCGCGGCTCGCTGGACGAAGTGATAGGCATAGGCCGCGCCAAGGAAATGATCGCCGATCTCATCCAGGGCGGAGCCATACGCACATCGCGCCTGCGCGAACCCATCGTGGTGCACGAGTCGATAGGCGTGCTCAGGCTGATGGATACGCTCAAGCGGTCCCGCGGGCAGCTGGTGCTGGTGACGGACGAGTTCGGCACCATAGAGGGCGTGGTGACGCCCATCGACGTCTTCGAAGCCATCGCCGGCGAATTCCCCGACGAGGACGAAACGCCGGACATCACGGCCGTGGGCGAAAACTCCTGGCGCGCGGATGGCGCGGCCGATTTGCATCATCTGGAACTGCTGCTGGACACCGACGGCCTGGTGGGCGATGAAGAAGGGTATTCGACACTGGCCGGATACCTGCTGGAGCGCTTCGGCCATCTGCCCCGCGTCGGGGAAAGCTGCGAATTGAGACGCCCGCATGTCACCCTGCGCTTCACTGTGCTGAGGCTGGATGGCCGGCGCATCGCCACGGTGCGCATAGAACGCATGTATCATCAGGACCAGGAAACGAACGACGAGAATCTATGACGGATACCAGCTGGTTTATGATCAAGGCCCTGTTTCTGGGCCTGATAGAAGGTTTTACAGAATTCATCCCTGTGTCCAGTACGGCGCATCTGCTGTTGATCGGCGACTGGATCAATTTCACCTCCAGCAGCGACAAGGTCTTTGAAGTCGTCATCCAGTTCGGCTCCATCCTGGCCGTGATGTGGATTTTCCGCTTGCGGCTGTGGCTGTTGATCCGCGGCACGCTGCGCGGAGAGCGCAGCGAAGTAATGTTCATGCGCAACCTGCTGATCGCCTTCCTGCCGGCGGCGGTGGTGGGCGCGCTGATGATCAAATACATCAAGGCGCTGTTCCATAGCCCGGCGGTGTTCGTGGTGACGCTGGTGGCGGGCGGCTTGATCATGCTGTGGGTCGAGCGCAAGCCCCAGTATGCGAAAAATACGGCGGCCGCCGTGGGCGGCGACGATAGCGTCGCCAGCCAGCGCGTGACGGCGCGCTCGCTGGAGGAAATCACCTGGAAGCAGGCGCTGGTGGTCGGCTTCGCCCAGTGCCTGGCCATGATCCCCGGCACCTCGCGTTCGGGCGCGACCATCATCAGCGGCATGATGGCCGGCATACAGCGCAAAACGGCTACGGAGTTTTCTTTCTTCCTGGCCATGCCCACCATGCTGGCCGCCACCGTCTATGACTTGTACCGCAATGCCGGCCAGTTGAACGATGCGCAATACACGGCCATAGTGATGGGCTTTGCGGCCGCCTTCATCAGCGCGCTGATCGTGGTGCGCGCCGTATTGCGTTTCGTCTCCCGGCATACTTACCGGCCTTTCGCCTGGTATCGCATCGGCCTGGGAGTGGTCGTGATGATATGGCTGCTGGCCCGCTGAAGCGATGACGCTATAATTCACCCTTCATTTCTGTTACGACTAGAGACAGTTTTATGTCTGATGACTGCTGCGCCAACGGCCTCAGGGATATTTCACACTTCGAGGCAGCCGTCAGGCGTTTCCGCACCGAGTACTACCAGAACAACCCCGGCCTCATGCACGAGCTGTCCACCCAGGGGCAGGCTCCCGCCACGCTGATCATCGCCTGCAGCGATTCTCGCGTGGACACTGGGGTGCTGCTGCAGGCGCGTCCAGGCGAACTCTTCACCGTGCGCAACGTGGCCAACCTGGTTCCGCCGTACCGGCCCGGCGCTTCTTTGCCCGGCACGGGGGCGGCCATAGAATACGCCGTGCGCGATCTGAAGGTCGACCACATCATCGTCCTGGGCCATGCGCAATGTGGCGGCATAAAAGCCATGCTTGCCGCGGCCGGCGGCCAGCCTCCCGAGCGGGACTTCATCGGCGACTGGGTGTCCATGGCCCTGAACGCCACCGAACTCTATGTCAATGCCGACGAACCGGGCAAGCGCCAGAAAGTATCGCTGGATCTGCTCAAGCAAAATTCCGGCATCGTCGAGCGCGCGGCGGTCACGGGCTCTTTGCACAATCTGTTGACCTACCCCTGGCTGAAAGAGCGCGTCGATGCCGGCACGCTGGTCCTGCATGGCTGGTGGTTCGACCTGGAAACCGGGGATCTCTGGAAGACGGAGCCCGGCGGAACGGCGCTGATGCCGGTCATTTAGGGCCGGTCGGCGAGCCCCGGGAAACAATATGCGCAAACCGGAATCGATTGTTTTCTGGCTGAACGACCGGCTTCCGGTGCCCACCGCCATGGGCCTGGCCCTGCAGCAGGTGGCCTTCCTCGGCGCGCTGCTGGTGGTGCCCAACCTGTTCGTGCACAGCTCTTCCTTCGAACTGGTGTCCAGCAATTTCCTGGATATCGCCAGCGCTTCGCTGGTCGCCAGCGCCGTCGCCATCCTGCTGCAAATCATGAACCGCTGGGGCATAGGGTCGGGCTACTACTACCCCTTGCAGGCGACTCCCACCGTGTTCGCCGTCATGTTCCTGGCCAGCGGCACCCCGGGCGGGCTGGCCACGGCTTATGGCATGGTGTTCGTCGTGGGCTTGACGCAGCTTGCGCTGAGCGCCTGCATCGCCCGTCTGCGCAGCATCTTCACGGTGGAAATCGCCGGCTTGATGGTGATGCTGACCGGGGTCAGCATAGGCCAGATCGGCTTGAGGCTGCTGTTCGACACCAGCGCAGGCCGCAGCGCCTCCAATTCAGATTTGCTGACAGCGGCGTTCACGCTCTTCGTTATGGTGTATTGCCATATCTGGCTGAAGTCCCGACTGCGGCTGTTCGCGGCGCTGATCGGCCTGGTGGCGGGCAGCGTGCTGGCCGATGTGCTGGGGCTGGTGCCGGACGAAAGCCTGTCCTATATTTCCGCGGCGCCCTGGTTCCGGCTGCCCGACTTTCCGGCCTTCGGCTGGTCCTTCGACATGGATATGGTGCTGCCCTACATGCTGGTCGGCCTGACGCTGAGCCTGCTGTCCATCAGCACCCAGACCCTGGCCCAGCGCACCGCCGATGCCGACTGGATCAGGCCGGACTTGCGCGCCTACGGCCGGGGCATGAGGGCGGAGGGCTTGGCGCATGTGCTGGGCTCCTTCTTGAATGCTCTGCCGCAGTCGGCCAGCGGCGGCGCGGTGGGGCTGGCCGCCAGTTCCGGCTGTTCCAGCCGCTATCTGGGCTACTGGGTGGCGGCCTTTCTGGTCGTCACGGCGCTTTGCTCCAAGCTCATCGTCTTGTGGCTGGTGGTCCCTGGGCCGGTGATCTCCGCCTTGCTGCTGTACCTGGCCGCCTTCCTGTTGATGGCGGGCCTGAAGCTGGTGGCCTCGCGCATGCTGGACGACCGCCGTTCGCTGGCGCTGGGCGTGGGCCTGATCGTCGGCGTATCGCACCGCTACATCGTCGAGGGCGTCGAATACCTGCCTCTGGCGCACTTCATGGATTTGGCCGGCGTGGCCAACGGCACGCTGGTCGCCCTGGCGCTGACCATGTTTTTCCGCATCGGCGCATCGCGCAGCAGCGCACGCCGCTTCACCGTGGGCGCCACCACCGCGGACGACTTGAACGCCTTCATGGAAAACCAGGGCCGGCTATGGGGCGCGCGCCGCGATGCGGTGCAGCGGGCCGAGCAGGCCGTCTGGCAGGCATTCGACCTGCTGTCCCACAGCGGCCGCCTGGCATCGGGCGAGAACACCCTGGAAGTGACCACCCGTTTCGACGAATATGCGCTGCGCGTGCGGTTCAACTACCAGGGCATAGCCTTGCCGGCTCCGCCCAGCGCCGCGCCCACTCCGGAAGCCATGATCGAAGACCCCGACGCGACCGCGCTCATGACTTCGTTTCTGCTCAGCCGCCTGGCGCGGCGCATGCGCGTGCGGCAGCGCGGCGAGACTGCGCATCTTCAACTGGATTTCGACGCCTGAGCAAGGCGCGGGCCGCCCGCGTCTATGACCAGCCAGCCGCCCCGCGCCGGCTGGTGTTCGTAGTCCCAGTCGGGCAGCACGATACGCGTGCAGGCCGCGCCATTCACCGCGAGACTGTGGACAGCGGGCCGATGGGTATGGCCATGCACCAGTGTACGCGCGCCGTGGCGCGCAAACGCCTGTTCGATGGCCGCCGGGTCCACATCCATGATGTGCGCGGCTTTGTATCGGTTCGACGCCATGCTGCGCCGCCTGGCCCAGTCGGCGATGCCGCGCCGCAGCTTCAGGCTCAATGCCAGGAACAGCCGCTGGACGCAGGGCCGGCGCACGATGCGGCGAAAACGCTGGTAGCCGGCGTCCGCCGTGCAGTATTCATCGCCATGGGTCAGCAGGATCTTCCCCGCGTCCGTATGCAGGCAGGCGGGCTCGGGCAGCAGCGAGGCGCCGGTCAATGCCATCAGGCGCTCGCCCATCAGGAAGTCGCGGTTGCCACGGCCTATCCATAGCGGGATGCCCGCGGACACCTGCTTGAGTTTGTCGAGCGAGCAGGCCAGCCAGCCGGGAGGATCGCGCAGGGCGAAATCATCGCCTATCCAGGCGTCGAAGATATCGCCGCACAAGATCAGGGCGTTCGCTTGCGTGCGCGCCTGATCGAGAAACTGGTGAAATGCGCGGGCGGTCTCCGGCGTGTCCGGCCCCAGATGGATGTCGGAGGCGACCCAGACGACGCCCGCTAGCGTAATGTCATTCGACAACCGTGGCTTTCTCGATGACGATATCTTCGGTCGGGACGTCCTGGTGGAAGCCCTTGTTGCCGGTCTTCGCGACTTTGATGGCGTCGACCACGTCGGTGCCTTCCACGACTTTGCCGAAGACCGCATAGCCCCAGCCATTGGGCGTGGGCGCCGTAAAGTTCAGGAAATCATTGTCGGCCACGTTGATGAAGAACTGGGCCGTGGCCGAATGAGGATCGGCCGTGCGCGCCATGGCCAGCGTGTAGCGGTTGTTCTTCAGGCCGTTGTCGGCTTCGTTTTCTATGGGAGCGTGCGTCTGTTTCTGCTTCATGCCGGCGTCGAAGCCGCCGCCCTGCACCATGAAGTTATTGATCACCCGGTGGAAGATGGTGCCGTCGTAAAAACCTTCCTTGACGTAGGTAAGGAAATTGGCGGTGGTCTTGGGCGCCTTGGCGGCGTCCAGCTCGATCAGGATTTCGCCTTTGTTGGTCAGGAGTTTGACGCGTGGAGTTGTGCTCATGGATGAACCTTCAGTAGGGGGTGGAGGGCGCCGCCGCTTGCGCAAGGCCGCCCAGGCAAAGGGCCAGCGAACTTGCGAAAACAAGGCTGAGGATGCGCAGCCAGCGGCCGGGCGTATGAAGAGGAATCGAAATGAATGCCATATTGCTATCGTGCTGCTGCTATCGTGCTGTTGCGAAAGTGCGGGGATTTCAGGGCGCTGGCTTTTCCAGCAGCTTGGTGGTTTCTGTGGCTTTGGCGCTCGCCTGGCTCACGCCCAGTTCAGCGGCGCGCTGAAAAGACTGGCGCGCCAGCATGAGCTGGACTTCGCCCATGTTGGCCTTGGCCGTGCCGTAATTGGGATTGGCCTGCAGCGCCATGTCCAGCGCGTCGCGCGCCATGTCCAGCTTGCCTTGCTTGACGTATTCCGCCGCGAGATTGTTCCATGGCTCGGGCAGTTCCGGGTACAGCGTGGTCATGTTCCGGTAAAGGTCTATGGCCTCGTTGTTGCGGCCCAGCGCCGCCAGCGCGCGTCCGTGCAGGAACATAAGCTGCACGTCGGCGCCCAGCGCTCCTTGGGCTTCCAGCTGGGCGCTGCGCTTTTCAATGACGCGCAGGGCTTCGTCATTCTGGCCGCTGTTCAGCATGGAGGCGATGCGGGCCGTGATTTGCGACGGCGTCAGCGGAATGGCGGTATCCACATCGGGCGTCAGCGCTTCCAGCAGCCTGGCCAGGCCTTTCCAGCCGCCTTCCTTTACCGCTTCCTTCTTGAACAGCGGGCCATCGTCCACAGCGGGGCGCGGGGGGAATTTCACCAGCAGGCCGCCCGAACGGGTATCGAATTGCGGCTTGCCTGGACCGGCATCCAGCGAGGATGTAAGATCGACGTGCGGCGTAAGGCCGGGTGCGGGGGTCTGGGCGACGGCGGTTTGCATCCAGCCGCCCGACAACAGGGCAAGCGCCAGCACAGGACAAGAAATTCGAAGCACGGCTTACGCACCTATAGATAAAAGTTGTATTGCCATATAGCGGCGCGGAGCAGGCGCGAAGGCCGGGCGGCAAGTTTTTGCAGGCCAGCGTCGGTCTTTCCCGCTTGCTATACTTATCGACCACCATTTTAGCTTGCTTGCCGGCTCGCACCGAATTTACCGCAAGCGGCCCTACGCAACAGGGCCGGTAACCGTATACATTGACCATCATCGACTAGCGCATGCTGCACATTTATAACACCCTTTCCCGCAACAAAGAGCCTCTCAAAACCGTAGAGCCCGGCAAGGTCCGCATGTATGTCTGCGGGATGACAGTCTACGATTTCTGCCACCTGGGGCATGCGCGGATGCTGGTGAGCTTCGATGTCGTGCAGCGCTGGCTGCGCTGCAGCGGCTATCAGGTCGCCTATGTGCGCAACATCACCGACATCGACGACAAGATCATCCGGCGCGCGGTGCAGAGCGGCCGCCGCATGGGCGAAGTCACCTCCTTTTTCATCGACGCCATGCATGCGGACGAGCGTGCGCTGGGGGTGCAGGCGCCCGACTTCGAGCCGCGCGCCACCGAGCATGTGGGCGAAATGCTGGGCATCATCGGCAAGCTGCGGGAAAAGGGGCTGGCCTATCAGTCGGAAGACGGCGACGTCAATTACGCCGTGCGTGGCTTTGCGGGCTACGGCAAGCTTTCGGGCAAGTCGCTGGACGACCTTCGGGCGGGCGAGCGCGTGGCGGTTGCGGCCGGCAAGCGCGACCCGCTGGATTTCGTTCTGTGGAAGTCCGCCAAAGAGGACGAACCCGAGGAATCCAAGTGGGATTCCCCTTACGGCGTGGGACGGCCGGGATGGCATATCGAATGCTCGGCCATGAGCCGCGCCTTGCTGGGCCTGCCTCTGGATATTCACGGCGGCGGCCCCGACTTGAAGTTTCCCCACCATGAAAATGAAATCGCCCAGACGGAAGGCGCGTTCGGCGGCCTGCTGGCCTCGATCTGGATGCATTGCGGCCCCCTGATGGTGGATGCCGACAAAATGTCCAAGTCCCTGGGCAACTTCCGCACTATACGCGCGACCATCGCCGCCGACCCGAACCTTCCCGACGACCGCGCCGATTACCAGGCCAATCCGCGGGAAGCGGAAATGCTGCGCTTTTTCATCGTGCGCAATCATTATCGCAGTCCGCAGAACTACACCCCGGATAATCTACTCGATGCACAGAACGCGCTCGACCGCCTTTACCATACCCTGCACAATGTACCGGCCGAACCCGTCGACATAGACTGGGCTCATCCGGCCGCGCAGGTCTTTCGCGAAGCCATGGACGATGATTTCAATACTTCGGGCGCCGTCGCGGCGCTGTTCGAGCTGTCGTCGCAAGCCAATCGCAGCGGCTCCGGCCAGGCATCGGGCTTGCTGCGTGCGCTGGGCGGCGTGCTGGGACTGCTGCAATCGGACCCGGCGCAATATCTGCAGTCGCCCAGCCGCTATGCGAAATCCGATCATGGGGGCGGCGACGCGCAAGCCTTGTCCAATCGGCAGATCGACGACTTGATCGCCTTGCGCGCCGCTGCCAAGCAAGAGCGCAACTTCGCCGAAGCCGACCGCATCCGCAAGGAACTGCAGCAGGCCGGAATAGAGCTCGAAGACAAGGCGGGCGGCATCACTCAATGGCGCCGGGCGTAGGGGCGAGGCAATGACACAGTTTCCATCCTCCAGCCGTCCCAAGCCTTCTTTCTGGGACGAGGCCACGGCCCATCTCATGGGGCGCGACCGCATCCTGAAAAAACTGATTCCCCGGCACAAGTCGGAATGGCTGGCGCCGGCCGCGCCGCCGTTCGTAACGCTGGCGCGCGCGGTGGTGGGGCATCAAATATCCATCAAGGCGGCGGACGCCATGTGGGAACGCTTCACCGAAGTATGCGGGCGCAACCCCACGCCGCGCTGCATGATCAAGCTGGCCGAGACCGACATCAAGCAAACCGGCCTGTCCAAGCGCAAGGCCGAATACATTCTGGATCTGGCGACGCACTTCGCCGAAAAGAAGATCAAGCCCTCGGCGTGGAGCGGCATGGATGACGAGGCCGTCATCGCCGATCTTTGCGCCATCCGCGGCATAGGGCGCTGGACGGCCGAAATGTTCCTGATCTTCAATCTGCAGCGGCCGGATGTCCTTCCATTGGACGATCCCAGCCTGCTGAAAGCAATTTCGTTACACTATTTTAGTGGTGAGCCCGTCTCGCGTTTCGAAGCCCGCGAAGTGGCCCAGGCATGGGCGCCCTGGCGTACGGTGGCTACCTGGTATCTATGGCGCAGCCTGGATCCGGCGGCCGTGCAATACTGATCAACGCGATGCTCTAATCTGGAAACCTGGCACTCATGCGTAATACTTTCCTGGAATTTGAACAACCCTTGGCCGAGCTCGAGAGCAAGATCGAAGAGCTGCGCTTCGTGCAGACCGATTCCGCCGTCGACATCTCGGAAGAACTAGGGCGCTTGCAGCAAAAGAACCAGGCACTGGCGAAAAGCATATACGCCAAGCTCACCCCATGGCAGACGGCTCTGGTCGCGCGGCATCCGCAGCGGCCCTACACCTTGGACTACGTGCGTGAAATCTTCACGGATTTCCACGAATTGCATGGCGACCGCATGTATGCCGACGACTTGTCCGTGGTGGGCGGCCTGGCGCGTTTCCATGGCACGCCCTGCATGGTGATAGGCCATCAAAAGGGGCGCGACACCAAAGAGCGCGCGATGCGCAACTTCGGCATGCCGCGTCCGGAAGGCTATCGCAANNCATCGGCGCCGAAGAGCGCGGCCAGTCCGAAGCCATAGGCCACAATCTGTACGCCATGGCCGAGCTCAAAGTCCCCATCATCGCCACCATCATCGGCGAAGGCGGTTCCGGCGGTGCGCTGGCCATCGCGGTGGGCAACGTGGTCATGATGCTGCAATATTCCACCTATGCCGTGATCTCGCCCGAGGGCTGCGCCTCCATCCTGTGGCGCAGCGCGGACAAGGCCTCCGTGGCCGCCGAAGCCCTGGCCATCACCGCGCCCCGCCTGAAAGAACTAGGCTTGATCGATCGCATCGTCAACGAGCCCGTGGGCGGCGCCCACCGCGACCCGGTCATGATGGCGCGCCAGCTCAGCCGCGCACTGTCCGATTCCTTGCGCCAGATATCGGGCCTGTCCCCCGAACAACTCATCGAGCAGCGCTTGCAGCGCCTGATGTCTTACGGCCGCTTCCAGGAAGTGCGCTAAATCTCATGCTGCCCGAGGCGTTCTGGCGGGATTTCGGCTCGGCGCCCCTGCTGGCCGCCATCGCGGAAGCGGTCGCCGCTTTGCCGGCGAAGCCCGGCCGATTGGCCGTCGCGCTCAGCGGCGGTACGGATTCCGCCATGCTGGCCGTCCATGCGGCGCTTTATGCGCGCGGCCACGGCTTGCCGGTGCATTGCTTCCACATCCACCATGGCCTGCAAGCGCCCGCCGATCGATGGCGGGATCATGCCCATGACCTGGCACAGATGCTGGAGCTTCCCTGCCATAGCCTGACGGTCAGCGTTGCGCTGTCGGGCGGAGACGGCATCGAATCGGCCGCTCGCGACGCCCGCTATCGGGGGCTGGCGCAATTGGCCCGGCAAACCGGAGTGCGCCACATCCTGCTTGCCCATCACCGCGGCGATCAGGCTGAAACCGTATTGCTGCGTCTGTTGCGCGGCGCCGGCCCCACTGGCCTGGCAGCCATGGCCCCCGTGTCGTATCGCGACGGCCTTGACGATGAAGGCGCGCGGGAAGGGGACGCTAGCCAGGGCCTGTGCTATATGCGCCCATGGCTGGACATGGACCGGTCGCTGCTGCTGGCACAGGCGGACGCCTTTGCCGCAATCAGCGGATGGTCTCCCGTGCAGGATCCCACCAATGCCGATGATCGCTATACCCGCGCCGCGGTGCGCCGGCGCCTGGCGCCGGAATTGAACCAGCGCTGGCCCGGCTGGCAGGCGAGTCTTGCCCGCCATGCCCGCCAGAGCGCCGAGATAGCCGGCATCCTGGAAGAAGTCGCCGAGCAGGATTTCGCCACGCTCGACCCCGATCCGGACGGCGGCGGTTTCTCGCTGGCCGCCTGGCGCCGGCTGTCGCCGGCCCGGCAAGCGCTCGTCCTGCGCCACTGGCTGGCCCTTGCAGGCCTGCGCATGCCCACCGACGCCCGATTGCGGGACTGGTTGCGGCAACTGCGGGGGCTGCATGCGCTGGGGCATGACAGGCAGATGCGGGTCAAGCATGGCAGCGCCTGGATACGCTGCGTCAAGGGCCGCGTGTTTCTGGAACGGTAGCGCTGCCGGGTCTGCGGGATCGCAGCGCGGCCAGCCATACCGGCCGGGGCGAAAACAGGGCCAGGGGAAAAACGCTAAAATATTCCGCTTTGCCTTTCGGCAGCATGCACCGGGCCCAAACACTTACTTGAATCCGGCGCATTCACAGCAGTGTCCCCTTAATACAGAGTAGAAGATGTCCCTGATCGTTCACAAATACGGCGGCACCTCCATGGGGTCGGTGGAGCGCATCCAGAATGTGGCGCGTCGCGTGGCCAAATGGCATGCGGCCGGTCACCAGGTTGTGGTCGTACCTTCGGCCATGTCGGGTGAAACCAACCGTTTGCTGGGCCTGGCCAAGGAAATTTCCCCCCAGCCCGATACCCGCGAACTCGACATGCTGGCCGCTACCGGCGAGCAGGCCAGCAGCGCCCTGCTGGCCATGGCCCTCATGGCGCAGGGCGTCGCGGCCCGCAGCTATACCGGCTGGCAGGTTCCCGTGCGTACCGATTCATCCTATACCAAGGCGCGCATCCGCTCCATCGACGACAACCGCATCCGCAATGACCTGGACGCCGGCCGCGTGGTCATCGTCACCGGGTTTCAGGGCATAGACGACGACGGCAACATTACGACTCTCGGGCGAGGCGGCTCGGACACCTCCGCCGTGGCCGTGGCGGCGGCGATCAAGGCGGATGAATGCCTGATCTACACCGACGTGGACGGCGTCTACACCACCGATCCCAGGGTGGTTCCTGAAGCGCGCCGCATGAATGTGGTGTCGTTCGAGGAAATGCTGGAAA